>NZ_LT598496.1:5788422-6431580 GCF_900091425.1 Micromonospora krabiensis
AAGCCGAGCGGCAGTGAGGCGAGCTTGGCGGTCCGGGACACGGCCCGGCGCGGGATGTCGGTCACCCGGTCATTGTTACCGACGCGGCGGTCCCGCGGCTGCTGAGCGGCCGGGCACCCGTCGTAAGGTCCGGACGGGAGGGCCGAGACCGCGCGCCGGAGGACACCCTGGCGGGCCCGGATGCGGCGCGAACCCGCCGCGCGGCCCGGCGCGAGGGATGGGCGGGCGCCGCGGTCCGTCGTTCGGCGGCGCCGGTGGGTGCCGCCGGTGCGTCGTTCAGCGGCGTCGGCGGGCGCAGCCGCAGGAGGGGTGCGGCGGCCAGCTCCGCCGGCGCACACGTCCCGGCCCGTCGATCTCGACCGCCCCGCCGACCGTCTCCGGGCTGCCCCCGTCGAGTTGCGCCAGCGCCTCCGCGGTCGCGAAACCGGCGGCGGCGAGCAGGGTCGCCGTGGCGCACGCCTCGTTCGGGCCGCCGCCGGCGAGCTGGGCCGCCAGCCGGGGCCAGTCCGGGTCGCGGTCGGTGCGGTGCAGGTCGACGCAGTTCAGGCACGGCCCAGATGGTGGCCGGACCAGTGGCCCGACCACCACCACCCCCTCCCGGACCGAGATCAGCAGATGCGGCTGGCGGCGCTGGGCGTACCCGGCCGCGATCAGGGCCGCCGGACGGTCCGTGCCGAGCTGGACCACCAGGTCGACCCGGCCGCGTCGCCCCGTGCCCGCGGTGCCGGGAGCGGCCCGGTCGACCGCCTCGCGGACCGCGGGGGCGAGGGGGCGGCCCACATCCGTGGCGGGGATGCCGCTGCCGACCAGGTCGGCGGGCTGCACCGTGCCGGTGAGTTCCGGCGTGACCTGGCCGACGCCGGCCTGGGCGAGCGCCAAAGCGACCGCCGCGCCGAGCCGTCCGGAGCCGGTGACCAGCACCCGGGCGGCGCGTCGTCGGCGGAGCACCTGCGCCGGGGTGGTCGGCAGCCGCGCGGCGGCGAGGGCCAGCGCGCCGGCCTCCGCCCCGAGGCGGGCCCGGGCCGGACCGGCGAGGTCGCGGGGGAGCAGCGTGTGCCGGGGTACAAGCAGGCCGGCGGCCCGGAGCGCGTCGATCAGGGTGCGGGCCTGCTCGACGCCGAGGTCGACGGCGGCCGGGTGGGCCAGGACACCCCGCTCGCTACGGGTGCCGTCGAGCAGGTCCAGGAGCCGGGCGGCACGCGGATCGGTGATCTCCAGCACGACGGCGCGCTCGGAACCGAGGCCGAGTTGGAGGGTGTGCCGGTCCCGCCACAGTCGGGTCAGGCCGGGCAGCAGGGTCGGGCGGGGCAACGGGGTCGGGCGGGGCAGCGGGGTGCGGGCCATGACAACGAATCGTGACCGTGTCAGTGCGGTGGGTGGGTCGTTGTCCACAGGTGCGCGGGTTTCTGTCCTGCGCTGTCCACAGGGAAACGCGTGTTGTCCACAACCGGCCGGTAACTACTGTCGGGCACGCGACAGTGAGCGGACCGTGACGACGAACGGGGGTGGGGTGGCCGACGGCCACCCCACCCCCGTTCGGTCGCGGTCCGTCAGACCTTGGCCTTGCCGAGAATGCGGTTCACTGTTGTGCCGCACACCGGACACTTGCCCTTGGCCATGTTCATCCCGGTCTTCGAGACCTCGACGTGCCCCTCGAAGTCCCGCTTCTCCTTGCACTTCACGCAGTAACCGTTGTAGGTCTGGGCCTGGTCGGCCACGGTGCCCTCCTCGTCTCGTCCGCCGGCTATGCCGTCCCGGCGGTCCTCCCGGCGGCGGGCCACGCGGGGCGCCGGCGCTGGGTCTTTCTCCTCGGCCATCCAGTGGCCGCTGGTCCGCGGACCCTACCCAGGTGTGGGCGGTTCCATGTCAGCTGTGCATCGACACTGTGAGGAAGCCGACGACGAGAGTGTGCACGGCGAAGAACGTCGGATAAGTCAGTTTGGCGGGGACACGCCGACTGAATCCGCTCAGATGACCCGCCAGGGGGTCCCCCGACGACGGACGCGTGGATTGATCACCTAACGTGGAGGGGGTGCCGTCGCGCCGCAGGTGACGTCCCGGCGGCCCGCCACGAAGGGTGACGGTGACGCTTCGCGGTGATCGGCAAGAAAATTTTCGGGACTCCTGGCGACCAATCACCATCTTCCGGGCGCGTGTCGCGGGGTTGACCCTTCCGACCCCTGGTCACTACGCAGTAACTTTCCCTCGTGGCAGCAAACCGAGGCTGCGCGGGTCTGTGATGGCAGGCGTGCGCAAGCCGGTTGTCGAGGTGCGGCGCAGCCAGCGCCGGCGACGCACGGTGTCCGCGTACCGCGACGGTGAGCGTGTCGTCGTCCTGATCCCCGACCAGTTCTCCCGGGCCGAGGAGAGCGAGTGGGTCGACCGCATGTTGGCCCGGCTCGCGGCCCGGGAGGGGCGCCTGGGCCGCTCCGACGCCGAGCTGCTCGCCCGCGCCACCCGGTTGATCACCGCCCACCTCGCCGAGTACGGCGCCCAGGCCGTTCCGGCCAGCGTCCGCTGGGTGACCAACCAGAACGGCCGCTGGGGCTCCTGCACTCCCGCCGACCGGACCATCCGCATCTCGCACCGCGTCCAGGAGATGCCGGACTGGGTGATCGACTACGTGCTCCTGCACGAGCTCGCCCACCTCATCGTGCCCAGTCACAACAGCGCGTTCTGGGCGTTGGTCGGCCGCTATCCGAAGGCCGAGCGCGCCCGCGGCTACCTGGAGGGTGTCGCGGCGGCGGCCTGCGTGCCGGCCCTCACCGACTGAACGACTAGGGTCGGGGCGTGGTGCGGCGCGTGGTGGTGGCCCTGCTCGGCCCGGTGGCGTGGACTCCGCCCGGTGTCGATCCGGAGCGGTGGCGCACGGCGCTCGCCGAGGACACCGTCGACCTGCTCGCCACCCTGAACGAGGTCGACACGGCCGTGGCGGTCACCCCGGCGGACCGCTGGCTCGCCGACGCCGTGACCTGGCCGGACACGGCTGTCCACGAGGTCACCGAGTCGACGCCCAACGCGGTGTTCGCGGCCCTGAGCGGCTACGAGCAGGCGGCGGTGGTCGCCCCCGACGCCCCCGACCTGCCCGGCCTCACCATCGGCAAGCTGCTCCGGCCGCTGACCAGCCGACCGGCCGCGGTGGCCCCGGCCGAGAACGGCCCCGGCCTACTGGGCGTAGCGGTACGGCTGCCCGTCCCCGACTGGCTGCCGACGCTGGACCTGGACCGTTCGCTGCCGGCGGCGGTCCGGGCCGCGGCGCCGCAACCCGGCGACCTGGCCGTCACTCCGGCCTGGCGGCGGCTGCGCGGCCCGGCCGACCTGGCCACTCTCGACCCCGCCCTGGAGGGCTGGGAGGCCACCCGCGCCCTGCTCTCCGGCGACTGAGCGGGCGGCCGGCGACTCCCGTCCGACCAGCGGATCAGCTGGTGGATCCGTGGTCGGCGGGGCCCGACGGATGGAGAGAGATCCCCGGCCGGCGTCGCCAGCGCGACACCGGCCGGGGAACGGCGGTTCAGGGCCGCTTGTCGTCGTCGGTGCCGTCGTCCGGCCGGCGCTCCGGCTCGCCGGGCGCCTGCTCCTCAGGGCCGCCGGGGGCGCTGAAGTCGAACCCCTCCAGCTCACTCAGGTCGAACTCGGACATCGCGAACGCGACCGGGTCGGCGAAGTCGTCCTCGGAGGGGAGCAGGTCGGGGTGGCCCCAGAGCGCGTCACGCCCGGAGATGCCGCGGTGCTCGGTGAGCGCCGCCCACAGCGCGGCCGCCTCGCGCAGCCGGCGCGGGCGCAGCTCCAGACCGACCAGAGCGGCGAAGGTCTGCTCCGCCGGGCCGCCGGCGGCCCGGCGGCGACGGAACGCCTCGGCCAGCCGGACCACGTTCGGCAGCCGGCCCGAGGCCGCGCTGTCCACGACGTGGCAGACCCACCCCTCGACCAGCGCCAGCGCGGTCTCCAGCCGGGCGAGCGACGCCTTCTGGGCCGGGCTGTCCTCCGGGGTGAAGATGCCCTCCAACGCGATCGCCTGCATCGACTCGGGATCGGTCGGGTCGACCCGACCCATCGCCTCCTCGATCGCCTCCCGGTTGACCCGGATGCCCGAGGCGTACATCTCGACGGCGCTGAGCACGTGCCCGCGCAGCCACGGGACGTGCTGGAAGAGCCGCTGGTGGGCGGCCTCACGCAGGGCCACGTAGAGGCGGACCTCGTCCTCCGGCAGCTCCAGACCCTCGCCGTACGCCTTGATGTTGGCCGGGATGAGCGCCGCCGTGCCGGCCGGGCCGAGCGGCAGCCCGATGTCGCCGGCGGAGAGCACCTCGGCGGCGAGCGAGCCGAGCGCCTGGCCGAGCTGGCCGCCGAAGAGCGCCCCGCCGAGGGTGGCCACCATCGACTGCATCGGACCGAGCTGGGCGCGGGCCTCCGGCGGCACCAGGTCGCCCATGGCGCCGACCATGCGGCTGGCCACCGGGTCGCAGAGCTTGCGCCAGACGTCCAGGGTCTTGTAGATCCACTCGTTCCGGTTCCAGGCCACCGAGGTCTGGATGCCGGACGGCAGGGCGGAGGCCGGCTCCAGCCAGAGATCCGCCAGGCGGAGCGCCTCCTCCACCGCGTTGCGCTCGTAGGGCGACACCGCCGGGTCGCCCGCGGCCGCGAGTTGGCTCGCCGCCACCTGCCGCGCCAGGTCCCAGTTGACCGGCCCGCTGCCCGACGTGGAGAGCAGGTGCTGCAACTGCGACATGAACTGCTGCATCTGCGCGGGATCGTTGGGGTCTGGTGGCTGCCCACCCGGAAGCGCGAAACCGAACGGAATATCAGGCACGACGTCTACGGTACGCGCGCCACGCCCCAGGTCGCGCCGCTGGCGTTGCGCTGAGGGCGAAGTCGTTCCCGCGGGTCGCCGAGGCGCTCCGGACCGATCGGTACGCTCAGCCGCATGAGACGTCGCGGCCTGACCGTCCTGCTCGGTGCCCTGCTCACCGCCCTGCTCAGCATCGGGGTGCTCGGCACACCGATTCCGTACGTGGTGCTCGGTCCGGGCCCGACTGTCAACACGCTGGGCAGCGAGAACGGCAAGGAGGTCATCCAGGTCTCCGGCCGGGAGACCTCGACCTCGGCGGGTCAGCTGCGGCTCACCACGGTCGGCGTGCAGCCCACGGTCAAGCTCCGCTCGGCGATCGTCGGCTGGTTCTCGCGGGACGAGGCGGTCGTGCCCCGGGAACTGGTCTACCCGCCGGGCGAGTCGCAGGAACAGGTCGAGCAGCGCAACGCCGAGGACTTCGCCGCCTCGCAGACCAGCGCGGAGACCGCCGCACTGCGCGAGTTGGGCTTCCCGGTCAAGGTGGTCGTCAAGACGGTGGCCGGGGACGGCCCGGCCAACGGGGTGCTCAAGCCGGGTGACCAGCTGACCTCGGTCGACGGCCAGCCGGTGCCGGTCGCCGCCCGGCTCACCGAACTGATCCGGGCCAAGCCGGCCGGCACGGCGCTGACCATCGGCTACACGCGGGCCGGCGCGCCGGCCACCGCGCAGGTCACCAGCCGTGAGCAGGACGGCCGGCCGCGGATCGGTGTCGAGATCGAGCAGCAGCAGCCGCACCCGTTCAACCTGAACATCGACCTGGAGGACATCGGCGGTCCCAGCGCCGGCCTGATGTTCGCCCTCGGCATCATCGACAAGCTGACCCCCGCCGACCTGACCGGCGGCATGGTGATCGCCGGCACCGGCACCATCGACGACGAGGGGACGGTCGGCCCGATCGGCGGCATCCCGCAGAAGCTGGTCGGCGCCAAGCGTGCCGGGGCCAAGGTGTTCCTCGTGCCGGCGGACAACTGCGCGGAGGCCGTCCGCAACCCGCAGCCCGACCTGCCGCTGATCAAGGTCGGGTCGCTGGACGAGGCGCTGGGCGCACTCGAGACGCTGCGGGCGGGAGGCCAGCCGACCCGCTGCTGACCCCGCCACGGCGCTGCCGGCGGTCCGCCACGGTCCCGCCGAATTTCCGTCGACGGGCCGCCGTCGGCAGCTCGGCGTGACCGTGGGACGCCACGCTCAGGAACACCCCGTACTCTGGTTGCCTGGTCGGAGCCGATCACATCGAGCGTGCGGAGCCAACAGTGGTCATGCGTAGCAGCAGCCCCCTGCCGAGAATGAGCCGGCGCGGACGCGTCACGATCGCTGTCCTGGTCGGCGTGTTCGTGCTGTTCACGCTGCTCGGGTGGGGCGTACAGGCCTGGACGGACTGGCTCTGGTTCGACGAGGTCGACTACACCCAGGTCTTCACCGGCGTGCTCGTCACCCGGCTGCTGCTCTTCCTCGCCGTCGGCCTGGCCATGGCGCTGGTGGTCGGTGGCAACCTCTGGCTGGCCCACCGGCTGCGTCCGCGGCTGCGTCCGCACTCGGTCGAGCAGGCCACGCTGGAGCGTTACCGGATGGCGCTGAGCCCGCGGCTGGGCACCTGGATCGCGGTGGTCGCCGGGGTCGTGGGCCTCTTCGCCGGGCTCTCCGCGCAGAGCCGGTGGAACCAGTGGCTGCTCTTCCGCAACGGCGGGAACTTCGGCGTCAAGGACCCGGAGTTCGGAGTCGACGTCGGCTTCTACGTCTTCCAGCTGCCGTTCTGGCGCTACCTGCTCGGCGTCGGTTTCACCGCGGTGGTGCTGGCCGTGGTCGGGGCGCTGGCCGTGCACTATCTCTTCGGCGGGGTGCGGTTGCAGGGTGTCGGCGACCGGATGACCAACGCGGCCCGGGCCCACCTGAGCACGCTGGTCGCGGTGTTCGTCGGGCTCAAGGCCATCGCGTACGTGCTGGACCGGCGGGCGATGCTGCTGGAGTACAACGAGGGCGCCAAGCTCTACGGCGCCGGCTACGCCGACGTCAACGCGCTGCTGCCGGCGAAGGAGATCCTGGCGTACATCTCGATCGTCGTGGCGGTCGCGATCATCATCTTCTCCAACGCGTGGATGCGGAACCTGGTCTGGCCGGGCATCTCGCTGGCCCTGCTGGGCGTCTCCGCGGTCGCGATCGGCGGCATCTACCCCTGGGCGGTGCAGACCTTCGAGGTCAAGCCGAGCGCCAAGGAGAAGGAAGCGCCGTACATCCAGCGCAGCATCGACGCGACCCGGACGGCCTTCGGGCTGGCGGGCACGAAGACCACGGCGTACGCGGCGGACAACCTCACACCACCGGCGAGCCTGGCCACCGACACCTCGGTCGTGCCGAACGTCCGGCTGCTCGACCCGCAGCTGGTCAGCGAGACGTACACCCAGCTCCAGCAGGTCCGGGGCTTCTACGACTTCGGCCCGAAGCTGGACATCGACCGCTACGGGGTGAACGGCAAGACCTCCGACTACGTGGTCGGCGTCCGGGAGATCAACTACGGCGAGCTGACCGACCAGCAGAACACCTGGATCAACCGCCACACCGTGTACACGCACGGTTACGGGCTGGTGGCGGCCCCCGCCAACCAGGTCGTCTGCGGCGGCCAGCCGTTCTTCGTCTCCGGCTTCCTCGGCGAGAAGACGCAGGAGGCCTGCTCCTCGCAGACCGAGCAGATCCCGGCGACCCAGCCGCGGATCTACTACGGCGAGCGGATGGAGGACGGCGACTACGCGATCGTCGGTCAGACCGACCCGAACAAGAAGGCCGAGTTCGACCGGCCGGTCGGCGAGGGCGGCGGCGAGTCGTACACCTACACCGGTGAGGGTGGCGTCTCGATCGGCTCGTTCCCCCGCCGGCTGCTCTACGCGATCAAGGAGCAGGAGTCGAACTTCCTGCTGTCCGGCGCGGTCAACGAGAACTCGAAGCTGCTCTACGTCCGCAACCCGCGGGACCGGGTGGAGAAGGTCGCGCCGTTCCTCACGCTCGACGGTGACCCGTACCCGGCGGTGGTGGGCGGCCGCGTGCAGTGGATCGTCGACGGCTACACGACGGCGGCGACCTACCCCTACGCCGAGCGGGTCAACCTGCGCGAGGAGACCACCGACGAGCTGACCGGCCGGGGCACGTTCCAGCTCGCCCGGGAGAACGTGAACTACATCCGCAACTCGGTCAAGGCCACCGTCGACGCGTACGACGGAACGGTCCGGCTCTACGAGTTCGACGAGAACGACCCGGTGCTGAAGGCCTGGAACAAGGCGTTCGGCGGTGACCTGGTGCTGCCGAAGAAGGACATCCCCGCCGAGTTGGCCGAGCACTTCCGCTACCCGGCCGACCTGTTCAAGGTGCAGCGCAACCTGCTCACCAAGTTCCACGTGACCAACCCCGGCGACTTCTACTCGGCGCAGGACTTCTGGCAGGTGCCGAACGTGCCGGACGCCCCCGACAGCGGCCAGAAGCAGCCGCCGTACTACCTGTTCACCGAGTTCCCGGGGCAGGAGGGGCCGCGCTTCCAGCTCACCTCGGCGGTGACGCCGAACGGGCGGCAGAATCTCGCCGCGTTGATCTCCGGGTCGTACGTCGACGGGCAGCCGAAGCTGGAGGTGCTGGAGCTGCCCGACCAGACCGCGATCTCCGGCCCGGTGCAGGTGCACCAGCGGATGACGAACACCAACACCAACATCCGGCAGCAGCTGAACCTGCTCTCCTCCAACCAGGCGCAGGTGCAGTACGGCAACCTGCTCTCGCTGCCCTTCGGCAACGGCATGCTCTACGTCGAGCCGGTCTACGTGAAGAGCAACCAGCAGGACGCGTACCCGCTGCTGCAGAAGGTGCTGATGTCGTACGGCGACGGCGGCTCGTACGTCGCGCTGGCCGACAACATCTCCGACGGCATCAAGCAGCTCGCCGAGCAGGGCAAGCGTGCCGG
The DNA here is from genome assembly GCF_900091425.1 of Micromonospora krabiensis. Classification (GTDB taxonomy): domain Bacteria; phylum Actinomycetota; class Actinomycetes; order Mycobacteriales; family Micromonosporaceae; genus Micromonospora; species Micromonospora krabiensis. Next base: position 5,797,209 of record NZ_LT598496.1, read on the forward strand.
GCAGCAGCCGGGCACCAACACCCCGCCGCCCCCCACGGGCGGCAACCCGCCGCCCCCGCCCACCGGCGGCGACGAACCGCCGCTGACCGGCGAGCTGGCCGCCGCGGCGGACCGGGTGCAGACCGCGATCACCGAGGTCCGGGCCGCGCAGGCGTCCGGTGACTTCGAGCGGTACGGGCGGGCGCTCAAGGCGCTGGACGAGGCGCTGACCGCCTTCCAGCAGGCTCAGGGGCAGGCCACGCCCACCTCGGGTGGCAGCCCGGCCCCGAGCGGCAGCCCCTCGCCGTCGTCGAGCGGCAGCCCGCCCGTCGGGTCGGGCGGCTGACCCGCCGCAACCCGGACAGCTCTCGGAGCCCTCGTCGTCGGACCGCACCCGGTCCTGACGACGGGGGCTCCACCACGTCCGGCCCCCGTCTGTCGCCCTTCCGACCAGGCCGAACAGCCCGCAACCTCGGACGCCGGTGCGTCGTCCTTCCTGCAACTGGGCGGACGAGGGGGAACAGTGGTGAGGGACGCGCAGAGCTTCGACGAGTTCTACCGCAGCACCGCCCGGCGGATGCTGCGTTACGGCTACGCGGTCACCGGCGAGCACACCGAGGCGCAGGATCTCGTGCAGGAGGCGTACGCCCGGGCCTGGCGGCAGTGGGGCACGCTCTCGGCGCACCCGGCGCCGGAGGCGTGGCTGCGACTGGTGGTCGCCCGGCTGGCGACCGACCGGTGGCGACGCCTGCACCGCTGGCGGGGGGTGCTGAGCCGGACCGGACCACCGGCCACCACGCCGCCGCCGAGCGAGGACGGTGTGCTGCTCGTCCGCGCGCTGCGGCAGCTGCCGAGCGCTCAGCGGCAGGCCCTGGCCCTGCACTACCTCTTCGACATGCCGGTGGAGGAGATCGCCCTGGAGACCGGGGTCGCCGTCGGCACCGTGAAGTCCTGGCTGTCCCGGGGCCGCGCCCGGCTCGCCGCCCTACTGCCCGACCTCTCCACCGTGGAGCTGGAGGCGAACGATGTCAGCTGAACTCTCCGACCTCTACCGGTCGATCACCGCCACCGCCGACGGCCAGGAACTGGCCCACCCCGAGGTGGTCCGGCGACGCGCCGACCGTCGGGCCCGCGTCCGGGCCACCGGTAGCGCGCTCGCGGTGGCGTTGCTGCTGGGCGGGGTGGCCACCGGCGGCCGGCTGGTGTTCTCGGCCGAGGAACCCGCGCCGCTGCCGCCGCCCGCCGACACCCCCGGCCCGGTGCCGACCGGCCCGACGCCCAGCCCGTCCGCGTCGCCGTCGGCGCCGACGTCCGGGCCGAGCACGCCGACGGCCGTGCCGCCGGTGGTACCGACCACCGCCGAGCCGATCCGCCGGCGGCCCACCTCGATCCCCGACCGCGCCTTCTTCGTCCTCGCGCCGGCGAACCGGACGGGCCTGGAGACGGCGCTCGCGACGCCGCTGCTGCCGGCGCTCTGCGCGGCCCGCTATCCCAGCGAGTCGGCCGTGGTGCAGCGCCGCGCGCGCAACCTGGCCTACAAGCTGGCGAACACGCCACCCGGGAGCGTGCCGGACGGCAGCTACCTGCACAGCATCACCATCTACCGACCGGGTCGCGCCGACGACGTCCTGCGGGAGCTGCGGCAGGCCGTCCGCTCCTGTCCCCGGCAGGGGCCCGACGAGACCGGGGTGACCTGGCGGCAGCGGCTGCTGGACCCGGGGGAGTACGGGGACGAGTCGGTGCTCTTCGAGATGCGGGCGCCGTACCCCGAGGGCACGGGTGAACCGGGTGAGGAGCAGGTCCGGTTGGTTCGGGCGGTGCGGATCGGCGACGTGGTGACGGTGCTGTGGGAGCAGGGCTGGGAGAACACCTCCGCCGAGCGTGCCCAGGTCGATGCCGACAGCCGGCGGGCGGTGCGGGCGGTCGAGGACTGGCTCGACTGACGTCGACCCAGGTCACCGGGGTCGGCGGCGGTGGGACGGACGGTCGTTTTGCGGTGCCCCGGGTCGGTGCGCTACGGTTGACGGACCGACGCGGGGTGGAGCAGCTCGGTAGCTCGCTGGGCTCATAACCCAGAGGTCGCAGGTTCAAATCCTGTCCCCGCTACGAGAGAAACACCAGGTGAGGGCCCGTTCCCCAGTGCAGGGGGCGGGCCCTTCGCCATCGATGGCGCCGCCACTGTGGACCCTTCGCGTGCCCGTGCCCGTGCCCGTGCCCGTGCCCGTGCCCGGCCTGGGCGCGGGCGCCGTCGGTGCCGGTGTGTGCCCCCGGCTCCGGGCCCTCCCACCCGCCCTGGCGCCGGTCGCCGCCGAATCGGAGGCCCCGCGATCATCGTCGCCGGGGATGGGGTAGAGTTAAGGAACCGACGCGGGGTGGAGCAGCTCGGTAGCTCGCTGGGCTCATAACCCAGAGGTCGCAGGTTCAAATCCTGTCCCCGCTACGAGAGAGAAGAACCCGGGCCCGGGAAACCGGCCCGGGTTCTTCGGTTTCCGGGGCGGCGCGCGGTTGATCGTGGCGCGTACGGTGTGGGCGATCCGAGGAGAGTCCGATGGCCCTTCCGCGACCACGTCGCAAGCCCCGCAACGTCCGCTTCTTCGCCCTGCTCGCGGCGCTGATCGTGCTCGGCGCCGGCGTCGTCTACGGCCTCCACTGGGCGGCGAACCCGTGGGCGCTCGCGCTGCCCGGCAAGCCGGCGCTGACCGGCTACTGGCAGGGCGTGGTGCCGTACGGCCCGGGTGACGACCGTCCGGTCGTCCTGCGCCTGGACGACGACGAGCCCAGCGCGACCGACCGCTGCGGCGACTGCCCGGATCTCTTCGGCGTGTTGAAGGTCTGCCGGGCGGGGCAGGTCGAGCGGTACGAGGTCTGGGGCGACCCGGTCACCTACCTCGGCACCCGCTTCCGCCTGCACACCCGCCCGGACACGGAATCGGCGGGTCAGCGCCTGAACGAGTTCGACGGCGACTGGGACCGCGACCGGCTCACCATCCGGACGTCGTTCACCAACCTCGGGTCGGACGGCGCGGTCGTCGCCGGGTCCGGTACGCCGACGGTCGAGTTCGCGCTGACCCGCGCCGACGAGGCGGACTTCGACTCCCCGCCCTGCCGGTGACGGCGTCCCCGGGCACCGCCCGGACCGCCTCCACCGTGGCTGTGGGGAACGCGGACGCGGCACGTGACCGGGCCCGCGTGTCCCCGACGGTGCGCTGCCGATGTTGCGCATCTCGGCGAGGATGTGGGCATGTCTTCTTTCGGTAAGTGGTGGGGCCGGCTCGGCGCGGTCCTCGGTGGGGTCGTGCTCGCGCTGTACGTGCCGGTGGCGGCGTGGGCGGCGAGCGGGACGGGCGAGCTGGTGGTGGAGGCCGCCCGGCGTCGCTCACGCGGCGGCTTCGGGGTCATCGGCCTGCTGTGCTGCCTCGTGGTGGTCGTGGTGATCGTGCTCCTGTTGCTGCGCCTGATGCGCAATCGCCGGGGCGGCCCGCCGCGCTGACCCGCTTCGGGGCGGTCCGGCGCTTCGCGCGTCAGGCGTTCAGCGCGCCGTCGGCCTGGGCGAGGAACCGGGTCGCCGCCGGGCGGGGGCGGACCCCGCCCGACCGGACGCTCTCTGCGGCCGCGACGAGCAGGGAGCGGACCCGGGTGTGCCCCTTCGGGGGCGGCGCCGGAGCCGGCCCGACGGCCAGTCCGAGGGTGTCGCCGAGGGCGGCTACGCGTCGCTGCGCGGGATCGGTGACGTCGCCGTCCACCGCTCGGCGTACGGCCTGGCTCGGACTGAGCCCCCGCTCGTACCCGAGCACGGCGCCGGCCGCGCCGTTGCCGGTGAGGAAGTTGAGGACGTCGACCGCCACGTTCGGGTGCCGGCAGCCGCGGAAGACCGACCAGTACATCGACGCCCGCGCCCACTGCGCGCCGGTGGAGCCGGGGAAGCCCGCCACACCCAGGTCGGCCTTCGTGAGGCGTTGCAGCTCGGGGAGCTGGTGCGACCAGGCGAACGAGGCGGCGGTCAGCCCCGAGACCACCAGCTGCCGGGCCGGCTCCCCGCTGTCCGCCTGCTCGACCAGGGCGGCGCCGGGGGTGGCCCGCCCGGCCCGGGCCCGCTGCCACAGCTCGAACCAGTTCACCAGGTCCTCGACGGTGAAGCCCAGTTTCCGGCCCCGGTAGAGCTCGCCACCCTGGCCGCGCAGCCACAGCCACAGCGCCCGGTAGTCGCCGGACGGGTCCGTGGTGCCGGCGACGCGGCCCCGGCTGGCCGTGGTGACCCGCTCGGCCCAGGCGACGTACTCGGCCCAGGTCATGCCGGTGTGCGGCTCGGGCAGGTCCAGTTGGCGCAGCACGGTCCGGTTGAAGACCACCGCCGCCGCCGTCTGCCCCGCCGCGACGCCGACCGTCCGGCCGTCCACCTGGCCGTAGCGGGCCAGCCCGTCGGGCAGGTTGCGCAGGTCCAGCCGGTGGTCGGCGACGTGGGCGCTGAGGTCGAGGAGGATCTCGCGCTGGGCGTACTCGGTGAGGACCGTGTCGTCGACCTGGACGATGTCGGGCACGTTCCCGCCGGTGGCCTGGGTGGCCAGCCGGTCATAGTAGCCGTCGGCGCCCTGCCAGGTGACCCGGAAGCCGACCCGCGGGTTGCGCTCGGTGTAGAGGCGCAGGGCCCGTTCGGTCAGCTCGGCCCGCTTGGCGTTGCCCCACCAGAAGACCGACAACGTCACCGGCCCGTCGTCCTCCGGGGTGGCCGCGGGACCGCCGCTGCACCCGCTGAGCCCGCCGCCGGTGGCCAGCACCGGCGCCCCCAGCAGCGCGGCCAGCAGCCGGCGTCGGCCCGGGTCGGCGCCGGGGCCGGAAAGCGACGCTCGGGCAGCGGGCACGCGGGGCTCCTGAGGGGTGACGAAGGGGATGGCCGGCCCATTCACGCAGGCACCGCCCGGAAGTGTCAACGTCCGTCCGGCCACTCGCCGCCCACCGTGCGCGGACCCGTCGATACGCCCGGCCACCCCTGGCCGGCGTACGCAGGACACATGGTCTACTAGGCCGCGTGGAACTTCTGCACTCGGGCAAGGTTCGGGACGTCTACGCCGACGGCGACGACCTGATCCTGGTCGCCTCCGACCGCATCTCGATCTACGACGTCGCGATCCCGACGCCGGTCCCGGACAAGGGCCGCCTGCTCACCGCGCTGTCGCTGTGGTGGTTCGAGCAGCTCTCGGACCTGGTGCCGAACCATGTCATCTCGGCGACCGACGTGCCGGCGGAGTACGCCGGCCGGGCGATCCGGGTCCGACGGCTGGAGATGCTCCCGGTCGAGTGTGTCGCGCGCGGCTACCTCACCGGTGGCGGCCTGCGGGAGTACGAGCGGACCGGCTCGGTCTCCGGCGTCCCGTTGCCGCGTGGCCTGGTGGAGGCGTCGATCCTGCCCGAGCCGATCTTCACCCCGTCGACCAAGGCGCCGTTCGGTGAGCACGACGAGCCGATCACGTACGCCGATGTGGTGGACAAGGTCGGTGAGGCGACCGCCGAGCGGCTGCGCCAGATCACCCTCGACGTCTACCGTCGCGGCGCCGAGATCGCGGCGGACCGGGGCATCCTGGTCGCCGACACCAAGATTGAGCTGGGTTGGGCGCCGGACGGCACCCTGGTCCTCGGCGACGAGCTTCTGACCTCCGACTCCTCCCGGTTCTGGCCGGCCCGGTCGTACCAGCCGGGGCGGGTCCAGTTCTCCTACGACAAGCAGTACGTGCGGGACTGGGCCACCAACAGCGGCTGGAACAAGCAGGCCCCGGCGCCGGAGATGCCGGCCGACGTGGTCGAGGCGACCCGTGCCCGCTACGTCGACGTCTACGAGACGCTCACGGGCCTGCGCTGGGAGTGACGGCGGGGTGGTGCCCGCGCTCTCCCGGGGCGCGGGCGCTGATCCGGCGGGTCACTGCCCGACCTTGATGCCCGGCTCGCCGGCCACGAACTGGATGACGTGCCGGGGCTGGCTGCCCGGCCGGTCCGGCGCCTCGCGCCGGCCCATCGGCAGGACGACCCGCCGGTACGCGGACTCCAGCAGCATCGCCGTGGCCGTGTACCAGGCCACCACGGCCGAGATGACGAAGAACCACGCGCCCACGGTCCGCCAGCCGGAGACGTCGGCGAGTTGGCCGATCGCCTGGCAGGTGGCGCCGGCGGCGAGCGCGATCAGGGTGACGGCGAGGCTGAGGTTCTCGGCGAGCGCGGCCAGCGCGCCGGACCAGGTGATCGCGGCGAGCGCGATGAACCAGTAGCCGAGCGCCACGAACGGGGTCGGTGGGGTGAGCACCCCCACCGCGACGAGCAGGAAGAGCACCCCGTACGCCAGCCAGAAGGCACCCCAGATCCCGTGCATGGCGGTGGCCAGGCCGTCGCGGGCCCGGTAGGCCCACATCCCGGCGAGGAACTGCGCGAGGCCGCCGGTGAACGCGGCGAACGGGAACAGGAAGGTCTGCGTGTCCGGGGTGCCGTACCAGCCGGCCAGGTTCGTCGCCACGACGAAGGTGGCGGCGGCGAAGCCGAACAGGCCGAGGATCGAGGGCGCCGCGACCGGCTGGAGCGAGATCTGGGAGTGGTTGCGCCAGAATTCGAACTCGCCGTCCCGGGACGGTGCCTGGCCCATGCGCGACATCCGAGCCTCCTTCTCCCGGCGAGGGGCCGCCGGAGCAGTAGCCGCGCCTACCCGATAGGCGGGCTCCCACACCCGGTGGCGGGCGGCTCACTCCACCCAGTCGAGGGTGCGCTGCACCGCCTTGCGCCAGTTGCGCAGCTCCCGCTCGCGGTGTGCCGGGTCCATCGCCGGGGTCCACTCGGCGTCGGAGCGCCAGTGCGCCCGAAGCGTGGCCAGGTCCGGCCAGTAGCCGACCGCCAGCCCGGCCGCGTACGCGGCGCCGAGGCAGGTCGTCTCGGTGATCCGGGGGCGGACGACCGGCACGTCGAGCACGTCGGCGAGGAACTGCATCAGCAGCGTGTTGGCGGTCATGCCGCCGTCGACCCGCAACCGGCGCAGCGCCACGTCGGAGTCGGCGTTCATCGCGTCGACCACCTCCCGGGTCTGCCAGGCCGACGCCTCCAGCACGGCCCGGGCCAGGTGACCCTTGGTGATGTACCCGGTGAGCCCGGCGATCACCCCGCGGGCGTCGCTGCGCCAGTGCGGCGCGAACAGCCCGGAGAAGGCCGGGACGACGTAGCAGCCGCCGTTGTCGTCGACGGTGCGGGCGAGATCTTCGACCTCGGGCGCGGTGGAGATCAGACCGAGGTTGTCCCGCAGCCACTGCACCAGCGAGCCGGTCACCGCGATGGCGCCCTCCAGCGCGTACGCGGCGGGCTGTCCGGCGATCCGGTAGGCCACGGTGGTGAGCAGGCCGTGTGCGGACGTGACCGGGCTGGCCCCGGTGTTGAGCAGCAGGAAGCTGCCCGTGCCGTAGGTGCACTTGGCCTCGCCGGGCTGGAAGCAGGTCTGCCCGAACAGGGCGGCCTGCTGGTCGCCGAGCGCGCCGGCCACGGGCACCCCGGCGAGCACGCCGGTGGCCGTGCCGTAGACCTCGGCGGAGCCGCGGATCTCCGGCAGCATCGCGGCTGGTACGCCCATCGCGTCGAGCAGGTCGGCGTCCCAGTCCAGGGTGGTCAGGTCCATCAGCATGGTGCGGCTGGCGTTGGTCACGTCGGTGACGTGCCGGCCGGTCAGCTTCCAGATCAGCCAACTGTCCATGGTGCCGAACAGCACCTCACCGGCCTCGGCGCGCGCCCGCAGACCGTCGGTGTGCTCCAGCAGCCAGCGGAGTTTGGGGCCGGCGAAGTAGGTGGCCAGCGGAAGGCCGGTGCGGGCCCGGAACCACTCCTCGCCGTGCGTCTCGTCGAGCGCGCGCAGCTGCGGCCCGGTCCGGGTGTCCTGCCAGACGATCGCGTTGGCCACCGGTCGGCCGGTCGCCCGGTCCCAGACGAGCGTCGTCTCCCGCTGGTTGGTGATGCCCACCGCGGCCAGCCCGGACGGGTCGGCGCCGGCGGCGTCCAGCGCCTCGCGCACCACCTGCTCGACGTTGGCCCAGATCTCCTCGGCGTCGTGCTCCACCCACCCGGGGCGGGGAAAGATCTGCCGGTGTTCGCGCTGCGCCACGGAGACGACGTCCCCGGCCCGGTCGAAGACGATGCACCGCGAGGAGGTGGTGCCCTGATCGATGGCGGCGACGTACTCTCCGGTCACGGCAGCACCGTACCCAAAGCCACGCCGCCGTGCCGACCGCTGCCGCCGCCCCGCCCGGCGAGAGATCGGCCGTACGATGTGCGAACGTGCGTGACATCGCCGTCTTCAGCGGAACCGCCCATCCCGAACTCGCCGCCGAGATCTGCACCCAGTTGGGCGTGCCGCTGCACCCGGTACGGGTGTCCCGGTTCGCGAACGACTGCCTGGAAGTGCAGCTCCAGGCGAACTGCCGGGAGCGGGACGTCTTCCTGATCCAGCCCCTGGTGCCGCCGGTGCAGGAGCACCTGGTCGAGCTGCTGCTCATGATCGACGCCGCCCGTGGCGCCTCCGCCGGCCGGATCACCGTGGTGCTACCGCACTACGCGTACGCCCGGTCGGACAAGAAGGACGCACCCCGCATCTCGATCGGTGGGCGGCTGGTCGCCGACCTGCTCACCTCGGCCGGCGCGGATCGCGTGCTGGCCATGACGCTACACTCGCCGCAGGTGCACGGCTTCTTCAGCGTGCCGGTCGACCACCTGCACGCGCTGCGTGAGCTGGCCACCCACTTCAAGCGCTACGACCTCGCCGACAGTGTCGTCGTCTCGCCCGACCTCGGCAACGCCAAGGAGGCGGCGGCCTTCGCCCGGATGCTCGGCACGCCGGTGGCCGCCGGCGCGAAGCAGCGGTTCAGCGACGACAAGGTCACGATCAGCGCGGTGATCGGTGACGTGGACGGCCGGGACGTGATCGTGCTGGACGACGAGATCGCCAAGGGCAGCACGGTGATCGAGCTGATGGACCACTTGCGGGGGCGGAACGTCCGGTCGATCCGCCTGGCCTGCACCCACGGTCTCTTCTCCGGCGGAGCGCTGCGGCGGCTCGGCGAGCAGGAGGGTGTGCTGGAGATCGTCTGCACCAACACGGTGCCGATCCCGGTGGAGAAGCGGGTGCCCAAGCTGAAGGTGCTCTCCGTGGCGCCCGCGCTGGCCGAGGCGATGCGGCGGATCCACAACGGCGAGTCGGTCAGCGCCCTCTTCGGCTGAGCGGCCGCGTCAGTCGGCTTGGGCGACGGGGGCGGCGACGACGGCGGTGATCCGGACGAGGGTGCCCGTGTCGCCGCTCTCGACCGCCATGGTGTCGCTGAGCTGCCGGGCCAGCCAGAGCCCCCACCCGCCGACGGTCGCCGGCTCGGGGCGGCTGCGGTCGCCCAGCCGCTCGGCGCTGATGCCGTGCCCGTGGTCGGCGACCTCGCAGACCAGCTCGTCGCCCTGCCGCCACAGCCGCAGGGAGCCCTGTCCGCCACCGTGCCGAACCGCGTTGGTGATCAGCTCGTTGACCGCGAGCACGAAGTCGTCGAGGCGCTCGCCGCGGAGCCCGGCCGCGTGCGCGCAGGAGGTGACCGAGTGACGCAGCTCGGTCACCTGGGCCTGGTCGAAGGCGTCGGCGATGAGGAGAGACGGTTCTATGGGCACAACCGTACGCGGTGGGTCGGGATCGGCGTTCGTCATGGGCCCGTCCGGACAGCGGATCGTGGAGTAACTTCGCGGCATTTCCACCGTACGTCAGGGTTTTCCGACCCGCATCGGCCGGCCCCTGCGCTCGTGACGTCCTGTGGCATCGTGGCGCCCATGCCGTCGTCGCCGGGTGGGTTCGAGGTGCCGCTCTGGCGGGCCATCGCGGTGTTCCGGTTGGCCTCCCTCGCGTACGTCTGCGTGCTGGCCGTGCGCGACGCCGACCGCTACGCCCACCCGCTCGCCGCCGCGGGCCTGGTCCTGGCCATGGCCGTCTGGACCGGGGTGACCGCCTTCGGCTACGCGCGCCCGGCCTGGCGCGCGTGGCCCCTGCTCCTGGCCGACCTCGGGGTGGTCCTGGCGATCATGCTCGCGACGCCGTGGGTGATCGGCCGGGCGGCCCTGCACGCCGGGGTGCCCACCCTCGCGGTGGCCTGGCTCGCCGGCCCGGTGCTCGCCTGGGCGGTCTCCGGGGGGCGGCGACGGGGCACGGTCGCCGCTCTGCTGATCGGCGGCGCCGACCTCGCGACCCGGGAGCGGATCAGCCAGTCGTCGCTGACCGGGGTCATCCTCATCCTGCTGGCCGGGGTGGTGGTCGGGCACGTCGCCCGGTTGGCGGTGACCGCCGAGGAACGGCTGCACCGTGCCGTGGAGTTGGAGGCGGCGACCCGGGAGCGGGAGCGCCTGGCCCGGGACATCCACGACTCGGTCCTCCAGGTGCTCGCCATGGTGCAGCGGCGCGGCGCCCACCTGCCGGGGGAGGCGGGAGAGCTGGCCCGGCTGGCGGGTGAGCAGGAGGCGGCGTTGCGGGCCCTGATCGCCGGGGCCGGTCCACCCGCGCCCGGCGACGACGGCCCGGTCGACCTGCGTGCCCTGCTCGGCCGCCACGCCGCCGCGACGGTCTCGGTCTCCGCGCCGGCCACGCCGGTGCCCCTGCCCGGGCAGGTCGCCCGGGAGTTGGCCGCGGCCACCACGGCGGCGCTGGACAACGTCGAACGGCACGGCGGCGGCCGTGCCTGGGTGCTGATCGAGGACGAGGGGACGACGGTGACCGTGTCCGTACGCGACGAGGGGCCGGGCATCCCGGACGGCCGGCTCGACGAGGCGGCGGCCCAGGGCCGGCTCGGGGTGGCCCAGTCGATCCGGGGGCGGATCGCCAACCTGGGCGGCGAGGCCCGGATCGTCTCGACGCCCGGCGCCGGGACCGAGGTGGAACTGACCGTGCCGAGGGCGGAGCGGTGAACGAGCGGCAGCCGCCCGGCCCGGTGCGGGTCATGGTCGTCGACGACCACCCGATGTGGCGTGAGGGCGTGGCCCGGGACCTGACCGAGGCCGGCCACCTGGTCGTGGCCACCACCGGCGAGGGCCGGCAGGCGGTCCGCGTGGCGGCCGCCGCCCGACCCGACGTGGTGGTGCTGGACCTCCAACTGCCGGACGTCTCCGGCGTGGACGTGATCCAGGGCCTGCGCGCCGCGCTGCCGCAGGTGCGGGTGCTGATGCTGTCGGCCAGCGGCGAGCAGCAGAGCGTCCTGGACGCGGTCAAGGCGGGCGCCACCGGCTACCTGGTCAAGTCGGCCGCGCCGAGCGAGTTCTTGGACGCGGTGCGCCGCACGGCGGCCGGAGAGCCGGTCTTCACTCCGGGCCTCGCCGGCCTGGTCCTGGGTGAGTACCGCCGGCTGGCGGCCGACCCGCCGCCCGACGGGCCCGACGGCCCGGGTGGCGCGCCGGACGGCGGTGCCGCGCCTCGGCTCACCGACCGGGAGACCGAGGTGCTCCGGCTGGTCGCCAAGGGGATGTCGTACAAGCAGATCGCCCAGCGGCTCGGGCTGTCGCACCGTACGGTGCAGAACCACGTCCAGAACACGCTGGGCAAGCTGCAGCTGCACAACCGGGTCGAGCTGACCCGGTACGCGATCGAACGGGGCCTGGACGACTGAGTCGCCGGGCCGCGGTCAGACGGAGTGCGGCGGCTGGGTCTCGTGGATCGCCAGCTCCTCGGCGCTCGCGCCGCCGCCGGCGGAGCCCGCGTCGTACGCCACGTTGTCGGTCTCCTGGTCGGTGTGCGCGCCCTCGTCCGGTTCGACGATCCGGCCGACGGTGGCGTCCGCGACCGTGCCGAGCTGGCCGTGGTCGTAGAGCGAGACCGGCGAGTCGGGGTCCGAGGTCGGGCCCGGGTCGATCACGTCGGCGTCGAGCTGGGCCTGCGCCGCCATCTCCCGGCTGTCCGCCTCGGCGGCGATGGCCGGGTCGACCGGCCCGGCCAGCGGGTCGTCCACCGGCCGCTCGAAGCGCTCCCGCTGGAGCTTGTAGTCGAGCGACTCACCGTCGAGCTGTTCGTCGGCGGTGGTCCCGAACCGGTCGACGGCGAGCGGTGTCCGGTCCGCCGGCAGCTGGGCGGGGTCCGGGCCGTCCGCCTCGCGACCGGTCAGCACGTCGTCGTTCGCGGTCGAGTCGTCGTCGGCGGTCCCCGGCAGGCCGTCGGCCTCGGGGTCGGACACGGGGGTCGGGTACTCGTCGTCGCGCATGACGGATCTCTACCCACTCGATCCGTCGATCATGCCCTGGCCGGGGCTGACGAAAGCCGCAAGAGGCCATCAAACGGTCAGGCGCCGCCATCGCCTCCGGCGATCAGGCCGGCGGCTGGTCGGCGGGGTCGAGAACGCACCACACGACCTTGCCGTCCGGGACCGGGGTACTGCCCCACCGCCGGGCCACCGTGTCGATCAACAGGAGACCCCGGCCGCCGGTCGACGTCGGCGGGGCGAGCCCGGCGAACGCCGGTTGCCGCGTCGAACGGTCCCGCACCGCCAGGTGCAGCTGGTCGCCGTCCGGAGCGAGCCGCACGGTCATCGGCGTGCGGGCGTGCGCCACCACGTTGTTGACCATCTCGGTGACCGCGATGGTGCCCGGCTCGGCGAGGGCCGGCAGGCCCCACCGTCGACACCCGTCGGCGACCAGCTCCCGGGCCTCCCGGGCGGCCCCCAGCACCGGGGCGAGCTCGGCGTTGAGCACGGCGGCCATCGGCGACTCCGCGAGCGCGGCCAACGCGCCGTCCAGGCTCGGCCAGACGGGCGTCCGGCCCAGCGCCGGGTCACCGGCGGTGGCACCCGGATCGGACAGCAGCAGGCCGGCCGCCGGCCAGTCGGCGACCTCACGGTCGACGTCGGCGAAGACCGCGCGGGCGGCCGGGTCGGCGATCCGCAGGCCGGTCAGGTCGGCCACCACCGGGCCGGGCCGGGCGCAGAGCACGTCGAGCAGCGCGTCGCGCACGGCGGCCGTGCCGGACCGGTCGAGCACGCCGGTGACCCGGACGACCGGACCCGACTCGTCCGCCTCGACCAGGCAGCGCAGGTCCGTCCGCAGGATCGTCTCATGGTGCCTGCCGGTCGCCGCCCGGGCATCCGTCCGCTCGGTCCGGCCCATCAGCGACCCGCCCTGGCCCGGCGGGTCCGCGCCGCCATCGTGCCGACCGCCGTGCCGGCGGCGGCGAGACCGAACGCGGCGGTCATCCGCACCAGTTGCCGGCGACGACCCTGCCATCCGCCGTCGCGCCGGCCCTCCGCGTCCGCTCGGAACACGTTGCCGCTGGTGTCCGCCCGGGCGCCCGGCCCGAACTGGGTCCGGTGCGTGTACCAGCCGAGGGTGCGTTCGGCGAGCGTCGGCGCCAGCCGCCACTGGAGGCCGATGAGCCGTGCCGCGCCTCCCGCGTACGCCTCGCGGCGCGGACGGCGCAGCAGCCGCACGATGGTCGCCGCCACCTTCTCCGGCGGGTAGATCGGGGGCGGTGGGACGAGTTCCCGGCCGGTGTGGTTCGCCGCGTGCCGGAAGAACGGGGTGTCGATGGTGGCCGGCAGGACCGTGCAGATCGAGATGTTGCCGCGGCCGGTGACCCGCAGCTCCTGCCGCACGGTGTCGGCGAGCCCGCGGATGCCGTGCTTGGTCGCGTTGTACGCCGACTGGTACGGCATCGCCACCTCGGCGAGGACCGAGGCGTTGTTGATCACCACCCCGCCACCGGCGGCGCCGAGGTGGGGCAGCGCGGCCCGGATGCCGTGCACCGCGCCGAGCAGGTTCACCTCCAGCACGCGACGGAACTCGGCCACCGGGATCTCGTCGAAGAGCCCGACGGCGCTCACCGCCGCGTTGTTGATCCAGCCGTCGATCCGGCCGAACTCGGCGGCCGCCCGGTCGGCGAGGCGCTGCACGGAGTCGGCGTCGGTCACGTCGGTCGGCACGACCAGCGCCCGGCCGCCCAGCTCCCGGCAACGCTGCGCCACCGAGGTCAGGGCGGACTCGCTCCGGGCGGCCAGCACGACGGCCGCACCACGCCGGGCCAGCGCGTACGCGGTGGCCGTGCCGATCCCGCTGGAGGCGCCGGTGATCACCACGGTGGCGTCGTCGAGGCTGCGGGTGAGAGGCATTCTTCGCCGGTACCCCCGGTCGGGCCGCCTCATGCCGCCGAGACGCCGGGGATCGCCACGCAATGTGATCAACCGGGCGGTCACACGAGCGCCTGGTGGTGATTGCCGTGGCGCAAGTGTCTGAGGCACCTGCCGGGCTCTTCCTGATCTGCCAGGTTTCGGCTTACGAGCCCCTGGTTAATGGGACCCTCTGACCGGGAGGACCACCGCTGAAGATCGCATGGAGGTGACCCATGCGCGTCGGTCTCGTCTGCGCGCACGCTGACCCGTTTCGGACGTCCGACGGCCCCACCGTCGGCACCCACCACCACATCGCACGGGTCGCTGCCGAGCTGGCCGGACGGGGCCACGACGTGCGGGTCTACGAACGCCGGGACGACCCGGCGTCGCCCGCCACGGTGGACCTCGACGGCTATCGGGTGGAGCGCGTCCCCATCGGGCCCGCCGCCCCGCTGCCCACCGCCGACCTCGTACCGCTCGTGCCCGAGTTCGGCGCGTGGCTGACCGACCGCTGGACGGGCGAGTGGCAGCCGGACGTCGTGCACGGGCACTACTGGGTCGGTGGGCTCGCCGCCGCGCACGCCGTGCGGGAGACCGACATCCCGGTCGTGCAGACGTTCCACTCGCTCGGCGTCGAGCAGCTGCGCCACCTCGGCCGCGAGTACGACGGCCCGGGCCAGCGGATCCCGCTGGAGCGGGCGTTGACCCGGGCGGTGGACATCGCCGTCGCCCAGTGCAACGACGAGGTCGACGAACTCACCCGGATGGGCCTGCAACGCACGTCGGTGGCGATGGTGCCTACCGGGGTGGACACCGAGCAGTTCCACCCGGACGGTGAGGCGGCGCCACGGGACCAGCGGGCCCGCATCCTCTCCGTCGGCGGTCTCGCGGCGGGGCACGGCCAGGAGGACCTGATCCGCGCGATGCGCCTGGTCGGCGACGCCGAGCTGGTGATCGCGGGCGGGCCGCCCGTCGAGGAGCTCGCCACCCACGCCGAGGCTCGCCGGCTGCGCGAGCTTGCCGAGCGCCACGGCGTCGCCGAGCAGGTACGCCTGGTGGGCGCCGTGCCGCACGACCAGATGGCGACCTGGTACCGGTCCGCGGACGTGGTCGCCTGCACCCCGCACTACTCGTCGGCCGGCCGGGTGTCACTGGAGGCGATGGCCTGCGGCGTTCCGGTGGTCGGCTACGCGATGGGCGGGATCGCCGACGCGGTCGTGGACGAGGTCACCGGCCGACTGGTGCCGCCGGGCGACGTCCGCACCCTGGGGGTGACGCTGCGCCGGCTGCTCGCCGACAACGCCGGGCGGTTCGCGTACGGGCACGCGGCGGTGGACCGGGTGCGGTGCAGCTACACGTGGGAGCGGACCGCCGGGGCGCTGGAGCGCCTCTACGAGCGGGTGGTGGGCCGGCGCAAGCCCGTCGAGGCCTGACCGGCCGGGTGCGCGGGTCGCTCAGAGCGGCTGGCCGGCGCCCGCCATCGCCCGGCCGCGGTCGGGCGCGGCCGCGTGGTGGTGCTGCGGTTCGGCGTACCGGGTCAGTCCGATCACCGCGCCCAGTGTGACCAGGAAACCCACCCCGGCCAGCCACTCCCGGCCCGGCCAGATCTTGTCGTTGAGCAGCAGCAGGCCCACGATCGCCGCGGGCAGCGCCCCGGCCGCGTCCATCGCGGCCACCGCCGCCGTGGTCGAACCACGCTGCATCGCCAGGCCGAGCAGCAACTGCCCGACGATCGAGTGCGCGACCAGCAGGTAGAGCAGCGGGTTGCGGACGAACACCTCGGCCGACGGCGTGGAGGCCAGCGGCCGGGCGGCCACCGCGGCGGCGGAGAACGCCAGGCCGGCCAGCGAACCGAGCGCCACCGAACCGGGCGCGCCGTGCAGCCGGACGGCGAAGAAACCGGCCACCGCGATGGCGACGAGCACTACCAGCAGGGCGACCAGCCCGGCCGGGCCGAGCTGCCGCGACGGGGCCGGCCGGGCCGCCAGCACCAGCGCGCTGATCCCGGCGAAGAGCAACGCCAGCAGCACCACCTCGGCCACCGGCAGCCGCCACTTCAGCACGATCACGCCCAGGATCGCGGTGACCCCGAGCCCCGCCGCCACGCTCGCCTGCACCAGGAACAGCGGTAGGTCGCGGCGGGCCAGGAACGCCAGCACGAAGCCGCCGACCTGACAGCCCAGCCCGACCAGGTAGGTCCGGTGGCCGGCGAGCCGCAGCAGCAGCCCGGGATCGAAGGTGTGGTGCACCGTCGTGCGGGCCGCGGCCACCGACTGGAGCAGGTTGGCGATGCCGTACGCGATGATCATCGCCGCGAGGAAGCACCAGCCGGAGGAGACCACCCCGCGAGGATAGAGGTTGCCGGGGGTCAGCGCGCGGCTGGTGGACCCAGCCGCGCCAGGATGTCGGCGTGCAGCGCGCCGTTGCTCGCGACGGCGCTGTGCTCGCCCACCGGGCCGCTGGCCAGGGCGGGAGCGCCGGACAGATCGGTGATCGTGCCCCCGGCCTCGGCGACGATCGGCACCAGCGCGGCGACGTCCCACAGCGACAGTTCCGGCTCCACCATCACGTCGAGTGCGCCCTCGGCGAGCAGCATGTAACCGTAGAAATCCCCGTACGCCCGGCTGCGCCAGCAGTCCCGCATCAGGTCGAGCACCGCGTCCAGCCGGCCGGCGTCCTCCCAGCCGGTCAGGGAGGAGTAGCAGAAGCTCGCGTCGGCGAGCCGCCCCACCCCGGAGACCCGGATCGGCTCGCCGGTGGCCCGGTCCCGGCCGGCGTACGCCCCGGCGCCCTCCGCGGCCCACCAGCGGCGGCCCAGCGCCGGCGCGGAGACCAGGCCGAGCACCGGCCGATCACCCTCCAGAAGCGCGATCAGGGTCGCCCACACCGGCACGCCCCGGACGAAGTTCTTCGTGCCGTCGATCGGGTCGATCACCCAGCGGCGGCCCTCCGGCCGGGTTGCCGGCTGCGCGCCGTACTCCTCGCCGAGCAGCCCGTCGGCCGGGCGGTGGGTTGCCAGCAGCGCCCGGATCTCCCGCTCCACCGCGGTGTCCGCGTCGGAGACCGGGGTCAGGTCGGGCTTGGCCTCCACCCGCAGGTCGAGAGCGCGGAAACGGGCCGTCGACACCGCGTCGGCGGCGTCGGCGAGCAGGTGGGCGAGGTCGAGGTCGGCGGCGTACCCGGTCATGCCCGGAACCTAGCCGATGCCGACGGCGGTCACTCGTCAGGCCCGCGCCGGTCGTCCTCACCGGGCCCGCGCTGGTCGGTGTCGCGCTGGTCGGTGTCGCCGGCACGCGAGGCCAGCAGCCGGCGGTACGAGGCGAGCCGGCGCGGGTCGGCCTTGCCGGCGGCCACCCAGGCGTCCAACCCGCAGTCCGGCTCGTCGGCGGTGTGCGGGCAGTTGGCCGGGCAGTCCACGGTGCCCTCGACCAGGTCGGGGAAGCCGTGCAGGAGACTGTCCGCCGACACGTGCGCCAGCCCGAAGCTGCGGACGCCCGGGGTGTCGATGATCCAGCCCTCGGCGACGTCGGCCCGGGACCGCCGGCGGCCGCCGTCCCGGTCCGGCTCGGCCGGCAGGCGCAGCGCGACCGCGCTCGTCGAGGTGTGCCGGCCGCGGCCGATCGCGCTGACCGTGCCGACCGCGCGGGCGGCGTCCGGCACCAGCCGGTTGACCAGCGTCGACTTGCCCACCCCGGAGTGGCCCACGAGCACCGAGACCCGATCGGCGAGCAGCGCCCGCAGGGCGTCCAGCTCCGAGTCGGGGCGGATCAGCACGTACGGCAGCTCCAGCTCGGCGTAGTAGTCGAGCACCGCCTCCGGCCCGGCCAGGTCCGCCTTCGTCAGGCAGAGCAGCGGCTCGACGTCCGCGTCGTACGCGGCCACCAGGCACCGGTCGATGAACCCGGTGCGCGGCGGCGGGTCGGCCAGCGCGCTCACGATCACCAACTGGTCGGCGTTGGCCACCACCACCCGCTCCAGCCGGCCCTCGGCCGTCGTCGCGTCGTCCTCGGCCGTGCGACGCAACACCGACCGCCGCTCGGCGATCCGGACGATCCGGGCCAGCGCGCCCGCCGCCCCGGAGGTGTCCCCGACCAGGCTCACCCGGTCGCCGACCACCACCGACTTGCGGCCCAGCTCCCGGGCGCGCATGGCGGTCACCGTCGGGGCGTCGAGCGCACCGACCACGCAGGTGTAGCGCCCCCGGTCGACCGCGATCACGAACCCGTCGACCGCGTCGGCGTGCTGGGGCCGGGTCCGCGTACGCGGGCGCGAGGACCTACCGGGCCGAACCCGTACGTCGTCCTCGTCGTACTCCCGCCGCTTGGTCGCCAGGACCGTCCTCCGTCGCCTCAGCTCTTACCGGTCACCATCGCTGACCATAGTGCCGGGAACTCGGGCATCGTCTTCGAGGTACACGCCACGTCGTCGAGCTCGATGCCGGGCACGGCGAGCCCGGCCACCGCCGCGGCGTGCGCCATCCGGTGGTCGGCGTACGTCCGGAAGGTCCCGCCGCGCAGCGGACGCGGCCGGATCTCCAGCCCGTCGCGGGACTCGGTGAGGTCGGCGCCGAGCGCGGCGAACTCGCGGGCCAGCGCGGCGATCCGATCGGTCTCGTGGCCCCGGATGTGGGCGACCCCGGTGAACCGGGACGGCGAGTCGGCCAGCATCGCCAGCGCGGTCAGCGCGGGGGTCAACTCGCTCACGTCGGAGAGGTCGGCCTCCAGCCCGTGCACCACGCCGGTGCCCCGCACGGTCAACCCCTCGGTGGAGAGCGTCACCTCGCCGCCCATGCGCTGCAACAGCTCACGGAACCGTTCCACCGGCTGGGCGCTGCTGTGCGGCCAACCCTGGACGGTCACCTCACCGCCGGTGACCAGGGCCGCGGCGAAGAACGGCACCGCGCCGGACAGGTCCGGCTCGATCTCCCAGCCACGTCCGGTCAGCGGCCCCGGCTCGACCGTCCAGACGTCGGGCACGGTGTCGTCGACCGCGGCGCCCGCCGCCCGGAGCATCCGCACGGTCATCCGCAGGTGCGGGGCGGACGGGACCGGCGGCCCGACGTGCCGGACCACGACCCCGCGGTCGAAGCGGGGCGCGGCCAACAACAGGCCGGAGACCAGCTGGCTGGAGGCGGACGCGTCGATGACGACCTCCCCGCCGGAGACCCGGCCGGCGCCGTGCACCGTCAGCGGCAGGCTGTCCGAGCCGTCGACGTCGATCCGCACCCCGAGCGAGCGCAGCGCGCCGATCAGCGGGCCGAGTGGACGCGTGCGCGCCTGCGGGTCGCCGTCGAAGGTGATCCGGCCGTCGGCCAGACCGGCCACCGGGGGGACGAACCGCATGATCGTGCCGGCGAGACCGACGTCGACGTGCGCGGGGCCGACGAGCCGGTGCGGCCGGACCAGCCAGCGGTCGTCGTCGCTGATCGACATGTGGGCGCCCATCGCCCGCAGGCCGGCGGCCATCAGCTCGGTGTCGCGAGCCCGCAGCGGACCGGCGAGCGTCGACGGGCCGCTGGCCAGGGCGCTGAGCACCAACGCTCGGGCGGTCAGCGACTTGGAGCCGGGCAGGCGCAGCGTGACCGCGACCGGGTCGGTGGCGGTCGGTGCGGTCCACGGCTGGAGCGGCCGGGTCGCGGTCAGGTTTCCCACAGTTACATTCTGCCGTGTCCCGGCGTGTGCGGCGTCGACCGCCGGCCCGACTCCCGGTTGGCGGGACAGCGGGTGACCGCACGGCGCGTTAGCGTGTCCGGTGTGTGCGGCAGGTACGCGACGACCCGGAGCGCGGGAGATCTGAGCGCGATCTTCGAGGCGTACGACGAGACGGACGGGCGACTCGGCCCCGACCACAACGTCGCGCCGACCGACCCGGTCCCGGTGGTCCGGCTGTCCGCCGAGGGCCACCGCGTCCTGGCCGCCGGCCGCTGGGGTTTCCTCCCGCACTGGTCCCGCACCCCGTCCGCCGCCGCGCGGATGATCAACGCGCGTGCCGAGACGGTCGCCACCAGCCGGGCGTACGCAGGAGCCTTCGCCCGCCGCCGCTGCCTGGTGCCCGCCGACGGCTGGTACGAGTGGGTCCGGTGGGCCGGCGGCCGGCAGGCCTACTACATGACCCCACGCGACGGCTCGGTGCTCGCCTTCGCCGGTATCTGGTCCGTCTGGGGATCGGGCGACGAGGAGCGGCTCACCTTCAGCGTGCTCACCACCGCCGCCGTGGGGGAGCTGGCCGAGGTGCACGACCGGATGCCCGTTCTGCTGCCCCGCGAACGCTGGGCGCCCTGGCTGGCGCCGGCCGACGACGACCCGCAGGCGTTGCTCGTCCCGCCCGCGGCCGACTGGCTCTCGGGGCTGGAGGTCCGGCCGGTGGGCCCGGCGGTCGGCGACGTCCGCAACGACGGCCCACGGCTGATCGAGCGGGTGCCGCTGCCCGCCGCCGCCCGTCGTGGTGACGCCGGGTCGCCCGCGCCGGAGGAATTGACGCTCTTCTGATCACGCTCCGCACATTGGCGCGGGCTGATTTGCCAGATTTGCTGGCGAAACGTCGCTTAGCCGTTCGGCCATCTTCGCGGCAGGCCCTTGTGACGGTGCCCATAAGTGCGATAGAACACAGCGCCGGTGGTGAGTGTCGATCCGCAGGGGGCGGACGACACCCATCGATCTTGCCGGTCCCACGGGGGAGGTGGGTGGATGACCCGGGCGCGCATGCCCCGTCCGCATGAGGTGGCCGCCGCACGACGAGATCCACGACTGCTCCGCGCACTGCGCGAGCGGCGTCAGGACGAGGCGTGGCGGACCAGAGGCACCTGCCAGAATGTCGATCCGGAAACGTTCTTTCCGGCGCCGAACGAGCCCGCCGACGCCGCGGTCTCGCTCTGCCGCAGCTGCGAGGTGCAGGGCTCCTGCCTCGCCTGGGCGCTTGAGGTCGGTGACTGCCACGGCGTCTGGGGCGGCACCACGCCCCGCGAACGGCGCGCCATGCTGGTCGCCTGGCGCGGCGAGGTGCAGCCCGACCCGGACGCCGCCGACGAGGCCGGCCCGCCGGTGCGCGACCGTCTGCTGACCCTCGTCCCGCTCAGCTGATCCGACCCGCGCTGGCCTCTGGCCCCTTGATCGACTCCATTTCTGTGCGGTAGCGGTATCCGGTCACCGGCTGCCGCTACCGCACGGAACGCGTGTGGATCATGGAGAATGGCCCGGTGACCAGCAGCGACGAGATCAGCACTCCGCGCGGCCCGGCCCGTGTCGACACGGACCTGCCGCCCGGCCGGCCGAGCGCCCTGCTGGTGCTCGGTCACGGGGCGGGCGGCGACGTCGACGCACCGGATCTGCTCGCGGTCCGCGACGCGGCGGTCGCCGGCGGTGTCGCGGTGATCCGGGTGACGCAGCCCTACCGGGTCGCCGGCCGCCGCGCGCCGGCGCCCGCCGGGCACCTGGACGAGGCGTGGACGGCGGTGCTGGCGACGCTGCGGGAGCGGCACGCCGACGTGTCCGTGCTGCTCGTCGGCGGGCGGTCCAGCGGTGCGCGGGTGGCCTGTCGCACGGCGCGGGCGGTCGGCGCGGCCGGGATCGTCGCGCTCGCCTTCCCGCTGCACCCACCGGGCCGGCCGGAGCGCTCCCGCGCCGACGAGCTGCGGACGGGCCTGCCGACCCTCGTGGTCAACGGCGACCGGGACCCCTTCGGCATGCCCGCGCCGAGCTCGGAGGTGACCGTGGTGACCCGGCCGGGGGAGGTGCACGACCTGCGGAAGGACCCGTCCGGAACGGCGGCCGTGGTGCGGGACTGGCTGCGCGACCGGGGCTGGCTGGCCGCGTGACGCGGGGGCTCGGGGCCGCGTGACGCGCGGCGCTCGTCCGTACGCCATGGGGAAACCGCGCGGGTCGGCGCGTGACCCGGCGCCGCGCCGGCGGCCCGTTTCCGGCGGACGCGCCGGGTCGTTGCATCGGTTGGTGCCGGCGGCCCGGTTCGGGCGGCGGAACCATCCTCCCAGGCCCTTCCTGGTCCCAGCGCCGGTTTCGCCGACGCCGGGGCCAGGAAAGGGGCGGTCAGGAGCGCACGGCGGCCGGAATGTTCCGGAGCGCCTCGGGCGTTACTACCCCCGGACGGCTTTTTCCAGCGGAGGGGGGACCGGTGCCTACGGAGATCCGGAGCCGGGAGCGGGACGACCAGGACGCGCGTCAGTTGCGTGAACTGCTCGCCGCGCCCGAGTGGCCCGTGACGGGGGAGCCCGGCGGGGCGGCCGCGGTGAGCACCAGCACACCGGCCGGAAGTGAATCTGGGGGCAGGTCCGTACGCGTATCCTCGGCGGGGAAGCATCCGACGCGAGGGGATGTGCGGTTGACCACCGAGAAGACGGACGAGCGTAGGGCCCGATTCGAGCGGGACGCGATGCCTTTCGTCGATCAGCTCTACGCTGCTGGGCTGCGGATGACCCGCAACCCGGCGGATGCCGAGGATCTGGTCCAGGAGACGTACCTGAAGGCGTACGCCGCGTTCCACCAGTTCGAGCAGGGCACCAACCTGAAGGCCTGGCTCTACCGGATCCTGACCAACACCTACATCAACTCGTACCGGCGGCGGCAGCGCCAGCCGGTGCAGGCGCCGACCGACGAGATCACCGACTGGCAGCTCGCCGAGGCGGAGTCGCACACCTCCAGCGGGTTGCGTTCCGCTGAGACGGAGGCGCTGGACCGGCTGCCGGACAGCGACGTCAAGGAGGCCCTCCAGCAGTTGCCGGAGGAGTTCCGCCTGGCGGTCTACCTGACCGATGTCGAGGGGTTCTCCTACAAGGAGGTCGCCGACATCATGGGTACGCCGATCGGCACGGTGATGTCGCGTCTGCACCGCGGTCGGCGTAATCTGCGCAAGCTGTTGGAGCAGTACGCGCGGGAGCGGGGCTTCTCCGCCGCCGCCAAGGGCTCGACCGCATCCGCCGGCCGGGAGGTGTGACGTGAGCTGTGGGGAACCGCACGAGACGGACTGCCGTGAGGTGCTCGCCGAGGTCTACCTCTACCTCGACCTGGAGTGCGCCGACGAGCGCCGGAGCCTGATCCGCCACCACCTCGACGACTGCGGCCCCTGCCTGCGCGAGTACGGCATCGAGCAGGAGGTCCGGGCGCTGGTGGCGCGGTGCTGCGGCAACGAGACCGCGCCCGACCAGCTGCGGGAGCGGCTGCGGCTCAAGCTGACCGAGTTGGTGGTCTTCGAGGGCACCGACTCGCGCGAGCTGGCCGACTGAGCTGACTGATCGCACCACTGACGGACAAACCGGTGGCCCGGGTCGATGTCGACCCGGGCCACCGGCGTCCCCGGCCCGCGGCCGGGATTTCGACTGATCGTCGGCGAGGCGTGCCCGCCGCCGAGGTCAGGAGTTGGGGCGCTTGCCGTGGTTCGCGCCGCTCTTCTTACGGGCCTTCTTCTTCCGGGCCTTCTTCGCCATGGTGACCTCCTCGTAATGGCTGATCCGGCTGCGCGCGGCCGCGACGCCGATGCGCGCACCGGGCGGCCCGGCGACCGGGTCCGACCCGCTAGATGCTAGTGCCGCCCGCACCCGCCACACCGCGCCGGGCCGCCTCCACCCTCCGTCGAGCCCGCTCCACGCCCGCCGGCCCGCGCCGCATGATTGGATACGTCGGCAGGCATCGTGAGAGGGAGGGCCGTGAGATGGCCGAGGAGATCCGGGCCGAGATGGTGGCGAACGTCTGGAAGGTCGTCGCGTCGGCAGGTGACACGGTGTCCGAGGGCGACACGCTGGTGATCCTCGAGTCGATGAAGATGGAGATCCCCGTCATCGCCGAGTCCGACGGCGTCGTGCAGCAACTCGCCGTCAACGAGGGCGACGTGGTGCAGGACGGTGACCTCATCGCGGTGATCGCTTGACCACAGTGCGCGTCCGGGCGGCGACGCCCGACGACTTCGCGTCGATCGCCCGCCTGACACTGGCGGCGTACGAGGCGGACGGGCAGCTCAAGGGCGAGCACGGTTACGGCGCGGTGCTCGCCGACGTGGCGACCCGCGCCGCACACGGCGAGGTGCTGGTCGCCGTGGACGACGCCGAGAACGTGCTCGGCTCGGTCACCTTCGTGCTTCCCGGCAGCCGGTTCGCCGAGCTGTCCGCCGCCGGCGAGGCGGAGTTCCGGATGCTGGCCGTCGACCCGGTGGGCCAGGGGCGGGGTATCGGCGCGGCGCTGGTCGACGCCTGTGTCGCCCGGGCCGGGGAGCTGGGCTGCTCGGCGGTGGTGATCTGCGTACGCGGCGGGATGGCCGAGAGCGCACAACGGCTCTACCAACGGCGCGGTTTCGTCCGCGCCCCCGAGAAGGACTGGTCACCGGCGCCCGGCGTGCGGCTGCTCGGCCTGCGGCTGGAGCTGCCCCGGGCCTGAACCGGACCGTGTGGTGGCCCGGTCAGCCGCGCGCGGCCGGCCCGGAGCCCGGTGTCGTGCCGCCGTCCGCCTCGGTGGCCGGCGCCGTGCCGTCGTCGGCGGGCTGGCCGATCCGCGCGAGCAGTTCGTCGGCCACCTCAAGGGCGATCTTCCGCCGGTCCGCGTCGGTGATGTGCGGCGTACGGACGGCGAACCAGCTGGTGTGCACGGCGAACAGGGAGAGGGCGGCACGCAGTTGGGCGCGCGGTGAGTCGTCGCCCCGGCACAGCTCGCTGGCCAGGCGCATCATCCGTCCGCGCATCTGCTGCCCGGCCGCGAGGCTCTTGAGCACCGTCTGGTTCTGTTCGAAGAAGCGCATCACCGAGGGGTGGTCGCCGGCGAACATCGTGTCGGCGTACTGGGCGATGAGCTCCCGGCGCGTCTCCCGGGTGGGCGGCTGCGACTCGGCCCAGGCGACCAGCTCGTCGATGCGCTCCAGCCGGTCGTTGACGAAGCTGGTGACGATCTCGTCCTTGCTCTTGAAGTGGTAGTACAGGGCGGCCTTGGTCACGTTCAGCCGCTCGGCGATCTCCCGCAGCGAGGTCTTCTCGTACCCCTGCTCGGTGAAGAGTTCCAGCGCGACAGCCTGGATGCGCTCCCGCGTGCCGCCGGTGCTCTCCTTCACCCGTACCACCCAATTCGCTTGACCATCGTTCGTCCGCCAGCTTACCGTGCGGCTAGTAAGTCAACTAGCCGGGCGGCAAGTAAGTGAGCCGCCGCCTCCGGGGGGAGCGTACCGATGACCCAGGCAACCCAGGCCGCCGCACGACCCAACGTACGGGTCGTGCTCTTCGGTCTGATGATCGCGATGATGCTCGCGATGCTCGACAACATGATCGTCAGCACCGCGCTGCCGCGGATCGTGAACGAGTTCGGCGGCCTCGACCACTTCACCTGGGTCGTCACCGCGTACGTGCTCGGCACCACGGTCTCCACCCCGATCTGGGGCAAGCTCGGCGACCTCTACGGCCGCAAGTCGGTCTTCCTCACCTCGGTCGTGATCTTCCTCGTCGGCTCCGCGCTGTGCGGCATGTCCGGCTCCGGCTTCCTCGGCGGCCCGGCCGACGGCATGGTGCAGCTGATCGCCTTCCGGGCCGTCCAGGGCCTCGGCGCCGGCGGTCTGATGGTCGGCGTCATGGCGATCATCGGCGACCTGGTCCCGCCCCGCGAGCGCGGGCGCTACCAGGGCATGATCGCCGGCATCATGGCCATCGCCATGGTCGCCGGCCCGCTGGTCGGCGGCTTCATCACCGACCACCTCTCCTGGCGCTGGGCGTTCTACGTCAACCTGCCGCTCGGCGGCGTCGCGCTCGCGGTTCTGATCACCACCATGCACCTGCCGAAGTACCGCACCGAGCACCGGATCGACTGGCTCGGCGCCGCGCTGCTCTCGGTCGGCATCACCGCGATCGTGCTGATCACCACCTGGGGCGGCAACCAGTACGACTGGGCCTCCGGCCCGATCCTGGGCCTGGCCGCGCTGGCGCTCGTCGCGCTGGTCGCGTTCGGTTTCGTCGAGCGACGGGCTCCCGAGCCGATCCTGCCGCTGCGTCTCTTCGCTAACCGCAACTTCGCGCTGATCTCGGTGATCGGCTTCCTGCTCGGCTTCGCGATGTTCGGCGCCATGAACTTCCTGCCGCTCTACCAGCAGACCGTGCAGGGCGCCTCGGCCACCAACAGCGGCCTGCTGCTGCTCCCGCTGATGTTCGGCATGCTGGTGGTCTCGCTGCTCATCGGCCGTGCGATCACCCGGACCGGCCGCTACCGGGCGTACCCGATCGTCGGCGGCGTCGTGATGACCGCCGGCATGGGTCTGCTGACCATGCTGGACGTCGGTACCAGCAAGGTGGAGTCCTCGCTCTTCATGATCGTGCTGGGTGTCGGCATGGGCTTCCTCATGCAGACCTCCATGCTGATCGCGCAGAACAGCGTGGAGCAGAAGGACCTCGGCGCGGCGAGCGGCGCGGCCACCTTCTTCCGGTCGATCGGCGGCTCGTTCGGCATCTCGCTGTTCGGCGCGATCTTCGCCAACCGGCTCGCCCACTCGGCGGCCGGCTCGGCCTTCGGCGGTAGCGGCGGCGAGGCGGGCCCCGGGATCGACCTGGACAGGCTCCGGCAGTTGCCGGAGCAGGCCCGTGAGCTGGTCCTCGGCGGCCTCGCCGACGCCATCTCGCACGTCTTCTGGTGGGCGGTCCTCTTCACCGTGGCCGTGCCGGTGCTCGCCTGGTTCATCAAGGAGATCCCGCTGCGCACCGCCAACGAGCCCGCCGCGCAGACCACCCCGGAAGAGCAGGCCGAAACCGCCCTCGGCAAGGCCCCCGTGGCCTAACCCCTCCCCCTCCCCCCCTCCCCCCCTCCCTCCCCCCTCCCGCCCTCCCTCCCGCCCGCCCGCCCTCCCCCCGCCCTCGCCTCGGTGATCAAGAGGTTTGCGTCAGAAATCCGGCCTCCGGTGACGCAAAGCTCTTGATCACGAGGGTGAGGGGTGGGAGGGGTGGGGGGAGGGCGGGGGGTGGGAGGGCGGGCGAGGGAGGGAGGGGGTTAGGTGGGGCGGCGGGTTAGGGCTTGCCAGAGGCGGGTCAGGCGGGCCAGGCGGGGGCGGGGGACGGTGGTGGGGCCGCTCGCGATGAGGTCCCTGGCCAGCGTCGCCGTCTCGCGGTCCAGGTCGGGGGTGGACAGGGCCAGGTGGGCCAGGGAGGCGGCGATCGGCACGGGCCGGTCCCGGGCCGCCGTTCGGGCGTCCGCGAGCCGCTCGGCCACCACGGCGGCCACGTCGGGGCGTACGGCCGGGTCGACCCAGGCGGCGGTGACCAGCGCGAAGAGCGCGGCCTCGGTGATCCAGTCCTCCACGCCCCAGACCAGGTCCAGCAGCACCGTCCGCCGGGTCGACGTGTCCCACGGCTCGTCGGTGCGATGGTGCAGCAGGCCGAGACAGGCCCAGACCTGCACGCAGCGCACCCAGAGTGTCGGGTCGTGACCGCCGAGCACCCGACCGACCGCGGTGGCCGGCGGCTCGGGCGGGTGCACGAGCAGGCCGAGCAGGTCGGGCAGGTCGAGGGTGGCCAGCCCGACCGCCGCGTCGTAGGCGGCCGGCGGGTGCGGCCACGCGGGGTGCGCGAGCTGGCGGACCCGGTCGGCGGCCGCCGGTGACGGTGCCGGGACCGCCGGAGTCACGCTGGCGCCGTCGTAGTGCCAGAGCGTGCTGACCCCGGCCCGGCGCGGCTCCCGGGGGTCCGGCCCGACGACCTCCGCCACGTCGACCCGCAGGCCGGGAGCGGCGGCCGCGACCACCCGCAGGGCGCTCGGTGGTGCCGGCGTCGTCAGGCGTACGGCGGTGCCCGAACCCTCGGTGACCGCTCGACGCAACGCGTCGACGACCGGCCCGGTGGCCGGCGTGACCTGCCCGAGCCAGGGCCGGCCCCGGCAGCTCTCGGCGAGGTCGCCGTGCTCGTGCGAGTCGTCCGGGTGGTCGCGGACGAAGTCGGCGAGCGCAACCAGGTGGGCGGTGTCGCCGTCGCGCTGGTAGCGCAGCCGGTGCCCGGTGTGCACGGCACAGTCGAAGGTCGGGTCCCGGGCCAGCGCGCGGTCGATCCAGTCCAGCGCCTCGTCGAGCCGGCCGATGTCGGCCAGGGTGCCGGCGATGTCGGCGTAGACGGCGAGGTCGTCGGGGTCGTGTCCGACGGCCCGACCGAGGGCGGCGAGCGCCTCCCGGGTCCGGCCCGCGCTGCGGTACGCGTACCCGAGCCAGACCTCGCCCATCTTCGACGGCTCCGCGCGTACGCCCCGAGCGGCCCACCGGACGGCCAGCGTGACCTCGCCGACGCGTCGGGCCAGCGCGGACGCCGCGCCCAGCAGCAGGCCGTGCTCGGGGTGGACGGTGACGGCGTTGCGGGCGAGGGCGAGGTACGCGGCCAGCGCCGGCCGGCCGGCGCGTGGCACCGGGTCGGGCACCGCCGCGCAGACCTGCATGAGGAGGCGCGCGGCGTGCTCCGGGGCGAGCCGTTCGGCCAGTTCGGGTGCGGTGACCCAGGGCACCCCGGCCCAGTCGGTCTGCGGCGCGTAACCGGTCGCCGCGACGAGCAGGTCCAGGCCCTCGGCGGGGCGGCCGGCGGCGGCGAGCAGATGGGCGCGGGCGACCACGGCACCGACGAAGGCGTGGTGGTGCAGCGGGAACAGGTCGACGCCGCCGCCGGCGGACGCGGCGAGGCGGGCCAGCGTCTCGTGGACCTCGGGCAGGGTGGGCGCCTGTGCCAGCGCGCCCGCGACGTGACCGGCGGCGTGGCCCAGGTCGCCCTCGTCGAGCGCCAGCCGGGCCAGGGCCAACTCCTCCGCCGCGGAGAGCGCGCGGTCGTTCTCGGGCACGTCGTCCTCTCGGGTCCGGTGGCGGGTCGAGCGGGGCCAGACTAGGGGATGGAGGGCCACGATGGTGATCAACTGCGCACTACTGTTCGTTCGATTGCTCTAGGCAGATCAAAAGTGCAAGACTGAGCAGCAAACGCGCGGCAATCGCGCAGTGGGAGGAGCTTCCGTGACGCGTGCAGGGGCCGGTATGGCCGCCGACATCGACGAGCAGCCGGCCGGCTACGAGCGGTTGCTCTCCTCCGAGCACGCCGACGCGATCGCCCGGGTGGCGGCCGTCATCGCCGAGCGCCGGCCCCGCCACGTCGTCTTCACGGCCCGGGGCACCTCGGACCACGCGGCGCTCTACGGGGCGTACCTCACCGAGATCCGGCTCGGGCTGCCCGCCGGGCTCGCCTCACCGAGCGTGGTCACCCTCTACGACGCCCAGCCCGACCTCTCCGACGCGCTGGTCGTCGGCGTCAGCCAGAGCGGCGGCTCGCCCGACCTCACCGAGGTGCTGAAGGCCGCCCGAGCCTCCGGCGCGCTGACCGTCGCGGTCACCAACGCGCCGGACTCGCCACTGACCCACGTGGCCGAGTTCAGCGTCGACATCGCCGCCGGCCACGAGCGGGCGGTCGCCGCCACCAAGACGTACACGGCGGAGCTGCTGGCCCTGCTCATGCTCGTCGAGGGCGTACGGGCCGGCGACGGGGTGTTGCCGGCCGAGGAGCGGGCGGCGCTCGCCGCGCTGCCCGAGCTGGCCGCACAGACCCTCGCCGACCCCACCCCGGCCCAGCTCGCGCCGCGCTACCGCTTCGCCGCCCAGCTGGTCACCACCGGCCGCGGGTACGCCTACCCGACCGCTCGGGAGGCCGCGCTGAAGCTCATGGAGACCTCGTACCTGCCGGCGCTCGCCTTCTCCGGCGCGGACCTGCTGCACGGCCCGCTCGCCATGACCGACCCGGACGTGCCGGTGCTCGCGGTCGTCGGCTCCGGACCCGGTGGACGCTCGATGGGCGAGGTGCTGCCCCGGCTGGGCGAGCGCCGCGCCGACGTGGTGGTGGTCGGCTCGGCCGACGTCGAGGGCGCCACCCGCATCGCGGTCCCCGAGGTCGACGAGCGGTACGCCCCCCTGCTGGACATCCTTCCGCTCCAGCGGCTCGCGCTGGCGCTGGCGCTGGCCCGGGGCGAGGACCCGGACGCCCCGCGCGGGCTCAAGAAGGTCACCGCGACGAGGTGAGGCGCGGCGTGGCACGCTGGTCAGCGTGTCCACGCTGCGCGACCTCGCTGAGGAGCACACCCACCTCCGTCCGGGCGACATCGACCACCTGCACCGGATCGCCGGAGACTGGCAGTTGCTCTCCGACCTGTCCTTCGCCGACCTGTTGCTCTGGGTGCCGGTCGACACCGAGGGCACGTTCCTCTGCGTGGCCCAGGTGCGCCCCACGACCGCCCCGACGGCCTACCAGGACGACCAGGTGGGTCGGATCGTCGGCGGGCCCGAGGTGGCGCACCTGGAGGTGGCGTACCGGCAGGGGCGGATCTGGCGGGAGGGCGACCCGGTCTGGTACGGCGACGTGCCCGCCCGGCACGAGGCTATCCCGGTGCGGCTGCGTACCGCCGACGGGGAGGCCGGCGAGGTGGTGGCCGTGGTCGGCCGCGACACCAACCTCTCCACCGCCCGTACGCCCAGCCAGCTCGAACTCAACTACCTGACCACGGCCGACGACCTGGCCCAGATGATCGCCGACGGCACCTTCCCGCCGCCTCGGCACCCGGGCGAGACGACCTCGGCGCCCCGGGTAGGTGACGGTCTGGTCCGGCTGGACGCCAACGGCAAGGTCACCTACGCCAGCCCGAACGCGCAGTCGGCGTACCGGCGGCTGGGCTACGCCGCCCACCTGGTGGGCGAGGACCTGGCCGCGCTGCACCGCCGGCTCGCCGGCGACCCGCTGGAGGGCACCGACGCGGCGAACGCGGTCCTGGCCGCGCTGCGCGGCGACGCCCCACCGCGTCGCGAGATCGACGCCCGCGGGGCGACCATGCTCACCCGCGCGTTGCCGCTGATGCCCGCCGGGGTGCCGATCGGCGCGCTGGTCCTGGTCCGCGACGTCACCGAGGTACGCCGCCGCGACCGCGCGCTGATCACCAAGGACGCGACGATCCGGGAGATCCACCACCGGGTGAAGAACAACCTCCAGACCGTCGCCGCGCTGCTGCGGCTACAGGCACGTCGGGTCTCGATGCCGGAGGCCCGGGTCGCCCTGGAGGAGTCGGTACGCCGAGTCGCCTCGATCGCGCTGGTCCACGAGACGCTGTCGTTGTCCAGCGACGAGGCGGTCGAGTTCGACGGGATCGTCGACCGGGTGGCGAGCGCGGCGACCGAGGTGGCCGCGACCGAGGTGAGCGTCGGCATGCGCCGTACCGGCAGCTTCGGCGTGCTGCCGGCGGAGATCGCCACATCGCTGGTGATGGTCCTCAACGAGCTGCTGCTCAACGCCGTGGAGCACGGCTTCCCGCCGACCGACGACGACGGCGCCGGTGACGGCGGGCCCGGCGTCTCGGCGGACACCGTGGGCCCGCTGGGCTCAGCGGGCGGGCCGGGCAAGGGCCCGGCGACCCTGGTGGCCGCGCCGGAGGTGGTCGTCTCGGCACACCGGTTCCGTAAGCAGCTGCACGTCACGGTCACCGACAACGGCCGCGGGCTGCCCCCGGACTTCGACGCCGAGCGGGGCGGCAACCTCGGGCTCCAGATCGTCCGGGCGCTGGTCACCGGCGAGCTGCGCGGCACGATCGAGCTGCGCCACGGCACCGGCGGCGGGACCGAGGCGGTGCTGGTCGTGCCCCTGCACCGCGGGGCCGCCGAGGGCCGCTGACGCCGGTGAGCCCTGGCCCGCATCGGTCCGGCGACCCGGGCGGCGCGGCACGTCGGCGGGCCGGTGGCCGCTCAGCGGGCGAGCAGCGCCACGGTCAGTCCGGGCCGCTGCCACACGCGCTGGACGGTGAAGCCGTCGCGCAGCGCCGCGCCCTTGGCGCCGGGCACCG
The DNA here is from genome assembly GCF_900091425.1 of Micromonospora krabiensis. Taxonomy (GTDB): domain Bacteria; phylum Actinomycetota; class Actinomycetes; order Mycobacteriales; family Micromonosporaceae; genus Micromonospora; species Micromonospora krabiensis. The sequence continues at coordinate 5,829,109 of NZ_LT598496.1, forward strand.
CCGCCACCGGGTCGGCGTGCCGGCCGGTGACGACGAGCCAGACCCGGGGCACGCCGGCGAGGCACTCGGCCGGCCGGTCGCACTCGGCGGCCCAGAGGTCACCGCGCCGGGCCTGCCCCTCGACCTCCAGCGCGTCCCGGGGGCGCTCGCCGCGCAGGTGGTATTCGAGTCCCAGGTCGAGGAAGAGCCAGCTGTGCCGGGGTGAGTACACGACCGCGTCGCCGGGTTGCTGCCCGGCCGCGACGATCCGGGCCACGCCCTGGTAGTCGATCGGCGCGCTGCGCGGCCACTCGTGGGTGCGCCGCAGGGCCGCCTGGTCGGGCAGGCCGAGCAGCCCGGCGACGGCCACCAGGGCCAGCGCTCCCGGCAGCGGCACCGCCGCCAGCGCCGCCCCGGCCAGCAGGCAGGCGAACGGCACGACGAAGAGCAGGTAGCGGGGCACCCAGAGCGGCACGACCGCGCCGGCCGCGAAGAGCAGCAGCACCGGCAGCAGCACCGCGCCACCGGGCAGCAGGGCGCGCCAGCCGAGCCGGGCGGCCCCCAGCAGGGCCACCCCGACCAGTACCCCACCCACCACGCCGCTCTGGGTCAGCCCGCCGGGCAGCGCGGTCAGGTCGTCCGGCCGGACGAGGTGCACCCAGTTCAACTGCCGACCCCGTTGTGCCCGGCCGACCACCACGAGCGGCGCCACCAGGATCAGCGCCGGCAGCACCGCCGGCGCCCACCGCCAGCGCCGCCGGTCCGGGCCGTCCGTCGACGGGGTGAGGCCGAGGCGGTGGGCGGCGAGCACCGCCAGGGCGTGGGGGGCCAGCAGGGTCAACGCGATGAGGTGGGTCAGGCCGAGCGCGGCCAGGGCGGCGGCGTACCACGCCCAGCGGCCCCAACCGGGTCGGCGCAGCGCCTCGACGAGCAGCAGCGTGGCGAGCACGGCCAGCAGCGTGGCCAGCGCGTACGGGCGGGCCTCCTGCGCGTACCGGGAGGTGCCGGGCAGCACGGCGAAGAGCAGGCCGGCGAGCAGGCCGGCCCGGGCGTCGACGAGCCGCCGGGCGAGCACCGCGGTCAGCGCCGCCGCCCCCGTCATGGCCAGCAACGACGGCAGCCGCAGCGCGATGACCGAGTCGCCGGTCAGCGCCAGCCAGCCGTGCATGAGCAGGTAGTACGGTCCGGTGGCCGCGTCGATCGTGCCGGCCAGCCGCACCAGGTCGCCCACCGAGCGGGTGGACGCGCTCCAGGTGGCCAACTCGTCCCGCCAGGGCTGGGCCCGGTCCAGCCCGACCGCCGTGACCACGAGGGTCAGCAGCGCCGGTGCCGCCCAGGTCACGGCCGAGGCGAGGCCACGTCGGGCCCGTCCGTCGGCGGGCCCGGAGGCGGGAGAAACCGTCACATATCGCAGCGTCACACAGCGGAAGCCGGCCCGGCCCGTCATGTGGGATCCGGCACGCTCTGGTTGGCTGGCCGGTACGGGCTGTGGCAGCATGGCGATATGACCGCCGCCGTCGTGCGCCGCTTCGTGGCCCGCCGCCACGTCGACTACGGCCGCGTGCGCAGCGCCATCTGTCCGGCCTCCTGACGACGCCCGACCACTCTGTCTCGGGCGCGTTCCGCGCCGGCCCTCCTGACACCGTTGTCCTGCCCGCATCGACGGGCAGCCGCCGCGTACGCGCTCTCCACCGGCTCACCAGACAACGGAGGACGCCGCGATGGCGGTCACCAGCACCCCGACCCGTTCCGACGATCCGACGGCCCGCCCCGCCCGGGCGCCGCGTCGCCCCCGCGGCGAGGGCCAGTGGGCGCTCGGCCACCGTGAGCCGCTCAACCCCAACGAGCGGACCAAGAAGGACGACAACCCGCTGAACGTGCGGGCCCGGATCGAGAACATCTACGCCCACCGGGGCTTCGCCTCCATCGACCCGGCCGACCTGCGCGGCCGGTTCCGCTGGTGGGGGCTCTACACCCAGCGCAAGGCGGGCATCGACGGCGGGCGTACGGCCGTGCTGGAGCCGCACGAGCTGGAGGACGAGTACTTCATGCTGCGGGTCCGGGTGGACGGCGGTCAGCTGTCCCTGGCCCAGCTGCGGACCATCGCCGACATCTCCCGCGAGTTCGCCCGGGACAGCGCCGACATCACCGACCGGCAGAACATCCAGCTCCACTGGGTGCGGGTCGAGGACGTGCCGGAGATCTGGCGTCGGCTGGAGGCGGTCGGCCTGCAGACCACCGAGGCCTGCGGCGACTGCCCCCGGATCGTGCTGGGCAGCCCGGTCGCCGGGGTGGCCGAGGCGGAGGTGGTCGACCCGACACCGGCGATCGACGAGATCGTCCGCCGGTACGTGGGCGACCCCGAGTACGCCAACCTGCCGCGCAAGTTCAAGTCGTCGATCTCCTGGTTGGTGGACACCCCGTACGAGGCGAACGACATCGCCTTCCTCGGCGTCGACCACCCGGAGCACGGTCCCGGCTTCGACGTCTGGGTGGGCGGTGGACTGTCCACCAACCCGATGCTGGCGCAGCGGCTGGGCGTCTGGGTGCCGCTGGCCGAGGTGCCGGACGTCTGGGCGGCCGTCGTCGGTGTCTTCCGCGACTACGGCTACCGCCGGCTGCGCCACCGGGCCCGGCTGAAGTTCCTCGTCGCCGACTGGGGTGTGGAGCGTTTCCGCGAGGTGCTGGAGAAGGAGTACCTGGGTCGGACCCTGCTCGACGGCCCCGCCCCGGAGCTGCCCGACAAGGCGATCGACCACATCGGTGTGCACCGGCAGCGCGACGGGCGGCACTACGTGGGCGCCGCCCCGGTCGTCGGACGGATCTCCGGCGGGCAGCTCGCCAAGCTGGCCGACGTGGTCGAGGCGCACGGCAGCGAGCGGGTGCGGCTCACCCCGTACCAGAAGCTGCTGGTGCTGGACGTGGCGCCGGAGCGGACCGAGTCGCTGGTCGGCGCGCTGCGCGAGATCGGTCTGGAGGCCCGGCCGTCGGCCTGGCGGCGCGGCACGATGGCTTGCACCGGCATCGAGTTCTGCAAGCTCGCCATCGTCGAGACGAAGGCCCGCGGCGAGGAGTTGGTGGCTCGGCTGGAGCAGCGGCTGCGGGACTTCGACGCGGACATCTCCATCCACATCAACGGCTGCCCGAACGCGTGTGCCCGCACGCAGGTCGCCGACATCGGCCTCAAGGGCCAGCTGGTGGTGGGCCCGGACGGTCGCCAGGTGGAGGGCTTCCAGGTGCACCTCGGCGGCGGCCTCGGCATGGCCGCCGGGCAGACCGCCGGGTTCGGCCGCAAGCTGCGTGGTCTGAAGACCACCGCGGAGGAGCTTCCGGCGTACGTGGAACGGCTGGCCCGCCGCTATCTGGCCGGCCGGAACGAGGGCGAGGCGTTCGCCCAGTGGGTGATCAGAGTCGACGAGGAGGAACTGCGATGAGCAGCGAGAACCGTGCGGCACCTCTGTACTGCCCGTACTGCGGGGAGGAGGACCTGCGCCCGAGCGAGGCGGGCCACGGCGCCTGGGAGTGCCACGCCTGCGCCCGCGTCTTCACGGTGCGGTTCACCGGCCTGCTCAGCCGGGCGGTCACCCGATGAGTCTGGTGTCGGCGGCGAACCTGGGCCTGGTCGGGGTGGGCGGGCCGCGCCCGGTGGACGCGCCGGGTCGGAGCCCGGAGGAGCTGCGCGCGCTGGCCGAGGAGGCCGGTCGTGAGCTGGAGGGCGCCCCGGCGTTGGAGATCGCCCGCTGGGCGGCGGAGACGTTCGGCGACCGGTTCTGCGTGACCAGCTCGATGGCGGACGCCGTGCTGGCCCACCTGGTGTCCCGGGTGGCGCCCGGCGTGGACGTGGTCTTCCTCGACACGGGCCTGCACTTCCCCGAGACGTTGCGGGTCCGCGACGAGGTGGCCCGGACGCTGCCGGTGAACGTGCGGTCGATCCGGCCCCGGCTGACCGTCGGCCAGCAGGACGGCCAGTACGGGCCACGGCTGTTCAACAAGTCCCCGGACGACTGCTGCCAACTGCGCAAGGTGGAGCCGCTGGAGCGGGCCCTCGCCGGGTACGACGCGTGGGCCGCCGGGCTGCGTCGGGACGAGTCGCCGACCCGGGCGAACACGCCGGTGGTGGGCTTCGACCCGCGGCGCGGCAAGGTCAAGGTCAACCCGATCGCGGCGTGGAGCCAGGCCGACGTCGACGCGTACGTGGCCCGGTGGAACGTGCCGGTGAACGCGCTGTTCGCGCAGGGCTACGGCTCGATCGGGTGCTGGCCGTGCACCCGGCGGACCGCGGCGGGGGAGGACCCGCGGGCGGGCCGATGGGCGATGTTCGAGAAGACCGAGTGCGGTCTCCACACCTGACCCGGCCGGTCCGCCGGCCGCTGTCCGGCCCCGTGCCGGGCGGCCGGTCCGCCGATCCCGTCGTCCTGGTCGCCCACGGCAGCCGTGATCCGCGCGCCGCCGTGGCCACCCGCGCTCTGGCCCGGGCCGTCGCGGTGGCCCGCCCGGGCCTGCCGGTCTCGGCGAGTTGGCTCGACCACACCGAGCCCGGTCCGGCCGAGGCGTTGAAGGCGCTCGGGGCCGCCGGGCACCGGAGCGCCGTGCTGGTGCCGCTGCTGCTCACCGCCGCGTACCACCGGCGGGTGGACATTCCGGCGGCCGTCGCCGAGGCACGCGCCGCGGTACCGGCGCTGGCGGTGCGGGTCGCCGACGTGCTCGGGCCGGTGGCGGAGGAGGTGGACCCGGCTCTGCTGGCCGCGCTGCGGCGTCGGCTGGCCGAGGCGGAGCCGGGCCGGTTCGACGCGCTGGTGCTGGCGGCGGCGGGTACGCGCGACGCGCGGGCGCGGAGTTCGGTGGGTCGGGTCGCCGCAGCCCTCGGCAGCCGGTCGGGTGTGCCGGTGCGGGTCGCGTACGCCTCGGCGGCTCCGCCGACGGTGGGCGCCGCGGTGGCCCGCCTGCGCGCGGAGGGGGCCCGCCGGGTGGCGGTATCGGCGTACTTCCTCGCCCCCGGGCTCTTCCACGACGCGGTGGGGGTGGCCGCGCGGGACGCCGGGGCGGTGGCCGTCTCGGCGCCGCTCACCGACGCGCCGGAACTCGGGGACCTGGTGCTGCGGAGGGTGGACGCCGCGCCGGCCGACCACTTGGTGCCGACGGCCGGCGGCCCGGCCGACGGGCGCACACCGTCACCGGCCGCACACGTACCCGGACAGCAGAACGCCCCGTCGGGTTGAACCCGGCGGGGCGTTTCGCTGTGTCGGTGGGTCAGGCGGAGTGAGCGCGCAGCACCCGGAGGCCGCCGCGACGCTTCACGGCGCGCCGCTCCTCCTCGCTCATCCCGCCCCAGACGCCCGCGTCCTGACCCGACTCGAGCGCCCACTGCAGGCACTGGTCGGTCACGGAGCAGCGCCGGCAGACGGCCTTGGCCTGCTCGACCTGCAGGAGAGCCGGTCCGGACGTCCCGATCGGGAAGAACAGCTCCGGGTCCTCGTCGCGGCAGACAGCATGGTGACGCCAGTCCATGGCGGCAACACTCCTCATTCTGGATGGGTGGCAGATCGTGCTTTGGTGCTTTTCCTATATGCATCCGCACGCCGGTCGTAACGGTTCGCGTTCGACTATTCGGCATTGCGTGAGCAGGCCGTTGGCCCCGGGGACCTGCTGGAACAGCTCAACTTGCCGAGCATATCCAGGCAATGTCCCGGTAACTCAAGTTCGCTTGTGAATACTTTCACGAACTCACGCGATGTCAAGGGTGGCGCTCGGAAAAAATCCTTACGGTGAGCAAGCCCACAACCCTTTTGTCCCGGTTCCAGAGCGCTCTGGTTACCCGGCGTACCACAGTCGAGGATCAATATAGTACAGTCCGCGTGACATTGCTGACATTTCCGGCACCTGCCCTCGGTGTGGCGGCCCGCGTCGGTGGGGTGCGAGGGGCCGTGTCGACCTAGGGCAGTACCCGAGACCTAGCAGATTACTCTCAGTGCGGCGGGAACGGAGGTGAATCTGACTTTCTCCCGCTCGCCGAGATAGTCGCCGTCCAGTTGGAATGCCTGCGGACGGGCGGAGAGCAGCGTGAACTCCGCAACGTCATGAAGTCGCAACACCTGGCGACCATGAGGATCGGGGTGCCGGGACAGAAACTGGGTGACTGTCCGTGTCGTGCTGGGCACCCGGAGCTGACGGAACGCGAGCACGTCGAGCCCCAGGTCGAACGACGCCTTCGGGTTCGGGTTGACCTCGCGGTCACCCACGTACGTCCACGGCGCGGTGTTCTGGATGATGGCCGTCGCCAGCTCGCCCTCCACCGGCTCGCCGGGTCGCTCCAGGCTGATCGCCGGGTGCCGCCGGTCCGAGGCGAAGAAGTACTGCCCCAGGATCGCGCGCAGATAGAGCCCGGGGCTGGAGACCCGCCCCTTCCGCCGGGCCTGTTCGACCCGGTGGATCACCGCGGCGTCCAGCCCGAAGCCGGCGCAGAAGGTGAAGTAGCGGTCGTCGGCGCGGCCCAGCCCGATCGTGCGGTAGCGCCCCAGGCGCAGACCCTCCAGGATCATGCTGGTGCCGTCGGGCCACTCCCGGGGCAGGCCCAGCGCCCGCGCGAAGACGTTCGTCGACCCCCCGGGAACGGTGGCCAGCGCGGGCAGCCGCTCGGCCGGGGTCAGGGCGCCGGGCGCCGTCGGCGGTTGGGCGGTCATGAGGCCGTTCACGACCTCGTTCACCGTGCCGTCGCCACCCAGGGTGACAACGACGTCGACCCCCTCCTCGGCCGCCTCCCGGGCCAGCGCGGTCGCGTGCCCGCGCCGTCGGGTGTACCGGACGGAGAGGTCGACTTCGCTGCGCAGCGCCCGGACCAGCACGTCCCGGCTGCGCTCGCTCGTGGTGGTGGCCTTCGGATTGACCACCAGGACGGCCCGCATGGGCGGCACTGTACCCCTCGGTAGCCCGGGTATCGTGGCGCGCGTGACCATCGACTCCGACCCGATTCCCGTCACGCTCCGCTGGGCGGTCCGACTGCTGCGCGGCGAAGCGGTCGCCGTCGGGCTCGTCGCCCTCTGGCTGGTCTGGGCCGACCTGACCGCCGACACCACCGCCGGGCTCACCTCGGCGTTGCTGGTGACCGCGTTCGCCGTGGGGGCGGCCGTCGCGCTGTGGGCGCTCGGCTCGACGCTGGCACGGCGCCGCGCCGGCGGACGCGCCCCCGCGATCGTGCTCCAACTGATGCTGCTGCCGATCGGCTGGTACATGATCCAGGGCGGCCTCGCCTGGCTGGGCGTACCGCTGATGGCGCTCGGTGTCGGCGTCGGCGCCCTGCTCGTCAGCCCGCAGACCAACCGGGCGCTGGGCTTCTCCTGAGCCGGGTCAGTAGCCGGCGGAGCGGCGGGTCAACAGGGAGATGGACGCCCGCCCGTCCGCGGCGCTCGCCGACGCCGACGTGGTCAGCGCGGTGAGCACCTTCCAGGCGAACGACGACTCGGCGGGAAGCTTCGCCCCGGGCGCCGTCGGGACCGTGACCTCGACGGTCAGCGCATCCTCGGTCACCGAGAACCGACACTCCAGCTCGGCGGCCGGAGTGGCGATGGCGAGCAGCATCGCGCAGGCCTCGTCGACCGCGATGCGCAGGTCCTCGATCTCGTCGAGCGCGAACTGCAACCGGGCCGCCAGGCCGGCGGTGGCGGTGCGGAGCACGCTCAGGTAACCGCCGTCGGCGGGCACGGTGAGGTGCACGATGTCGTCGTCGGTGGCCGGCCGGCCGGTCAGTTGAGTCACCACTCATCCCCCCGGTCGCGGACTCTACCCGCTCAGCCCGCCGAACGGGTGGGGGCGGGCTCGGCCTGGCGGGCCAGGTCGTCCAGGGCGGCCCCGCTGAGCCGGTAGGGAACCCACTCGTCGAGCTTCTCCGCGCCGATCGCGGCATAGAAACCGGCCGCCGGATTCCAGTCGATCATCCACCACTCCAGCCGGCGGTAGCCACGCTCGACACAGATCGCGGCGAGGGTGGCCAGCAGCATCCGGCCGGCGCCGGTGCCGCGGGCCGCGGGGCGGACGTAGAGGTCCTCCAGGTAGATGCCGTGCACGCCGGCCCAGGTGGAGAAGTTGAGGAACCAGAGCGCGAAGCCGACCGCCTCGTCGTCGGCGTCCACCGCCAAGTGCCCGTACAGGGCGGGAGCGGGGCCGAACAGGGCGGCGGTCAGCTGCGCCTCGGTGAGGTGACACTCGTCGGGTGCGCGTTCGTACGCCGCGAGTTCGTGAACCATCGCGACGACGGCCGGCACGTCCTCGGGACGTACCGGCCGGATCGTCGGTGCCTGCGACCTCAGGGTCACGCCTTCTTGGTCTCCCAGAAGATCTTGGCGATCTCGTCGATCTTCTGCAGCAGCTGGTCGGCGGTCGCCGGGTCGAGGCTGCCCTTCACGCCGCCGGCGCCGGCGAGCTTGGTGGCCTCGTTGAAGAGCTGGTGCAGCTGCGGGTACTTCTCGAAGTGGGCGGGCTTGAAGTAGTCCGTCCACAGCACCCACAGGTGGTGCTTGACCAGCTCGGCGCGCTGCTCCTTGATGATGATGGCGCGCGAGCGGAACTCCGGGTCGGTGTTCGCCTGGTACTTCTCGCAGATCATTTTGACCGACTCGGCCTCGATCCGGGCCTGCGCCGGGTCGTACACACCGCACGGCAGGTCGCAGTGGGCGCTGGCCGTGACACGGGGCGTAAGGATGCGCGGAAGTCGCATCGGGATCCTCCATGGGAAGTTTGCGATGATCCAAGACGACATTACTCCTGGACCGGCTCCCCGGCCGGGTGGAGGTGAAACCATGGTCGGCAGTCACCCGGCGGAGGCGTCCCGGCTGCGGCGGCCCCTGACCGCCGTCCTGGTGACCGGTCCGTCCATGGCGCCCACGCTGCGGCACGGCGACGCGGTGCTGGTGCGGTCGGGCGGGCGGCCGGTGCGTCCCGGGGACGTGGTGGTGGCCGTCTTCCGCACGCGCCCCGACCTGCTCGTCGTCAAACGGGCGGTACGACCCCAGGACGGCGGTTGGTGGCTGCGCGGCGACAACGACCTGGTGACCGACGACTCGCGGGCGTACGGCGTGGCCGACGTGCGGGGACGCGTGGTGCTGCGGTACTGGCCCCGGCCCGGACGGGTGCGCTCCAGGGCTTTATGACCCTGCTCACATCGAGGACCCCCCGCCGACACTATGCTCGGGAGTGCCCGGGTGACCCCCCGCATCACGTGCCACCGCTCGCCGCCCACCTCGCGTCCTGAGCCGGTCGCCCCGTCTTGCTCGACAGATCCTGGAGTCACCACATGTCTTCGTCCATCGTGGACCCCGCCGATCCCGTCTTCCGGCTGCACCGGGGCGGCAAGATGGCCGTCGCCTCGACGGTGCCGCTCACCAGCCGGGAGGACCTCTCGCTCGCGTACACCCCGGGGGTGGCCCGGGTGTGTGAGGCGATCGCCGCCGAGCCGGCCCTGGTGGCCGACTACACCTGGGTGTCGCACACCGTCGCGGTGGTGACCGACGGGTCGGCGGTGCTCGGGCTCGGCAACATCGGCCCCCGCGCGGCGATGCCGGTCATGGAGGGCAAGGCGGTCCTGTTCAAGCAGTTCGGCGGCGTGGACGCCGTTCCGGTGTGTCTGGACACGCAGGACGTGGACGAGATCGTCGCGACGGTGCGGGCGCTGGCGCCGTCGTTCGGTGGGATCAACCTGGAGGACATCAGCGCGCCGCGCTGCTTCGAGGTGGAGCGCCGGCTCGACGAGGCGCTGGACATCCCGGTCTTCCACGACGACCAGCACGGCACCGCGATCGTGGTGCTCGCCGCGCTGCGCAACGCGGCGGCCCTGCTCAACCGCAAGCTCGGCGACCTGCGGGTGGCCGTGAGCGGCGCGGGCGCGGCCGGTGTCGCGGTCACCAAGATGCTCGTCGCGGGCGGGGTGAACCCCGACCAGGTGGCGGTCTGCGACTCCAAGGGGATCCTCGGCCGGCACCGCACCGACCTGAACGGCACGAAGGCCGAGTTGGCCGCGATGACCAACGCCGACGGTCGCACCGGGGACGTCACCGAGGCGCTGCGCGGCGCGGACGTGCTCATCGGCGTGTCCGGCGGGCAGATTCCGGAGGAGGCGGTCGCCGGGATGGCCCCGGGTGGGATCGTCTTCGCGCTGGCCAACCCGACCCCCGAGGTCCACCCCGAGGTGGCGGCCCGGCACGTCGCGGTCGTCGCCACCGGCCGCAGCGACTACCCCAACCAGATCAACAACGTGCTCGCCTTCCCCGGCGTGTTCCGGGGCGCGCTCGACGCCCGGGCCACCCGGATCACCGACCTGATGAAGGTGGCCGCGGCGGACGCCATCGCGGGGGTGGTCGCCGAGTCGCTGACCGCCGAGGCGATCGTCCCGTCGCCGCTGGACCCGCGGGTCGCCCCCGCGGTGGCGGAGGCCGTCGCCGAGGCGGCCCGCCGCGACGGCGTCGCCCGCGCCTGACCCCGGAAGGGCCCCCTCCTGTCGCGTTCCGCACAGGAAGGGGCCCTTCTTAACGGACGCTCAGCTTGTTACGGTCCGACCATGCGTGCCGCCTTCGCCTCCCGCTTCGACGACGCCGCCCCCCTCGCCGCGCTCACCGTCGGGGAGCGGCCCGAGCCGGTCCACCCCGACGACGACTGGGTGACCGTGGAGGTCCGGGCGAGCTCGCTCAACCACCACGACCTGTGGTCGCTGCGCGGCGTCGGCCTGACCGAGGCGCAGCTGCCGATGATTCTGGGCTGCGACGCCGCGGGCCTCGACCCGGACGGCAACGAGGTGGTCGTCTACCCGGTCGTCCCCACCGCGGGCGACCCGCGCGGTGTCTCCATCCTCTCCGAGCACTTCCCGGGCACGCTGGCCGAGCGGGTCGCCGTCCCGCGGGCCAACCTGGTGCCGCTGCCCGAGGGGCTGTCCCTCACCGACGCCGCCTGCCTGCCCACCGCCTGGCTGACGGCCTGGCGCATGCTCACCACGAAGGGCCGCGTGGAGGACGCCGACGCCGTGCTGGTGCAGGGTGCCGGCGGCGGCGTCGCGACGGCGGCCGTCGCACTCGCCGTGGCCATGGGCAAGCGGGTGTACGCGACCAGCCGCGACGCCGCCAAGCGGGACCGGATCGCCGGCCTGGGCGCGACGGCCGTCGAGCCGGGCGCCCGGCTGCCGGAGCGGGTGGACGTGGTGATCGAGACGGTCGGGGCGGCCACCTTCGACCACTCGCTGAAGTCGGCCGCGCCGATGGCCCGGATCGTCGTCTCCGGCGCGACCGCCGGTCACCAGCCGACCGTCAACCTGCGCCGGGTCTTCGCCATGCAGTTGGAGATCCTCGGCACCTCGATGGGCACCCCCGGCGAGCTGTACGACCTGCTCGCGTTCTGCGCCGACCGCCAGGTGCGCCCGGTGGTGGACAGCGTGGTGCCGTTCAGCAAGGTCGAGGAGGCGTTCGCCCGCCTGCACGGCGGGGAGATCTTCGGCAAGATCGTGGTGGACCACACGGTCTGAGCTCCGAGCCGTCCACCCGCCTCAGAGGTGGTTGTCGAGCGTGGCCAGGCCGTCGCGGGCCGCGTCCGTGGGGATGCGGCCCTTGGCGGCCGCGTCCCCGTAGAGCGACCAGCGCAGGAACTCCACCGTCGTGTCGGAGACCAGCCGCAGCGCGGCGCCGTCGCTCAGCAGCGCCCGGCCGTGGTCGCCCTTCGTCAGGCTGAGCATCGCCTTCGGCCAGGGCACCGCGTCGTACGCCGCCTTGCCCGCCGCGTACTCCACCACCTCGTCGAGTTGGCCGTGCACGAACAGTTGCGGGGCCTCCGCGCCCGCGAAGGCGGTGCCCACGCCCAGCGCCGTACCGGCGAACACCACGCCGGCGTCCAGCCGCTCGTCCCGTCCCGCCGTGAACAGGCCGATGGTGGTCACCCCGCCGGCCGAGTGCCCGGCGGCGGCCACCCGGTCGGCGGCCAGGTGACCGCGCAACGGGTCACCGGCCTTGCCGTCGAGCGCGAGCACCTGGGTCAGCGCGTACGACACGTCGGCCGGCTGGTTGAGCACGTCCAGCACGTTGACCTCCACACCCCGTGAGGTGTGCGGGAACGTCGGCGCGGCCACCACGAAACCGGCCGCCGCCCAGCGGGTGAGCAGCCGCGCGTAGTCGTCCGGCCGGCCGCCCAGGCCGTGGCTGAACATCACCACCGGGAACCGGCCCTCCGCCGCCTCCGCCGAACGCTTCGCCGCGCCGCCCGCCGACCCGGCCGCCGGGTACCAGACGGTCACCGGCAGCGGGCGGTCGCCGTCGCGGTTCAGCTTCAGCTGCCGTACGCCGACGGCGAAGCTCTCCGCCGGGGCGGTGCCGGCGGGCACCCGCGGAGTCGGCGTGGCGCTCGTCGTGGGCTCGGGGGCGTTGCGCGGCTCGGCCGGCGGGGCGGGGGCCGAGCAGCCCACCAGGCCGGCCGTGAGCACGGCGGCGGTGAACAGGGCGGGGGTGCGGCGACGGGACATGAATCAGATTGTGCCCGTGCCCGCCCCCGCGTCAGTCGCCGAACCGACCGGTACCCCGCCCGGCCCGGGCCGAGTCCGGTGCGCCCCGCCCTGGCCGATGGAACAACAACCCCGAAGTTGTCCCCTCCACCCGTCCGGGATGCCACAACTTCCTGGAACTTGTGTGGATCAAGACGGGTCGGTGGCGAAAGGGGCCGGGGTGGCGAGGGACGTGCGTAGCCGCGCGAGGTCGTCCGCGTCCTTCGGACGGCGGGGGCGGCCCGGCATCCAGATCGGGTACATCTCCTTGAACTCGATCTGGGCGGCGACCGTGATCACCGGCGCGACGAGTGCGCCGATCCGGCCGGCCGGGCCGTCCAGCAGGCCCACCGGCAGCAGCGTCCCCTCCCACGCGCCGCCGCTGACCGTCACCCGGCCGGCCGCGTCCCGACCGAGGTAGGCGAAGCTCATCTCGACGTCCTCACGGAGCACGTCGAGTTGGGTCTCCACCGGCATCCGCGGGTCGGGCCGCCAACCCCGGTCGGCGAGCAGGGCGGCGAGGCGTGCCCTGTCGGCCCGCCAGCAGTACCAGTCGACGTCGACGTGCGGCCGGGTCACCTCGCCGAGATGGAAGTCCATCGCCCAGCCGCCGCGCAGCCAGACAGGGATGCCGGCCGCGGCGGCGACGTCGACCACCTCGCCGATGCCTGCCACCTGCCGTCTCGCCAACCCGCTCAACCCGCCCCAACCCCCGTCCCCGCCGAACTCCTCGCCCATGCCCCCGCCCAACCCCTCACGTACCACGCGCCCCCCGACGCATCCCCGACCACCCTGCGCCGTTCACCCACCCCGTCGATCATGCACTAGTGGTGCCGGTATCGCCCTCTCCTGCCCGTTTCATGAGGCACCACAGCTGCATGATCGACGGGGCAGAGGGGCGGGGATGCGTTACGGGGTTTGGCGGGCGGTGTAGTGGGTGAGGCCGGGGGTGGGGGCGGTCGCGTCGGACGGGAGGCGGCGGGCGGCGTCCGGGTCGCCGTAGAGCGTCCAGCGGAGGAAGTCCAGGGTGGTGGCGAGGACCTGGGCGAAGCCCGGCCGTCCCGGGGTCAGGTACTCGCCGTGGCCCTGGTCGAGCACGCTGAGGAACGCGGCGGGACCGGTCGTGCGGGCGTACGCGGCGCGGCCGACCGTCACCGGCACGATCGGGTCGGCCGTCCCGTGGACGAAGAGCAGCGGGGCGGCCGGCCCGGCGAAGCTGCCGGCGAGTCCGCCACCGGCGATGATCACACCGGCGCGCAGCCGTGGCGAGCGCCCGGAGGTGAACATCCCGGCCGTGGTGAAGCCGCCCGCCGAGTGGCCGGCCGCGGCGAACCGGCCGACGTCGAGGTGCCCCATGAGCGGGTCGCCGCGGCGCGAATCCAGCCGGACGAGGTGCCGGATGAGCCGCCAGCCGTCGGCCGGCTGGTGGCGTACGTCCGCCCGGGTGAACCGGGCCGCACCGCGGCGGGTGTGTGGATAGGCCGGCGCGGCCACGACGAAGCCCGCGGCCGCCCACCGGGTGGTCAACCCGGCGTGCAGCTCCGGAAGGCTGTCCAGCCCGTGGCTGTAGATCACCACCGGGAACCGACCGGGCGGCACCGCACCGTCTCGCGTCGGATACCACACGGTCACCGGGAGTGGCCGCGCCGAGGCCGGGTCCAGGGTGAACGTACGCACGCCGACGGCGTACGTTCCCTCGGGCGCGCGGCGCGGCGGAGCCTGCTCCCCGGTGGCCGCGGTGGCCGGGGCGCAGCCGGCGAGCAGCGCCGTCAAAAGCACGGCCACCAGCCGCTTCGCCCCCACCGTTCCACGGTAGGTGACCATCCGCCGGCACCGGCCCCACCGTCCGGTCCGGGTAGTGCGCCGTCCCGGCCGGAACTGGTCCGTCGGGCGGTCCGACGCGTGGACGGCCGTTCACGCCGGACGTCCCGGCTCGACAGGTTTCGCTAGGGTCACCGGCATGTCTGAGAACTACACCGACCCCAGCGGCAACACCGAGGCGTTCCGCGCGTTCGTCCACACACCCGAGGCGGAGGCGCCCGCCGGCACAGCCGGGCGGCTGCCGATGCTCGTCGGCGCCGCCTTCGTCGCCGCGGTGCTCCTCGCGCTCGCCGTCTGGCTCGCGGTTGGCTGACGCCGACGCGGGACCGGCGGAGCTCCGCTCCCGGTTGCGGGGCGTCCGCTGGGGCCCGACGCTGCTCGGTCTGGCCGTGCTGCTCGCCGGCCTGTCGTACGCGACCGCCATCGCCGGCTACAAGTGGCACCTGCACAGCAAGGCGGAGCGGCTGCGGGCGGAGGGGGTGCGCGTCCAGGCGGTCGTGGGCCGGCGGGAGGACACCGTCGGCCGTGGTGGCGGCACCGACACCGTTCGGGTCTGGTACGACCACGCCGGTGTGGCGTACTCGAAGCGGATCCTGTGCGGCTCGGCGGGCGGCTGCACCGAGGAGCCGCCGCCCACGATGACCCTGTGGGTCGACCCGGAGCGGCCCGACGAGTTCGTGGCCGAGAACGGGAACACCGACGACTCGGTCTTCGTCCTCAACGCCTGGGGTGGAATTCCGTTCGGGCTCGGGTTCGCGGTCATCGGTGGGTTCATCGTGCTGACCGGCGTCATGCCGGAACGGTCGCGCGTCCGGCGGCTACCGCCGCGTGGGCCGGGCTCGCCCCGGATCCGCCGCACCGGCAGGGCCCGGCGGACCCGGGCCCGCCGCCGCTGAGCGACGTCGCCCGGCCGGCGGCCGCCTCGCGGGCACCCACCACCGGCCCGGTCAGCCCTGCTCGGCGGCCACCCGTCGGGCGGCACGGGCGATCTCGCGCTCCTCGTCGGTGGCGATCACGCACACCGTGACCTCGGCGCCCTCCGGCGAGATCACCCGGTCACCCTGGCCCTCGTTGCGCGCCGGGTCGACGGCGATGCCGAGCCGGTCGAGCCCGGCCAGGGCGGCGGCCCGCACCGGCGCGGCGTGCTCGCCGACCCCGGCGGTGAAGGTCACCGCGTCGACGCGACCGAGCAGGGCGTAGTACGCCCCGACGTAGCCGGTGAGGCGACGGCAGTAGACGTCGAAGGCGAGCGCCGCCGCCGGGTCACCGGCCGCCCGCCGGGCCAGCACCTCCCGCATGTCGTTGACGCCGGCCAGCCCGAGCAGGCCGCTGCGGTGGTTGAGCAGGTTGTCGATGTCGTCCACGGACAGCCCGCCCTCGCGGCGCAGGTGGAAGATGACGGTCGGGTCGAGATCACCGCTGCGGGTGCCCATGACCAGACCCTCCAGCGGGGACATGCCCATCGACGTGGCCACGCTCCGGCCGCCGGCCACCGCGCACGCGCTCGCGCCGTTGCCCAGGTGCAGGGTGATCGTGTTCAGTTCGTCGTACGGCCGGTCGAGCAGATCCGCCGTGCGCCGCGACACGTACGCGTGCGAGGTGCCGTGGAAGCCGTACCGGCGGACGCCGTACCGCTCGGCGGTGTCGCGCTCGATGGCGTACGTCGCGGCGGCCTCGGGCAGGGTCCGGTGGAACGCGGTGTCGAAGACCGCGACCTGCGGCACCCCGGGGAGCGCCTCCCGGGCGACCTCGATGCCGGCCAGGTTGGGCGGGTTGTGCAGCGGCGCCAACGGGACGAGGTCGTGGATCGCGTCGAGCACCTCGTCGTCGATCAGCACCGGCTCACCGAACCGCTTGCCGCCGTGCACGACCCGGTGCCCCACGGCGGACAGCCCGGACAGGTCCAGCGTGCCGAGGATCTGCCGGACCGCCGTCTCGTGGTCGGCCGGACCGCCACCCGGCTCGCCGATCCGCTCGACGGTGCCCTTGTCGCGGACCTCGTCGCCGTCGTAGAGCCGGTACTTGACCGACGACGACCCGCAGTTGAGCACCAGCACCCGGCTCATGACGACTCCTCCGCGGCGGCCTGGATCGCGGTGATCGCCACCGTGTTGACGATGTCGGGCACGGTGGCTCCCCGGGACAGGTCGTTGACCGGCCGCCGTAGGCCCTGCATGACCGGGCCGACCGCGACCGCCCCGGCGGAGCGCTGCACCGCCTTGTACGTGTTGTTGCCGGTGTTGAGGTCCGGGAAGATGAACACCGTCGCGCGTCCGGCGACGGGGCTGCCGGGTAGCTTCGTGGCGGCGACGGACGGGTCGATCGCGGCGTCGTACTGGATCGGTCCCTCGACCAGCAGGTCGGGCCGGCGCTCCCGGACCAGCGCGGTGGCCGCCGCGACCTTCTCCACGTCCTCCCCGGCGCCGGAGCTGCCGGTCGAGTACGACAGCATCGCCACGCGCGGCTCGATGCCGAACCGGGCGGCGGTGTCGGCCGACGAGATCGCGATGTCGGCGAGCTGGGCGGCGTCCGGATCGCGGTTGACCGCGCAGTCGCCGTAGACCAGGACCCGGTCGGCGAGCAGCATGAAGAAGACGCTGGAGGCGACGGAGACACCGGGCACCGTACGGATGATCTCGAAGGCCGGGCGGATGGTGGCCGCGGTGGTGTGCGTCGCCCCGGAGACCATGCCGTCGGCGTGCCCCGTGCTGACCATCAACGTGCCGAAGTAGTTGGGCTGCGCCACGATGTCGTGCGCCAGCTCGGCGGTGACGCCCCGGTGGGCGCGCAGCCGGGCGTACTCCGCGGCGAAGTCGTCCCGCCAGTCGCTGGTGAGCGGGTCCACCACGTGCGCGTCGTCGACGTCGACGCCCAGCTCCCGGGCTCGCCGGGCGATGTCGTCCGGCCGACCGAGCAGGGTCAGCTCGGCGACGCCGCGGCGCAGCAGCACCTCCGCCGCGCGCAGGACGCGTTCCTCACCGCCCTCCGGCAGCACGAGGTGCCGGCGCCGCGTCCGGGCCCGGTCGATCAGCTCGTTCTCGAACATCAGCGGGGTGACCCGGGTGGCCCGGCTGACCCGCAGCCGGCGGGCCAGGTCGTCGGTGTCGACGTGGCGTTCGAAGGTGCCGAGGGCGGCCTCCACCTTGCGCGGGTTGCCGGGGCTGGGCCGGCCCTCGATCCGGCTGGACGCGGCCACCGTGTCGTAGCTGTCCGTCTCGACGGAGAGCACCGCGAGGCCGGTGTTCAGCTCCTCGACCAGCCGCATCACCCGCGGGTCGGGTTGTTCGCCGAGGGTGAGCACCAGCCCGGCCAGGGAGACCTGCCCGGCCACGTGTGCGGCGCTCGCCGCCACCAGCAGGTCGGCGCGGTCGCCCGGCGTGATCACCAGGGCGCCCGGAGTGAGGTGGTCGAGCAGGATCGGCACGTGGGCCGCGCCCACCACGTAGGCGAGGACGTCGCGGCTGAGCGCGCTCTCGTCGCCGGCGAGCAGGGTCGCGTCCAGCGCCGTCGCCACCTCGGCCACCGTCGGCGCCGACACGGTCGGCACCTCCGGGATGGCGTACGCCGGGACGGGCAGGTCGGGCAGCGTCATCGGCCCGGGGACCCGGTTGGCGATCACCGCGAGCACGGTCGCGCCGAGGTCGGCCAGGTCGTGGTACGCGCCGCGGGCCGCCGCCGCGATGGCGGCCGGTTCCTGCCCGAAGCCGTCGACCACGGGCACCACGACGCTGCCGAACTCGGTGGCCAGGCGGGCGTTGAACGCCAGCTCACGGGGCCGGGCCGGGTCACCGGTGTCGTCGAAGTCGCTGCCCACCACGACCATCGCCGCGCACTGCCGTTCCACGGCCCGGTAGCGCTCCACGACGCGGGAGATCAGTTCTTCCCGGCGGCCGTCGGAGACCAGGGCGGTCGCCTCGGCGTACGTGGCTCCGGCGAGGTCGGCCGGCGGAAGGTCGATCCGGTAGCGG
Organism: Micromonospora krabiensis; assembly: GCF_900091425.1. GTDB lineage: Bacteria > Actinomycetota > Actinomycetes > Mycobacteriales > Micromonosporaceae > Micromonospora > Micromonospora krabiensis. Next base: position 5,847,382 of record NZ_LT598496.1, read on the forward strand.
TCGCGGAGGAGGGCGAGGATCGGGTCCGGACCGGTGCCGGCGATCAGCGGGCGGAACACGCCGATCCGGCCGACCTGGCGGGACAGCAACTCGGCGAGCCCGAGCGCGATGGTCGACTTGCCCCCGCCCGACCCGACGCTGGTCAGGTACACACTCCGCGCCACGTCCTCACCCTAGAAGATCGCGAAGCCCTCCGCCCCGTCCCAACCCCGGTGATCAAGAGGTTTGCGTCATTGTTGATCTCCAAAGTGACGCAAAGCTCTTGATCAACAGGGAGCAGGGGGGAGGGGGAGGGGGAGGGGGGAGGGGGGAGGGGGGAGGGGTGGGGTCAGTCGTCGTCTTCGTCGTCGAGGCGGGCCAGGTAGGTGGCCAGGCGTTCGATGGGGGTCTCGAACTCCGGGTTCAGGTCGACGAAGTCGCGCAGGCGCTCGGCGAGCCACTCGACGGTGATCTGCTCGTCGCCCCGGCGCTCGACCAGTTCCTCGATGCCGCGGTCGGTGAAGTACATGCGTACGTCCTCGTGTCGGGCCCGGCGTGCGGCCGGGCCGGTCCTCGACGCCAGCCGGGGCAGGACCGTCGCAACGGCCCTGCCCCGGCTCTCGGCGCGTGTGGTCAGGTCACGGGCGGGGGAGAGCCGCCTCGATCAGCGCGTTCTGCTCGACCTCGTGCATCTTCGCCGAGCCGACCGCCGGGGCGGCCGCCGCCGGGCGGGAGATGCGCCGCAGCCGGACGTCCGACAGGTGCTCCAGCAGGTTCAGCGCCACGAACGACCAGGCACCCTGGTTGGCCGGCTCCTCCTGCACCCAGGCGAAGTCCTCGGCGTTCGGGTACTGCGCGAGCGCGGCCCGAACCTCCTCGACCGGCATCGGGTAGAGCTGCTCGATCCGGATGATCGCGGTGTCGGTGATGCCGCGCTCCTGCCGGGCCTGGTACAGGTCGTAGTAGACCTTGCCCGAGCAGAGCAGCACCCGCTTCACCGACTCCGGCGCCGGAGCGGCCAGGTCGGCCAGCACCGGCTGGAAGGTGCCGCTGGTGAAGTCCTCGACCGGCGAGATGCAGAGCCGGTGCCGCAGCAGCGACTTCGGCGTGAACACCACCAGCGGCTTGCGCTTCGGCGACAGGGCCTGGCGGCGCAGCAGGTGGAAGTAGTTCGCCGGCGTGGTCGGGATGGCGACCCGCATGTTGTCCTCGGCGCAGAGCTGGAGGAACCGCTCCGGACGGCCGGAGGTGTGGTCCGGGCCCTGGCCTTCGTGACCGTGCGGCAGCAGCAGGGTCACCGCGGAGCGCTGCCCCCACTTGACCTCGCCGGAGGAGATGAACTCGTCGATCACCGACTGGGCGCCGTTGACGAAGTCGCCGAACTGGGCCTCCCAGGCGACCAGCGCGTTGACGTTCTCCACCGAGTAGCCGTACTCGAAGCCCATCGCGGCGTACTCGCTGAGCAGCGAGTCGTGCACGAAGAACCGGGACCGCTCGCCGTCGGCGGTGAGCGACTTCAGCGGCAGGTAGTCGTCGCCGGTGCGCGAGTCCACGATCGAGGCGTGCCGCTGCACGAACGTGCCGCGGCGCGAGTCCTGACCAGCGAGCCGGACGGTCACGCCGTCGTGCAGCAACGACCCGAACGCGATGATCTCGCCGAAGCCCCAGTCGATGTTGCCCTCGACGGACATCTTGGCCCGCCGGTCGAGCAGCTGCTGGATCCGCTTGTGCGGGGTGAAGCCCTCCGGCAGGTTGACGTGCGCCTCGCCGATGGCCCGGACGACCGAGGCGTCGGTGGCGGTGTCGACCTGCGGCTCCGGCTCCTCCTCGCGGCGTGGCCGGCTGAGCTGCCGGGGCGCGGTGGCGGCGTCGCGGGTGGCCTTGAAGACCCGCTCCAGCTGAGCCTGGTAGTCGCGCAGCAGCTCCTCCGCGTCCTCCACGGTGATGTCGCCCCGACCGATCAGCTCCTCGGTGTACAGCTTCCGCACCGACCGCTTCGAGTCAATGATCTTGTACATCTGCGGGTTGGACATCGACGGGTCGTCGCCCTCGTTGTGCCCGCGCCGCCGGTAGCAGACCATGTCGATCACGACGTCCTTGTTGAACGCCTGGCGGTACTCGAACGCCAGCCGGGCGACCCGTACGACCGCCTCGGGGTCGTCGCCGTTGACGTGGAAGATCGGGGCCTGGATCATCCGGGCCACGTCGGTGCTGTAGAGGCTGGACCGCGAGTACTCCGGGGCGGTGGTGAAGCCGACCTGGTTGTTGACCACCACGTGCACGGTGCCGCCGGTGCGGTAGCCGCGCAGCTGCGACAGGTTGAGCGTCTCGGCGACGACGCCCTGGCCGGCGAAGGCGGCGTCACCGTGCACCGCCAGCGGCAGGACGGTGTAGCCCTCCAGCTTGAGGTCGATCCGGTCCTGCTTGGCCCGGACGATGCCCTCCAGCACCGGGTCGACGGCCTCCAGGTGCGACGGGTTGGCCACCAGCGAGACCTTGACCGAGTGCTCGCCGTCCGGCGTCGTGAACTTGCCGTTCTGGCCGAGGTGGTACTTCACGTCGCCGGAGCCCTGCGTCGACCGCGGGTCGAGGTGCCCCTCGAACTCCGAGAAGATCTTCTCGTACGGCTTGCCGACGATGTTGGCCAGCACGTTGAGCCGGCCCCGGTGCGCCATGCCGATGACGACCTCGTCGAGACCACCCTCGGCGGACGCCTCCAGGACCTCACCGAGCAGCGGGATCAGCGACTCGCCGCCCTCCAGCGAGAACCGCTTCTGCCCGACGTACTTGGTCTGGAGGAAGGTCTCGAACGCCTCGGCGGCGTTGAGCCGGTTGAGCACGTGCTTCTGCTCGTCGGCGGCCGGCTTCTCGTACTTGCGCTCGATCCGCTCCTGGAGCCAGCGCCGCTCCTCCGGGTCCTGGATGTGCATGTACTCGATGCCGACCCGGCGGCAGTAGGAGTCGCGCAGCACGCCGAGGATCTCGCGCAGCTTCATCCGCTGCTTGCCGGCGAAGCCGTTGACCGGGAACGTCCGGTCCAGGTCCCACAGGGTCAGCCCGTGCTGGAGCACGTCCAGGTCGGGGTGCTTGCGGATCTTGAACTCGAGCGGGTCGGTGTCGGCCATCAGGTGACCGCGGACCCGGTACGCGTGGATCAGCTCGTGCACCCGCGCGGTCTTGTTGATCTGGCCCTCGCTGTCGACCGCGACGTCGCGGACCCAGCGCACCGGCTCGTAGGGGATGCGCAGCGAGGTGAAGAGCTGGTCGTAGAAGCCGTGCTCGCCGAGGATCAGCTCGTGCATGACCTTGAGGAACTCGCCGGACTGCGCGCCCTGGATGATCCGGTGGTCGTACGTGCTGGTCAGCGTGATCACCTTGCTGACCGCGAGCTCGGCGAGGGTGGCCTCGGACATGCCCTGGTAGGGCGCCGGGTATTCCATCGCGCCGACCCCGATGATCGCGCTCTGCCCCTGCATGAGCCGCGGCATCGAGTGGACGGTGCCGATGCCGCCGGGGTTGGTCAGCGAGATGGTGGTGCCGGAGTAGTCCTCCATGGTCAGCTCGTTGCGGCGGGCGCGCCGGACCACGTCCTCGTACGCCTGCCAGAACTGCCGGAAGTCCATCTGCTCGCACGCCTTGATGGAGGGGACCACCAGGTTGCGGCTGCCGTCGGGCTTGGTCAGGTCGATGGCGATGCCCAGGTTGACGTGCTCGGGCCGGACCAGCGTCGGCTTGCCGTCGACCTCGGCGTACGAGTTGTTCATCTCGGGGTGCTGGACCAGCGCCCGGACCATCGCGTAGCCGATGAGGTGGGTGAAGCTGACCTTGCCACCGCGCCCACGGGCGAGATGGTTGTTGATCACGATGCGGTTGTCGACCAGCAGCTTGGCCGGGACCGCGCGCACGCTGGTCGCGGTCGGCACGCTCAGCGAGGCGTCCATGTTCTGGACGATCTTCGCGGCGACACCGCGCAGCGGGGTGGTCTGCGGGCCGGTGGCGGTCGGGGCGGCGGCCTTGGCCGGCGCGGCCTTGGCGGCCGGCGCGGGGGCCTTGGCCGGCGCGGCGGGCTTGGCGGGCGCCGCGGTCTTCGCGGCCGCCGGCCGGGCCGGGGCGGCGGCCGGCTGCGCCGCGGCGGGCTGGGTGACGGCGGCCACGGCCTCCTGCTGCTCCGCGGGCTCCGGAGCGGCGGCGGGGGCCGCCTTGCCCTCGGGGCGGGGTGTGCCGGCGCCGGGTGCGGGGCGGTAGTCGGCGAAGAAGTCGTGCCAGGCCGAATCGACGCTCTTGGGGTCGGCGAGGTACCGCTGGTACATCTCCTCGACGATCCACTCGTTCGGGCCGAAACCCGCCAGTGGGTTCTCCTGCGAAGTCTGCTGGGTCGACACGGCCGGTAATCGCCTCTTTCACGCGGGTTTGTGTGTCACGCGGCGTCTCGTACGCCCACGCGCGGACGCAATCGAGACCGCTCCAAGGCTACGCCGTACGGATGCGGCAGGCATTTCCGCCTCGGTTGCGTGGTCGGATTCACAGAAGATGCCAGAAGTTCCGCAAGCGCTGCGTGTCCCTTTGATGACTGGTAAGGGACTGAGCATCCGCACCGATGTCCGGCCGGACCGTCGTCGGCAGGATCGGGGCCGTGGACGCTACCGGGAAACGCGGGCGCTACGCCCGCGGCATGGCGGTGGCGATCTGCCTTCTCGGGGTGGGGCCCTTCTGGCCCGGTGAGGCGCCGACCGGCGGCGTCGCCCGGGGAGGCCGCGGTCGGCGCAGGGGAGCGGCGTCGGGCGGACCACGGGTCCCGGGGCGGCGACCGTGCCGTCGCCGCCCCGGGACCTCCCGGTCAGGAGATGTCCCGCCGGCGCAGGGTGAGGGTGCCGATCGCACCGGCGACGACCGCGTACCCGATGAGCACGACGGCGCCCGCCCAGCGCGGCGGGTTGCCCGGGATCTCGGCGCCGGTGACCATCAGCGACGAGGCCAGCGACGGCACCAGCAGCTGGAGGTCGTTGATCCAGTCGCCGAACCGGCTCGCGAGGACACTGATCGCGATCGCCGCGCCGATGGTGCCGCCCAGGTAGAGCAGGATGCCGGTGACGGTGGCGCCGATCTGGCTGCGGATCAGCACGCCGAGACCCACGCCGAGGATCCCCCAGAGCAGGTACGCGAGCCCGTTGAGCCCGATCGCCTCCCAGGCGGCGGCGTTGCCGAGCTGGCTGCCGACACCGATGGCCTTGAGGACCGCCGACCCGGCGACCAGGTTGATCCCGGTGGTCACCACCCAGAAGAGCAGCGCGAGGAGCGCCGCCGCGACCAGCTTCGCGGCCATCACGGCGCTGCGGTGCGGCGACGTGAGGAACGTGGTGGTCACCGTCTGGTGGAAGAACTCGCTGGTCACCACGATGATGCCGAGCAACATCACGATGAGCAGGCCGAAGAACTGGCCGGTGGTGAACAGGTTCGCCGAGAGCGCGTCCGGGTGGGCCGCCGCCGCGAGCTGGCTGGCCTGCTCCGGCGACATCTCGCCGAGGTCCCCACTGGTGAGGGCGTCGGACTGCAACCAGTTGATCAGCAGGGTGAGGGCCCAGAGCGGCAGCGAGATGAGCGCGAAGACCCACCACGTGTTGGTGCTGCGGATCTTGAGCAGTTCGGCTCGGACGAGGTTCATCGGATGCCCGCCTTTCCGGCCGTCAGCTCCAGGAAGACGCCTTCCAGGTCGGGGCGTTCCGTGGTCAGTTCGTGCAGCTCGATGCCGGCGGCCAGGGCGGTCCGGCCGACCGTCGGGGCGTCCACCCCGGCGACCAGCAGGGTGCCGTGCTCGTCGGTGTCGACGACGGCCGACTGACCCTTGAGCGCGGTGGCCAGCGCGTCGGCCTGCGGGGTGCGGACCCGGACCCGCGCGCTCTGCGCCATCGACCCGATCACCTGGTCGACCGGGCCCTGCCGGACCAGCTGACCGGCCGCGATGATCACCACGTCGTCGGCGAGCAGCTGCATCTCCGACAACAGGTGGCTGGAGACCAGGACGGTGCGACCCTCCTGGGCCAGGTTCTTGAGGAACCCGCGCATCCACCGGATGCCCTCCGGGTCCAGCCCGTTGGCCGGCTCGTCGAGGATCAGCACGCGGGGGTCGCCGAGCATTGCGGCCGCGATGCCGAGCCGCTGCTTCATGCCGAGCGAGTAGCCCTTGAACTTGCGCTTCGCCGCCGGGGAGAGCCCGACCAGCGCCAGCGCCTCGTCGGCCCGCTGCTTCGGCAGCCCGGCCGCCGCGCAGATCACGCGCAGGTGGTTGATCCCGGTGCGGCCCTTGTGCGCGCTGGACGCCTCCAGCACCGCGCCGACGTGCCGCAGCGGCTCGCTGAGGTCGGCGTACCGGGCGCCGCTGATGGTGGCCGTGCCGCCGGTCGGCGTGACCAGGTTCAACAGCATGCGCAGGGTGGTGGTCTTCCCGGCGCCGTTCGGGCCGAGGAAGCCGGTCACCCGACCCGGCTCGACCGTGAAGGACAGGTTGTTGACCGCCCGGACGTTCTTGTACTGCTTCGTCAGGCCGGTCACCACGATCTGACCGTCGGTGGTGGGGCTTCGCTGCCCGTCAGACATCGTTCTCCTCCCGTGCGGGTGGCGTCGAGGTACGCCGTTGCACAGCGTGACGGGCCGGCGCAACAAGGTCAATCAGGCTCGGTCCGTACGTCGGTCTCCACCTCCAGCAGGACCCGGGTCCTCCTGAGGGACTACCGGTCCGCTCAGGTGGCCGAGCCGGGCAGCGCGATCCAGGTCGCCCGGGCGGTGGCCAGCAGCGCGCCGGTCGGGCCGTAGAGGCTGGTGTGGACCCCGGCCTTGCGCCCCTCGACGCCGACCGTCACGCCGGTCACCACGCACTCGTCGCCCGGCTCCGGCAGCGCGTCGACCAACGCGGCGATCCGCCCCAGGACGTACGGGCGGCCCGGGGCGATCACCGCCCACCCGCCGGGACAGTCCAGCGCCGCCCAGACCGTCGCCGTCGTGACCTCGGCGGGCGCCCGGAACGGGGCGGCCGTGCGCCCGTCCGGCACGCGGCCAGGGAAGATCCGCAGCCCGTCCGCCCGTCGCGGACCGCAGACGTAGCAGTCGGGGAAGGGGTGCCCGACGAACCCGGGGTACGCGGCCGAGACGCGGACCGCGTCCGCCCGGTCAACCGGCGGTACGACCGCGTCGAAGCCGTCCGTCGGGCGTACCTCGGCGACGACGAGCCCGTCCGGGTCGTGGACCTCGCCGTCGACCACGGTGAGCGGCGTGTCCAGCGGCGGCGGTCGGCGCAGCGTCACCTCGACCGGCCCGGGGAGCCCGGCCGCGGCGGCGAAGGTGCCGGCGCTCCATCCGCCGTTGCCCGAGCCGGGCGGGCCGTTGTAGCGGGATTCGACACGCATCGGCGACCTCCGGGTGGACGCGGCCCGGGCGTCGTCGCCGGGTCCCGTCCGGCAGCCTCGCACGCTGGGGCGGGCCGGGCGCACACGGGCCGCCGACCGCCGTTCACCGGATCGACACTCCTCGCCACCCGGGCTGGCAACCCACGGCACCTACACACATCCCATGGCCGTTCTGCACGCCGCTGGGACCCCCCTCTCGACCAGCGGTTACACCCTGTCGATCGCCGACGACCCGACACAGGTCGCGGCCGCGCAACGCCTGCGCCACGAGGTGTTCGCCACCGAACTCGGCGCCACCCTGCACCCGGGGGGCGAGGGGCTGGACGTGGACCCCTTCGACCCGTACTGCGACCACCTGATCGTCCGGCAGGAGAGCACCGGGCAGGTCGTCGGGACGTACCGGCTGCTGCCCCCCGGGCGGACCGACCGCCGGTACGCGGAGACGGAGTTCGACCTGGGCCCGCACGCCCCGCTGCGGGACGACCTCGTCGAGGCGGGCCGCTCCTGCGTCCACCCGGACCACCGCACCGGCGCGGTGATCAACTTGATGTGGGCCGGCATCTCCCGGTACCTGCACCTGCGCGGTTCCCGCTGGCTGGGCGGCTGCGCGTCGGTGCCGGTGTCCGACGGCGGGCAGGCCGTGGCGGAGGTGTGGGCGCAGGCCCAGGCCCGGCACCTCGCGCCGCCGCCGCTGCGGGTACGCCCGCTGCGCCCCTGGTTCGACGAGGTGCCGGTCGACGCGTACCCGCCCCTCGGCGGCGCGGCCGGCCGTGCCCTGGTGCCGCCGCTGCTCCGCGGTTACCTGCGGCTGGGTGCCTGGATCTGCGGCGAACCGTCGTACGACCCGGACTTCCAGGTTGCCGACTTCTACGTGCTGTTCTCGATGGACCGGATGAACCCGCGCTACCTGCGGCACTTCCTGGGTGGGGCGGAGGGGTGACCACCGTGGCGTACGACCTGTGGCGCCCCTCGTCGGGCTGCGGCGACCAGTGCCTGCCGGCGGCGGGCGAGGTGCCGTCCGTGCCGGTGGCCCGGCGGGTGGGTCGCCTGCTCGCCGGGGCCGGGATGCTCCTGGCCGGTGTCGGCCTGGTCGCCGTGCTGCCACTGCTCCCCGCGCGGGACGGACAGGCCGCGTTGCGCGCCTGGGCCCGCGGGACGGCGCGGGCCCTCGGCATCCGGCTGGTCGTCCGGGGTCGACTGCCCCGGCGTCGCTCGCTGCTGGTCGCCAACCACGTGTCGTGGCTGGACATCCTGGTGATCCTCGCGGTGGGGCCGGCCCGGATGGTGGCCAAGCGGGAGGTCCGTTCCTGGCCGCTGGTCGGGTTGCTGGCCGCCGCGGCGGGCACGATCTTCGTGGACCGGTCGCGGCCCCGGGACCTGCCGACCATGGTGGCCCGGGCCGCCGACGCCCTGCGCGCGGGCCACCCGGTGGCGGTCTTCCCCGAGGGGACGACCTGGTGCGCGGGGGAGGGCGCGGTCGAGTGCCGTCCGGTGGGCGGCTTCCGGCCGGCCCTGTTCCAGGCGGCGGTCGACGCCGGCGCTCCGGTGGTGCCGCTGCGGTTGAGTTACCGCTCCGCGGCGACGAACTCGACCACCACCGCCGCCTCCTTCCTCGGCGAGGAGACCCTGCTGCGGTCGGTGCGCCGGGTGGTCGCCGCCCGGGGCCTGGAGGTGCGGGTGACGGTCGCCGCCGCGCTGCACCCGGCGGGCGACGCGGACCGGCGGGTGCTCGCGCGGGCCGCCGAGTCCGCGGTGCACCTGGTGCCCGCCCCGGTGGTGTCCGCCGCGCGCCGGGTCGCGGTGCCGGCGGCCGTGGGGGCTCCGGCGCCGGTGGGTGCGGACGCCCTGGTGGCGCTCGTTCCGCTGGCTGCCGGTGAGCCGGACGCCGTGCGGCCGGTCGAGGCGGGCCGGAGGCTCGACCTGGCCGCGTAGCGGCATCGCGACGTGTCTTGTGCTGTCGCGATGTATCGCGTTATCGTTCGTCCCGTCGGGCGCGCCGTCGGCGTGTCGTGAGGGGAGGACGACATGACCGGGTGGACCGTCGACAGCCCCCAGCGGCTCACGCTGGACGGGCCGGTCACGCGGCTGAACGTCCGGCTGTTCAGCGGTCGGCTCAACGTGGTGGCCACGGACGGGCCGGCCCGGGTGGACGTGACCCGGGTGGGCCGGCGGCCCGTCCTGGTCGAGGTCCGCGACGGGCTGCTCAGCGTCCGGCAGGAGCGCGGCCGGCGCTGGTCGGACCTGTGGTGGTGGGGGCCGTGGGGATGGCCTCGCGTGGACGTCTCCATCGCGGTCCCCGCCGACGTGGCCGCCGACCTGCGGTTGGTCGACGGCTCACTGGTCGTCTCGGGCCTGCGCCGGCAGACGAAGGCCGACGTCACGTCCGGCCAGATCACGCTGATGGGGCTGCGCGGCACGACCAACGCGAAAATCGTCTCCGGTCCGGTCGAGGCGCTCGGAGTGGCCGGTGACCTCGGCATCGAGACCGTCTCCGGCGAGGTGATCCTCGCCGACAGCGCGCCCGGGCAGGTCCGGGCGCAGACGGTGTCCGGCGCGATCACCTGCGACCTGGACAACCCGCGGCGCAGCGAGATCCGACTGCACACCATCTCCGGCAGCATCACCGTCCGGGTCCGGGAGGACAGCGACCTGGCGGTCCGGCTGCACACCACCGCCGGCCGCATCACCAGCGGCTTCCCCCAGGTACGTACGGAGTCGACCATCGGCTCGGTGAGCAACAGCGAGGGAGTGCTAGGCGCGGGCGAAGGTAAGCTCTGGGCGTCCGCCACGTCCGGCAGCATCGCGCTGCTCGCCCGCCCGGTGGACGACGACGAGGACGAGGAGCTGCCGTGACGGGCGTGTTCAGTCACGGGCGGCTCCGGCTCTACCTGCTCAAGCTCCTCGACGACGGGCCGAAGCACGGCTACGAGCTGATCCGGCTGCTGGAGGACCGCTTCCTCGGCCTGTACGCCCCGAGCGCCGGGACCATCTATCCCCGGCTTCAACGCCTGGAGGCGGAAGGGCTGGTCAGCCACACCGCCGCCGGTGGCCGCAAGACGTACGACATCACCGCCGCCGGCCGCGACGAGCTGCGCCAGCGCGCGGTTGAGCTGGCCACCCTGGAGTCGGACATCGCCGCGTCGGTGGAGGACCTCTCCGCCCTCGCCGGCGAGATCCAGACCGAGGTACGCGGTTCGGTCCGCGACCTGAAGCGGGAGCTGCGGGATGCTGCCCGGCAGACCCGCCGGAGCCGGTGGGAGGCGCCGCCCTTCGTGCCGGGACCGCCGCCGCGTCCCGAGCCGGCGCCCGGCCTGCTCGCCGAGTTCGACGAGCGGCTTGCGGCCTTCACCGGCGAGGTGAGCCGCCTCGTCCGCGCCCGGCGGTTCAGCGACACCCAGCTCACCACCGCGATCCGGCTGCTCGACGGCGCGTTGGACGGGCTGCGCCGGCTGCTCCGCTGACGGTGCGGCCGGTCGGTGCGGGTCCTCGACTTTCCGGCCCCGGCAACGCATGCTCGACCACGAGCAGCCGACACATCGCCCGCTCACAGGGTTTTTCCAGGAAGCGTCCAGCGCGGGCGCAGCGAGGGCGCGGATGATGGGGCCCATGCCCGCTACCCAGACCGAGGCGCGACTGCTCGTCGTCGAGGACGACCCCAACATCCTCGAACTGCTCTCCGCGAGCCTGCGCTTCGCGGGCTTCGACGTGGCGACCGCGACCAGCGGCAGCGCGGCACTGACCGCCGCCAAGGACCACCGACCCGACCTGGTCGTCCTGGACGTGATGCTGCCCGACCTGGACGGGTTCGAGGTCATCCGGATGCTCCGCGAGGGCGGCACGCGTACGCCGGTGGTCTTCCTGACCGCGCGGGACGCGACCGACGACAAGATCCGCGGGCTGACCCTGGGCGGCGACGACTACGTCACCAAGCCGTTCAGCCTGGAGGAGCTCACCGCACGGATCCGGGCCGTGCTGCGCCGCACCAGCAGCGGCGAGCCGGCGCCCTCCCGGCTGACCTTCGCCGACCTGGAGTTGGACGAGGAGACCCACGAGGTCTACCGGGCCGGTCAGCGGGTGCAGCTGTCGCCCACCGAGTTCAAGCTGCTGCGCTACCTGATGCTCAACGCCAACCGGGTGCTGTCCAAGGCGCAGATCCTCGACCACGTGTGGAACTACGACTTCCGCGGCGACGACAACATCGTCGAGTCCTACATCTCCTACCTGCGGCGCAAGGTCGACACCACCCAGCCCCGACTCATCCACACCCTGCGGGGGGTCGGTTACGTGCTGCGCAAGCCGGCGGCGTGAACGCGGTCCAACAGGCGAAGGGACGGCTGCGGAGCGTACCGCTGCGGTTGAAGCTGGTCACCGCCGTCCTCACGCTGGTCGCGCTCGCCCTCCTGGTGATCAGCTCGCTGACCACGTTCTTTCTGCGCAGTTACCTGGTGGGCCAGGTCGACAGCCAGATCCAGTCCGCGTCGCAGGGCCTCGGGCAGTTCCTTCCCCAGCTGCGCACCGGCGAGGTGAAGGCCACCCTGCCGAGCGACTACGTCGTCTCGCTGGCCGACCCGCAGACGGTCTACCAGCCGAGATACGACGACTTCAACCTGGACCCGGAGCAGTTGCCGAAGTTCCCCAGCGACCTGCGGGGCTTCGTGGCGCTGGAGGGCGAGCCGGTCACCGTCCGGTCCCAGGACCACCAGATCCGCTGGCGGCTGTACTACGCGGCGCAGCCGGACGGTTCGGTGCTGGCCGTCGGTCAGCCCCTCACCGACGTCGACCGGGCCGTGACACGGCTGGTCTGGATCGACCTGTTGGTCGGTGGCTCGGTGCTGATCCTGCTCGCCTCGCTCGGCGCGGCCATCGTGCGGACCAGCCTGAAGCCGCTGGTGGAGATCGAACGCACGGCCGCCGCGATCGCCGGCGGTGACCTGACCCGCCGGGTGCCCGACCCCGAGGAGGGCCAGGAGTACCCCACGTCCGAGCTGGGGCGGCTGTCGCGCGCGCTGAACGCGATGCTCACCCAGATCGAGGCGGCCTTCACCGCCCGGGCGGCCTCCGAGACGGCCGCCCGCTCCGCCGAGGTGGCCGCCCGCGACGCCGCCGCGTCCGCGCAGGCGTCGGAGGCGCGCGCCCGGCGCTCGGAGGAGCGGATGCGGCAGTTCGTCGCGGACGCCTCGCACGAGCTGCGTACGCCGCTGACCACCATCCGCGGCTTCGCCGAGCTCTACCGGCAGGGGGCGGCCCGGGAACCGGAGCAGACGGCCGGCCTGCTGCGCCGGATCGAGGACGAGGCGGCCCGGATGGGGCTGCTGGTCGAGGATCTGCTGCTGCTCGCCCGGCTGGACCGGGAACGGCCGATCTCGCTGGCCCCGGTGGAGCTGCCGGTGCTCGCCGGCGACGCGGTGCAGGCGGCGCGCGCGGTCGCGCCGGACCGGCGCATCCAGTTGGACATCGAGCCCGGGTCGGGACCGCTGGTGGTGCTCGGCGACGACGCCCGCCTCCGGCAGGTGATCGGCAACCTGATGACCAACGCGCTGACCCACACGCCGCCGGACGCCTCGGTGACCCTGCGGCTGCGCGCGGAGCCCGGCAACCTGGCCGTGGTTGAGGTAGCCGACACCGGTCCCGGCCTCTCGCCGGAGCAGGCCGAACGGGTCTTCGAGCGGTTCTACCGGGCGGACGCGGCGCGTACCCGGCGGGCCGGCGGAAACACCGGCACCGGCCTGGGGCTGGCCATCGTGGCGGCGCTGGTGAGCGCCCACCACGGCACGGTCGAGGTGGCGGAGACGCCCGGTGGTGGGGCGACGTTCCGCGTACGCCTGCCGCTGGTTCCGGAGAGCGTCGAGGGCGGCGAGTGACTTTCAGCCAACTTCCAGGCGGGTTCCAGCCTGGTCGCAGTGGCGGGAGAGAAGGTGGTCCCATGACCGAGTACGAGTCCGACCCGCAGCACCGGCCGGCCCCCACCGACGCCGAGCCGTCGTACCCCAGCGCCGAGCTGCCGCGCGTGGAGCGCGCGCAGTCCGACTCCCCGACCACCGACGCCCCGGCCGCGGCCGGAACGGTTGCCCGGGACAACGACACCACCGCCCCCGTCGCCGTCACGCCCGCTTCGGGAGCCCCGGCCACCGGCTACCAGCCGACCGCCGGCACTCCGACCCAGCCCGCCCCCGGTCAGCCGGTCAGCGGGCCGCAGGGGCAACCGGTCGCCGGGCCGCACGGCCAGCCCGGCCAGCCGGTCCCGGCCCAGCCCGGCCAGCACGGGCAGGCGGCACCCGGACAGCACGGCTATCCGCCGGCGGGCGCCGGCGGCTACCCGGGCGGCCACTGGTACCCGAACCAGCACTCCGGCTGGACCGGCGGGGGACAGCCGGGTGCGTACGGGCAGCAGCCGGCGGTGGGCCACCCGGGCGCGTACGGGACGCAGCCGCAGCACGCGGGCCAGTCCGCGCCCCCGTGGGCCGTGCCGGCGGGCCAGCACAACGGGCCACGCCCCAGCCGGGTCGCCAAGTTCGCCGGCGCCGGCGTCGCGGTGCTCGCCCTGATGCTCGGCTCCGGTGTGGCCGGCGGCGCGCTCGCGCTCGCCGTCGACGGCGACGGTGGCGGCATCACCCGCACCTACTCCGCCGCCCCGGTGATCAACAGCGCGGACCTGCCGCGGATCGCCGCCTCGGTGCAGGACAGCGTCGTCTCCATCGCCACCGACAGCGGCGAGGGCTCCGGCGTGATCCTCACGACCGACGGCTACGTGCTCACCAACAACCACGTGGTCGCCTCGGCGAGCGGTGACACCGTCCGGGTGGTCTTCGCCGACGGCAAGACCGCCGAGGCGGAGATCAAGGGCACCGACCCGAAGACCGACCTCGCGGTCGTGAAGGCCAACGGGGTCAGCGGCCTGAAGGCGGCCACGTTCGGCGACAGCGACGCCATGCAGGTCGGCGACCAGGTGCTCGCCCTGGGCAGCCCGCTCGGCCTCCAGGGCTCGGTCACCGCGGGCATCCTCAGCGCCCGGGACCGCACCATCCAGGCGGGCGAGGGCCAGCAGCAGGACCCGCGCCAGGGGGCCAGCTCGATCGCCGGCCTGCTCCAGACCGACGCTCCGATCAACCCCGGCAACTCCGGCGGCGCGCTGGTCAACACCCGAGGCGAGGTCATCGGCATCAACACGGCGATCGCCACCTCCGGGCAGAGCACCGGCAACATCGGCGTCGGGTTCGCCATCCCCAGCAACAAGGCCAAGGACGTCGCCGGCAAGCTCCAGCGCGGCGAGAAGGTCAGCCACCCGTCCCTCGGGGTCAGCGTGAACATGGCCGAGGGCGGCGGCGCGTTGATCGCGGCGGTCACCCAGGGCAGCCCGGCCGAGAAGGCCGGCCTCCAGCGCGGTGACGTCGTCACCCGCTTCGGCGACAAGGTGATCAACGACTCGGACGATCTGGTCGGCGCGGTGCAGGCCGGCAAGGTGGGCGACCGGGTCGAGGTGCACTACAAGCGGAACGGCTCGGAGGCGACGACCACCGTGACCCTCGCCGAGACGTCGTAACCACATCTGAACCTGCCTCCTCCCTCCGGCGGCGGGTGACGGGGCCAAGGGGGTTGGTCTCGTCACCCGCCGCCACCTCTTCCGACGGCGGTTCACCCGACCCGGGTGAACCGCCGTCACCCCCTGCGCGGGCAGTCTCGTCGGAACCGGCGAGGGGAGACGGGATGAGCACGGCAGCCGTTGCCCGCGAGGACCAGCGGATCCAGCAGGACGTCCTGGCCGAACTGGCCTGGGACGCCGAGGTGCAGCCGAACGAGATCGCGGTCAGCGTCGAGCGCGCTGTCGTGACGCTGGGCGGGTGGGTGGACAGCTCCGCGCGCCGGTGGGCCGCCACCCGCTGTGCCCACCGCGTACGGGGGGTGCGGGCGGTCGTCGACGACATCGAGGTACGCCTGCCCGGCAGCCCGGGCGCCACCGACTCGGACATCGCCGTCGCCGCGGCCCGGGCGCTGGAATGGGACAGCTTCGTGCCCGCCGAACGGCTGGACGTGACGGTCTCCGACGGCTGGGTGATGCTCCGCGGCGAGGTCGAGTTCGGTTGGCAGCGGCGCACCGCCGAGCGGGAGCTGTACCGGCTCCGGGGCGTACGCGGCGTCACGAACCTGGTCGAGGTCAACCCTCCGGCGCCCACGGACGAGGACCGCGTGCTCCGGGACGTACGCCGGGCGCTGGGACGCGCCGTCGGCACCGAGCGGGTGTCGGTGGCGGTGGACGGCGACACCCTCGTCCTGAGCGGTGTCGTGCGCTCCTGGTGGGAACGGGACCAGGCGGAACGGGTGGCGTGGTCGGCGCCGGGCGTACGGGCGGTGGAGGATCAGCTGCTCGTCGGCGAGTGACCTGACGCCCAGCATGTCCGGGTTATCGCCCTCGGTCTGCGGGAAAGCGCCGGGCCACGCGAACCGGCGCCGCCGAGCGCGCACGCGGGGGACCAACGGGAGGACACGTGGCCGTGAACCACCGGCCGAGCGGCCGTCCAACGGACCGGCCGCTGCGGATCGCGATGGTGGTCCCGCCCTGGTTGAGCGTGCCACCGCCGGGTTACGGCGGGCTGGAGCAGGTGGTCGCCGGGCTGGTCGACGCCCTCGACGAGCTGGGGCACGACGTCACCCTGTTCGGTGCCGGTGAGGAGCACGGCACGGCCGCACGCAGCTTCGTCTCCACCGAACCGACCCTCCAGTTCGAGCGGCTCGGCGAGGCGCTGCCGGAGCTGGCCCACCTGGCCCGGGTGGATCACCTGATCGGCCCCGGAGACTTCGACGTCATCCACGACCACACCACGATCGGGCCACTGATCGCGGGGCGGCGTGCGGTGCCGACGGTCGCCACGATCCACGGCAACCCGGTGGGTGAGTACGGCGCGGTGCTCTCGGAGACGGACCAGGGCGTCGGCCTGGTGGCCATCTCCCACGCCCAGCGCCGACTGAACACCGGACTGCCCTGGGTCGGCACCGTCCACAACGGGCTGGACATCCGGGCCATCCCGCGTAAGAGCGCACCCGGGCCGGGACCGGTGCTGTGGCTGGCCCGGTTCAGCCCGGACAAGGGCCCGGAGGTCGCCATTCGGGCGTGCCGGGAGGCCGGGGTGCCGTTGCTGCTCGCCGGCAAGTGCAACGAGCCGGCCGAACGCCGCTACTACGACGACGTCGTCAGGCCGCTGCTCGGCGACGACGTCGAGGTGGTGCTCAACGCCGACCGGGAGACCACCCTGCGGATGCTGGTGGACGCCCGCTCCCTCATCATGCCGATCCAGTGGGAGGAGCCGTTCGGCATGGTGATGGTGGAGGCGATGGCGACCGGCACCCCGGTGGTCGCGCTCGACCGGGGGTCGGTGCCGGAGCTGATCCAGGACGGGGTGACCGGCCTGATCTGCGGCGGCGCCGACGAGTTGCCCGCCGCGCTGCTGGCGGCGGGACGGCTCGACCCGGCGGACTGCGTGGCGCACGCCGCGGACGCGTTCTCCACGCTGCGGATGGCGGAGGGCTACGTGGCGGTCTACCGGCAGGTCGGGGCCGGTGCCGCCGGGTACGACGTACGCGAGCCGGCGCGCGCCGTCGTCCGCTGAGGCCGGCCGGGGGACTCAGGCCCGTGCGGTGGCGAGCTCGGCGATCGCGGCGTCGAGCTGGAGGGCGTACGCCCGGCTGATCGCACCCTCGCGGAGTCGGACGGCGACCTTCTCGCGGAGCCGGGCGACCGGCGGACCGAGGTCGACAGCCCCGCCGCCCACGGACGTGCTCAGGTTGCGTAACTCGTTGCGCAGGTCCACGCCCACGTCGGAGCGGATCTCGCCGGCCCTCAGTCCGGAACCGATCAGACCCTCGACCCGGTGGGCCGCCTCGACCAGTGGACCCGACAGGCCGGTCACCGGGTCGGGTGTGGACGGTTCCGGCCGATCCGGCGAGCGCGGCGCCGCCTCCGGCGTCGGCACGTCCGTCGTCGGTGTGCCCGGCGCGGCCGGCGGCAGCGCCTCCGGCGGTGGGGGTGCGTCCGGGAGCAGCGCGCCGAGAGCGAGCACCGCCGCGACCGCGAGCCCGGCCGGTGCCCAGCGCGACGCCCGGGACAGCCGGGGCCGGGCTGCGGGAGCCGAGGCGCCGGGCCCGACCCGGCCGGAACCACCCCACCGCTCCGCGCCGGTCGTCGGCGGTGCCGTGCCGGGTCCCGGTTCCGCACCGGCCGTCGGCGGTGGGGGCGTGGGCGGCAGGTGTTCCCGCAGGACCGTGGCCACCTGGCGGGCGCTGGGCCGGGCCGCCGGGTCGCGGGCCAGGCACCGCAGCGCCGTCGTGGCCACCGCCGTCGGCAGGCCGGGAACCCCGGCCAGTGCGGGTGGCCGGTCGGTGGCCAGTGCCGCGCTGAGCTGTTCCCAGGTGTCCGCCGGGTAGGGCACCCGGCCGGTCAGCGTCTCGTAGAGCAGCACGCCCAGCGAGTAGACGTCGGTGGCCGGCTGGGCCGGCGCGCCGTCGAGCCGCTCCGGTGCCACGTACGCGGGGGTGCCGAAGGTGCCGCCGTCCTCGTCCTCGTCCGGGGCGCCGATGCGGGTGGCGATGCCGAAGTCGAGCACCTTGGCGCCGACGGGCGTCATCATCACGTTCGACGGGGTGATGTCGCGGTGCACGACGCCCAGCCGGTGGGCCGCGGCGAGCGCGTCGGCGACCTGCGCGCCGACCTCGACCGCCTCGGGCCACGGCAGCGGCCCCTCGGTCAGCCGCAGCTCCAACTCCTCGCCGGTGAGCAGCTCCATCACCACGAACGAGGTGATGGAGCCGTCCGGCGCCACGGTCTCGCCGTAGTCGTGGACCGCGGTGACGTGCGGGTGCACCAGCCGGGCGGCGGCGCGCGCCTCGTCGCGCACCATCCCCCGGAAGCGGGCGTCGGCGGCCAGCGACGGGGCGAGCACCTTGAGCGCGACCATCCGGTCGAGCACCTCGTCGTGGGCCCGCCAGATCACGGACATGCCGCCCGCGCCGATCTGGTCGAGGAGCCGGTAGCGGCGGGCCAGCAGCCGGCCGGGATGCAGTGCTGCCGTCACGGGTGCGCACCTGCCTCGGGGTGGGAGCCGTATCAGGTTGCGTCAATGTTTCCTGGCTGTCAACGTTCGCGCCGGAGTCGGGCGCGGCGCGGTCCGGGATCGATCAGGGTGCGTGCCCGGCGCGGGGCCCCGCGCCGGGCGCCGCTGGTCGCGGCCGGTCCCGGTGGCGGCCGGGCGACCCGGGCCGGTGGCCGGCCGGCGCGGTCGTGCCAGGATGAACGACATGGCGGGGGGACCGGTGGCGTTCGTGCTCGGCGGCGGCGGTGTGCTGGGGGCGGTCGAGGTGGGCATGCTGCGTGCCCTGTTCCGCGCCGACATCCGACCCGACCTCGTGCTCGGCACGTCCATCGGCGCGGTCAACGGGGCCCTGGTCGCCGCGGACCCGTCCGAGGCGGTCACCGACCGGCTGGTCCGGCTCTGGGCGTCCCCCGAGGCCAGCGAGGTGTACGGCGATTCGGTGGCCCGCCAGCTGCGCCGGTTCGCCGCCCGCACCCACCTGCACTCGCCCCTCCCGCTGCGCCGACTGCTCGAATCCGAGCTGGGTGTGGACACCACCTTCGCCGACCTGCGGGTGCCCTTCCGCTGCTGCGCCGCGCACATCGAGCGGGCCGCCGAGCACTGGTTCGACAGTGGGCCGGTCGTCCCCGCCGTCCTGGCGTCCGCGTCGGTGCCCGGGCTGCTGCCACCGACGGAGATCGACGGCGCGCACTACATCGACGGCGGGATCGTCAACTCGATCCCGATCGGCGAGGCGGTGGCCGCCGGGGCCACCCGGATCTTCGTCCTCCAGGTCGGCCGGATCGAGCGGGAGCTGTCGCCACCCCGTCGGCCCTGGGAGATCGCTCAGGTCGCCTTCGAGATCGCCCGGCGGCACCGGTTCTTCCGGGAGATGGCGGCACTCCCCGACGACGTCGAGGTGCACGTCCTGCCGACCGGCGGGTTGAACCCCCGCGACGACACGCCCTGGGCGTACCGGGACATGGCGGCGGTGGGGCGGCGGATCAGCCGCGCGTACACCGCGTCCCGGCGGTACCTGGCCAACCTGGACCGCTGATGCCGCTGCCGCCGAGGTGGGTACGCCGAGTGTTGCTGGCACCCGGCGTGGTGCTGCTCGCCGTGGTGCTGGTCACCACCCTGCCGGTCTGGGCGCTGCTCGCCGCGGCCCTGTCGCCGCTGGTCCCGGGGCGGCTGCGCCCGCTGCGCCTGCTCTGGATCGGCTGCGTCTACCTGGTGTGGGACGCGGCGGCCCTGCTCGCCCTGTTCGGCCTGTGGGTCGCCGCCGGCTTCGGCGCCCGGCAGCGTTCGCCGGGCTTTCAGCGGGCCCACTACCTGCTCGCCGGCTGGTTCCTGCGGGTGCTGTTCTGGCAGGCCCGCTGGACGCTACGGCTACGGATCGACGTGGTCGGCACCGACCCCGACACCGCGCTGCCCGGCCGACCCGAGCTGGTGCTTTGCCGGCACGCCGGGCCCGGCGACTCGTTCATCCTGATCCACGCGCTGGTGAACTGGTTCCGGCGGGAGCCGCGGATCGTGCTGAAGGAGAGCCTTCAGTGGGACCCGGCGATCGACGTGCTGCTGAACCGGCTGCCGAGCCGTTTCATCGCGCCGCCGCGCGACGGCGACCAGGGCGAGGAGCTGCTGCGGCAGATCGGGCACCTGGCCACCGCGCTGGACGACGACGACGCTTTCGTGATCTTCCCGGAGGGCGGTAACTTCACCCCGCGCCGCCGCCTGCGGGCCATCGCGCGGCTCCGTTCGGCGGGCCTTGAGCGCATGGCGCGGCGGGCCGAGCGGATGCGGCACGTGCTCGCACCACGGCCGGGCGGGGTGCTGGCCGCGCTGGAGGCGGCGCCGGAGGCCGGGGTCATCTTCGTCGCGCACACCGGGCTGGACCGGATGCTCACCGTCACCGACGTGTGGCGGGAACTGCCGATGGACAAGCGGATCGTGATGCGGTTCTGGTCGGTGCCCCCGGAGGAGGTGCCGACCGGCCGGCAGGAACGCATCGACTGGCTCTTCGACTGGTGGGCGCGGATCGACGAGTGGATCGCGGCCAACCGTGACAACGCCGCGTAGGGTGCGGTCGTGGACCAGATCAGCGTGGTGACGACGGTGGTGGACGCGCGGTCGGTCGCCGACGTGCTGGCGGCCGCCGCGGTCGCCGGGCGGCTCGCCGCCTGCGCGCAGGTCGGTGGGCAGGTGGACAGCACCTACTGGTGGCGCTCCGGTGTGGAGACGAGCACCGAGTGGTCGGTGCAGTTCAAGACGGCACCGGACCGGGTGGTCGCGCTGGTCGACCAGATCCGGGCCAGCCACCCGTACGAGGTGCCGGAGATCCTGGTGTCCCGGGTGGACAGCGGTGACCCGGCGTACGCCGCCTGGGTGTACGAGCACACCCGTCCCTGAGTACGCGCACTCTGGTCCGCACGCCCCGTGGTTGTCGAGGATGACCGCGTGGAGAACAGCTACCCCTGCCCCGCGTGCGGCGCGCCGGCCGATCTGACCGGCGGCTGCACCGGCTGCCGTCGGCCACCCGACGCGGAGGCCGCCGAGGTGATCCGGCTCGACCGGGACCTCGCCGCGCTCGGCGCCGAGGTGGAGCGGGCGCGGCTCGCGTACGCCGAGGTGGCCGAGCGGTTCCAGCGCGGCCGGCAGCGTCGCGCGGAGCTGGCGGCCCGGGTGCGCGCCCGGGTGGCCGCACCCGTCGTGGCGATGCCGCCGGTGCTGCCGATGCCGGCGCAGTCGCCGCCGGCGACCCTGGCGCGGCCCGGGCGTCCGGAGACGTCGGCGCGCACCGTGCAGGGTCTGCTGTTCGTCCTGGGTGGACTGCTGCTCGGCACGGCGGCGGTGGTCTTCACGGCGGTGGCGTGGGCATCGGTCGGGATCGTGGGCCGGGCGTTGATCCTGGCCGCGGTCACCGCGCTCGCGCTGGCCGTGCCGCTGGTGGCGGTGCGGCAAGGGCTCCGGGGGACCGCGGAGACCGTCGCCGCGGTGGGGCTGCTGCTGGTGGTGCTCGACGGGTACGCCGCCTGGTCGGTGGACCTGTTCGGAGTGGCCGGCTGGCCGGGCACCCGCTACGCCGCGCTGGTCGGGGGGGCCGGCGCGGCGGTGGCGGCGGGCTACGCCCGGTTCAGCCGGCTCACCGGCCCCTGGTTCGCGGCGCTGGTGGCCGTCCAGCCGGTGCTGCCGCTGCTGGTGGCGGAGGCCCGGCCGGGGGCCGACGGCTGGGCGCTGACGCTGGTCGGGGTGGCCGTGCTGGACCTCGCGCTGCTGCTCGTGCTGCGCCGCTCGTCGGCCGGCCCGGCGGTGGTCGCCGGACGGGTGGTCACCTGGACGGCGTTCGGCGCCGCGGTGGTCGCCGCCACCGGGCCCGCGCTGGTGTCGCTGGCCGTGGGCGAGGCGGCGGGCACCCCGCTGCTGGCCGGTCTGCCGCTGCTGGCGGTCGCGGCCGTGCTGGCCGGCGCGGCGCTGCTCACCGGTGACCGGACCGCCCGGTGGGTGGGCACGGGGCTGCTGGTGCCCGTGCTCGCCGCCGGGCTCCTGCGCCCGGTGGCCGAACTGCGTCCGTCGCTGCTGCTGCTGGCCGGCGGGCTGGTCGCGGTGACGCTGGCCGGCGCGGTCGTGCTGCTCCCGGCGGGCTGGCGCACCGGGCCCCGGATCGCCGGGCTGGTGGTCGCCTCCGGGGCGGCGGCACCGGCCGCCCTGCTCACCGTCGGGCTCGCGGTCAACGCCGTCGGCCGGTCGCTGCCACCGTGGCGCGGCGCCGCGCCCGGGCCGGACGTCGCCTGGGGTTGGCAACTGTCCGTCGCCGTGCTGCTCGGTCTCGTGGCGGTGACGCTGCTGGCGCCCCGCGCCGTTCGGCCGGTCGCCGGGCCGGTCGCCCTGGCGCTGGCCGTGCTGGCGGTGCCCGCCGGCTGGCCGTCCCCCTGGCCGGTCGCGGTCGCTCTCGACCTCGCCGGCGCGGCGGCGCTGCTGCTGCTCACGGTCGCCCGACGCACCCGCGGGGCCACCCGGGCGACCGTCGTGGGGGTGGCGGCGGCGCTCCTGGCCGGGCACGGGACGCTCGTGGCGATGGCCGCGCCGGTCGGGGCGTTGGCCGCGCTCGGGGCGGTCGCGTTGCTCGGCGTGGCGACGGCCGCGCTCGGCCGGCGGGCGGAGCCGGTCGTGCCCCGCACGGTGACCGGCCCGGCCCTCGCCGTGGCGCTGCTCGCGGTGCCCGCCGCGGTCCCCGTCGCGCTGCTCGCCGCGGGCCTGCCCGCCTGGTGGCAGTCGCGGGCCGCGCTGGCCGCCGCCGGGGTGCTGGTCGCGGCGCTGCTCGCGGTCCGCCGTCACTGGCCCGACCTCAGCGGGTACGCCTCGACGGCGCTGGCTGTCGCGCTCACGCTGACCGGTGTCGCGCCGGTGCTGGTGCCGGCCGCCGAGCCGCTGGCGCTGTACGCCGCACTGGCGACCCTGCCGCTGGCGGTCGGTCTGTCGTCGCGCGCCGGAGCCCCGTTCGGTCGGCCTGCCGCCCTGCCGAGCGCCGAGGCCACCGAGTCGGGCGCCGGGGCCGGGCCGCCGTATCCGGGTCGGGACGCGATCCCGGCCGACGTGGTGCTGCGGGTGGCCGGGGTGTTGTTGCTGCTGGTGAGCGGGTTGGCGGCGCTGCCCGCGCTGCTGTCGGCGCTGGCCGCCCCGTACGGGCGGGCGGTTCCGGTCTGGTCCGGCGTGCCGGCGGCGGACCCGGTGCCGGCGACCCTCCCGGCCGGCCTGGCCCTGGTCGTGTCGGCGATCGCCGTCGCGGTGGCCGCCCGGGCCGTCCGGGCGACCCGCGCGGCCACGCTGCTCGCCGCGCTGCCGTTCGCCGCCGCCGCGCCTCCGGTGCTGCTCGTCGCGGGCGGTGCTCCCTGGCCGGTGACGCCGGCGGTCACCCTGCTCACCGGGGTGGCGACCCTGCTGGCCGTGGCCCTGGTCGCACCGCGTCCGCTGGCCGTTCCGGTCGGCGTGCCGGTCGGGCTGCCGCTGGTGGCCGCCGGGCTGGCCGGGCTCGTCGCCACCCGTGCGGGCACCCTCGCCGGGCTGGGCCTGCTGCTGGTCGCCGCCACCGTGGCCGGCGCGGCGGGCCGGCATCCCGCCGCGCGGATCGCCGGCTGCCTCTCGGCCGTGGCGGCGGGCGTCGCCTTCGCGATCACCGCGCCGCTGGCCGGCGGGCTGCCCCTGCGCGACGCGGCGTTCGCCGTGCTCGCCGTCGCGGCGCTGACCCTGGCCGCCGCCACATCGCCGCTGGGGGACCGCCGCGCCGTGGTCAGGCCGGTGCTCGACGCCGCCGCCCAGGCGGTGGCACTGGTCGCGCTGCTGCTCACCCTCGGCGCGCCGCGGCACGCGGCGGCGGTCTCCGCCCTGTGGGGCGCCGCGGTCGGCCTGCGGATCCTGCGGCGGGGCGAACCCGTCCACCGGCGGTGGGTCCTCGCCGGCATCGCGGGCGCCGGTGAGCTGCTCGGCGTCTGGTTGCTGCTGGCCGACGGCGGTGTGGTGCTGCTGGAGGCGTACACCCTGCCGGCCGCCGCGCTCGCCCTCGCCGCCGGCCTGGTGGCGCTGCGGACCCGGCCGGGGCTGACCAGTTGGCTCGCGCTCGGCCCGGGGCTTGGCGCCGCCCTGCTGCCCAGCCTGGCGTCGGTCCTGGCCGCGCCGGATCCGCAGCCCTGGCGGCGCCTGCTGGTCGGCGTCGCCGCGCTCGCTGCGGTGTGGGGCGGCGCCACCCGCCGCTGGCAGGCACCGGTGCTGCTCGGCGGGGCCACCCTGACCCTGCTCGCCCTGCACGAACTGGCCCGCGGCTGGGACCTGCTGCCCCGGTGGATCTTCCTGGCCGCCGGCGGTCTCGCGCTCATCGGGTTGGCCGCGACGTACGAGCGCCGGCGGCGGGACCTGCACCGGCTCCGGGCCGCGGTCGGCCGGATGGGCTGACGGTAGGGCAACCCCTACCCCGGATCCGGGGGTTGTCAGGGTTACTCAGCGCAACCTTTCTCCGGAGACTTGACGGTGGGGGTCGAGCCGCACGACGGCCGGCCGGACGTCGAGGAACGGGAGTCGCGATGGTGCTCGCAGCGGTGGCGGATCCGCCGGTACGACGAGGGAGTGACTACGCACAGTTGTCCCGGCGCATCAGCCAGGCGGGCCTGCTGGAGCGGCGCCCCGGCTGGTACGCGGTGCGGATCGCGCTCACCCTGGGCGCCTTCGCGGCCGGTTGGGTCGCCGTGGTGCTGGTGGGGGAGTCGTGGTGGCAGCCGCTGCTCGCGGTCGGGCTGGCCGTGGCGACCACGCAGGTGGCGTTCCTCGGCCACGACGCCGGGCACCGGCAGATGTTCCGCCGCAGGGGTCCGAGCGAGGTCGTCGGCCTGCTCGCCGGCAACCTCGCGGTCGGCCTCAGCTACGGCTGGTGGGTCGACAAGCACAACCGGCACCATGCCAACCCGAACCACGAGGACGAGGACCCCGACGTGGGGGCCGGCGCACTCGTCTGGACGCACGAGCAGGCGCTGGAGACCCGGGGCTTCGGCCGCTGGCTGGCCCGGCGGCAGGCGTACCTGTTCTTCCCCATGCTGCTGCTGGAGGGCCTCAACCTGCACGTGGCCAGCATCCGGGCGGTCGTCGAGCGGGAGCCGGGCGGGGCGTACCGGACGCCGATGCGGCACCGGGGGGCCGAGGCGCTGCTGCTCGCCGTGCACACGGCCGGCTACCTCGGCGTGCTGCTGCTCGTGATGTCCCCGGTGCAGGCGCTGGTGTTCGTCGCAGTCCACCAGGGACTGTGGGGGCTCTACATGGGCTGCGCGTTCGCGCCCAACCACAAGGGCATGCCGATGCCGACCGCCGAGGACGACTTCGACTTCCTGCGCAAGCAGGTGTTGACCTCCCGCAACGTGCGGGGCGGCCGGTTCGTCGACGTGGCGCTCGGCGCGCTGAACTACCAGATCGAGCACCACCTGTTCCCGAACATGCCGCGCGCCAACCTGCGCCGCGCCCAGCCGCTCGTCCGGGCCTACTGCGCCGAGCAGGGCATCCCGTACGCGGAGACCGGGCTGGTCGAGTCGTACCGCCAGGCGCTCGCCCACCTGCACGAGGTGGGTCGCCCGCTGCGGGGCTGACCACGACGACGAGGGGCGGCGCCGACCGGCGCCGCCCCTCGGTGTTCGGGCGTACGGATCAGGCGCCGCCGAACGCCTTGATCAGCTCCGGCGGGGCCTCCTGGGTGTCGGCCGCCGAGGGCTTGTTGACCTTGACCTCGGTGCCGAAGTCCGAGTAGCTGGTGGTCATGGTGCCGAGCGACTCGTGCAGCACGCTGGTGTCGACGGCGATCTTGGTGAGCCGGCCCTCGGCGTCCACGGTGGCGGTGAAGGGCACCTCCTTCGCCTTGGCGCCGAGCGCGGCGATGTCCTTGTCGTCGGGGTTGCTCCGCGTGTAGTCCATGGTCCCGGTGAAGGAGCCGGCGCTGGTCTCCTCGACCTTGACCACGCTCTTGACGAGCTTGTTGACGCCGCCCGGGTCGCCCTCCGGCATCAGGTTGAGCTGGCCGCTAGCGCCGAGCTTGGTGCTGTCCATGTGCAGCCACTTCTCGGGCAGGCCGGTCATCCCGGTCACCTTCATGTACGCGTCGTCGCCGAGCATCAGCATCCGGAACGTGCCCTGCGACCCGAGGTCCATGGTCATGTCCCCGGTCTTGTTGGCCGGGTCCATCACACCGCCGCCGCTCAGCACCGACGACTCGATCTTGATACGCATGCTCTGCTGGTTGAGCTTCTGGGCGGCGGCGGAGAGTTTGCCGAGCGCGTCCGCCGGGACACTGCTGGCCGGCGCCGCGCTCGTGCCGCCGTCGGCGGCGGGACTGTCGGTCTGCTTGCCGCAGCCGGTCAGACCGAGCCCGAGCACTGCGACGAGTGCGACCCCCGTGGTCGCCAGCCGTCGAGTTTTCATCGTGGACAACTCCTCGTGAAGGTGGGGCCGGGACGACAACTGTCGATCCCGACCGGGCCGCTGGCCAGCCTAACCAGACCGGTCCACCGGCGCGCGTCGATACCCCGGCCCGGCGCGGCGCGGGCCGGACCCACCCGCACCGGTAGGGTCTGGGCATGGCAGACGTGCTCACCGCGGAGGCGGTGGAAAACGAGCTGAGCGGGTTGGCGGGCTGGTCGGGAGATCCTTCCGGGATCAGCCGCACGGCGGAGCTGGCCACCTTCCTGGACGCCATCGCCGTGGTGGACCGGGTCGCCGTCACCGCCGAGGAACTCGACCACCACCCGGACATCGACATCCGGTGGCGGACGCTGACCTTCCACTGCGTCACCCATTCGGCGGGCGGAGTCACGCATCGTGACGTGGCGCTGGCCCGACGGATCGACGAGATCATCCGGAGTGCCCGATGAGATTCGAGATCAGCAAGGTTCTGGACGCCATCGAGGGCCGCGTCTGCATCGACCCGTCCCTCGCCCGCGCCGTCGTCGACCTCGCCGAGGTGATCCGCTTCCAGGACCTGGACGGCGGTCGCCCGGCCAGCCTGCTCCGGCTCGGCATGGTGATCGACGCCCTCTCCCGTGAGTTGGAGGAGGACAGCGTCCAGGTCTACGCCGTGGTGCACCGGGCCCTGCTCTCCGACGCCGACCTGACCTCGAACGAGCGGATGGTGGTGCGGCGGTGGGCCGACGACGGGCTGGTCGAGGTGCTCGACAACCCCGGTGACCGGATGCTGGAGGTCGCCGACCTGCTCGGCCTCCCGGTGATCAGCCGGATGCGCTTCGACGGGCTGCGCGGTCGCTATCCGTGGCTGGTCGAGCAGCCGGGCCGGGTGGTCGCCCCGGTGCCGGGCCCCGGCGGGCCGGCGTTCGTGGCGCACGTCGGCGGCGGTGACGCACCGGTGGCGGGCAGCCGATCGGGGGCCGGGGTCAAGCTCCTGGCCCGCCGGTGGCGGTGCCCGGAGCCCGGCTGCACGCTCTTCGGCGGCGGTGGGGGCGGTGGAGCCTTCGCCGACCTCGCCCGGGTGCAGAGCAGCCCGGCCGGGCAGGCGCCGCCCACCCTGCGCGGCGGCGTACCGACGTGTCCCCGCCACGGCGCCCGGCTGAGCGACGCGGGTCCCCGTCCCCGGACGGAGGTGCTCGCGGTGCGGATCGGCGGCCTGGTGCGGCGTCGGTTCGTGCTGACCGACGAGCAGCCGGTGCTGGTGGGCCGGGCGCCCGACCGGGACGGCGGGATCGTGCTCGGGCAGTGGCTCAACGACGAGGCGCGGCGGTGGATCAGCCGCAACCACATCCAGCTGGAACTGCGGGTCGGCGAGATCATCGTGACCGACCTGAGCACCAACGGCTCGGGCATCCGCCCGGGCGGCTCGATGACCGAGTCGGACCGGATCCCGCTCGCCCCGCAGCAGTCCCGCGTGCTGGCCGAGAACGACATGGTGGAGCTCTACCCGGGGGTGCAGGTGGGCCGGGCCGAGGAGCTGCCGACCGGCGCGTCCTACACCCCGACCTCGGTCATGGCCGAGGCCCCGACGATGGCGATGCGCCTGCCCCGCCCCTGACCGGGGCGGGGCGGGCCGGGCCGGTCAGGCCGCCAGGATCGCGGCCAGCTGGGCCACCGCGTGGTCGATCTCCTCCTCCGTCACCACCAGGGGCGGGGCGAGGCGGATGGTCGAGCCGTGCGTGTCCTTCGCCAGGACGCCGCGCGCCGCGAGCCGCTCACACGCCTCACGGCCGGTCATCAGGGCCGGGTCGATGTCCAGGCCGGCCCACAGGCCGCGCCCGCGCACCGCGACGAGCCCCTTGCCGACGAGCGCGGTCAGGCCCTCGTGCAGCCGGGCGCCCAGCTCGGCCGAGCGGCGCTGGAACTCACCGGTCGCCAACAGCCGGACGACCTCGACCGCGACCGCGCAGGCCAGCGGGTTGCCGCCGAAGGTCGAGCCGTGCTGGCCGGGCTTCAGCACGCCGAGAACGTCGGCGTTCGCGGCCACCGCCGAGACCGGGACGATCCCGCCGCCGAGCGCCTTGCCCAGCAGGTACATGTCCGGGACGACATCCTCGTGCTCGCACGCGAAGGTGGCGCCGGTCCGGCCCAGGCCGGACTGGATCTCGTCGGCGATGAAGAGCACGTTGCGGTCGGTGCAGACCTGACGGACGCCCGGCAGGTAACCCTCCGGCGGCACCACGACGCCCTGCTCGCCCTGGATCGGTTCGAGCAGCACGGCGACCGTGTTCTCGTCGATCGCCGCGGTCAGCGCGTCCAGGTCGCCGTACGGCACCACGGTGAACCCGGGCGTGTACGGCCCGAAGTCGGCGCGCGCGTCCTCGTCGGTCGAGAAGCTCACGATCGTGGTGGTACGCCCGTGGAAGTTGCCCTCCGCGACCACGATGTTGGCCTGGCCGGCGGGCACGCCCTTGACCTGGTAGCCCCACTTGCGGGCCACCTTGATCCCGGTCTCCACCGCCTCCGCGCCGGTGTTCATCGGCAGGACCAGGTCCTTGCCGCACAGCGCGGCCAGCTCCCGGCAGAAGTCGGCGAACTGGTCGTGGATGAACGCCCGGCTGGTGAGCGTCAGCCGGTCGAGCTGGGCGTGCGCCGCGGCGATCAGCTGGGGGTGCCGGTGCCCGAAGTTCAGGGCCGAGTAGCCGGCCAGGAAGTCGAGGTAGCGCCGACCGTCGACATCGGTCAGCCAGGCGCCCTCGGCCGAGGAGATGACCACCGGCAGCGGGTGGTAGTTGTGCGCCGTCCAGCGCTCGGCGTCACGGACCGCGTCCGGAGTCCGCAGCATGTCGTCGACGATCACTTGCCTGCCTTTCCCTGTCGGAGCCGCAACGTGCAGCACTTCGGTCCGCCGCCGGCCTTACGCAGCTCGGACAGGTCGACACCGATGGTCTCGTAGCCCCGGTCACGCAGCTTGGCGGCCAGGTCGGTGGCCTGCGCCGGCAGCACCACGTGCCGGCCGTCGCTGACCGCGTTCAGGCCGAGCACCTCGGCGTCGGCCATCGTGGCGTGGACCGCGTCCGGGAAGAGCCGGCGCAGCACGGCCTGGCTGCCCGGCGAGAACGCCTCCGGCAGATAGGCCACCGTGTGCTCGTCGAGCACGGTCAGCGCGGTGTCCAGGTGGTAGAAGCGCGGGTCGACGAGCTGCATGGTGATCACCGGGTAGCCGAAGACCTCCTGCAGCTGCGCGTGCGAGGCGTGCGCGGTGCGGAAGCCGGTGCCGGCGAGCAGCAGGTCGCCGACGAGCAGCACGTCACCCTCGCCCTCGTTGACGTGCTTCGGGTCGTGCAGCTCGAAACCGGCCGACTCGAACCAGGCCCGGTAGGCGGGCGCCTCGTCGGCACGCTGCGGGTCGCGGAACTGCACCGCCATCGCCCGGCCGTCGATCACCGTGCCGCCGTTGGCCGCGAAGACCA
Organism: Micromonospora krabiensis; assembly: GCF_900091425.1. GTDB lineage: Bacteria > Actinomycetota > Actinomycetes > Mycobacteriales > Micromonosporaceae > Micromonospora > Micromonospora krabiensis. The sequence continues at coordinate 5,877,223 of NZ_LT598496.1, forward strand.
TGTCGGGCAGGCCGGGCACCGGAGTGATCTCCTCGACGGTGTGGCCCAGGTCGCGGTAGGTCTGCCGCAGCCCCTCCCACTGCCGGATCGCCAGGTCGGCGTCGACGGGCGCGGTCGGGTCCATCCAGGGGTTGATCGCGTAGTCCACGGCGAAGTACGTCGGCCGGCACATCAGAAAGCGCTGGCGGGTGGCGTCCATCGTCATCGTCCTGCTCCCACGGGGTCGGGCGCGCCCGGCCACCGTCGGCCCACGGGCTGGCGCCGATGCTCAACGTTATGCGGCGCCGGGGGGCAGGATCCACCGCTGAGACTTGCACAGGGCGGCTGTTCGTTGCGTCTGGACGGCAAGCATCGCCGAATCGTTGCGTCGGAGCGTGACCACGCGTCGGGCGACCCTACGCCGAGGCGCCGACGTACCGCACCCGCCGTGACCGTCCGGGCGGGTGCGGCACCCGCCCCGGACAGACTTCAGGGGCGGCGAACCGCCGCCCCTGAACGGGTGTCTGCCCGGCTGGTGAACCACCAGGCTGGTCGGGCTGCGCCGGTGAACCACCGGAGCTGGTCGCCGGCGCACCGCCGGCGAGCGGAACAGTGCCCGCTAGAAACGATCGACAAACTGTGAGTCAAGCCACTCGCGGAACCGCTGCACCCAGTCGCCGTCGGTGGTCGGCCAGTCGAACTGCCCGGTCATCGCGAGGATGCCGACCACGACCGCGCCGACCCCGAACGCGATGCCGAACAGCGCGTCGGTCTTCCCGGCGATGTGCCGCCGGCGGGTGGCGACCAGGCCGAGCACGGCGAGCACCGCGCCGACCGCGCCCAGCCCGATGCCGTACCCGGCGAGGGTGCCGGTCAGCACGAACAGGGCGCCGGCGACGCTGACCACCAGGCCCAGGGTGGCGAGCAGGCTGGCCCGGGGCTTCGGCCCGCGTGCCACCGGCTGCGCCGGCGTGACCGGGTCCGCGTCCGTGGCGGCCGGGCGGTCCCGGTCGGGGCGTACGGTCCGGTCCCGGTCGTCGCCCACCACCGTGGCGTCCCGGTCGGCGCGGGCGCCGGCCTCGGTCGGGCGGATGGTCGCCGCGCGGGCGACGGCGGCCCGCTCCGCCGCCCGCCGCTCGGTGTCGCTGGTCGGCTCCGGGTCGGTCACCGCACCGCCGCGGTACGTCGTCCGCTCGGCGTCCCGACCGGTCGGCACCCGGCCGGGGCCGGTCGGTGCCGTCGGGTCCACGCCGGCCGGTGCGGCCGGGCCGGTGGCGGCCGGCCGCGTCTCGTCCCGGCCGTCGACGGCCGGATTCGCGCGCTCGTTCTCGTCCCGCGTCGACGACGGCTCGGAGCGCCGCGACAGCGAAGGAATCTTCACCACAACACACCTCCTGAGGACTGCGGGGTGGCCGTGGAACGGGTGGCACCCACGCGTTACGTCCCCGGAATACCCCGCTGGTCGTTTTCCGACACCCGCTGCCGCTGGGCGGCCACCGCGGCGGCGATTCGTGATCGTTGCCGGCCCGGCGTTCCCGTCAGTCGTCGCCGAACGGGGGCAACGCCGCCCGCGCTAGGCTTGCCGGTCGTGCCAGAGGGACACACCATTCACCGCCTGGCGGCCCGCCACGCCGCGCTCTTCGCCGGCGACAAGGTGCACGCCAGCAGCCCGCAGGGCCGGTTCGCCGAGGGCGCGGCCCGGCTCAGCGGCACGGTGCTGGAGTCCACCGAGGCGTACGGCAAACACCTGCTGCACCACCACGCCGGCGAGCTGACCCTGCACGTCCACCTCGGGCTCTACGGGAAGATCACCGACGGCGAGGGTGAGCCGTCCGAGCCCGTCGGCCAGGTCCGGCTGCGGCTGACCAGCGACCGCCACTGGCTCGACCTGCGCGGTCCGACCGCCTGTGAGGTGCTCACCCCGCCCGAGGTCGCGGCGTTGCGTGCCCGGCTCGGCCCCGACCCGCTGCGCGCCGACGCCGACCCCGAGCGGGCGTACGCCCGGATCTCGCGCAGCCCCACGCCGCTGGCCGCGCTGCTGCTGGACCAGTCGGTGGTGGCCGGCACCGGCCTGATCTTCGTGACCGAGGCGCTGTTCCGCGCCGGCCTGCCGCCGACCCTGCCCGGTAAGCGGCTCGGCCGGGACGGATGGGAGCGGCTCTGGGCCGACCTGGTGGCGCTGATGTCCCAGGCGGTGGAGCGGGGCCGGATCGACACCGTCCGCGACGAGCACCTGCCGGAGGTGATGGGCCGGGCGCCCCGCGTCGACCGGCACGGCGGCGAGGTGTACGTCTACCGCCGCCCCGGCGACCCCTGCCACGTGTGCGGGGCACAGGTGCGCCGCGGCGAGCTGGCCGGACGCAACCTCTACTGGTGCGCCACCTGCCAACCGGCCTGACTCCGGCCCGCCCGTACAAGTCCCGCCGTGTCGGTGCGGTGGGTGCGTTCTCGGTCGCTGGGACGACAGGAGACGCACCCCCCGCCGACAGCGCATCAGCCGCTGGCGGCCACGGCGTCCACGGCCTTGCGGGCGGCGATCAGCACCGGATCCCAGACCGGCGCGTACGGCGGTGCGTAGCCGAGGTCGAGCGCGCTCATCTCGTCCACCGTCATGCCGTTCCAGAGCGCGACGGCCAGGGTGTCGATCCGCTTGGCCGCCTCGGACCAACCGACGATCTGCGCCCCGAGCAGCCGCCCGCTCGGCCGTTCCGCGATCAGCTTGACCGTCATGGGGCGGGCGCCGGGGTAGTAACCGGCCCGGCTGGTGGACTCGGCGATCACCGACACGAACTCGAAGCCGGCGGCGGTGGCGTCCCGCTCCCGCAGGCCGGTGCGGCCCACCTCCAGCTCGCAGACCTTCGTCACGGCAGTGCCGATCACGCCCGTGAAGGTGGCGTAGCCGCCGCCGATGTTGATGCCCGCGACCCGGCCCTGCTTGTTGGCGTGGGTGCCGAGCGGAATGTGCACCGGCAGGCCGCTCACCCGGTGCAGGGTCTCCACGCAGTCGCCGGCCGCCCAGAACCCCGGTAGCCCGGGCACCCGCATCCGCCGGTCGACGCGGATCGCGCCGGTCGGCCCGAGCGGCAGGCCGGCCGCCTCGGCGAGTGCGGTGTTGGGGCGTACGCCCAGGCCGAGCACCACGACGTCGGCCGGGACCGGCCCCTCGGCGGTGACCACGGTGTGGACCCGCCCGTCCCGTTCCTCCAGCCCGGTGACCCGCAGCCCGGCGCGGGTCTGGATGCCGATGCCCGTCATCGCGTCGACGACCAGCTCGGCCATGTCCGGGTCCACCGTGGACATCGGCTGGTCGGCCTGCTCGATCAGGGTGACCGTGAGGCCCCGCACGATGAGCGCCTCGGCCATCTCCACTCCGATGTAGCCGCCGCCGACCACGACGGCGTGGCGGGGCCGCGGGTCGCCCTCCAGCCAGTCGCGCAGCGCGGCGCCGTCGTCCAGGGTTTGCATCCCGAACACCCCGCCGATGTCGTCCCGCGCCCACTCGGGTCGGACCGGCACCGCGCCGGCGGCGTACACCAGCTCGTCGAAGCGTTCCCGCACCTCGCCGCCGCCGGTCAGGTCCCGGGCCACCACCTCGCGGCGCTCGACGTCGATCGCGGTCACCTCGTGCCGCATCCGGACGTCCATGTGGTAGGAGGTGCGGAAGGTCTCCGGCTCGCGCACGACCAGGGCGTCCGGCTCCGGCACCAGCCCGCTGATCCAGTAGGGGATGCCGCAGGCGGAGTAGGACGTGAAGTGCCCGCGCTCGAAGACGACGATCTCCAGGTCGGCCCGGTCGCGGCGGCGGCGCGCCTGGGACGCCGCCGCCATCCCGGCGGCGTCCCCGCCGACGACGATCAGACGTTGCGCCACGTCGTCATCCTGTCACGCCACGCTCATCCGCGGGTCTGTCGCGCCACGTCCTGCACCACGTCCGCGAGCCGGCCGCCGCGGGCGAACACCGCCCGCTGCCGCGCCGCGCCGCTGCCGTGCCGGCGCAGCCCGCTCAGCAGGTCGTTCACCTCGTCCCAGTCCCCGTGCTGCTCGATCGCCGGGCGGACCCGCTCGACGAACCGGTCCAGCAGCTCCCAGGCCGGCCGCACCTCGCCGGTGGTCAGGTCCACCCCGTCGCCCTCCAGGCCGTCGTGGGCGGCGCGCCAGTGCGCGGCGACCAGCAGGTGGTGGTCGGTGCGGATCGCCGGACGGCCGGCGGCGATGTCGTCGATCGCGGTGGCGACCAGGGCCCGGACGAGAGCGGCGACCAGGACGGCGTCGTCCACCGACGGGCAGACGTCGCCGATGCGCAGCTCCACGGTCGGGTACTTGGCGGAGAGCCGGGCGTACCAGTAGAGCATCCCCTCGTCGAGCATCACACCGCTGGAGATCAGCTGGCGGATCAGCCGCTGGTAGTGCTCGTGCGACTCCAGGTACGGCGTCGGCGCGACCGACGGCCAGCGCTCCCACTCGACCGACCGCCAGCTCGCGTAGCCGGTGTCCTCGCCCTTGGCGAACGGGGAGTTCGCGGTCAGCGCGTGCAGGGTGGGCAGCCACGGCCGGACGTGGTTCAGCACCTGGACGCCGGTCTCCGCGTCGGGGATGCCCACGTGGACGTGCATGCCGTTGTTGCCGGGGCCGGGCACCAGCAGCCGGAACCGCTCGATCATCCGGTCGAAGCGGGGCTTGTCGACCACCGGGGGAACGGGGCCGTCGACGGGTCCGGTGCCGATGGCGAGCAGCCGTACGCCGGCCCGTTCGGCGGCCTCGGCGAGCGCGCCACGCAGCACCCCGAGCGAGTGCCGGATCGAGCGCAACTCCAGGCCGGGCGGCGTGCCGATCTCGATCTGGCTGGTCTGGAACTCCCGCTCCACCTGCCCGCGCAGCTCGGCCGGCACCTGCTCCAGGACCAGGTCGACGGCGGGCACCGCGGCGCCGGTGTGCGGGTCGACGAGCAGGAACTCCTCCTCGACACCCACCGTGAGCAGGTTCGTCCCGTCGGCCGCCCCGCTCGGCGCCTCCACCAGCTGGCCGGTCATCACCATCACCGTCCGTTCCTCCCGGCCGCGGCCCGTCCGCGCCGGTTGGGCCGGTGGTTACCCAGGGTGGCGACGGCCGGAAACCCGGTGCGGGCGCGTCGGCGGCGTGTCGCGCTCGCCGGAGCGCGTGACAGCGCGTTCTAGCCTGGGACCCGTGCCGGGACCATGGGGGATCGCGTTGGGGCTGTGGGCGTACGCGCTCACCCAGCTGGCCGCCGATCGGCCGGTCGTGCTCCTCGCGGGCGCCGCGCTCGGCGTGGCCGCCCTGCTCGCCGCCGTACTCGCGGCGCGGGCCCTGCTCCTCGGCGCCGCACCGGGGGTGGCACACCGGGCTGCCGGCCTACGGGCCCGCGCCCGCGACCGCCGCGTCCCGCGAAACGTCGACCCGGACGCACCCGGGCGACCACGTCCCCGCGCACCGGGCGTCCGTCTCTCGGCCGCCTAGCACCGATCCACGCCGGTCGTCCGGCCGGTGCCGTGCGGCCGATTCCGCCGTCCTCCGTCCCGCCGCCGGGTCGCCGTGCCCGGCCGGGACACCACCCGGAATCGGACCGAGGGATCTCCCATGCTCGCTTTCGCACCCCTGCACGACGCGGTCAGCGCCGCCGGCACCGCGCTCTCCGCCCTCACCACCCTGCTCGAACCGGTCGCCGGTGCCGCGGCCGCGGCCGCGGCCATCGTGCTGCTCACCGTCGTCGTGCGGCTGCTGATCTCCCCGCTCACCGCGGCGCAGGTCCGCGGCGAGCGCCGCCGGGCCGCCCTCGCGCCGCGGGTCCGCGAGCTCCAGCGGCGGTACGCCGACGACCCGCCCCGGCTCCAGTCGGAACTCTTCGCGCTCTACCGGTCGGCCGGCGCCAGTCCGCTCGCCGGCTGTCTGCCGCTGCTGGTCCAGGCGCCCTTCCTGCTCGTGCTGTACCGGCTGTTCGCGACCGACGAGGGCGGCACCGGGCTGCTCGACGAGCGGCTGGCCGGCGTTCCGCTCGGTCACCACCTGGCCGACGGACTGGGCGGCTCGGCCGGTCCGGTCTTCGCTGTCCTGCTGGCTACGCTGGTCGCGCTCGCGTTCTGGTCGTTCCGGCGGGCCCGGCGGGCGGCGGCCGGGACGGGGGCGCCGGCCGGACCCACGGGAGGGCCGGGGACCGGTGCGCCCGGGGCTGCTCCCGCCCGGGGGGCGGCGGGGGCAGGGAGCGAGGCGCCGGCGGTCGCCGCGCTCGGCCGGCTGCTGCCGCTGCTGCCCTTCACGACGGTGCTGGCGGCCCTGGTGCTGCCGCTGGCCGCGGTGCTCTACCTGGTGACCACCACGGCCTGGTCGGCGCTGGAGCAGGCGGTGCTGCGCCGGCCCCGGCCGGTGCCGGTCGAGGCCGACATCGATCGACATTGACAACTGTACGAGGGGCACGTACAACGGTCGTGAGAGCGCTCTCTCGACCGTCCCCGCAGAGAGGCACATCCATGAACCCTGTCCCCGCGGCCCCCGCCGCACCGCCCACCGCCCCACCGTCGCGACGCCGGTTCCGCCTGGCACTGGCCCTGCTCGCCGCCGCCACCACCGTCCTGGCCGGCGCCACCGTGACCGCCCAGGCCGCAGTGCCCCCGCCGCCGTCCGGCTGGAGCCTGGTGTGGAGCGACGACTTCACCGGCGCGGCCAACACGCTGCCGTCGTCGGCCAACTGGATCATCGACACCGGCACCAGCTATCCGGGCGGACCGCCCAACTGGGGCACCGGCGAGATCCAGACGTACACCAACAACCCGGCCAACCTGAGCCACGACGGCGCCGGAAACCTGCGCATCACGCCGCTGCGGAACTCCTCCGGTGGCTGGACCTCGGCGCGCATCGAGACGGTCCGCAGCAACTTCAAGCCGCCGTCGGGCGGGGTGCTCGCCATCGAGGGCCGGATCCAGATGCCGAACGTGACCGGCACGCAGGCGCTGGGCTACTGGCCGGCGTTCTGGGCGCTCGGCTCGCCGTACCGCGGCAACTACCAGAACTGGCCGGGCATCGGCGAGTTCGACGTGATGGAGAACGTCAACGGACTCAACTCCGTCTGGGGTGTGCTGCACTGCGGCGTCGCTCCCGGCGGACCGTGCGACGAGTTCAACGGGCGCGGCGCCTCCCGGGCCTGCCCGGGCAGCACCTGCCAGTCGGCGTTCCACACCTACCGTTTCGAGTGGGACACCTCGGTCAGCCCGCAGCAACTGCGCTGGTACGTCGACGGCCAGCAGTACCACACGGTCACCCAGAGCCAGGTCGGTGAGCCGTACTGGAGCCAGATGACCTCGCACGCCGGCTACTTCCTACTGCTCAACGTGGCCATGGGCGGCGGCTTCCCGAACGGGGTCGCCGGCTTCACGACGCCGACCTCCTCGACCGTCTCCGGCCGGCCGATGCTCGTCGACTACGTCGCGGTCTACAGCCGCGGCGGTGGCGGCACCCCGCCACCCAGCACGCCGCCGCCGTCCGGCGTGCGGGACGCGTACGCGACGATCCAGGCCGAGTCGTTCAACGCGCAGAACGGGGTGATCGTCGAGGCGTGCAGTGAGGGTGGACAGAACATCGGCGCGCTGCGCAACGGCGACTGGGTGCGCTTCGACAACGTCGAGTTCGGGTCCAGCCCGGCGCGGGACTTCGTGGCGCGGGTCGCGTCCGGCGCGGCGGGCGGCGTGAGCGGGCTGGTCGAGGTGCGACTGGACAGCCCGACCAACCCGCCGATCGGCAGCTTCGCCCTCGCGAACACCGGGGGTTGGCAGAGTTGGCGCTCGGTGCCGGGCAACGTCACGGCGACCACCGGCCGGCACACCGTCTACCTGACCTTCACCAGCGGCCAGCCGAACGACTTCGTCAACGTCAACTGGTTCACGTTCCGCCGCTGAGCGGAGCGGGCCGCACGCCGGTCAGCGGCCGGCGGTCACCGACCGCCGGTCGCGCCGCGTACGCCTGCGGCGGACCTTCTTCACCACCCACAGCGCGATCAGCACGACGAAGATCGCGATGATGCCGTAGTCGAACCAGGTGCTGTACCGCTCGACCTGGTGCCAACGGGAGCCGAGCGCGTAACCACCGCCGACGAAGATCGCGTTCCAGATGCCGCTGCCCAGCGTCGTCAACAGGACGAACTCGGGCAGCGGCATGCGGTTCGTCCCGGCGGGAACGGAGACCAGGCTGCGGACGACCGGCATCATCCGGCCGAAGAAGACCGCCCAGCGGCCGTAGCGCTCGAACCAGCGGTCGGCGCGCTCCAGGTCGTCCAGGTCGACCAATGGCAGCCGGTCCAGCCACCGCTTGAGCCGCTCCTCGCCGATCACCGCACCCAACCAGTAGAGGATCAGCGCGCCGGCCAGGGATCCGGCGGTGGCCGCGAGGCCCACCACCACCACGTTGAACCGGCCCTCCCCGGCCAGGTAGCCGGCCATCGCCAGGACGATCTCGCTGGGAATCGGCGGGATGACGCTCTCCAGCGCGACCAGCAGCGCGACGCCGAGTATCCCGGCCGCGTCGATCACCCCGGCCACCCAGCCGGTCAGCCCACCGAGCTGGGCCGGGTCGACGTCCTGGGCGTACGACATGGGGATCCTTTCCGCGGGGGAGGGGATCGTCCACCTGTACCCCGCGGTCGGGCGCTCACACCTCGCGGTTCACTCGTCCGGGTGCAGGGACGCGTCGGCCGGGCCACGCCGCCAGCCGGTGAACCGGACGGTCAGTCCGCCCCGCGTCGGGGAGCAGCAGAAGAGGCCGGCCAGTGTCGGGGCGGCCGGCGCGAGCGGCGCGACGCGGACGAGTCGCCACGGCTCACCGGTGACCCGGGCGCGGACGGTCAGCGCGTCGCCGGAGCGACTGGCCCGGACGGTCACCTCCCGCCCGGTCCACTCCGGCACCGGAGCCACCGACCAGTCCGAGAACTCCCGGGTCACCACCGCGCCGAGCTGGGGCTGGCCGTCGCTGATCTCCACGCCGGCCTTGATCCAGGTGCGCTCGTCCACCCGGACCAACACACCCGCCTGGTCGAACTGCTCGGTCCACTCCAGCCGGAAGCTCACCTCGACGGCCGCGCCGGTGGGGAACGGCGCGAGCAGCGCGGGTCCGTCGTCGTGGACGAAGCCGTAACTCGTGTGCCGCCAGAAGTCGCTGCCCTCCGCCGGCTCCACCAGAAGGTCGCCCTCCGGCGTGTGCTCCGCCCGCACCGGCTGGTGCAGCCAGCTCCCGGCGGACCAGTCGACCGGCTCCGTCCCGCTCCCGTCACGCATGCCGGCACGGTACCGCCCGCGACGCGGCGGGGTTTGCCGGGACGCCCGAGCGGAGAAGGGGTACGGGCATGGGTGACAGGTGGTACTCCGAGGCCGTCGTCTACTGCCTCGACATCGACACGTTCGCCGACTCCGACGGCGACGGGGTCGGCGACATCCGCGGACTCATCGGCCGGCTGGACTATCTGGCCCGGCTCGGGGTGACCTGCCTGTGGCTGCACCCCGTCCACCCGTCGCCGGACCGGGACGACGGCTACGACGCGACCGACTTCTACAACGTCGACCCGCGCTTCGGCACGCTGGGCGACTTCGCCGAGCTGCTGCACCAGGCCCGCAACCGGGGCATCCGGGTGATCATCGACCTGGTGGTGAACCACACCTCCGACCAGCACCCGTGGTTCCAGTCCGCGCGGTCGTCGCCGGACTCGCCGTACCGGGACTGGTACGTCTGGTCCGAGCACGAGCCCGCGGACCGCCACCAGGGCATGGTGTTCCCCGGCGAGCAGCACGAGACGTGGACGTACGACCGCACCGCGAAGGCCTGGTTCTACCACCGTTTCTACAAGTTCCAGCCCGACCTCAACATGGCCAACCCCGAGGTGCGCGCCGAGGTCAAGAAGATCATGTCGTTCTGGCTCCAGCTCGGCGTCTCCGGTTTCCGGATGGACGCGGTGCCGTTCATCATCGAGCTGACCGAGCCGGGCAACCCGGACTCGCCGAAGGACTTCGAGTTCCTCACCGAGCTGCGCCAGCACGTGCAGTGGCGCAGCGGCGACGCCGTCCTGCTGGCCGAGGCGAACGTCGAGCCCGACCAGCTGCCCACCTTCTTCGGCGACGGCGGCGGGTCGGGGAACCGGCTGCACATGCTCTTCGACTTCATGCTCAACGGCCGGCTCATGCTCGCGCTCGCCCGGCAGGACCCGGAGCCGGTGATCGAGGCGCTGCGGGACACCCCGACGCTGCCGGTCGGCGGCCAGTGGGCGACCTTCCTGCGCAACCACGACGAGATCGACCTGTCGCGGCTCACCGCCGAGCAGCGCAACGAGGTGTACGCGCAGTTCGGCCCGGACGAGGACATGCGCATCTACGACCGGGGCATCCGGCGCCGGCTGGCCCCGATGCTCGGCGGCGACCGGCGCCGCGTCGAGCTGGCGTACGCGTTGCAGTTCTCGCTGCGCGGCACGCCGGTGCTGCGCTACGGCGAGGAGATCGGCATGGGGGAGGACCTGTCGCTGCCCGGCCGGCAGTCGATCCGTACCCCGATGCAGTGGTCGTACCAGGAGAACGCCGGTTTCTCGACGGCGGAGCCGGAGAAACTGGTCCGGCCGGTGATCGACAAGGGTGACTTCGGCTACCAGAAGGTCAACGTCACCGCCCAGCGCGGCGACCCGCGGTCGCTGCTCGCCTGGTTCGAGCGCATGATCCGGACGCTGCGCGAGGCACCGGAGATCGGGTCCGGCTCGACCACCCACATCGACGTGGCGACGCCGCCCGGGGTGCTCGCGCACCGGGCCGACGGGCCCACCGGGACCATGGTCTTCCTGCACAACCTGGGCACCGAGGACGTGGAGGTGGACCTCAGCACGCTGGAGCCGGAGGCGGAGCTGCCGATCGACGTGCTGACCGACCGCGGCTACGGGGACGTCGGCAAGCTGAACGCGCTGAAGCTCGGCGGGTACGGCTACCGCTGGATCCGGCTGCGCCGGCGCGGCTGACGACGTGACGACAGGGGGCCACGGCGTGTGCCGTGGCCCCCTGTGCTGGTGCGGGTGTGCGCGTCGGTCAGCGCACGCCGAACGCGCGGATCACGGTCTGCGCGACCGAGTTGCCCGAACGGTCGGCGGCCCGGGCCCGCAGCGACACGTACGACGCGCCCTTCGGCGCCTTCAGCCGTGCCGTCCAGGAGCCGTCCTTCGTCCGGTCCACGGACTGCTTCTGCGAGGTCCGGCCGTCGTCGTACGAGACCTCCAGCTCGACGGTGCCGACGCCACCGCCGCCGGTGACCCCGGCCAGGTGCGCGGCGGAGACGGTCAGGTCGGTCTTGCACGATGTAAAACGATGATCATCTCTGACGCCGGCTGCTCGGCGGGGGTTAAGCTCCTTCGATCGAGCTCAAGTTACCGGGAGGTAAGCATGTCGGAGGAGTCCTGCGTCGCCATCGTCACCGGCGCCGCGCGCGGCATCGGCGCGGCCACCGCACGCCGGCTCGCCGCCGACGGCCTGGCGGTCGCCGTGGTCGACATCGAGGAGTCGGCGACGAAGGAGACCGTCGACGCGATCGCCGCCGCCGGTGGCCGCGCCCTCGGGGTGGGCGCCGACGTCGCGGACCGTACGCAGGTGGAGGCCGCCGTCGAGCGCGTCGCGGCCGAGCTGGGCGCGCCGACCGTGCTGGTCAACAACGCGGGTGTGCTCCGCGACAACCTGCTGTTCAAGATGAGCGACGCCGACTGGGACACCGTTCTGGGCGTGCACCTGCGTGGCGCCTTCCTGTTCAGCCAGGCGACGCAGAAGCACATGGTCGACCGGAAGTGGGGCCGGATCGTCAACCTGTCCAGCACGTCGGCCCTCGGCAACCGCGGCCAGGCCAACTACTCGACCGCCAAGGCCGGCCTCCAGGGCTTCACCAAGACCCTCGCCATCGAGCTGGGCCCGTTCGGCGTCACCGTCAACGCGGTCGCGCCCGGTTTCATCGTGACCGACATGACGGCGGCCACCGCCGCCCGGATGAAGGTCGACTTCGAGGCGCTCCAGCAGCACGCCGCCGCCGAGATCCCGGTACGCCGCACCGGGCGGCCGGAGGACGTCGCGCACACCATCTCGTTCCTGGTCAGCGAGGGTGCGTCCTTCGTGTCCGGCCAGGTCATCTACGTCGCGGGCGGACCGAAGGGCTGACCGGCCCGGCCCGGGCGGGTGGCCGTTCCGTCGCGACGGCGGCCACCCGGTGCCCGGGTCAGCGGGGGCTGGTGCGGGTGCGCCAGAGCCAGAAGAGGCCGAGCAGCGGGAGCAGCAGGGGGATGTAGCCGTACCCGCTGCCGAACTGCGACCACACCGTCTCGTCCGGGAAGAGCTGCCTGTCGACGAGGCTCAGGACGCCCACCACGAGCACCCCGACCAGCTCGACCGAGCAGCAGGCCAGAGCCAGCCGGCGTCCGGTGTGACCGGCCCGGGCCAACCCCACGGCCGCCACGATGTAGATCAGCGCGGCGACCGCGGAGAGCAGGTACGCCACCGGCGCCTCGTCGAACTTCGTCGCGAGCTGCAACCCGGCCCGTGACGTCGCCGCGATCGCGAACAGGATGTAGACGGCGATCAGCAGCCGGCCGGGGCCGGTGTTCGTGGCCCGCCGACGGGGCGCGGTCTCAACCACCGAGCACCTCCCAGGTCTGCTGGAGCCGGACCACGACCACCGGGGTCACCAGGCAGACCGCACAGACGATCCCCGAGCCCCAGCGGGTCGGTTCCATCCGGGCCAGCACGGCCGCCAGCGGCGGCAGGCACACCAGCGTCACCAGGTAGCCGAAGAAGGCCCCGGGCTCACCGGGCCGCTCCCCGCCGGCCACGGCGACGACGGCCACCACGGCCAGCGCGAGCAGCGCCAGCTCCAGCACGGCCAGGCCGATGAACTGCCCGCGGTCCGGCGGCCGGTTGCGCGCCGCGAACACCAGCGCCCACAGCGCGAGTACGAGCGACAGCACGATCGACGCGGTGGCGAGGACGCCGTCCACCGGCGATCCCGCGGCGGCGGCACCGGTCATCGGGGCCACCCGGTCCTTGGCTCGGTCACCGGCACAGCCTACTAACCCCTGTAGTAACCACCCCCGGACCCCGCCCCGCGACACCGGTCGGCCCCGGTCCACGGTGACGTCGGGCCCCGCCGCCACCAGCGCCCGGGCCGTCGTACTAGCGTGGATCACGGGTCGCGGCGCCGCCGCGGCGGACGACGACGGCGGGGGTTCTCGTGCTGCGGTTCGGCTTGTTCGGCACCGGTCACTGGGCGACGGAGACGCACGCGGCCGCGCTCGACGCGCATCCTCGGGCCCAGTTGGTCGGTGTGTGGGGGCGCAATCCCGAGCGGGCCGCCGCCCTCGCCAACCGGTACGACGTGCCCGCCTTCGACGACGTCGACGCGCTCCTCGACGCCTGTGACGCGGTCGCCGTCGCCCTGCCGCCCGACGTGCAGGCGGACATCGCCGTCCGGGCCGCCACCGCCGGCCGTCATCTGCTGCTGGACAAGCCGCTGGCGCTCACCCTGAAGGACGCCGACCGGGTGGTCGAGGCCGCGCAGAGCGCCGGTGTCGCCTCGGTGGTCTTCTTCACCCAGCGCTACCAGCCGAACGTGACCGCGTTCCTCGCGGCGACCGCCGCGGCGGGTGGCTGGCAGCACGCCCGGGCGACCATGTTCACGTCGATCTACCAGCCGGGCAACCCGTACGGGGAGTCGCAGTGGCGTCGCGACCACGGCGCGCTCTGGGACATCGGCCCGCACGCGCTGTCGATCATCCTGCCGGTGATGGGCCGGGTCACCCAGGTCGCCGCCATGAACGGCCCGAGCGGGATCGTGCACCTGCTGCTCACCCACGACGGCGGCGCGACCAGCAGCGCCTCGCTGACCCTGGACGCGCCCCCCGAGGCGTCCGCCCGCGAGATCGTGTTCTTCGGCGAGAACGGCATCGAGAGCGCTCCGGCGCCGCAGACCGGCCCGGCGACCGCCTTCACCGTGGCGATCGACCAGCTGCTGGAGGAGGTCGAGGCGGGCACCCGGGACCACCGCTGCGACGTGCGCTTCGGCCGCGAGGTGGTCGCCATCCTGTCCGCCGCCGAGACCGCCCGCACCGAGTCCCGAACGGTTCCCCTCCCCGCCTGACCCCCCCCGCGCCGCGCGCTGTCGATCATGGAGTTGTCGCCGCCCGCCTCGGTGCGTCCGGGCAAGAACCTCATGATCATCGGGGCCGCACCCGGCGCGCGGCCCGGGGTGGGGTGGTATTTGGGTCGCGGTAGGGCGGCGGGCTGGTTAGCGTGGCGGACATGTTCGCGCATGCCCTGATCGAGGTGGCCGGCACGCCGGCCGCCCGGGGCCCCCTGCTGGCGTCCCGTCCGCGAGTCCGGCGTCCGGCCCTGGCCGGCCGGGACGCGACCCGCGACTGACCGCAGGCGCACGTCCGCGCCGTCCCCAGGGCCGTCCGAGTCCCCGATCCTCTCGGACAGGCCCCGCTTCGGGCTGCCTGTCCGCCCCGTCGCCGCAGCGGCGACAGACAGGACGACGACACGTGGCGCCCCGCCGTACCCGAGCAACCGAACGCGACCGGTCCCGTCGCGTACTCTCCCAGAACTTCCTCGCCGACCCGGCCACCGTCGCCCGGGTCGTCCGGTCGGCCCGACCGGATCCGCACGGCCTCGTCCTGGAGGTCGGGGCCGGTCGCGGCCAGCTGACCCGACCACTCGCCGCCGCGTGCGGGCGGTTGGTGGCGTACGAGGTCGACCCGGTGGCCGCCGCCGACCTGGCCGCGGTCTGCGCCGCGCTGCCGAACGTCCGGCTCCGGCAGGCCGACTTCCTCGCCACCGAGCCGCCCGACGAACCGTTCGCCGTGGTCGGCAACATCCCCTGGTCGTTGACCTCGGCGGTGGTGCGCTGGTGCCTGGCCGCCCCGGGGCTGCGCGCGGCGACGCTGCTCACCCAACTGGAGTACGCCCGCCGGCGCGGCGGCGACTACGGGCGGTGGACGCGGCTGACCGTGCTGACCTGGCCCGAGTTCTCCTGGCGGCTGGCCGGACGGGTGTCCCGCGTCGCGTTCCGCCCGGTGCCCCGGGTCGACGCGGGCATCCTGCGCATCGACCGGCGGCCGGAGCCGCTGCTGTCCCCGGCGGCGCTGCCCGCGTACCGGGGAATGGTGGAGTTGGGCTTCGGCGGCGTCGGCGGCTCGCTCGCGGCCTCGCTGCGGCGGCGGTATCCGCCGGGGCGGGTCGCGGCGGCGCTGCGGGCGACGCGGCTGGACCCGGCCACCCCGGTGGGGTACGTCTGGCCGGAGCAGTGGCTGGTCCTGTTCCGCCTGCTGCACGCCCGCTGAGCGACTGGGGGCGCCGGAGGCTGGGTGCGCCCGGTCCGACGGCGCGGGCGGAATCGGTCCCGCCCGCGCCGTCAGGTCACGGTGCCGAGCGCGTCCTGCAGTTCGGCGGGGGACTCGAACTCCTCCACCGGCAACGAGCGCAACATCTGCAACATCTGCGTGCTCGCCCCGTTCTCCTGCCCCCAGCGGACGAGGTCCTCGCGGGAGACCGGGTAGTCGAGCCCGGCCAGGTACTCCTGCCACTGCACCCCGGTGACGGTCATGCGCGGCGGCTACCCGTTCCGCCCGGCGACACACCGCCCACCGCCGCCGGGAGGCCGGGGGCTCGGGTCGGCGTGTCGGGGGCGGCACGCCGACGGTTTGCCCGCCGGACCGCCGGGTAGCCGCGAGCATGCTGGTACAGCGGCTCGGCGCGCCGAGCGACTTCGACCCCCTGTTGGAGCGCGTCCGGAACGCCCGGGTGGTGATGATCGGCGAGTCCACGCACGGCAGCTACGACTACTACCGGCTGCGGGAACAGCTCACCCGGCGGTTGATCGCCGAGTGCGGCTTCTCGTTCGTGGCCGTCGAGGGGGACTGGCCGGACTGCGACCGGGTGCACCGGTCGGTGACCGGGGCCCCGGACGGGATCCCCGACCCGCAGGTCGCCCTGGAGCACTTCGAACGGTGGCCGACGTGGATGTGGGCGAACGCGGAGGTGTCCCGGTTCTGCCGCTGGCTGCGCGCCTGGAACCTGGAGCGCCCGGAGGCGGAGCGTGCCGGTTTCCACGGGCTGGACGTCTACAGCCTGTGGGAGTCCATGCAGGCGATCTTCGACTACCTGGGCGAGGAGGACCCGGCGTCGCTGGAGGTGGCGCAGGACGCGTACCGCTGCTTCGAGCCGTACGGCAAGCGGGTCGAGGAGTACGGCGCCGCCAGCCGCTTCGTCTCCGCCCGCTGTGAGGAGGAGGTGGTGCGGCTGCTGGCCCGCACCCGGGAGCAGGCGCTGTGCGACGGGCCGGACAGCTTCTCGGCCTGGCAGAACGCCGAGGTGGTGGCGGGTGCCGAGCGGTACTACCGGGCGATGGTGGCCGGCGGCCCGGAGTCCTGGAACATCCGGGACATCCACATGCAGGACACCCTGGACCGGCTCCTCGACCGGTACGGCCCGGACGCGCGAGGCGTCGTGTGGGCGCACAACACGCATGTGGGCGACGCGCGGGCCACCGACATGTCCGCCGACGGGATGGTGAACATCGGCCAGTTGGCCCGGGAGCGGCACGGCGCGGACGCGGTCGCGCTGGTCGGCTTCGGCTGTTACCGGGGCACGGCGGTCGCCGCGCCGCGCTGGGGCTCGCCGGCCGAGGCGATGGTGATGCCGCCGGCCCGGGAGGGGTCCATCGAGCGGCGGCTGCACGAGCTGCTGCCCGAGCGGGCGGTGCTGGTCTTCGGCGGTGAGGACCAGCCCGGGTGGGTCACCGAGACGGCCGACCACCGGGCGATCGGGGTGGTGTACGACCCGACGTTCGAGTCGTGGGGCAACTACGTGCCGACCCGGCTGGGCGAGCGGTACGACGCGTTCATCTGGTGCGACGAGACCACCGCCCTGCATCCCCTGCCCGCTCACGCGATGACGGGCGAGTTGGAGACCTACCCGGCGGGCGTGTGACCCGCCGGGCAGGTGCTCGCGTCAGACCGGGGTCGGAGTCCGCTCGGCCAGGTGGGCGCGCAGGCCCTCGCCCTCGATGTCGACGTTCGGCAACGCCTTGCCGAGCCAGCGGGGCAGCCACCAGGCGCGGGAGCCGAGCAGCGACATCACCGCCGGCACGATCGTCATCCGGACCACGAAGGCGTCGATCGCCACACCCACGGCGAGCGCGAACCCGATCGACTTGATGACCGGGTCGTGCAGGAAGAACACGAAGCCGCCGAACACCGAGATCATGATCAGCGCGGCGGCGGTGACCACCCGCGCACCGTGTCCCATGCCGTTGATCGTCGCCTGCTGGGCCGTGTCGCCGTGGACGAAGTCCTCCCGCATCCGGGAGACCAGGAAGACCTCGTAGTCCATGGCCAGGCCGAACAGGATGCCGATCAGCAGGATCGGCAGGAAGCTGATCAGCGGACCCGGGTCGTCCAGGCCGACCAGGTCGGCCAGGTGGCCCTGCTGGAAGACGGCCACCGTGATGCCGAACGTGGCCGCGACGGTGAGCAGGAAGCCCAGCGCCGCCTTGACCGGCACGAGCAGCGAGCGGAACACCAGCATCAGCAGCAGGACCGAGAGCCCCACCACGAGCAGCAGGTAGACCGGCAGCGCGTCGGCGAGCTTCTCGGACACGTCGATGCCGATGGCGGTCGCGCCGGTCAGCAGGACGTCCGCGTCGCGGATGCCGCTCACCGACTCACGGATGTCGTGCACCAGGGTCTCCGTGTCGGCGTCCGTGGGGCCGGTCTTCGGCACCACCCCGAGCAGGGCGGTCCGCCCGTCCGGGCTGAGCTGCGGCGGGGCCACGGCGAGCACGTTCTCGGTGCGCTGGACCAGCGCGGTCACCTGGGGCACGGCAGCGGCGGTGGCCTGCGGGTTGTCGCCGGCCACGACGACGGCGAGCCGCCCGGTGAAGCCCGGGCCGAAGCCCTCGCTGATCAGGTCGTGGGACACCCGGGCCGACGAGCCCGCCGGCGCGGTGCCGGCGTCGGGAAGGGCCAGCCGCATGTCCGGCGTCGGCACCGCGAGCAGCCCCAAACCGAGCAGCCCGACCAGGATCACGGGTACGCGCAGCCGGGTGACCAGGCGCGCCCAGCGGAAGCCGAAGCCGGACCGGTCCTCGGCCGGGGCGGTGTGGCCCGGCTCCTCGTCGGCCGGGGCGTCGGTGGCCGGCGCGGCCGGGACCGCGGAGCGCAGTCGGCGTGGCAGCACCCGGCGGCCGGCGAAGCCGAGCAGCGCCGGCTGGAGGGTGAGCGCGACCAGGACGGCCACGGTGACGGTGCCCGCCGCGGCGAGACCCATGACGGTCAGGAACGGGATGTCGACCACGGCCAGGCCGGCCAGCGCGATGACCACGGTCGCGCCGGCGAAGAGGACGGCGGAGCCGGCGGTGCCGACCGCCCGGCCGACTGCCTCGTCGGCGGGCAGCCCTTCGAGCAGGTGCTGTCGGTAGCGGGACGTGATGAACAGCGAGTAGTCGATGCCGACCGCCAGGCCGAGCATCAGCGCGAGGATGGGCGCGGTGCTGGTCAACTCGACGACGCTGCTCAGCGCGAACAGGCCGGCCATGCCGACGCCCACGCCGATCAGCGCGTTGAGCATGGTCATGCCGGCGGCCACGAGGGAGCCGAACGTGATGACCAGCACGACCGCGGCGACGAGCACGCCGATCGCCTCGGTCGAGCCGACCTCCGGCTCGGCGTTGAGCACCTCACCGCCGGAGGCGACCTGCCAGCCCTGCGCCTCGGCCGACGCGCCGACCCGCTCGTACGCGGTGCGCTGCGCGTCGTCCACCTCGTCCGCGCCGGTGGCGAACTGGACCTGCACCAGGGCGTACCGGCCGTCGGGGGAGACCGCGCCGACGCTGAACGGGTCGACCGCCCCGACCACGCCGGGCAGGGTGCTCGCCTTCTGGACGACCTCCTTGACCACGGCCTGGCCCTGCGGCGTGGTCAACTGGCCGTCGGCGGGCGCCTTCAGGGCGATGGTGCCGGTGGCGCCGCTGGCGGCCGGGAACTGCTCGGCGAGCAGGTCGAGTGCGCGCTGGGACTCGGTGCCGGGCATGGTGAAGTTGCTGGCCGTCGGGCCGCGCAGGGTCGCCGCGGCCAGACCGAGGCCGACGAGCACGACGAGCCAGACCGCGACGACGAGTCGCCGGCGGCGCAACGAGCCCCGGCCGAGCCGGTAGAGCAGGGTCGCCATCAGGTTTCCTTGTCCTGGGTCGGAGATGGGTCGGGAACGGGTTCGAGGGCCCGCCGGGTGAGGGCGAGCAGGGCCGGGCGGAGTTCCTCCTCGGGGACCTCGACGAACTCGGCGCAGCCCTCGGAGATGCCGGCGAGCAGCACCAGCGCCGCGATCCGCGCGGCGGGGCGGTCGGTGTGCCCGGCGAGCGCGTCCAGCAGGCGTTCCGAGATCTGCTGGATGTGCGCGAACGCGGGCTGTTGCAGCAGTTCGGGGAACTCGCCGCGGAGCAGGGCGATCTCCCGTCGGAAGCGGACCGCCAGGTCGACGAAGCCCTCGGCCGCGGCCTGCTGCGCCGCCGCGCCGGTGAGCCCCGCGAGCCGCTCGTCGAGCGCCCGCAGCACGGAGATCGCCGGGGCCATCAGCTCGGTGAGCAGGGCCTCCTTGTTGGCGAAGTGGTACAGCACGGTCGCCTTGGAGCAGCCCACCTCGGTGGCGATGTCCTGTAGGGACGTGCCCCGGTAGCCGGTCGCCCCGAACAGCCGCGCCGCCGCCGCCAGGATCTCCCCGCGTGTCTCCGGTTCCGCCCGCCGCATCGTCGGTCACCTCCCGACCACCAAGCATGCCTGACCGATCGGTCAGAGCCTGACCGATCGGTCAGGCGAAAAGCGTGGCATTCCCCACAGGGATGGGAGGTTTGGAAGCTCCGCGAGGGTCAGGCGGCGCCGCGGGCCGCGCGCTGCGCCTCGTCGTACGCGGTCCGGGCCGCGGCGATCGTGTTGCGGTGCCGCTCGGCCCAGTTGGTGAGGGCGACGAGCGATTCGTAGAGCTCCAGCGCGATCGGGGTGGCGACGTACTCGACCTTCGGCGGCACGGTCGGATACACGGTGCGGTGCAGCAGGCCGTCCCGCTCCAGGTTGCGCAGGGTCAGCGTGAGCATGCGGCGACTGATCCCCTCGATGTGCCGCTCCAGCTCGGTGAAGCGCACCGGGCCCTGGGAGGCGGCCACCAGGATGCCGATACTCCACTTGCCGCCCACCCGGTCGAGGACCTGGCGGACGGTGCAGGCCCGGGCCTGACCGGGGGCGAAGGGCAGGTCGTCCACGTCGCCGCAGTCGTTCACCCCGCCGAGCTCCACGGACACATCGCTGTTCCCCTGGGACATCAAAGTGCCTCCTTCCGCTCCCTCCGATGGTCACAGACGATGACGTCGGTAACAAAGCGTGCACCAAAGGAGGCGTACTCATGGCCCGGTCCGATCGTTCCCGCTGGCCCGCCCTGCTGGTGCTCTGCGCCGGCAGCCTGATGATCATCTTCGACGGCAGCATCGTGGCGGTGGCGCTGCCCGAGATCCAACGCGACCTCGGCTTCACGGCCACGGGTCTGGCCTGGGTGGTCAACGCGTACCTGGTCGCCTTCGGCGGGCTGCTGCTGCTCGCCGGCCGCCTCGGCGACCTGCTCGGCCGGCGGCAGGTCTTCCTCGCCGGGGTCGGGCTCTTCACGCTGGCGTCGCTGCTCTGCGCCACGGCCGCCGGACCGGCGACGCTCGTCGGCGCGCGCTTCCTCCAGGGCGTCGGCGGGGCGCTGACCATGGCGGTGAGCCTCGGCATGATCGTGCGGCTCCATCCCGAACCGGCCGAGCGTGCCCGGGCCATCGCCGTCTTCAGCTTCACCGGCGCCGCCGGCGCGTCGATCGGCACGGTCGCCGGAGGTGTGCTCACCGACCTCGCCGGATGGCGGTCGATCTTCCTCGTCAACCTTCCGATCGGCGCGGCCATCCTGTTCGCCGCCGTACGCCGGATCGCCGTCGACCGCGGCGTCGGCCTGCGCGCCGGGCTGGACCTGCTCGGCGCGGTGCTGGCCACCGCCGGCCTGATGGCGGCGGTGCTGGCCATCGTGGGCACCGGGGAACACGGCTGGACCTCGGCCCGCACCGTCGGCGCGGCCGCGGTGGCGGCCTGCTCGGCGCGTTCGCGCTGCGCCAACGGACCGCCACCGTCCCGCTGTTCCCACCCCGGGTGCTGGCCACGCCGGACCTCGTCGCCGCGAACGCCGTCCAGTTCCTCACGGTCGCCGCCTTCTTCGGGTTCCAGTTCCTGCTCGCGGTGGAGCTGCAACTGGTGCTCGGGCTCGACGCGGCCGCCACCGGCTGGGCCTTCCTGCCCACCCCGGTGGTGATCGCGGTGACCTCGCTCGGGGTCGCCGGTCGGCTCGTCGCCCGGTACGGCGCCCGCACCGTGCTGCTGGCGGGGCTCGCCCTCGCGGTGGTCGGCTTCCTGCTGCTCGCCCGGCTGCCCGCCGACGGCCGTTACCTGACCGACGTCCTGCCCGCGATGCTGGTCTTCGGTGTCGCCGGCGGCCTCACGCTGCCCGCGGTGACGACCCTCGCCATGGCCGGTGCGGGGGAGGAGGACGCCGGGCTCGCCTCCGGGCTCGCCAACACGACCCAGCAGGTCGGCGGCGCGTTCGGCCTCGCCGCGCTCGCCACCCTGGCCGCCGGGCGCGCCGCCGGTCTGAGCGCCCGTGGCTGGGTGGAGGTCGAGGCGCTCGCCGCCGGCTACCGGACCGCGTTCGCGGTGGCCGCCGGGCTGGTCACCGTCGCGCTGCTCGTCGCCGTGGTGACGCTGCGCCGGCCGGCGCGCCGTGTCCGGTTGACCAGCGAACGCGAGGCCGGGAAGGTGGGTTGATGGCGACGGCGGAGGAGACCCGCGGCGGGGTGGCGCTCACCAATCTCGACCAGACTCTCTTCGAGGGGGCCGGGGCCACCAAGCGCGACCTGGTCGACTACCTCGACGCCGTCCGGGAGAGCATCCTCCCGCAGCTTCGGGACCGGCCGCTGTCGGTGATCCGGGCGCTGCGCGGGCAGGCGCCGTTCATGCAGAAGAACCTGCCGAAGTACACCCCGGAGTGGGTGCGCCGGGTGCCCGTCTGGGCCGAGGCGTCCCACCGCGAGGTGTCGTACGCGCTCTGCGACGACCGTCGGACCCTGCTCTGGTTCGCCAACCAGCGGGCCGTCGAGTACCACCCGACCCTCGCCCGCGCCGACGACCTCGGTCGACCCACCCACCTGGTCCTCGACCTCGACCCGCCGGAGGGCGACTCGTTCCCCGCCGCGGTGGGCGCCGCGCTGCTGGTGCGGCAGGCGCTCGCCGACTCCGGCCTGGCCGGCGCGGCGAAGACCAGCGGCGCGAAGGGCGTCCACGTGTTCGTGCCGATCGCGGAGGGGCACGACGCCGAGGAGTCGGCCGCCGCCACCCGGGCGCTCGCCGCCCGCGCCGAACGGCTCGACCCGGCGCTCGCCACGACCGCGTTCATCCGCGAGGACCGGGGTGGGCGCGTCTTCGTCGACTCCACCCGGGCGGGCGGGGCGACCGTGGTCGCCGCGTACAGTCCGCGGCTGCGGCCCGGGCTGCCGGTGTCCTTCCCGGTCGACTGGGCCGACCTGCCCGAGGTGCGGCCCGCCGACTTCACCACGCGTACGGTCCCGGGGCTGGTCGCCGGACGCGACCCGTGGCTGGGTCTGCTGCCCGCGCCGCAGCGGCTGCCGGTCGAGCTGATCGAGGAGGGCCGGGCCATCCCGGTGGCCCGGGTGCAGGCGATGCACGAGGGCAAGCGCCGAGCCCGCGCCCGCCGCCAAACCGGCTGACCGGGTTGGCGCGGCGGCTCCGGCTCTGCCGGCCGGCGGGGTCGGAGCGCTTCCGGGCAAGATTGCCGGCCGGAGCCGGAGGAACGAAGAAGCCCGGGCCAGCGGCCCGGGCTTCGGCGTCCTACTGGTGCCCCCGGCAGGATTCGAACCTGCGCCCCCGCCTCCGGAGGGCGGTGCTCTATCCCCTGAGCTACGGGGGCTCAGCGACTGGAGAAGACTAGCAAACGTCCTCCCGGAACGCCGAATCGGTATCGCGCGTCGCCCATCGCCCGGATCGCCAACGGCCGCGCTGCTCGGCACGCCGGCCGCGCGGTCGCTGGGCCGCCGACGACCGGACCGTGCCCCGACGCGCCGCGGCGGGCCGGGGTGACCCGCCGTCGGCCGGCGACGCCCGCGCGCGGCCCCGTCGTCGCGCGGCGAGGGCGCGACCGTCAGGCGGCGACGGCGCGACCGCAGCTGGGCAGCGGGTGGAGCACGATGCGTCGGGGCAGCCGGCGCGGCCACTCGTTGCGCGCCCAGGAGCCGTCCACGATCAGGTGCACCGTCCGCTGCTCCTCGCCGCTGAGCCGCAGCACGAAGTCGCGGGGGAGCGGCGGGTCGACGGTCGGCGTGGTGATCATGAATCGCACCCGCCCCCGGGACGAGACGGCGGAGATCACGTCGGCGGCCGGCATGGTGCCGCGCAGCCGGACCCGGCCGATCCAGTAGACCTCCGCGAGGTGCTCCTGCGCGGCCCGGGTGATCGCCGGGTACTCGCTGCGCACCCAGCGCTCGACCGCGCCGACGCAGAGCCCGCACGCGCGCTCCCGGGGCTCCCGCGGACCCAACCCCCAGGCCCGCAGGTACGCCCCGACGGCGCCGGCGTCCAGCGGCACGTCGAAGCGGCTCTGGATGAGGGCGGTGAGGCTCTGCCGCGTCCACAGCTCCTCGTCCAGGCCGAACTCGTCCGGGTGGACGCCCCGCATCGCGTCGATCAGTTCGAGTTCCTGTTCGCGGCTGAGCATTCCCGGCTCGCCCTGCCGCTGTCCGCGACGGACGGCTGCCACCGCCCCGTCACCGCCGATGGTGTGGCGCCGGCACCAGCTGGTGACGGAGCGCCGTGCGTCTCTGAGTGCAACCCCCACGTCCTGCGCAACGAGCCCGAATCGCATCTGGTCACGATATGTGTGGAGAAAACTCTCCAAGCCACTCAATAGGTCACACCGGCCAAATCGCCCAAAGCTTCCCGGGGTCGGTCGGCGACCCCGCGACTCGCCCGACATCGCCGTGCCCGGACGTGCGAGAGGCCCGGGTCCGCCGGTGTTCCGGCGACGACGCGGGCCTCTGGCAGAGGTGGGCGGGCGTGCCCTGGGCTCAGCCGCCCAGGCGCTTGAGCGCGTTCCGCAGGTTGGTCAGGTCGGTCTGCTGGGTGTTCTTCATCGTCTGCGCCGTCCGGACCACGTCCGGCTCGTCGCTGGCGTCGAGCACCCCGTCGATCATGTGGATGCCACCCAGGTGGTGCTTGATCATCATGTTGAGGAACAGCACGTCGAACGCCCGCCCCTGGGCGGCGCGCAGCTGCTCCATCTCGGCCGGGGTGGCCATGCCCGGCATCAGCCCGTCCTTGACGGTGGCCATGCCCTCGGGCATCCACGCCATCCGGGGCTGCGAGCCGGTCGGGTCGAGGCCCCACGACCGCAGCCAGGTCTGCATGGTGCCGATCTCGCCCTGCTGCCCACTGGCGATGTCGCCGCCGATGCCGCGGACCTCCGGGTCGGTGGCCCGCTGGAACGCCATCAGCCCCATCTCGACCGCCTGGGCGTGGTGGGCGGTCATGTCCCGGGCGAATCCGGCCTCGACCGAGGTGTCACCCGGACGGGTCAACCGGGGCGTCAGCAGGCCCCCGGCGTAGCCGAGGACGAGACCGACCACGACGGCGACGGCCACCGCCACCAGGCCGTACCGTCGGCCGGCGCCCCGGCCGCCGTCGGCGGCCGGGGTCTCGGGCGTGCTGTCCAGCGTCGCGGGAGCCGTCATGGGAAGTCCTTACTGGGTGGGCATCTGCTGCTGGAGGTTGTCCCGCGGCGTGGTGCCGGTGGCGGTGACGCCCTGGTTGCACAGTGCCGTGGGGCCCTCGATCGAGGCGTTGACCCGCAGGGTCTTGATGAACTCGTCGATCCGGCTGTCGTCGGCGTTGTCGACCTTGAGCTGGAAGCCCCAGGCCTGGAGCGAGATCGGCTTGTCCAGACCCTCGAACGGGCTCATGAAGGTCTTCTCGTTGCCGCGCACCTTCTCGGCGAGCTTGCTCACCTGGTCGGCCGGCAGGTCGGGGCGGTAGGTGATCCAGACCGCGCCGTGCTCGAGGCTGTGCACCGCGTGCTCGTTGGCGATCGGGGCGTCGTAGACGTCGCCCATGCAGTTCTGCCAGGCCTGGTTGTGCGGGCCGGCCACCGGCGGGAGGATGCTGTACTGGATCTGGCCGGGCTGGTGGTTGCTGCCCTTGACCAGCTCCTTGTCCTTCTCGCGGTAGTTCACGACGCCGCTGATCGAGTCGGCCCGCTCCTCCCACGGCTTGGAGCCCTGGAAGGCGGCCCAGCCGCCGTAGCCGATGATGCCGACGGCGAGCACGCCGACGGCGACGAAGAGCGCGATCGGGCCCCAGGAGCGCCCCTGGCTCACCTTGACCGGGGTGACCGGCTTGCGGGGGCCCTTGCCGCCGCCGCGCGGGCCGCCCGCCGGCTTGCCTGCTCCGGCCTTGGCACCGGCCGCGGGCCGGCCGGCCGCCGGCTTCTTGCCCGTGCTGACCACGGTCGGGCGGCGCTGCTCGCCGCCCGGGGTGCTGATGCTCATCGTGCCTCGTCAGGTCGGTCGGTCGGGGGAGCCGGCGGGCCTCGTCCACATCCCGGGTCGCCGCCGCGGGGACCGAGTCTACCCCCGATAACATGGTTCGGTGACTCCCGCAGAACTCGCCGAGGTCGTCCTCGCCGCAGCCCACGCCGTGCTCACCGACCGGGGCCTGGACAGCTCCGTGCTGCCGGAGCGGACGACGGTCGAGCGACCGCGCAACCCCGAGCACGGCGACTACGCCTCGACGCTGGCCCTGCAGCTCAGCAAGAAGGTGGGGGTGCCGCCGCGCGACCTGGCCGGGGCGCTCGCCGAGCAGCTCGGCAGGGCGCCGGGGGTCAAGTCGGTCGAGATCGCGGGTCCCGGGTTCCTCAACATCCGGCTCGACGCGGCCGCCGCGGGGCAGCTCGCCCGCACGATCGTCGAGGCCGGCGCCGACTACGGCCGGAGCGAGCGGCTCGCCGGCCAGCGGATCAACCTGGAGTTCGTCTCGGCCAACCCGACCGGGCCGGTGCACATCGGCGGGGTCCGGTGGGCCGCGGTCGGCGACGCGCTGAGCCGGCTGCTCCGGGCCACCGGCGCCGACGTCGGCACGGAGTACTACTTCAACGACGCCGGCTCGCAGATCGACCGGTTCGCCCGCTCTCTGCTCGCCGCCGCCAAGGGTGAGGCGGCGCCGGAGGACGGCTACGGCGGGGCGTACATCGCGGAGATCGCCGCGGAGGTCCAGGCCCGCCGGCCGGAGGTGCTGTCGCTCGACGAGGCCGCGGCCCAGGAGGTCTTCCGGGTCGAGGGCGTGGCGCTGATGTTCGACGAGATCCGCTCGTCGCTGCGCGACTTCGGGGTCGAGTTCGACACCTACTTCAACGAGAAGGACCTGCACGACCGGGGCGAGCTCGACCTCGCCCTGGCCCGGCTGCGGGAGCAGGGTCACGTCTTCGAGGCCGAGGGCGCGACCTGGCTGCGCACCACCGAGTTCGGTGACGACAAGGACCGGGTCCTGCGCAAGTCCAACGGCGAGTGGACCTACTTCGCCGCCGACTGCGCCTACTACCTCGACAAGCGCGAGCGTGGCTTCGAACGGGTCGTGATCATGCTCGGCGCGGACCACCACGGCTACATCGGCCGGATGAAGGCGATGGCCGCCTGCTTCGGCGACGACCCGGAGCGCAACCTGGAGATCCTCATCGGCCAGCTGGTCAACCTGGTCCGCGACGGCGCCCCGGTGCGGATGAGCAAGCGGGCCGGCACGGTGGTCACGCTGGAGGACCTGGTCGAGGCCATCGGCGTGGACGCCTCGCGCTACGCGCTGGCCCGCTACTCCAGCGACTCGCCCATCGACATCGACGTGGAGCTGTGGACCCGGGCCAGCCGGGAGAACCCGGTCTACTACGTGCAGTACGTCGCCGCCCGGACGGCGAGCGTGGCCCGCAACGCGGCCGAGGTCGGGCTGACCCGCGGCGATGCGGACGACTTCCGGCCGGAGCTGCTCGGCCACGAGAAGGAGAACGAGCTGCTCAAGGCGCTCGCCGAGTTCCCCGCCGTGGTGTCCACCGCCGCTGAGCTGCGCGAGCCGCACCGGGTGGCGCGCTACCTGGAGGAGAGTGTGGCGCCGGCGTACCACCGGTTCTTCGACGAGCCGGCCTGCCGGATCCTGCCGCGTGGCGACGAGCCCGTCGGCGACGGCAACCGGGCCCGGCTCTGGCTGAACGACGCGACCCGCACCGTGGTCGCCAACGGTCTGCGCCTGCTCGGGGTCTCGGCCCCGGAAAGGATGTGACGGGTCATGCGGGCTCATGAGGCGGGTGCGCTGCACGGCGACATCGGTCACCGCGGTCCGGCGTGGCTGCGTACGCCGGTCGACGTCAACGCGCTGGTGCCGCAGCTGTGGCCGCGCAACGTCCAGCGGAGCGCCGACGGCGCGCTGACCGTCGCCGGGCTCGGCGTCCGCGAGCTGGCCGCCGAGTTCGGCACGCCGGTGTACGTACTGGACGAGGACGACCTGCGCTCGCGCTGCCGCGACTTCCGGGCCGCCTTCGACGGCGTGGACGTCTACTACGCCGGCAAGGCGTTCCTCTGCCGCGCCGTGGTCCGCATGATCGACGAGGAGGGTCTGCACCTCGACGTGTGCAGCGGCGGTGAGCTGGCCACCGCGCTCGCGGCCGGGATGCCCCCGGAGCGGATCGGCTTCCACGGCAACAACAAGTCGATCGCCGAGCTGACCCGGGCGGTCGACGCCGGGGTCGGCCGGATCATCGTGGACTCGTTCACCGAGATCGACCGGCTCACCGCGCTGGCGCGCGAGCGGGGCGTCCGCCCCCGGGTGCTGGTCCGGGTGACGGTCGGCGTCGAGGCGCACACCCACGAGTTCATCGCGACCGCGCACGAGGACCAGAAGTTCGGGTTCTCGCTCGCCGGCGGCGCGGCGGCCGCCGCCGCGTTCAAGATCCTCGACGAGGACGTGCTGGAGCTGCGGGGCCTGCACTCGCACATCGGTTCGCAGATCTTCGACGCCAGCGGCTTCGAGGTCTCCGCCCGCCGCGTGCTCGCGCTCCAGGCGCAGATCCGCGACGCGCGCGGGGTGGAGCTGCCCGAGCTGGACCTGGGCGGCGGCTTCGGCATCGCGTACACGACCCAGGACGACCCGGCCGCGCCGCACGACCTGGCGAAGCGGCTCCGCAAGATCGTCGACTCGGAGTGCGAGGCCGAGCGGCTGGTCGTGCCGCACCTGTCCATCGAGCCCGGCCGCGCGATCGTCGGCCCGGCCGTGTTCACCCTCTACGAGGTGGGCACGGTCAAGGACGTGGACGGCATCCGCACGTACGTCAGCGTGGACGGCGGGATGAGCGACAACATCCGCACCGCGCTCTACGGGGCGTCGTACTCCGCCACCGTGGCGAACCGGACGTCGGCCGCCGAGCCGATGCTCGCCCGCGTGGTGGGAAAGCATTGTGAGTCCGGGGACATCGT
Organism: Micromonospora krabiensis; assembly: GCF_900091425.1. Lineage (GTDB taxonomy): Bacteria > Actinomycetota > Actinomycetes > Mycobacteriales > Micromonosporaceae > Micromonospora > Micromonospora krabiensis. The sequence goes on from NZ_LT598496.1 coordinate 5,905,846, forward strand.
GGTGAAGGATGAATTCCTGCCCGCCGACGTGCAGCCCGGAGATCTTGTCGCGGTGCCCGGCACCGGTGCCTACTGCCGGAGCATGGCCAGCAACTACAACCACGTGCCGCGCCCGCCGGTCGTCGCCGTGCGCGGTGGCCAGGCGCGTCTGATCGTCCGGCGGGAGACCGAAGAGGACCTGCTCGCATTGGATGTCGGATGACCTCACCTGTGCGCCTGGCGCTGCTCGGCTGCGGCACGGTCGGGAGCGAGGTGGTGCGGCTGCTGCACGAGCAGTCGGCTGACCTCGCGGCCCGGGTCGGTGCCCCGCTGGAGCTCGCCGGCATCGCCGTACGCCGGCTCGGCCGGGACCGCGGCGACCTGCCGGTCGACCCCGCGCTGCTCACCACCGACGCGCTCGGCCTGATCAAGCGGGACGACGTGGACGTGGTGGTGGAGGTGGTCGGCGGCATCGAGCCGGCCCGGGGCTGGCTCGTCGAGGCGCTGCGCGCCGGCAAGAGCGTCGTCACCGCGAACAAGGCGCTGCTGGCCGAGGACGGCGGCGCGCTGCACGACGCGGCGGCGGAGGGCGGCGGCGACCTCTACTACGAGGCCGCGGTGGCCGGGGCCATCCCGTTGCTGCGACCGCTGCGCGAGTCGCTGCACGGTGACCGGATCAACCGGGTCACCGGCATCGTCAACGGCACCACCAACTTCATCCTCTCCGCCATGGACGCCACCGGCGCCGGCTTCGCCGAAGCCCTCGACGAGGCGACCGAGTTGGGCTACGCCGAGGCCGACCCCACCGCCGACGTCGAGGGTTTCGACGCGGCGGCCAAGGCGGCGATCCTCGCCTCGCTCGCCTTCCACACCCGGGTCGGCGCGGCCGACGTGCACCGGGAGGGCATCACCGAGGTGACCGCCGCCGACGTGGCCAGCGCCAAGGCCATGGGCTGCACGATCAAGCTGCTGTGCATCGCCGCGCGCGGCGTCGACGCGGCCGGGCGGGAGACGGTCAACGTCCGCGTGCACCCGGCGATGATTCCGCTTACCCATCCGCTGGCCAGCGTCGGCGACGCGTTCAACGCCGTGTTCGTCGAGGCGGAGGCCGCCGGGCAGCTCATGTTCTACGGCCGGGGCGCCGGTGGGGCGCCGACCGCCAGCGCGGTGCTCGGCGACGTGGTGGCGGTCGCCCGCAACCGGCTCGCCGGGGTGCGCGCGGCCAGCGAGAGCGCGTACGCGGACCTGCCGGTGCGCCCGATGGGTGAGGCGCTCACCCGCTACCACGTCAGCCTGGACGTGGCCGACCGGCCGGGTGTGCTGGCCGCGGTCGCCGGGGTGTTCGCCCGGCACGACGTGTCGATCGCGACGGTGCGGCAGGGCTCGGCGGCCGGCACGACCGGCCGGGGCGCGGACGCGGAGTTGGTCATCGTCACCCACGTGGCACCGGACGCCGCGCTCGCCGCGACCGTCGGGGAGCTGCGCGGGCTGGACATCGTCCGCTCGGTGACCAGCGTGCTGAGGGTCGAGGGCGGGCTCTGAGTCGTTGAGCCGGTGACGGCGGCGACGACCGCCGCCGGGGTTGCCGGATGGCGGCGACGGCCACCGCACCGGTGGCCGCGGACGTGATCCGGCCGGGCGGGGTGTCCCGCCAGGTGGTTACGCCGGCGCGCGGGTGACCGCGCTGCGGCAGGGTGGTCCACGCTGGGCGTGGTCCCGGGTCAGGGGCCGGCAGAGGGCGAGGAGAGCGACATGTGGCGGGGTCTGATCGAGGCGTACCGGGACCGGCTGCCGGTCACCGCCAGCACGCCGGTCGTCACCCTGCACGAGGGGAACACGCCGCTGCTCCCGGCGCCGGTGCTCTCCGCCCGGCTGGGCTGCGACGTCTACCTCAAGGTCGAGGGCGCCAACCCGACCGGCTCGTTCAAGGACCGGGGCATGACGCTCGCGGTCTCCAAGGCGGTCGAGGCGGGTAACAAGGCGATCATCTGCGCGTCCACCGGCAACACCAGCGCCTCCGCCGCGGCGTACGCGGCCCGCGCCGGGTTGACCTGCGCCGTCCTGGTGCCCCAGGGCAAGATCGCGCTGGGCAAGCTGGCCCAGGCGCTGGTGCACGGCGCGAAGCTGCTCCAGGTCAACGGCAACTTCGACGACTGCCTCGCGATGGCCTCCAAGCTCGCCCAGGACTACCCGGTGGCTCTGGTCAACTCCGTCAACATCGACCGGCTGCACGGTCAGAAGACCGCCGCGTTCGAGATCGTGGAGGCGCTCGGCGACGCGCCGGACATCCACTGCCTCCCGGTCGGCAACGCCGGCAACATCTCCGCCTACTGGATGGGCTACGCCGAGGACCTGGCCGACGGCCGGAGCACCCGCGCCCCGAAGATGTACGGCTTCCAGGCCTCCGGCGCGGCGCCGCTGGTGACCGGCGAGGTGGTGCGTGAGCCGTCCACCATCGCCACCGCGATCCGCATCGGCAACCCGGCCAGTTGGACGCGGGCGCTCGACGCCCGGGACGCCTCGGGCGGGCTGATCGCTGCGGTGACCGACCGGGAGATCCTGTCCGCGTACCGGCTGCTGGCCCGCGAAGTCGGCGCCTTCGTCGAGCTGGGCAGCGCGGCGAGCGTCGCCGGGCTGCTCCAGCAGGCGGCGGCGGGTCGGGTCCCGGCCGGCTCGCTGGTGGTCTGCACGGTCACCGGCCACGGCCTCAAGGACCCGGAGTGGGCGATCTCCACTGCGCCGTCCCCGACGACCATCGCCAACGACCCGCTGGCCGCCGCGCGAGCCCTGGACCTGGCCTGACCCGTAGCCGGGCCCGTCACGACCAACGGGATCCGGGCGATCCAGGTCGGGTTGCGCGTGGGCTCAGGCGGGTTTCAGGTGCGGGCTGGCGTGCACCCGGCGGGGGCGGGGTTGATCGAGTCGGGCACACTCTCCTCCTGCCCCGCATTCTTTTCTAGGAGTGAGCCAGGCCGATGTCGCTGCTCGCCAGATTCAGTCTCGCCAACCGAGGGCTCGTCGCCCTCATAGCGGTGGTGACCACGGCGTTCGGACTCTTCGCCGTGCCGTCGCTGAAGCAGCAACTGCTGCCCTCGCTGGAGTTTCCCGCCGCGTTCATCGTGGCCCCGTACCCCGGTGCCGCGCCGGAGATCGTCGAGTCGCAGGTCGCCGAGCCGATCGAGAACAGCCTCCAGGGGATTCCGGGGCTGGACAAGGTCAGCTCGACCTCGCGGGAGGGCGTGGCCACCGTCCAGGTCCAGTACGAGTTCGGCACCGACCTGGACGACGTCGTCAACAAGATGCAGACCGCGCTGAACCGGATCGACGCGCAGCTGCCCGCGAACGTCGACCCGCAGGTCATCGCCGGTAGCACCGACGACCTGCCCGCGGTCGTGCTGGCCGCCTCCGGTGGCGGTGACCAGCGTGCGTTGGCGGAGAAGCTGCGCGACAGCGTGCTGCCCGAGCTGGAGAGCATCGAGGGCGTACGCACCGTCGAGCTGACCGGCACCCGCGACGACATCGTCACCGTCAAGCCGGACCTGGCGAAGCTGGCCGCCGCGAAGCTGGACCCGAGCGCGATCGGTGCGGCCCTGCGGAGCAACGGCGTCGCGATCCCGGCCGGCACGGTCACCGACGGCACGCAGGGGCTCCCGGTGCAGGTCGGGACCCCGGTCGCCAGCCTGGACGACCTGCGCGGCATCGTGGTCGCCACCGGGCCGAACCCGGTCCGCCTGGCCGACGTCGCGACCGTCGAGCAGGACGTCGCCCCGGCCACCGCCATCACCCGGACCAACGGGCAGGACAGCCTGGGCATCGCGGTCACCGCCTCGCCGGACGGCAACGCGGTGGAGATCTCGCACGAGATCCGGGACCGCCTCGACGCCCTCACCGACGCCTCCGGCGCCGCGCTGACCGTGGTCTTCGACCAGGCGCCGTTCGTGGAGAAGTCCATCGAGAGCCTGACCACCGAGGGTCTCCTGGGCCTGGTCATGGCGGTCATCGTCATCCTGGTCTTCCTGCTGTCGGTGCGCTCCACGATCGTCACGGCGGTCTCCATCCCGCTGTCGGTGCTGGTCGCGCTGATCGCCCTCTGGATCGGTGACTACTCGCTGAACCTGCTCACCCTCGGCGCGCTGACCATCGCGGTGGGCCGGGTGGTCGACGACTCGATCGTGGTGCTGGAGAACATCAAACGGCACCTGGGGTACGGCGAGGCGAAGCGGGACGCGATCCTCGCCGCCGTCCGCGAGGTGGCCGGCGCGGTCACCGCGTCCACCCTCACCACGGTCGCCGTGTTCGCGCCGATCGCGCTGGTCGGCGGCTTCGTCGGGCAGCTGTTCGCGCCGTTCGCGATCACCGTGACGGTGGCGCTGCTCGCCTCCCTGCTGGTCTCGCTGACCGTCATCCCGGTGCTGGCCTACTGGTTCCTGAAGCCGTCGGGCGGCACGCCGGACGACGAGGCGGTGCGCCGGGCCGCGGAGGAGAAGGAGCTGCGCAGCCCGCTGCAGCGGGGCTACCTTCCGGTCATCGGGTTCGCGACCCGCAACCGGCGTACCCGCTGGATCACGCTGGGGCTCGGCGTCCTGGTGCTGTTCGGCACGTTCGGCCTGTCCCGGCAGCTGGAGACGAACTTCCTGGACGACTCCGGGCAGGACACCCTGAGCATCAGCCAGGAGCTGCCGGCCGGCACCAGCCTGGCCGCGACCGACGCGGCGGCGCGCAAGGTCGAGGCGGTGCTGGAGCGCACCGAGGGCGTCGAGACGTACCAGGTGACGGCCGGCGGCGGCGACATGCCGTGGATGGGCGGTGGCGGCAACAACGTCGCCAGCTGGTCCCTCGCGCTGGGCGGTGACACCGACGCGAAGCAGATGCGGGAGCGCCTGCGTACGGAGTTCGCCGCGCTGGGCTCGGACGCCGGCGAGTTCACCTTCGGCGGCGGTCAGGACGCGGCGGCCAGCCAGCTGGCGGTGGTCGTCCAGGCCGCCGACCCGGAGGTGCTGAGCCGGGCCGCGAAGGCGGCACAGGACGCCCTGGCCGGGACGCCGGGCGTCGCGGACGTCACCAGCAGCCTGGCCGACCAGGTGCCGCGGGTCGAGGTCGCCGTGGACCGGGTCAAGGCGGGCCGGGCGGGCCTCACCGAGGCGGCGGTCGGTCAGCTGGTGGCGCAGGTGTTCCGCGGTGCCCCGCTCGGCCAGGTGACCGTCGACGGCGGTCAGCAGGACGTGGTGCTGCGGTTGGCCGCGACGGCCCCGGTCAGCGTCGACGAGCTGCGCGCGCTGCCGATCGGTCCGGTGAAGCTGGGTGACATCGCCACGGTGACCCGGACCGAGGGGCCGCAGCAGGTGACCCGCATCGACGGTGAGCGCAGCGTCACGGTGACCGGCGCGGCCACCGGCTCGAACCTCGGCGCCACCACGCAGGAGCTGCGGGAGCGGCTCGACGGGATCGACGTCCCGGGTGCGACGTTCACCATCGGCGGCGTCAGCGCCGACCAGGAGGACGCCTTCGCCGACCTGGGCCTGGCGGTCCTCGTCGCCATCGCGATCGTCTTCCTGATCATGGTGGCCACCTTCCGGAGCCTGACCCAGGCGCTGATCCTGCTGATCTCCATCCCGTTCGCGGCGACCGGCGCCATCGGCCTGCTGCTGGCCACCGGCACCCCGCTCGGCGTGCCGGCGTTGATCGGCGTACTGATGCTGGTCGGGATCGTGGTGACCAACGCGATCGTGCTGCTGGACCTCGTCAACCAGTACCGGGCGCAGGGCCTGGACGTCCGGGAGGCCGTGGTCGAGGGTGGCCGGCGACGGCTGCGGCCGATCCTGATGACCGCGGTCGCGACGATCTTCGCGCTGCTGCCGATGGCGTTCGGGCTGACGGGCGAGGGCGGCTTCATTTCGCAGCCGCTGGCGGTGGTGGTGATCGGTGGTCTGCTCAGCTCCACGCTGCTGACGCTGATCCTGGTGCCGACGCTCTACACGATGGTGGAGAACACGAAGCGATCGCTGCGTGAGCGGCGGGAGCGGCGGCGGGGCGGGACGCCCACCCCGCCGGAGGCCACCGAGGCGCCGGCCGAGCCGGTCCTGGTGGGGGCCGGTGCTCCGGCGGCCGAGGCCACCGCGGGCACCGCCGCCACGCCGGCCGAGCCGGCCGCGCGGCCCAAGCCGTCCGCCGCCCTGGTCGACGGTACGGACCAGTTCGAGGTGCTGCGCCTGCCCCGGAGCCGCACGTCGCCGTTGCCGCCCACCGAGTAGGCACGTCTCCTCCGAACGCCCCCGGCGGGTTCCGACCCGCCGGGGGCGTTCCGCGTCCGGCGTGCGCGTCGGATCGCCGACGGAACGTGAGCGGTCGTGCGCCCATACTCTGGGCGACGGTGACAGGGGGCGGAGCGGGTGATGGCCAGGGGGCGAGGGATAGGGTCCTCCTCCGTGGCTTCCACCCTGTCCGTCCTCACCCGCAACCGGAACTTCCGCAACCTCTTCCTCGCCGAGTTGGTGGTCTTCGGCGCGGACTGGTTCGTGATGGTGCCGTTGCTGGTGCTGCTGCCGAAGCTCACCGGCAGCGGCGTCTGGGGGGCGCTGGTGCTGGCCGTGGACACCGGCATCGTGGCGCTGCTGCTGCCGTACACGGGCACGATCGCCGACCGGTTCGACCGGCGGAAGATCATGATGGTCGCGAACGTCGCGGCGCTCGCCGGGGTGCTGCTGCTGTTGGGCGTACGCGGCCCGGGCACCGCCTGGCTGGCGATGGTGGCGATCGGCGTGGTCGCGGTCGCCAAGGGCTTCTACTCGCCGGCGGCCCAGGCCGCGCTGCCCAACGTGCTGGACCCGCACGAACTGGCCGCGGGCAACGCGGTGGCCGGCTCCGCCTGGGGCACCATGACGGTGGTCGGCGCCTCGCTCGGTGGCGTGCTCAGCGCGCACGTCGGGCCGTACGCCTGCTTCTGGATCGCCGCGGTCGGCCTGGCGCTGGCCGCGGGGCTGGCGGCGACGATCCGCCGGCCGCTCCAGGCACCCCGGGACCGGGACGTGCCGCCGCAGCGCGCCTTCGCGGCGGTCGTCGAGGCGCTGCGCTACATCGGGCACCGGCCGCGCGTGCTGGCGCTGGTCACGGTCAAGTCGGCGGTGGGCCTGGGTAACGGCGTCCTGACGGTCTTCCCGCTGCTGGCCGGCGTCTACGGCGCCGGGCCCGCGGGCGCCGGCCTGCTCTTCGCGGTACGCGGGGCGGGCGCCCTGGTGGGGCCGATCCTCATGCGTCGGGTGCTGACCAACCGGGCCTGGCTGCTGCCCGGGCTGGCGCTGTCGATGTCGCTGTACGGGCTCGCCTACCTCGGCACCTCGGCGGCCCGCTGGTTCCCGCTGGTGCTGCTGCTGGTCTTCGTGGCCCACTTCGCCGGCGGCAGCAACTGGGTGATGTCGAACTTCGCCCTTCAGGGCGAGGTGCCGGACCGGCTGCGCGGGCGGGTCTTCGCCACCGACATGATGCTGGCGACGCTGGCGATCTCGGTCAGCCAGCTCGCCGTGGCCGCGGTGGTCGACGTCGTGGACGAGCGGGTGGTGCTGGCCGGCTGCGGCCTGGTCACCCTGGTGTACGCGGTGGGCTGGCGGATCGCCACCCGCAAGCTCTCCCTCTCCGACCCGGCCCGCGAGCCGGCCCCGGGCGAGTCCGCCGGCGCGGCCCGCTAGCGGGGGCGTGCGGGCGGGTCCGTCGGCGCGGTCCCAGCGTGCGGGCGGAAGACCGGATCGTCGGTCCCGCGCCCTAGCATGAGCCCGTGCCGACGAACTTCGCCACCGGGCCGGTCCGGGTCCGGGTTCCCGCCACCAGCGCCAACCTGGGGCCGGGCTTCGACGCGCTGGGGCTCGCCCTCGGGCTCTACGACGACGTGGCCGCCGAGGTGGCGCCCGAGGGCGTCCGGGTGACGGTGACCGGGCAGGGCGCCGGGGAGTTGCCCGACGACGATCGGCACCTGGTGGTGCGGGCGATGACGGCCACGTTCGCGCGCCTCGGCGTCGACCCGCCGGGGCTCGACGTGGAGTGCGTCAACCGGATCCCGCAGGCGCGCGGGCTGGGTTCCTCCTCCGCCGCCATCGTCGCGGGCGTGCTGCTGGCCCGGGCGTTGGTGAGCGACGGTGAGCGGCGCCTGGACGATGCCGGCGTGCTCGGGCTCGCCGCCGAGTTGGAGGGCCACCCCGACAACGTGGCGCCCTGCCTTCTCGGTGGCTTCACCGTCGCGTGGACCGAGCCGACGGGCGCGCGGGCGATCTCCCGGCCGGTCGCGGAGGGCGTCCACCCGACGGTCTTCGTGCCAGGTGAGCGGGGGTTGACCGCCGCCGCCCGCGCCGCACTGCCGGCCACCGTGCCGCACGGCGACGCCGCCCTGGCGGCCGGGCGGGCCGCCCTGTTGGTGCACGCGCTGACCAGCGATCCCGCACTGCTGCTGCCCGCCACGGTCGACCGGCTGCACCAGGACTACCGCGCGCCGGGCATGCCCGCCACCGCGGCCCTGGTCAGCGCGTTGCGTGCGGCGGATGTGGCTGCCGTGGTCAGTGGGGCCGGGCCGACCGTGCTGGCCTTGACCGATCCGCCCGTCGGGTTCGACGCGGGAACAGACTGGCAGGTCTGGCGGTTGCCGATAGATGTCAGCGGCGCCCGGGTTGCCCGGGGTAGACTTGGACACGCCGAGCGGGACCCTGTTGCCGCAGGTCGGAAGAGTTGATTACGCTCTAGACTTAGCACAGCCGCGAAGCATGCGATCTTCCTGCGGGTCGGCGCACCCCCGAAGCTCTCGGCGGTCAGCCCGTCACCCCTGCTAAAGGCCCACGCCGCACCGCAGTTTCCACAGGTCGCCGCAGACGGCGAGACCTGCTCACCGATGTTGGTGGGTTGGGAAACCGACCGGCTGCTGTGTCACAGACTCCCGCGACGCGTTCGTGCGATGCGGGTGCACCGAGGCCGCCCGGCCACCTGCTTGTCGATCCCGGGCAGTCCCGGCCTATCGAGGGAAGGAATCCATTGAGCGACACCACCGACGTGACGTCGGATGTTTCGAACGTCGCTGGCGATGCCACCACCGCCGCTCCCGCCCGTCGGCGGCGTAGCGGCACCGGTCTGTCGGCGATGCTGCTGCCAGAGCTTCAGAGCCTGGCCGCGTCGCTCGGCATCTCCGGCACGGCTCGCATGCGCAAGGGCGAGCTGATCAGCGCGATCTCCGAGCGGCAGGGCGGCGCCGCCGGCGGGACCCCTCGACCGCGGGCCGAGGTCGCGGCCGCGGCCGCTCCCGCTCGCGACGAGGTGCACGCCGAGGTCCGGGAGTCCGCCGAGCGGCCCGAGGCCGAGCGGCGCGCCACCGAGCAGGCGCCGTCCGAGCCGGCCGAGTCCGAGGGCCGTGGTCGCGGCCGTCGCCGGGGCGCCGAGGCGCGGGCCAGCGAGGCGCGCACCGAGGAGGCCGAGGCCGGCGAGCGCACCGAGCGCACCGAGGGCCGCGGCGGGCGTGACCGCAACGAGCGGGCCGAGCGGGGTGACCGTGCCGAGCGCGCCGAGCGGGGCGACCGTGCCGAGCGCGGTGAGCGCAACGAGCGGGTCGAACGCAACGAGCGGGCCGAGCGCGGTGAGCGCAACGACCGTGGTGAGCGGGCCGAGCGCGGTGAGCGCAACGACCGTGGTGAGCGGGCTGAGCGCGGTGAGCGCAACGACCGTGGTGACCGCGGCGAGCGGGCCGACCGGAACGACCGCAACGAGCGGGGCGACCGGGGCCAGCGGGTCGAGCGTGACGCCGACGGTGACGACGACGGCGAGGGCGGCGGCCGGCGCGGCCGGCGCAGCCGCTTCCGGGACCGTCGTCGGGGCCGGGGCGAGCGCGCCGAGGGTGGCGACGGCGGCGGCCGTGAGCCGCAGGTCGGCGAGGACGACGTGCTCGTCCCCGTGGCCGGCATCATCGACGTCCTCGACAACTACGCCTTCGTCCGGACGACCGGCTACCTCGCCGGCCCGAACGACGTGTACGTGTCGATGTCCCAGATCAAGAAGTACGGCCTGCGCCGCGGTGACGCCATCACCGGCGCGGTGCGGGCGGCCCGTGAGGGCGAGCAGCGGCGGGACAAGTACAACCCGCTGGTGCGGCTGGACACCATCAACGGCATGGAGCCGGAGGAGGCCCGGCGCAGGCCGGAGTTCTACAAGCTCACTCCGCTCTACCCGCAGGAGCGGCTGCGGCTGGAGACCGAGCCGCACATCCTGACCACCCGCGTGATCGACCTGGTCATGCCGATCGGCAAGGGCCAGCGGGCGCTCATCGTGTCGCCGCCGAAGGCGGGTAAGACGATGGTGCTGCAGGCGATCGCCAACGCCATCACGCACAACAACCCGGAGTGCCACCTGATGGTGGTGCTGGTGGACGAGCGGCCGGAAGAGGTCACCGACATGCAGCGGTCGGTGAAGGGCGAGGTCATCGCGGCCACGTTCGACCGTCCGCCGCAGGACCACACGACGGTCGCCGAGCTGGCGATCGAGCGGGCCAAGCGCCTGGTCGAGCTGGGTCACGACGTGGTCGTGCTGCTCGACTCGGTGACCCGGCTCGGCCGGTCGTACAACCTGGCGGCGCCGGCCAGCGGCCGGATCATGTCGGGTGGTATCGACTCGACGGCGCTCTACCCGCCGAAGCGCTTCCTCGGCGCGGCCCGCAACATCGAGAACGGCGGGTCGCTGACCATCCTCGCCACCGCGCTGGTGGAGACGGGTTCGATGGCCGACACGGTCATCTTCGAGGAGTTCAAGGGCACCGGCAACGCGGAGCTGAAGCTGGACCGGAAGATCGCCGACAAGCGCACCTTCCCGGCGATCGACATCCACCCGTCCGGCACGCGTAAGGAGGAGATCCTGCTCGCGCCGGAGGAGCTGGCCATCATCCACAAGCTCCGGAAGGTCCTGCACTCGCTGGACTCGCAGGCGGCCCTGGACCTGCTGCTCGACCGGCTCAAGCAGTCCCGGACGAACATCGAGTTCCTGATGCAGATCGCGAAGTCCACACCGGGGGAGTGATCCCCGGGTCGGCACGCAGGTAAGGGGCACGGCCGTCGGGCCGTGCCCCTTTGCCGTGCCCGGCCGCCTGCCGGCGGCCACGCCGTCCGTCGCCCACCCCTGGACGCGCCGCCGGCACCCGCGACGGACGGGTGCAGCTTTCTTTCAGTTCATGTGGCGGGTATTGAAACTTCTATTCATCATCGGGTTGACTGTCGTCCATGCGTACCCGCAGACGATCCGCCCACCTCGCCGGCGTCCTGCTGTTGACGCCACTGCTCACCCTCGCCGGCCCGCCGCCGGCCACCGCCGCGCCGCCGAGACCCGCACCGGCAGCACCGACCGCACCGACCACCGCCGCCCCGCCGGCAACCGCCGCCCCGGTGGACGGCGTCGCCCCGGCCGGCGGGCTGGAGACCACGAAGACCACTCGGCCGGTCGCCCCCGGGGTGCGGCTGACCTCCTTCGACCGGTACGACGCCGATGGCTGGCTCCGCGCCGACGCGCTGACCGCCGACCTGACCGGCGGGGTCGCCGTCGACTACGTCAACTCGGGGGCGGTGAGCCGGGCGGAACCCCTGCGGGCCGCGGTGGACCGGACCCGCGCGGTCGCCGCCGTGAACGGCGACTTCTTCGACATCAACAACTCAGGGGCGGCGCAGGGCGTCGGCATCCGCGGCGGCGAGCTGATCCAGTCGGCGATCGACGGTCACCGCAACGCAGTGGCGGTGAGCGCCGAGGGCGTCGGCCGGGTGATCGAGGTGAACTTCGACGGCACCGCCACGCTACCCGGCGGGCCGGTCGCGCTGACCCAGTTCAACAACCTGGTGCGGGCGGGCGGGATCGGCGCCTTCACCGCGCTCTGGGGGACGTACACCCGGGAGCGCGCGGTGGCCGGCGCGGCCCGCGTCACCGAGGTCGCCGTCGTCGGCGGCCGGGTGGCCAGTGTGGCCCCGGCGGCCGGCAGCGGCCCGATCGCCGCCGGTACGACGGTCCTGCTCGGCCGGGAGGCGGGCGCCGACGCGCTCGCCGCGCTGCGCCCGGGCGACCCCGTGGACGTCACCTGGCGCCCGAAGGCCGCCGACGGCGGCGGCCTGCACGCGGCGGTCGGCGGTGGCAACGTGCTGGTCCGCGACCGCGCCGTGCAGACGATCGCCGACGCGGCGCTGGCGCCGCGTACGGCGGTCGGCTTCACCGCCGACGGGCGACAGATGATCATGCTGACGGTGGACGGTCGCCAGGTCGACAGCCGGGGCGTCACCCAGACCGAGATGGGCCGGATGATGGTCGAACTGGGCGCGCACCACGCGCTCAACCTCGACGGCGGCGGCTCGTCGACGCTGCTGGCCCGGGAGCCGGGCGCGGCGGTGGTCCAGGTGGAGAACAGCCCCTCGGACGGCTCCGAGCGTGCCGTTCCCAACGGTCTCGCCCTCTACGCCCCGCGCGGCAGCGGCCGGCTCACCGGCTACTGGCTGGAGACGGCCAGCGACCCCACCGCCGCGCCGGGTGTCTCGCCGGTGCGCGGCGGCCGGCCGGACCGGGTGTTCCCCGGGCTGACCCGTCGGCTCACCGCCGCCGGCTACGACGAGACGTACGGGCCGGCGGCCGGCACCCCGTCCTGGCGGGCGAACCCGGCCGACGGCGGCCGGATCGGCGCCGACGGTGTGTTCCGCGCCCTGCGCCCCGGCGCCGTGACCGTCACCGCCCGGCGGGGCACGGCCACCGGCACCCTGGGCCTCACGGTCCTCGGCCCGCTGGACCGGATCGACTCCACTGTGGAGCGGGTGGGCCTGACCGGGCGCGACGGCAGCGCGCTGCTCGGCGTGGTCGGCTACGACGCGGAGGGGAACACCGCGCCGATCGAGCCCGCCGACCTGCGCCTGGACTACGACCACAGCCTGCTGCGCGTCACCCCGACCGACGACGGCAACCTGACCGCGACCGCGCTCACCGACTCCGGCGCCGGCCTGATCACCGTCCATGTCGGACAGCACCGCACCGTGGTCCCCGTCACCGTCGGGCTGACCGACCAGCCGGTCGCCGGCTTCGACGACGCCGCCTCGTGGACGTTCAGTCAGGCCCGGGCCAGCGGCTCGGTCGCGCCGGTGCCCGGCCACACCGGCACGGGCCTGAAGCTGTCGTACGACTTCAGCCAGTCCACCGGCACCCGGGCCGCGTACGCCGACCCGCCGGCCTGGATCGAGGTGCCCGGCCAGCCCCAGGCGTTCGGCCTGTGGATCCGCGGCAACGGCACCGGCGAGTGGCCGAGCCTGCACCTGCACGACGCGCAGGACACCCAGCACGTGCTACGCGGCCCGTACGTCACCTGGACCGGCTGGAAGTATGTCGAGTTCGCGGTGCCCGCCGGCGTGCAGTACCCGGTGCGCGTCCGGCGGTTCTACGTCGCGGAGACCAACGCCGCCGCGCAGTACCGCAGCGAGGTCGTCATCGACGACCTGGTGGCCAAGGTGCCGCCCTCGGTGGACGTACCGGCCGAGGTGCCGTGCACCGACCGGGTGGTGCTCCGCGACGGGACGGTCGACGGCGCGCCGTGGCGGTTCGCGGTGATGTCCGACGCCCAGTTCGTCGCGGCCGACCCGGACAGCGATCTGGTCGCCCGGGCCCGCCGGACCCTGCGGGAGGTCAAGGCGGCGAAGCCCGACTTCCTGGTGATCAACGGCGACTTCGTGGACACGGCCTACCCGGCGGACTTCGCGCTCGCCCGGCGCCTGCTGGACGAGGAGCTGGGGGACGACCTGCCCTGGTACTACGTGCCGGGCAACCACGAGATCATGGGCGCCCCGATCACCAACTTCCGGGCCGCGTTCGGCGACACCGCCCGGGTCTTCGACCACCGGGGCACCCGGTTCGTCACGCTGGACTCGTCCACCGGTTCGCTGCGCGGCGGCGGCTTCGACCAGGTGCGGATGCTGCGCGAGGCGCTCGACGAGGCCGCCACGGACCGGCAGGTCGGCTCGGTCGTCGTCCTGCACCACCACCCGCCCCGCGATCCCAGCCCGGCCCAGGCCAGCCAACTCGGGGACCGCAAGGAGGCGGCGCTGGTCGAGGGCTGGCTCGCCGACTTCCAGCACCGCACCGGCAAGGGGGCGTTGTTCGTCGGCGGGCACGTCGGCACCTTCCACGCCGAGCGGGTCGACGGCGTGCCGTACGTGATCAACGGCAACTCGGGCAAGACGCCGTCCACCCCGGCGGACCGGGGCGGCTTCACCGGCTGGACGGAGTTCGGGGTCGACCCGGTGACCCCGGCCGAGGCCGACCGGGCGCGGCGGGACCCCCGGGCCGAGGGCCCGCGCTGGGTGGACGCGGAAATGCACGCGCACACCGACCGGGTCACGCTGGCCGCGCCGGCCCGCGTGGCGGTGGGCGCCCCGGTGCCGGTCACCGCCACCCTGACCCAGCCGGGCGGCCGTACGGTGCCGGTGGCGGCGCCGGTCAGCGCCGACTGGTCGGCCTCCCCGTCCGTGCACGTCGGCTCGGCCGCCGGCCTGCGTCCCTGGCACGCGGCCTGGTTCGACCCGGCGACCGGCCGGCTGGCCGCGCTGCGGCCCGGCGCGTCGGTGGTGCTCGCGGTGACCGTGAACGGTGTCCGGGCCGAGGCCACCGTCACCACCGCTCGGGCCGAGGCCCCCGCCGCGTGAGAGCGGGGAGGGGTCCCGTGCCCGGCGCGGGGCCCCTCCCGCCTCAGAAGTCGCCCTCGGCCACCTGGAAGACCGTGAGCCCCAGGGACCGCCACATGCGGACCACCTGCATCCGGTCGTCGAAGACGCCGACCACTCGGAAGCGGTCCCGGATCTCCCGTTCGTAGATCTCCCGCTTGACCACCGAGTCCTTGCGGGAGTCGCCGAGCGCACGGAGGTGCAGCGCCAGGTACGGCACCCGCACGTGCCGCTCCAGCCACGCCACCGTGTCCGCCCGGGCGGAGGCGTCACGGCCGGAGCAGAAGACGACGTCGTACCCGGCGGCGTGCATCGCCCGGACCGCCGCGATCACCGCCTCGTTGGGCCGGTCCTCGGCGACCCGGGTCATGTCGTAGGGGCTGCGCGAGACGTTCAGCGCCACTGTGCCGTCGATGTCCACGAGCACGATCTCCGGTGGCCCGGCCGACGTCTCCCGTACGCGGGCCGGCCGTCCCGCTCGGGCCTGCGGCACGGGCAGCGGCAGGGGCTTCCCCTCCAGGTAACGCTCGTGCAGGCGGCGGATCGCCGCCTCGCCGACCCGCTCGGCCTCCGGCCGCGCCGCGTCCCGGCGCAGGCACTCCTCCAGTGGCACGTCGGTGAAGTCGTGCACCTCGAACTCGGCCCCGTGGCGGGCGGCCAGCTCGGCCCAGTCCCGCAGCGTCCGGGACCGGAGGTTGGTGTCGTCCACGCAGACGTCGGCCCGGGCTCTCAGCAGGGCCTCGACCTGGGCCCGCTGGGCGATCGTCACCTGCGCCTCGGCCCACTGGGTGAACAACCGCTCGCCGTGCAGCATCCGGCGCAGATCGTCCCGGTTGACCCGGACGACGGACGGTTGGAGCGTCCGGGCGAAGCTGGTCTTCCCGGAGGCGGGCAGGCCTCGGGTGGCGATCAGGCGGGACATTCCGCTCACCTCCGTGTCGCCTCGACGCGCGGCCGGCGGGGCCGCCGTGCCCCGGGCGGGGCACGGCGAGGCTACCGCCGTGGCCGGTGAATGCCCGGCCCGAGGGCGGGAATGCGACGAGGACGCCGCGCGTTGTCGAAGCCGGACCAGCTGTGCGGCCCCCCGACGGGCCCGGCGCACGCCCATGGCACACTGGTCAATCGGCCACCGGTTCCGGTTCACGCCCGAGCCCGTCGCGCGGTGCGGCGGACGGTGACGGCGACCCGGCGACCACCGACGAAAGGACCGAGGCGACATGAAGCCCAACATCCACCCGGAGTACGTGACCACCGAGGTCCGCTGCTCCTGCGGCAACACCTTCACGACCCGCAGCACCGCCAAGGGCGGCGCGATCACGGTCGAGACCTGCAGCGCCTGCCACCCGTTCTACACCGGTAAGCAGCGCGTTCTCGACACCGCCGGTCGGGTCGCGAAGTTCCAGCAGAAGTACGCCAAGGTTCAGGCCAAGAAGGCCAAGTAACTGCTCGTTCGACGCCCGCGTCCGGTTTCCCACCGGGCGCGGGCGTCGTCCGTATGGCGCCCACCTCGGCGTGTCACCCCGCCCCGCCCCCACCGTCGAAGGAGCATCCGCAGCATGAGCAGCGAGCGTCTGGCCGCCCTCCTCGACGAGTACGCGGACCTGGAGAAGCAGCTCGCCGACCCGGCCATCCACGCCGACCAGGCGACGGCGCGCCGGATCGGTCGTCGCTACGCGGAGCTGGTCCCGCTGCACAAGGCGGCCGGTGAGCTGGCCCAGGCGCGGTCCGACCTGGCCGCCGCCCGGGAGCTGGCCACCGAGGACCCGTCCTTCGCGGCCGAGGCCGAGTCGATCGCCGCCGCGCTGCCGGCGCTGGAGGAGCGGCTCGCGGAGCTGCTCATCCCGCGCGACCCGCACGACGCCAAGGACGTGATCGTCGAGATCAAGGCCGGTGAGGGCGGCGAGGAGTCCGCGCTGTTCGCCGGTGACCTGCTGCGCATGTACACCCGGTACGCCGAGCGGCACGGCTGGCTCACCGAGGTGATCGACGCCCAGGACTCCGACCTCGGCGGCGTCAAGGACGTCTCGCTGGCCATCAAGACCAAGGGCGTCCCGGAGGGCGGCAACGGCGTCTGGTCCCGGCTCAAGTGGGAGGGCGGCGTGCACCGGGTGCAGCGCGTCCCGGTGACCGAGTCGCAGGGCCGGATCCACACCAGCGCGGCGGGTGTCCTGGTGCTGCCGGAGGCCGAGGACGTCGACGTCACCATCGACCCCAACGAGCTGCGGATCGACGTGTTCCGCTCGTCCGGCCCGGGCGGCCAGTCGGTGAACACCACCGACTCGGCGGTGCGGATCACCCACCTGCCGACCGGCATCGTGGTCTCCTGCCAGAACGAGAAGTCGCAGCTGCAGAACCGGGAGCAGGCGATGCGGATCCTGCGGGCCCGGCTGCTGGCCGCGGCGCAGGAGCAGGCCGACGCGGCGGCCTCGGACGCGCGCAAGGCGCAGGTGCGGACGGTGGACCGCTCGGAGCGGATCCGCACCTACAACTTCCCGCAGAACCGGATCACCGACCACCGGATCGGCTACACCGCGTACAACCTGGACCTGGCCCTCGCCGGTGACCTGGACGGCGTGCTCGACGCCCTGGCCGAGGCCGACCGCACCGCCCGCCTCGCCGGCGACACGGAGCTGACCCGCCGCTGATCCGCCGGCCCACCGCCCACGCGGACGGACGTGGCCCGGGTCAGGACGCGCGGGGGCGGGACTTGGCGCGGAGCATCTCGCGGTCGGCGACCTCGAAGGCGGTGCTGAGCGCGTCGCGGAGCGCCGACCCGGTGCCGGCGACCTCGGCGAAGCCGATGCTCACCCCGACCGGGGTGCCCGGCACCAGCGCCTCCCAGTCCTCACCGGCCACCGCCGCGCCGATCCGCCGGGCGACCTCGGCCGCCTCGGCCATGCCGGCGTCGGGCAGCACCACGACGAACTCGTCCCCGCCGTAGCGGGCCACGAAGTCGCCCCGGCGCATCACCCGGTTGATCACCCCGGCGATCCGCTGGAGCACCAGGTCGCCGGAGTGGTGGCCGTGCCGGGTGTTCACCGCCTTGAAGCCGTCCAGGTCGCAGACGCCGATCACCACGCGTTCGCCCCGCGACACCACGGCGGCGATGTAGCGCTCCAGCCGGCGCCGGTTGGGCAGCCCGGTCAGCGGGTCGGTCAACGCCTCACCCTCGTAGCGCGCCGCCTCCCGGCGCATCTCCTCGTGGTCGATCCGCGCGGCGATGCCGTCGATGTAGACGTCCCGGAGGCGGTCGTTGCGCTGCGCCGCGAGCCGGAACGCCAGCCGGTCCACCCGGTGCGCGGCGGCGTGGTCACCGGCGCGGGCGAGCGCGATGCTGCGCAGCCGGGCCGGCTCGGCCGCACCCAGCGTCTCGTTGGAGACGTGGACGGAGTCCAGCCGGGTCACCGCCTCGATCGGCCGGCCGGCGGCGATGGCGAGGCACACCTGCCCGAGGTCGCGCATGTCCCGAGCGCGGGCGCTGTCACCGCCGTGGGCGAGCAGCCGGGCCGGGTCGGTGTCGCTGCCGGGCTCGATCTCGTCGCCCAGGGCGGCGCGCCGGGCGGCCGCGTAGCCGTACGCGGCGAGGCTGCTCGGGCGCAGCTGGCCGGCCCGCCCGCTGCGCAGGAACCGGCCCAGGTCGGCGGCCACGTCGCGGAGCACCCGCAGGCAGCCGTCGCTGTCCCCGTTGTGGTCGAGCGCGACGGCGTTGCGCAGCCGGATGCCGGGCGCCGCGAAGGTCTCCTCGGGGATGCCGGCGGCCAGGCCGAGCTGGCGGGCGCGTTCGATCGCGCCGAGGGCGTAGCCGTGGAAACTGAGGTAGGAGTAGGCCATGGCGAGGTCGTGCCAGCCCCACGCGGTGTCCCGGTCCGGCTCCTCCACCGCGCCGAGCGCCCGGGCGGCCCGGACGAGGTGGGTGACGCAGCGGTCCAGCGCGCCCTGGTGGTGGGCGGCGAGCGCGGCGAGCGCGTTGAGGTGGCCGTGCAGGTAGGGCTCGGCGAGGTCGCGGACGGCCGCCGACGCCTCCTCGATCGCCCTGGTGAACTCGGCGGTGCGCCCGAGATTGATCAGAGCGGAGAGGCGCTGCACGAGGGCGTCGGCGCGGGTGCGCGGATCGGTGGTGGTGCGGAGCACGCGCTCCAGCACCGCGTAGCCCTCGGCGCTCCGGCTGGCCTCCTGCAACGCCCGTGCCTGCGTCAGCGCGTCAACCTGGTCTTCGACCCGGTCGAGCCAACCCACCAGCGACCTCCTGTCGGTGTGCGCCTGGACGCACCGGCTCGTGACGTGACCCGCGACGCTTCATGATTATGTCGTGACCATCGAGCCGCAACACCCCTCCGAAGGGTCGAAACGGTACCGGCCCTCGGTGGCGGTGGCCAGAGCCGCACGCGCACTGGCCGACGCCGGCGTGGAGGCGGCCCGCGCGGAGGCCGAGCAGTTGGCCGCGTACGTCCTGGCGGTGCCGCGGGGCCGGCTGGCCCTGGCCGACGGGTTCGACCCGGACCAGCTGGCCGCGTTGGACGCCCTGGTCGGTCGGCGGGTGGCGCGGGAGCCGTTGCAGCACCTGACCGGCAGTGCGGCGTTCCGGCACCTGGAGCTGGCGGTGGGCCCGGGCGTGTTCGTGCCGCGGCCGGAGACCGAACTGCTCGCCGGCTGGGGCATCGAGTGGGCTCGCCGAGCCGCGCCGCCGGGCCCGCTGGTCGTGGACCTGTGCAGCGGTTCGGGTGCGATCGCGCTCGCGGTGGCGCAGGAGCTGCCGGCGGCGCGGGTGGTGGCGGTGGAGCGGTCCCCGGAGGCGCTGGACTGGCTGCGCCGCAACGCGGCGGACCGGGTCGCCGCGGGGGACCGGCCGGTCGAGGTGGTCGAGGCGGACGTCACCGCCCCGGACCTGCTGGCGGACCTCGTCGGGCAGGTGGACGTGCTGCTCTGCAACCCGCCGTACGTGCCGGCCGACACGGTGGTTCCCCCGGAGGTCGCCGGGCACGATCCGGCGGAGGCGGTCTTCGGCGGCGTGGACGGGCTCACGGTGATCCGTCCGGTGATCGCGCGCGCGGCGGCGCTGCTGCGCCCCGGCGGGGCCCTCGGCATCGAGCACGACGACACGCACGGCGCGGACGTGCCCGCGCTGCTCGTGGCCGACGGCCGGTTCACCGACGTCGTCGACCACCCGGACCTGACCGGCCGGGCCCGATTCGCCACCGCGTCCCGCAGGTCGGACGGCCGTCGCCCCGACTCCGGCCGGGCGTGGCAGACTGGCTCCTCGTGATGCTCTACGACTGCCGGTCGCCCGCCGATCGGGACCGCGGCATCGCCGCGGCGATCGAGGCGGTCAAGAACGGCGAACTGGTCGTCCTGCCGACGGACACGGTTTACGGCATCGGCGCCGACGCCTTCACCCCGTACGCGGTGAAGGCCCTGTTGGACGCCAAGGGCCGGGGCCGGCAGATGCCGCCGCCGGTGCTGATCGGGTCGCGGAACACCCTCGACGGCCTGGTCTTCTCGCTGCCCCGGGCCGCCCGCGACCTGGTCGAGGCCTTCTGGCCCGGCGCGCTGACGATCGTGGTCGAGCACTCGCCGAGCCTGCAGTGGGACCTGGGCGACAAGACCGGGACGGTGGCGGTGCGGATGCCGCTGCACCCGGTGGCGCTGGAGGTGCTGCGGGAGACCGGGCCGATGGCGGTCTCCTCGGCCAACAAGACGGGCCAGCCGGCCGCGGTCACCGCCGAGGAGGCGCGCGACCAGCTCGGCTACTCCGTCCGCGCCTATCTGGAGGCGGGCCCCTGCCCGGACCCGGTGCCGAGCACGATCGTCGACCTCACCGGCGAGGTGCCGCAGGTGCTGCGCCAGGGCGCGATTCCGTTGGAGAAGCTCCGCGACGTGGTGCCGGACATCGTCGAGGGGGCCTAGTGCCGCCGTTCACCGTCCTGCACGTCTGCATGGGGAACATCTGCCGGTCGCCGATGGCCGAGCGGCTGTTGGCGCTGGCCGTGCGGGACCGGCTGGTGCGGCGTGGCGTGGACCCGGCCGGCGTCGACGAGCTGCTGCACAGCCACAGCGCGGGCACCGGCGGCTGGCACGCGGGCGAGGAGATGAACCCCCCGGCGGCGCGGCAGGTGGTCACCCGGGGCGGTGACGTCGAGGGGTTCGCCGCCCGCAAGCTCCGCTCCGACCACATCGACGCCGCCGACCTGATCCTCACCGCCACGGCCGACCAGCACGAGTACGTGCTGGCGCTGCGCCCCGACGCGGCCGGGCGCACCTTCGTCCTGGGTGAGTTCGGCCGGCTGCTGGGCACGGTGGACGCGGCCGGGCTGCCGCCCGCCGAGGCGACGCCGGAGGCCGTGTACGCGCGGGGCGTGGCGCTCGTGGCGGCCGCGCACGGGTCCCGGCGGGGCGCGGGGGCGCTCTCCACCGACGACCTGGACGATCCGTGGGGTCGCGGCGACCAGTGCTTCAGCCGGGTGGCGGACGAGATCGAGGAGACCGTTCAGCCGCTCGCGGCTGTCCTCCTGCCCTGAGCGACCGGTGGCTCGTCCCGCCCCGGAGTGACCGCCTCGCGAAATTCCTCCGGGTTTGGTGAAAACCGGGGGAGATTGGGACCTTCCGGGTCATTCTGAACGGGTCCAAGCGTGACCGGCTCCTGCGGGGAGAGCTGATGATCCGGGCCCGACTCGACAAAGTGGTGACCGTGCTGATCGCCGGCGTGCTGGCCGGACTGGTACTGGCCATGGCCGCCCTGCCGGTCGCGCTGGTCTTCGGGATCGGCTTCAGCGCGCTCTCCACGCCCTACTCGGAGCTGCCCAACACGCTGCGTACACCGCCCACGGCCCAGCGCACCAACCTCTACGCCAACGACGGGACCACCCTGATCACGTCCTTCTACCAGGAGGACCGGGTGGACGTGCCGTTGCCGGAGGTGGCGCCGGTGATGCGGCAGGCGATCATCGCCGCCGAGGACGTGCGCTTCTACCAGCACAGCGGCGTCGACCTGCGCGGGGTGGCGCGGGCGTTCACGGTCAACCAGCGCGACGGCCAGACCCGCCAGGGCGCCTCGACGCTGACCATGCAGTACGTCCGCAACGTGCTCAGCAGCGACCCACGGCTCACCGAGCGGCAGCGGCAGGCGGCCACCGAGGTGACGACCGCCCGCAAGGTCCAGGAGATGCGGTACGCGCTCGCCCTGGAGCGCGAGCTGAGCAAGGAGGAGATCCTCGCCCGCTACCTGAACATCGCCTACTTCGGCGCCGGGGCGTACGGGATCGCCGCGGCGAGCAAACGCTACTTCTCCACCGCCCCGGCCGACCTGACCATGGCCCAGTCGGCGCTGCTCGCCGGGCTGGTGCGCTCCCCGCACACCGACGACCCGATCAACGGCGACGCGGACGCCGCCCTGAGTCGCCGGGCGTACGTGCTGGACCAGCTGGTGGAGACCGGGCAGGTCCCGCCCGACGAGGCCGCGCGGGCCAAGGCCGAGCCGTTGGGCCTGCGCCCGAGCGAGACCCCGAACGACTGCACCGCCGTGCCGGAGGCGCACAACGACTGGGGCTTCTTCTGCGACTGGTTCACCCGCTGGTGGCGTACGCAGTCGGCGTTCGGATCCTCCGCCGAGGAGCGGTCGCTGTCCCTGCGCCGGGGCGGTTACTCGGTCGTCTCGTCGCTCGACCCGGCCGTGCAGCGGGCCACCGTCGAGCAGGTGCTGCGGGTCTACCCGGTGACGGACCGCCGGGCGGCGCCGACCGCGGTCGTCCAGCCGGGCACGGGGCGAGTGCTGGCCATGGCGGTCAACCGCACCTACAGCGTGGACGACAACCCGGCCGGGCAGAAGAACCGCCCCAACACCGTCAACCAACTGGTGGCCGGCGGCGGTGCGATCAGCGGCTACCAGGGCGGGTCGACGTTCAAGCTGTTCACCATGCTCGCCGCGCTGGAGTCGGGTCTGCCGCTGCGGACCGTCTACGACGCGCCCGGCCGGCTGGTCACCCGCTTCCCGGTGACCGGGGCGGCGAGCTGCGGCGGCCGGTGGTGCCCGGAGAACGCCTCGGCGTCGATGGACGGCCGGCAGGACATGTGGACCGCGTTCGGGCTCTCGGTGAACACGTACTTCGCGTGGTTGACCGAGCGCGTGGGCGCCGACCGGGTGGTCGAGATGGCCGAGCGGCTCGGCATCACGTTCCGCGCCGACGAGGACGCCCGGCTGGCCCGCTACGGCGCGAAGGACTGGGGGCCGTTCACCCTGGGCGTCTCGGCCACCACACCGCTCGACCTGGCCAACGCGTACGCCACGGTGGCCGCCGAGGGCACCTGGTGCGCGCCGTCGCCGGTGATGTCGATCAAGGACGCGTCGGGTCGGCCGGTGGACGCGGGGGCACCGGACTGCCGTCAGGTGGTCGACGCCGAGGTGGCCCGGGCGGCGGTCGACGCGGCCCGGTGCCCGGTGGGCGACCAGTCGATGTACCAGGGCTGCGACGGCGGCACGGCGGACGACCTGCGCACGCGGCTCGGGCGGCCGGTGGCCGGCAAGACGGGCAGCTCCGACCGGTACGCCACGGAGACCGTCGTCGCGTTCACGCCGCAGCTGTCGGTGGCCTCCATGGCCGCGAACCCGGACGACCCGCGCGACCTCGTCGGTAAGGCCGTCCAGGCCCGACTGGTGGACGCGGTCGGTGAGGTGCTCTCGTTCGCCCTGCGCGACCAGCCGGTACGCGACTTCGTGCCGCCCAGCGAGCGGACCGCGTTCGAGGTCACCGGCGCCCGGGACGGGAACTGATCCCCACCGGCTCCTGCTCGGCGCCCCGGGCGATGTTGCGGGCCATCCCGCCGAACACGGCCGCGTGGAACGGCGCCACCGCCTTCCAGTAGGCGTGCCCGGGTAGCCCGCGCGGCAGGAACACGGCCCGCTGGAGGTAGCGGCTGCGTCCGTCGTCGGTGGGCAGCGCCCGCATCTCCAACCAGGCCCGGCCGGGCAGCCGCATCTCCGCCCGCAGCCGCAGCAACTCGCCCGGCACGATCTCCTCGACCCGCCAGAAGTCCAGCGCCTCGCCGACCTGGAGCCGGTGCGGGTCGCGCCGTCCACGGCGCAGCCCGACGCCGCCGACCAGCCGGTCCAGCCAGCCCCGCACCGACCAGGCCAGCGGGAACGAGTACCAGCCGTGCTCGCCGCCGACCCCCTCGATCACCCGCCAGAGTGCCTCCGGTGGCGCGTCCACCGCCCGTTCCCGCAGGTCGGTGTAGGCGGTGCCGCCGGACCAGGCGGGGTCGCTGGGCAGGGGCTCGGCCGGCGCGTCCGGGATGCTCGCGGTCGACCAGCGGGTCTCCACCTGCGCGTCGCGCACCTTTTCGAGCGCGAGTTCGACGGCGCGGTCGAAGCCGGTGAGTCCCTGCGGCGGGTCGGGCACGTACGCGGCGATGTCGTGCTCGTGGGCGACCGCCTCGTGGATGAGGCTCTCCACCAGCGGAGTCGCGATCTTGTTCGGTACCGGGGTGACCAGCCCGACCCAGTACGACGAGAGCTTCGGGCTCAGCGGCCGGACCGGCACGATGATCCGGGGCCGCAGCCCGGCCACCCTGGCGTACCGCTGCATCATCTCGCCGAAGGTGAGCACGTCGGGGCCGCCGATGTCGAACCCGCGGTTCACCTCGGGCCCCAGGTCGGCGCAGCCGACCAGGTAGCGCAGCACGTCCCGGACCGCGATGGGCTGGATCCGGTTGCGCACCCAGCGGGGGGTCACCATGGCGGGCAGCCGCTCGGTCAGGTAGCGCAGCATCTCGAACGAGGCCGAACCGGAGCCGATGATCACCGCGGCCCGGAGCACGGCGGTGGGCACGCCGCTGTCGAGCAGGATCCGCCCGACCTCGGCCCGGGACCGCAGGTGCGCCGAGCCCGGCCCGCCGTCCTCGGCGGGCTGCGGGCCACCGAGGTAGACGATCCGGCGTACGCCGGCGGTCCGGGCGGCGGTGGCGAAGGCCTCCGCGGCCTCGCGGTCGGTCTTCTCGAACCCGGCCTGGCCGAGGGAGTGCACCAGGTAGTAGGCGACGTCCACGTCGGCGAAGACGGCCGGCAGGGTCTCCGGTCGACGCAGGTCCCCCTCGACGACGTCGACCTGGCCGGCCCACGGCACGTCCCGCAACCGGCCGGCGTGCCGGGCCAGGCAGCGCACCTGGTGACCCTCCGCCAGCAGCCGGGGCGCGAGCCGTCCGCCGATGTAACCCGTGGCGCCGGTGACGAGGCATCTCATGGTTCCCAGTCTGCGGCCGCCTAGACTCCTTCGTCGTGGACACCGTGACGAGCACCTTCTGGGGGCCGGATTTCGACGAGCTCCGGGCGACCGACCCCGAGATCGCGGGTGTCGTGCTCGGTGAGCTCGACCGGCTGCGCGGCGGGTTGCAGCTGATCGCCAGCGAGAATCTCACCTCGCCGGCGGTGCTGGCCGCGCTCGGCTCGACGCTGACCAACAAGTACGCCGAGGGCTATCCGGGGCGCCGGTACTACGGCGGCTGCGCCGAGGTGGACCGGGCGGAGGAGATCGGCATCGCCCGCGCCCGGGAGCTCTTCGGCGCCGAGCACGCCAACCTCCAGCCGCACTCCGGCGCCAGCGCCAACCTGGCCGCGTACGCGGCCCTGGTGCAGCCGGGCGACACGGTGCTCGCGATGGACCTGCCGCACGGCGGCCACCTCACCCACGGCAGTCGGGTGAACTTCTCCGGCAAGTGGTTCGCCACGGTCGGGTACACGGTGCGGCCCGACACCGAGCTGATCGACTACGACGAGGTCCGCGACCTGGCCCTGGCACACCGACCGAAAATGATCATCTGTGGGGCGACCGCCTACCCGCGGCTGATCGACTTCGCCCGGTTCCGGGAGATCGCCGACGAGGTCGACGCCTACCTCATGGTGGACGCCGCGCACTTCATCGGGCTGGTCGCCGGCGGGGCCATCCCGTCGCCGGTGCCGTACGCCGACGTCGTCTGCTTCACCACGCACAAGGTGCTGCGCGGTCCGCGCGGCGGCATGATCCTCTGCCGCGAGTCGCTGGCCCAACGGATCGACAAGGCGGTGTTCCCGTTCACCCAGGGCGGCCCGCTGATGCACGCCGTGGCGGCGAAGGCGGTGGCGCTGCGCGAGGCCGCCCAGCCGGAGTTCCGCACGTACGCCGCCCAGGTGGTCGACAACGCCCGGGCCGTGGCGGCCGGGCTGGCCGCCGAGGGGATGCGCCCGGTGTCCGGTGGCACCGACACCCACCTGGCCCTCATCGACCTGCGCGAGGTGGGGGTGACCGGCGCGGACGCCGAGGCCCGCTGCGACACCGCCGGGATCACGCTGAACAAGAACGCGATCCCCTACGACCCGCAGAAGCCGATGGTCGCCTCCGGAATCCGGGTGGGCACGCCGAGCGTCACCACGCAGGGCATGCGCGAGGGGGAGATGCGCCGGGTGGCCGACCTGATCGCCCGCGCGGTCCGAACCGACCCGGCGGCGGCCGGCGGCACCGACGAACTGGCCCGGATCGGGGCCGAGGTGGCCGAGCTGGTCGCGGCGTTCCCGGCGTACCCCCGTGGCTGAGCCCACGGCCCGCGCGGCGGCGGCCGAGGACCGGGGCTGGCGGCTGCGCCACCTGCCGGTGCTGCTCGCCGCGTCGGCGGTCATGGCCGCACTCGGCGCGGTGGTCGGCGGGGTGACCCGCGGCGGCGACGCGGCGCTCGGCGCCGCCGTCGGGGTGGGGATCACCGCGCTCAGCTACACCCTCACGACGGTGGTGCTGGCCTGGGCGGACTCCCGGGACACTCAGCTCGTGCTGCCGTTCGGCCTGGGCCTCTACGTCGCCAAGTTCACGTTGCTCGGCGCGGTCATGGTGGCGGTGGCGTCGACCGGCTGGCCCGGCCTGATCCCGCTCTGCCTGGGCATCGCCGCCGGGGTCGTGGTGTGGACCGGCGTGCACATCTGGTGGCTGACGACGGTGCACGCGCGGCGAACGCGAGGCTGACCGGCCAGGACTGACGCGCCGTCCCACCTGTCGGTACGGCACGCCGATGTGTCCCCGATCGGTCATTCTCTCTCGCTCCGAAGGGGAGTACCGTGCCTCCAGACGAGTTCGCCCGCCCGTGTCCCACACAACCAGGTTGTGCGGGGGGTGAGGCACAGCCTCGTCCACTCGACTGATATCGTTCGCCCCGTCATGGCCGGTGACCAGAAACCCCCCAGCGCTGGCGGCCCGGGCGACGTTCCGTCCGGTGCCGGTCAGGGCTGGACCGCGCTCAGCTACCTGATCGCGGGCATGCTCGTGTGGGGTTTCATCGGCTGGCTGGTCGACCGGTGGTTGGACACCGGTGGTGTCGCCACCGGTATCGGCATCGTGCTCGGCATGGCCGGGGGAGTCATCCTGGTCATCCGCAAGCTCGGCACGCCTCAATAGGAAGGGACGCGGTGAACGGAGCGTCGAACGTCCTGGCACAGGGCGAAGTCAACTTCCCACCCAGTGTGGAGGACTTCTACCTGCCCAGCATCGTGCCGTGGGGCGCCCACAACAACTACTGGTTCACCAAGATCACGTTCATGGTGTGGCTGGCGGTCGGGATCCTGATCCTGTTCTTCCTGCTGAGCTACCGGAACCCGAAGCTGGTGCCGACCAAGAAGCAGTGGCTCGCCGAGTCGATCTACGGCTTCGTCCGCAACAACATCGCGGTCGACATGATCGGGCACGCGGGCGTGCGGTTCGCGCCGTACTTCACGACGCTCTTCTGCTTCGTGCTGCTGACGAACTTCTTCGCGATCGTGCCGCTCTTCCAGATCTCGCCGAACTCGCACATCGCCTTCCCGGCGTTCCTCGCGCTGATCAGCTATGTGCTCTTCAACTACGTCGGCATCAAGCAGCACGGCTTCGTCAAGTACTTCAAGAACGCGCTGGTGCCGCCGGCGCCCTGGTACATCCTGCCGCTGCTGATCCCGATCGAGGCGTTCTCGACCTTCCTGGTCCGGCCGTTCTCGCTGGCCGTCCGTCTCTTCGCGAACATGTTCGCCGGCCACATGCTCCTGCTGGTCTTCACGCTCGGCGGCTTCGCGATGCTCAACGCCAACGCGCTGCTCGCACCGATCTCGGTGGTGTCCTGGCTGATGACCATCGCGTTGACCTTCCTCGAGTTCCTGGTGATCGTCCTGCAGGCCTACGTCTTCACGGTGCTCACCGCCAGCTACGTGCAGGGCGCGCTCGCCGAGGAACACTGATCCACTCGCACCAACCGTTGTCGTCCCGCGTGAGAGTCACGCGTGATAACCAGGAGGAACCACACCAATGGACGCTAGCGTTCTCGCCGCGGTAGAGGGCAGCACCGCCGCCATCGGCTACGGCCTCGCGGCCATCGGCCCGGGCATCGGCGTCGGCCTGGTCTTCGCCGCCTACATCCAGTCGACCGCCCGCCAGCCGGAGTCGTCGCGGATGACCCTGCCGTACGTCTGGATTGGCTTCGCCGTCATCGAGGCGCTGGCCCTGCTGGGCGTCGCGTTCGGCTTCGTCTGGTCCGGCGCCTGATCCCGTCCCTGTAGACCGGGAGGTCATCCATGTACCAGCTGCTCGCCGCAGAGGGTGGTGAGGGTGGCCACAACCCGATTCTCCCGCTCTGGCAGGAGATCGTGGTCGGTGGCATCGCCTTCATCGTGCTCTGCTTCGTGCTGATGAAGTTCGTCTTCCCGCGCATGGAGCAGACGTTCCAGGCCCGGGTCGACGCCATCGAGGGCGGCATCAAGCGCGCCGAGGCCGCCCAGGCCGAGGCGGGCCAGCTGCTCGAGCAGTACCGCGCGCAGCTCGCCGAGGCGCGCACCGACGCCGCCAAGATC
The DNA here is from genome assembly GCF_900091425.1 of Micromonospora krabiensis. Lineage (GTDB taxonomy): Bacteria > Actinomycetota > Actinomycetes > Mycobacteriales > Micromonosporaceae > Micromonospora > Micromonospora krabiensis. The sequence goes on from NZ_LT598496.1 coordinate 5,934,340, forward strand.
CGGGACGACGCCCGGGCCGACGCCGAGGGCATCCGCCAGGACATCCTCGCGAAGGCGCGGGAGGAGGCCGACCGGGTCATCCAGGCCGGCAAGGACCAGCTCGCCGCCGAGCGGGCCACCATCGTGCGCGAGCTGCGCGCGGAGGTCGGCACGATCGCGGTCGACCTGGCCAGCAAGATCGTCGGTGAGTCGCTCGCCGACGAGGCGCGTCGCAAGGGCACCGTCGACCGGTTCCTGAGCAGCCTCGAGAGCACGGGGGCCCGCTGATGCAGGCCGCCAGCCGGGAGTCGTACAAGATCGCGGCCGAGCGCCTCGACGCGTACGTCCGCGGCGCGGAGCCGTCGGCGGTGGCCACCACCGCCGACGACATCCTCTCCGTCGCCGCCCTGCTGCGGCGGGAGCCGCGGCTGCGCCGGGCGCTCTCCGACCCGGCCCGCTCCGGCGAGGACCGCGCCGGCCTGCTGGAGAGCGTGCTCTCCGGCAAGATCGGCGCGGACGCCCTCGCCCTGGTCGGCGCGCTGGTCTCCGGCCGCTGGTCCGCGCCCTCGGAGCTGCTCGACGGCACCGAGCGGCTGGGCATCGAGGCGGTCCTGGCGGGCGCCGACATCGCCGGTGAGCTGGGCGAGGTCGAGGACGAGCTGTTCCGCTTCGGGCAGGTCGTCTCCGGCACGCCCGAGCTGTCCAACGCGCTCTCCGACCCGATGGCGCCGGTCCAGCAGCGGGCCGCCCTGGCCGACGAGCTGCTCGCCGGCAAGGCCCGTCCGGTCACCGGCTACCTCGTCGGGGCGGCGCTCGCCGGCTTCGGGGGGCGCTCCTTCGTCGGTGCGCTCACCCGGCTGGTCGAGCTGGCCGCCGATCGGCGGGACCGGCAGGTCGCGTACGTGACCGTGGCCGCCCCGTTGAGTGACGAGGAGGAGCAGCGGCTGGGCGCTCGCCTCTCCGCGATATACGGTCGGGAAGTGTCCGTCCGACAGACGGTGAACCCCGACGTTCTGGGTGGCGTGAGCGTGCGGGTCGGCTCCGACCTGTACGACGGGACCGTCCTTCGCCGCCTCAACGAGACCCGCAACGCGCTCGCGAAGCGCTGACCGGCTCCGCCGCTTAGCGCCCCGAACGACAGACGCCATTCGGACCGGTCGGTACTAGGTATCCCGGGCCCCTGATACATAAGGAAGCAGAGGATGGCCGAGCTGACCATCTCGACGGAGGAGATCCGCGGCGCCCTGGAGCGCTACGTCTCCTCCTACTCGTCCGCCGTCTCCCGCGAGGAGGTCGGCACCGTCGCGGACGCCGGCGACGGCATCGCCCACGTCGAGGGCCTGCCCTCGACCATGACCAACGAGCTCCTGGAGTTCGAGGACGGCACGCTCGGCGTGGCGCTGAACCTCGACGTCCGGGACATCGGTGTCGTCGTCCTCGGTGACTACAGCGGGATCGAGGAGGGGCAGCGCGTCAAGCGCACGGAGCGGGTGCTCTCCGTGCCGGTCGGCGACGCCTTCCTCGGTCGCGTGGTCAACGCGCTTGGCCAGCCCATCGACGGCCTCGGCGACATCGCCAACGAGGGCTACCGCGAGCTGGAGCTCCAGGCCCCCAACGTGATGTCCCGGCAGTCGGTGTTCGAGCCGCTGCAGACCGGCATCAAGGCCATCGACGCCATGACCCCGATCGGCCGGGGCCAGCGTCAGCTGATCATCGGTGACCGGAAGACCGGCAAGACCACCGTCGCCCTGGACGCGATCCTCAACCAGCGGGACAACTGGCGCTCCGGCGACCCGACGAAGCAGGTCCGCTGCATCTACGTCGCGATCGGCCAGAAGGCCTCCACCATCGCCTCCATTAAGGGGACGCTGGAGGAGGCGGGCGCGATGGAGTACACGACCATCGTCGCCTCCCCGGCCTCCGACCCGGCCGGCTTCAAGTACCTGGCGCCCTACACCGGCTCGTCCATCGGGCAGCACTGGATGTACGGCGGCAAGCACGTCCTGATCGTCTTCGACGACCTGAGCAAGCAGGCCGAGGCGTACCGGGCCGTGTCGCTGCTGCTGCGTCGCCCGCCGGGCCGCGAGGCCTACCCGGGTGACGTCTTCTACCTGCACTCCCGCCTGCTGGAGCGCTGCGCCAAGCTCTCCGACGAGCTGGGCGGCGGTTCGATGACCGGTCTGCCGATCATCGAGACCAAGGCGAACGACATCTCGGCGTTCATCCCGACCAACGTCATCTCGATCACCGACGGCCAGATCTTCCTGGAGACCGACCTGTTCAACCAGGGCGTCCGTCCGGCGATCAACGTCGGCACCTCGGTCTCCCGGGTCGGTGGCGCCGCGCAGGTCAAGCCGATGCGGAAGGTCGCCGGTTCGCTGCGGCTCAACCTGGCCCAGTACCGCGAGCTGGAGGCGTTCGCCGCCTTCGCCTCCGACCTGGACAAGGCCTCCCGCGCCCAGCTGGACCGTGGTTCCCGCCTGGTCGAGCTGCTCAAGCAGGCGAACTACTCGCCGTACCCGGTGCAGGAGCAGGTCGTCTCCGTCTGGGCCGGCACCGAGGGCAAGCTCGACGACGTCCCGGTCGGCGAGGTCCGCCGCTTCGAGTCCGAGTTCCTCCAGTACCTGCGGCACAAGCACGCGGGCGTCCTGGCCGGGATCGCGGACAACAAGTGGGACGACGACATCATCGCCTCGCTCGACGCCGCCATCACGGAGTTCAAGCAGGTCTTCCTCGGCAAGGAGGACGAGCGCCAGGTCAACGACGCGCCCGCCGCTCCGCTGGAGGGCGACGAGAACCGCGAGACGGTGACCCGGTTCCGCGACGGCGCGACCGACCGCCCGGCCGAGAGCTGATCCCGTGGCGGCCCAGGTACGCGTTCTTCGTCAGCGGATCCGTTCCGCCAAGTCGATGAAGAAGATCACCAAGGCGATGGAGCTCGTGGCGACGAGCCGGATCGCCAAGGCCCAGGCCCGGGTCGAGGCGTCCCTGCCGTACGCCCAGGCCATCACCGGCGTGCTCACCGCGCTGGCGTCCAACGCCCGGATCGACCATCCGCTGCTGACCCCGCGCGAGCGGGTGCGGCGGGCGGGCGTCCTGCTGGTGACCGCCGACCGGGGCCTGGCTGGCGGTTACAGCACCAACGCGATCCGGACGGCTGAATCGCTGATCGCCCGGCTGCGGGCGGACGGCAAGGACCCGGTCCTGTACGTCATCGGCCGCAAGGGCGTGACGTACTACCGGTTCCGCAACCGGCCGATCGAGGCGAGCTGGACGGGCTTCTCGGAGCAGCCGGCGTTCACGGACGCCCGCGAGGTGGGCGAGACGCTGATCAAGGCGTTCTCGGCCGGCGCGGACGACGTCGACGGCGGCACCGGGGCGGACGGGGTGCTCGGGATCGACGAGCTGCACATCGTCTACACCGAGTTCCACTCGCTGATGACCCAGACGCCGGTCGCGAAGATCATCGGTCCGATGCAGGTCGAGGACCGTCCGCGGTCCGAGGGTCTGCTCCCGGCGTACGAGTTCGAGCCGGAGGCGGAGGCGCTGCTCGACGCGCTCCTGCCGCGCTACATCAACACGCGGATCTACGCGGCGTTGATCGAGTCGGCGGCGAGCGAGTCGGCGGCCCGCCGGCGGGCCATGAAGGCGGCCACGGACAACGCCGAAGAGATGATCGAGAAGTACACGCGTGAGATGAACTCGGCCCGCCAGGCCGGGATCACCCAGGAGATCAGCGAGATCGTCGGCGGCGCGAACGCGCTGGCCGCGTCGGGAAGTGAAGTGTGATGACTGCCCCAGTAGAGACCAAGACGGCCACCGGTCGCGTGGTCCGGGTCATCGGCCCGGTCGTCGACGCCGAGTTCCCGCGCGACGCCATGCCGGACCTGTTCAACGCCCTGCACGTCGACGTGACGCTCTCCGGCGGCGAGAAGACGCTGACCCTCGAGGTCGCCCAGCACCTGGGCGACAACGTGGTCCGCGCCATCTCGATGCAGCCGACCGACGGCCTGGTCCGCGGTTCGGTCGTGCGGGACACCGGCTCGCCGATCACCGTCCCGGTGGGTGACGCCGTCAAGGGTCACGTGTTCAACGCGATCGGTGAGGTCCTCAACCTGACCGAGGGCGAGACCCTCCAGGCCGACGACCACTGGCAGATCCACCGCAAGGCCCCGGCCTTCGCGGACCTGGAGCCGAAGACCGAGATGCTGGAGACCGGCATCAAGGTCATCGACCTGCTCGCCCCGTACGTCAAGGGCGGCAAGATCGGCCTGTTCGGCGGCGCGGGCGTCGGCAAGACGGTGCTCATCCAGGAGATGATCACCCGTGTCGCCCGCAACTTCGGTGGTACGTCGGTCTTCGCCGGCGTGGGTGAGCGGACCCGTGAGGGCAACGACCTCATCGCGGAGATGACCGAGTCGGGCGTCATCGACAAGACCGCGCTGGTCTACGGCCAGATGGACGAGCCGCCGGGCACCCGGCTCCGGGTCGCCCTCTCGGCGCTGACGATGGCGGAGTACTTCCGTGACGTGAAGAAGCAGGAGGTGCTGCTCTTCATCGACAACATCTTCCGCTTCACGCAGGCCGGTTCCGAGGTCTCCACGCTGCTCGGCCGGATGCCGAGCGCCGTGGGTTACCAGCCGACCCTGGCCGACGAGATGGGCGAGCTCCAGGAGCGGATCACCTCCGTCCGGGGCCAGGCCATCACCTCGATGCAGGCGATCTACGTGCCGGCGGACGACTACACCGACCCCGCTCCGGCCACCACGTTCGCCCACCTCGACGCGACCACCAACCTGGAGCGGTCGATCTCCGACAAGGGCATCTACCCGGCCGTGGACCCGCTGGCGTCCTCGTCCCGGATCCTCGCCCCGGAGTTCGTCGGCCAGGAGCACTTCGCGGTGGCCACCGAGGTGAAGCGGATCCTGCAGCGCTACAAGGACCTGCAGGACATCATCGCCATCCTCGGCATCGAGGAGCTCTCCGAGGAGGACAAGGTCACGGTCGGCCGGGCCCGCCGGATCGAGCGCTTCCTGTCGCAGAACACCTACGCGGCGGAGCAGTTCACCGGTGTGCCGGGTTCGACGGTCCCGATCAAGGAGACCATCGAGGCCTTCCGGAAGATCAGCGAGGGTGAGTACGACCACTTCCCTGAGCAGGCCTTCTTCATGTGCGGCGGCCTGGACGACCTGGAGCGCAAGGCGCAGGAGCTGATGAAGGGCTGACCACGCCCGACACAAAAGAACGCCCCGGCAATGCCGGGGCGTTCTTTTGTTCATCTTCAGGCCCTATCATCGCCGCTGCCCAATCCGTCAGGCTCGGCGCCCGGTCGTGCTCAGGTACCGTTCATCGCGCCGTCGCCGGGACAGGGCGTCGAAACGTGCAACGTTTTCGACCACCTGGGCCGTCTACATGGGCAGGCGCGACGAACGGAGATGCTCGTGGGTAAGGCCGGCAAGAACGGCCGGAAGAAGTCCATCTGGCGTGGCGTGCCGCGGTGGGCCCGGGTCTGCACCGCCTTCGGTGTGGTGCTGATGATGCTCAGCGGCGGGTTGCTCGTCGGCAGCGAGGTGCTGCTGGCCCGCTACGAGGGCTCGGTGGGCAAGGCCGACCTCTTCGGCGACCAGGCCGCCGGCGCCAAGGAGCGCAAGAGCGACATCAAGGGCCCGCTCAACATCCTGCTGGTCGGCATCGACCCGCGGAAGCCGGAGACCCCGCCGCTGGCCGACTCGATCATGGTGCTGCACGTGCCCGCCGAGATGGACCGCGCCTATCTCTTCTCCATGCCCCGCGACCTCTACGTGGACATCCCGGCCTTCCCCCCGGCCCACTTCCGGGGCGAGCGCACCAAGCTCAACGCGGCGATGTCCTTCGGCAGTCAGATCCCCGGCAAGAACCCGGACGCGGCCCGCGGCTTCGAGCTGCTCTCCAAGACCGTGCAGAACGAGACCGGGATCAAGCGCTTCGACGCCGGCGCGATCATCAACTTCACCGGCTTCCAGAAGATCGTCGACGCGATGGGTGGCGTCGACATGTACATCGAGCGCGAGGTGCGCTCGGAGCACCGCGAGCCGAGCGGCAAGCACCGCGAGGGCAAGCCGGGCGGCGGCGGTTACATCGGTCCGCAGGCCGTGTACAAGAAGGGCAACCAGCACCTGAGCGGCTGGCAGGCGCTGGACTACGTCCGGCAGCGCTACCCGAAGAACGGTGTGCCCGACTCCGACTACGGCCGGCAGCGTCACCAGCAGCAGTTCGTGAAGGCGATGGTGGGGCAGGCGTTCAGCGCCGACGTCGTGACCAACCCGATCAAGCTGGACAAGGTGCTTCGCGCCGCCGGTCAGTCGCTGATCTTCAGCGGTCGCGGCAACAGCGTGGTCGACTTCGGCCTCGCCCTGAAGAACATCCGCCCGAACGCGATCCAGATGATCAAGCTGCCCGGCGGCGGGGTCTACGACGGCAAGACGTACAAGGGCGAGCAGTTCCAGGCCGGGGTGTCCGACTTCTTCGCCGCCCTGCACAACGAGCAGCTCGACCCGTTCCTGCTCGAGCATCCGGAATTCGTGAACAAGACCAAGTAGGCGTGGCCCACCTCTCCGCCACCCGCGTTGGGGGCGCTGCGGCGGCGGGACTAGAATTTGCCCAACCCGCCGCCGCAGCAAGGAGACAGCGTGGCACAGCAGCTTCACGTCGAGCTCGTAGCCGTCGAGGAGAAGGTCTGGTCCGGCGAGGCCGAGATGGTCGTCGCCCGGACGACCGAAGGTGAGCTCGGCGTGCTGCCGGGGCACGCGCCGCTGCTCGGTCAGCTCGCCGAGCCCGGCCAGGTCCGCATCAAGCTCCCCGGTGGCCAGCAGGTCTCCTACGAGGTGGACGGCGGCTTCCTCTCCGTGAGCGCCGAGGGCGTGACCGTCCTCGCCGAGAGCGCCACCCCGGTCGACGCCGCGCAGAGCCGCTGAGCCGACCCGTCGATGGAGATCGTCGAGGGGATCGGGATCGGCGTAGCCGTCGTTCTCGTCGCGCTCCTGATCCTCTTCGTCCGGCGGGCCCTGGTCACCCGCAGCGGTGGCATCATCCGGCTCAGCGTCCGGGTCTCCACGCTGCTCGACGGGCGGGGCTGGTCGCCCGGCTTCGGCCGGTTCGTCGGTGACGAGCTCCGCTGGTACCGGATGTTCAGCTTCGCGCTGCGTCCCAAGCGGGTTCTCTCCCGCAAGGGGTTGGCCGTCGAGCGACGGCGGCTCCCCGAGGGGCAGGAGCGGCTCTCCATGCCCGCTGACTGGATCATTCTCCGCTGTACCAGTCACCATGCTCCGGTGGAGATCGCCATGGCGCGATCCACGGTCACCGGCTTCCTCTCCTGGCTCGAGGCCGCCCCACCCGGGGCGGCCTCGCCGCGTCTGGCCTCCCAGGACTGGCCGGCCGCCTAGCCGTCCGGCGCCGACGCCACGGGCCGGCCGGGGATTTCGACGCCGGACCGGGCCGCGGCCACCCGGAGGAGGGGCCACGGCCGGTGGGAGGACCATCACCCCACCGACCGATCCGTATCGTGGCCGGGTGACGGGTGTTCGACACGGCTGGTGGCCGGAGGTGCTGCTCGGGCTGGTCGCGGCCGGCCTGGGGGCGGCCAGCACCCTGTTGGGCACGCCCGGTCCGCCCCGGGAGGGCTGGGCCGTCGCCGTTCCGCTCGTCGCGGGGCTCGGCCTGGTGGGCGTACGCCGGCTGCCGTGGCTCGTCCTGGTCGGCGAGTGCACGCTGCTCGTCGTCGCCGACGCGCTCACCGCCACCGCCACCGACACCCCGCAGTTGGCGGCGGCGGTCGCCTTGGGGTTCGTCGCGTACCGGGCGGACTGGCGCGGCACGGCCCTGGCCTACGCGCTGTTCTACGCCGTGACCCTCGCCGACGTGCTGGTCCAGGGCAACGCCGGTGTGCTCTCCGGAGGTCTCGGGGTGCTCCGGCTGGTCATGCTCACCGGAGTCACCGCCGCACCGGTCGCCTTCGGGCGCGCTGGCCCCGCCGGTCCTGGCCCGGATCGTGCACCGGGCGATCGCCGACCACGACCGCGAGCGGCGGCCGACCCCCCGGGACCCGGGGCTGCGGCTGCTCACCCCTCGGGAGCGGGAGGTGTTGGCGCTGCTCGGCGCGGGCCTGTCCAACGCGGAGATCGGCGACCGGCTGCACCTCGGAGTGACGACCGTCAAGACGCACGTCTCGGCGGCGATGGAGAAGCTGGACCTGCGCAACCGGGTGCAGGCCGCGGTGGTCGCCCATCGGCTGGGCCTCGTCGACGACGACTTCAACGCCGTGCCCGATCCGGAGACGACCGGCTGACGACGCCCGCCGCCCGGCCGCCCGGCCGGGGTCCGGCCCGGCTCGGCCCGGCACCATGGCCGGCCAGCCGGAGGAGCCGGACCGGCCCGCCGCAGGAGGGCGGCGCGGGGCGGCGTCGGCAGAGTCGGTCAGGTGACGTTCCTCGACTCGCTGACCGACCGGCTCGTCGGGCTGCCGCCCGCCGTGGTGCTGCTGGTCGCCGCCCTCGTCCTCGCCGGTGAGGTCGGCCTGCTCGCCGGGCTGGTGCTCCCCGCGGCCACCACCATGCTGACCGTCGGCCTGCTGGCCCGTACGGGCGAGGTGGACCTGTCCGCCGCGCTCGTCGTCACCACGCTGGCCGCGTTCACCGGCGACCAGCTCGGCTACCTGGAGGGGCGCCTCCTGGGGCCCCGGGTGCGGGCCGCCCGGCTCGGGCGACGGATCGGCCCGGACCGGTGGCAGCGCGCCGAGGCCCTGGTGGCGACGCGCGGCGGGCCGGCCGTGCTGGTGGGCCGGTGGACGGCGTTCGTCCGGACCCTGGTGCCCCGGGTGGCCGGTGCGGTGGGGCTGCCGTACCGGCGGTTCGTCCTGTTCGACGGGATCGGGGTGGTCGTGTGGGTGCCCGGGACGGTGCTGGTCGGTTACCTCGCCGGTGGCGTGCCGACGGGGCCGCTGGCCGCCGCCGGAGCGGTGCTCGCCGTCGCGGTCGGCGGCGTCCTCCTGGCACACCGGCTCCGGGCGCGCCGCCGCGTCCGGGCGACCCGGTCCTGTACCGGGCCGGCGCGACGCGGACGTGCCCCGGCCGGACCGGGGCCGCGCCCCCGCCGTCCCGGGCCGGGCCGGGGCGTACGCAGCCGGCGCGGCGTGCTGGACAGCCCCGAACACTGGCGTTGAGCCCGTGGCTCCGCCGGGGTCTGGCCGCCGCCAGAGCGGGTACTCAGACCCCGACGTGGAGCAACGTGTCGGTGGTCAACGGTTCCCGCCCGGGACCCATAGCACATCTCCGGCCGGATTGGCCGACCTCGACAGAATGAACAACAGGTCGGAGAGCCGGTTGAGATACTTGGCGGGGAGCGTGCTGGTCCGCTCCGGGTCATGGCTGACCAGCGCCCATGCGGCCCGCTCGGCCCGCCGTGCGATGGTCCGCGCCACGTGCAGCAGGGCCGCGCCCGGGGTGCCGCCGGGGAGGATGAAGGAGTCCAGCTTGCTCAGCCGCGCGTTGAACTCGTCGCACCAGCCCTCGAGGCGCTCGACGTACTCCTCGGTGACGCGCAGCGGCGGATACTTCGGCTCCGGCTCGACCGGGGTGGACAGGTCGGCACCCACGTCGAAGAGGTCGTTCTGGATCGACCCGAGCACGGTCCGTAGTTCGTCGTCGAGTTGGCCGAGGGCGAGGGCGACGCCGATCGCCGCGTTGCACTCGTCCACGTCGGCGTACGCGACGATCCGTGGATCGGTCTTCGGTACCTGCTCGTTGTTGCTCAGCCTGGTCGTGCCGGCATCGCCGGCCCTGGTGTAGATGCGCGTGAGGTGGACGGCCATGACGCACAGCCTACGGATACCTGACCTGACGATTCCGGTGCGGCCGGACGCCGCCCCCGGCTGGCCGGGCGGGGTCGGCCCGGGCGACGCGGGCGATCCGGCGGTCAACGACGTCGACGTCATCCGCGTGAGCGGGGGCGCCCGGCTGGCCGGCACGGTGCACGTCGTCGGCGCGAAGAACTCGGCGCTCAAGCTGATGGCCGCCGCGTTGCTCGCCCCGGGACGCAGCGTGATCACCAATGTCCCCCGGATCACCGACATCGCGATCATGGGTGAGGTGCTGCGCCGGCTGGGTTGTGACGTCCGGTTCGACGCCGACGACCCGGTGGACCCCATGGTCGCCGGTGGCGGGGTCGCCCGGTCCCGCTCGGTCTCCATCGACGTGCCCGAGCGGCCCGGCGCGGAGGCCGACTACGACCTGGTCCGCCGGCTGCGGGCGTCGATCTGCGTGCTCGGCCCGCTGCTGGCCCGCCTCGGCCACGTACGGGTGGCGCACCCCGGCGGCGACGCCATCGGGTCCCGCGGCCTGGACATGCACATCTCCGGGCTGACCCGGATGGGTGCGGAGATCTCCGGCGAGCACGGGTTCGTCATCGCGTCCGCGCCGCACGGCCTGCACGGCGCGGAGATCACGCTCGACTTCCCGAGCGTGGGCGCCACCGAGAACCTGGTGATGGCGGCGGTGCTGGCCCGCGGCGCCACGGTCATCGACAACGCGGCCCGGGAGCCGGAGATCGTCGACATCTGCACGATGCTCCAGCAGATGGGCGCCCAGATCTCCGGTGCGGGCACGTCCACGCTGCACATCGAAGGGGTGCGCGAGCTGCGGCCGGTGCGCCACGCCACGGTGGGCGACCGGATCGTCGCCGGCACCTGGGCCTTCGGGGCCGCGATGACCCGCGGCGACGTGACGGTCACCGGGGTGGACCCCGAATTCCTCCAGGTCGCGCTGGACAAGCTGGTCGCGGCCGGCGGGCTGGTGGAGACCCGGGCGGACGCCTTCCGGATTCGGATGGACGAGCGGCCGGGCGCGGTGGATGTGGTGACGCTGCCCTTTCCGGGTTTCGCCACCGACCTGCTGCCGATGGCGATCGGGCTGGCGGCGGTGAGCGACGGCGCCTCGCTGATCACCGAGAACATCTTCGACGGGCGCTTCATGTTCGCCAACGAGATGATGCGGCTGGGCGCCGACATCAAGACCGACGGCCACCACGCCCTGGTCTGCGGCCGCGACCGCCTCTCCGGGGCGCCGGTGCGGGCCACCGACATCCGGGCCGGCGCCGGGCTGATCATCGCGGGGCTCTGCGCGGACGGCGTCACCGAGGTCTCCCACGTGCACCACGTCGACCGTGGTTACCCGGACTTCGTGGCCGACCTGCGGGCGCTCGGGGTGAGCGTGGAGCGGGGGACCGCGCCGGAGGGGCCCGACCTGACCATCTGACCGCCACCGGGCTTAGCAATCGTTCAGGCTCGCCGACTAGGGTGCTGGCAGACACTCAACCAGGCGAGGGAGAAGCAGATGGCGGGTCGACTCGCGGTCGTCGGGGCGGGGCTGATGGGCTCCGGGATCGCCCAGGTGGCGGCGCAGGCGGGCTGGCAGGTGACGTTGCGGGACCTGGACGACGCGGCGACCGGCCGCGGCGTCGCCGGCATCCGGAAGTCGCTGGAGAAGTTCGCCGAGAAGGGGAAGATCGCGGCCGACGACGTCGAGGCGACGCTGGGCCGGATCACCCCGACCACCGACCTGGAGGCCGCCGCCGACGCGGACATCGTGGTCGAGGCCGTGTTCGAGCGGCTGGAGGTCAAGCACGAGGTGTTCCGCGCGCTCGACAAGATCTGCAAGGCGGACGCCGTCCTCGCCACGAACACCTCGGCCATCCCGGTGACCCAGATCGCGGCGGTCACCGATCGCCCGGAGTCGGTGGTCGGCACCCACTTCTTCTCGCCGGTGCCGATGATGAAGCTCTGCGAGCTGGTCCGGGGCTACAAGACCAGCGACGCCACGCTGGCCACGGTGAAGGCGTTCGCCGAGGAGATCGGCAAGACCGTGGTCGTGGTCAACCGGGACATCGCCGGTTTCGTCACCACCCGGCTGATCGCCGCCCTCGTCGTGGAGGCGGTGAAGCTGGTCGAGTCGGGTGTCGTGTCGGCCGAGGACCTGGACACCGCGTGCCGGCTCGGCTTCGGCCACGCCATGGGCCCGCTGGCCACCACCGACCTGACGGGCGTCGACGTGCTGCTGCACGCCGCGAAGAACATCTACACGGACACCGCGGACGAGAAGTTCTTCCCGCCGGAGCTGCTCCAGCGCATGGTCACCGCCGGTGACCTCGGCCGCAAGAGCGGCAAGGGCTTCTACACGTACTGAGCGGGAGCGGGGGCGGGCGCCGCGGCGCCCGCCCCCCGTCGCGTCTCGACCGCGGCGTTCAGCCGTCGCGCCGGGTGGTCCAGCGGAACGTCGTGAGGCACAGCACCAGGCCGATCACGCACCAGGCCCCGAGCACCAGGGCGACCCGGCCCAGCTCGAACGACCCGCCCGGCTCCCGGCCGGCGAAGCTCTCCGGCAGGAACACCGCACGCAGCCCCTGGCACATCCACTTCAGCGGGAAGAGCGCCGCCACCTGCTGCATCCAGCTCGGCAGCTCGGTGAAGACGAAGAACACCCCGGAGATGAACTGGAGCACCAGCGCCACCGGCGTGACCACCGCCGAGCCGCTGCGCGCGGTGCGGGCCAGCGACGAGATGGCGATGCCGCAGAGCGTGCACGCGGTCACGCCGAGCACCGCGACCCAGCCGAAGGTGAGCCACCGCCCGGCGGTGCCCGGCAGGGACAGGTCGAAGAGCGCGACGGAGACGGCCAGCAGCAGCGCGGTCTCCGCGACGCCGACCGCCACCACCATGAGCACCTTGCCGGCGAAGTAGACCCACTTCGGCATCGGCGTGCCCCGGTAGCGCTTCAGCACCCCCCGGTCCCGCTCGATGGGGATCCAGATGCCGAGGTTCTGGAAGCTGACCGTCATGAGGCCGGTTGCGATCATCCCGGTGATGAAGTACTGCGTGTAGCTGACCCCCGGCGCGATCTCGTCACCGAAGATCGCCGCGAAGATCAGGATCATGATGATCGGGAAGCCCATCGTGAAGACGACGGACTCCCGGCTGCGCAGGAACTGCGTGATCTCCAGCCGGCCCTGCCGTAGCCCGAGCGCGACCGGGCCCACCCGGCGGGCCGGGGTGGCGGCGACCGGGGCCGCCGGCTTGGTGGTGGTGGTCATCGGTGTCCGATCATCGTGAGGTAGACGTCTTCCAGGGTCGGCCGGGTCACGGTGAGCCCGGGGACCTCGCCGCCGTGACGCGCGGCCAGTTCGGCCACCAGCGCCGTCGGCGTCGCGCTCTGCACGCTCTCCAGCGTGCCCTCCGGCGTACGCCAGGAGACCGTCGCGAGCGCCTCCCGCCGGTCGCCGAGCTGGTCCGGGGCGGCCACCTCGACCAGCCGCCCGCCGGCGATCACGCCGACCCGGTCGGCCAGCGCCTCGGCCTCGTCCAGGTAGTGGGTGGTGAGCAGGATCGTGGTGCCGGCGGCGGCCAGGTCGCGGATCAGCTCCCAGAACTCGCGGCGGGCCTCCGGGTCGAAGCCGGTCGTGGGCTCGTCGAGGAAGAGCAGCTCGGGGCGGCCGATGATGCCCAGCGCCACGTCGAGTCGGCGCTTCTGGCCGCCGGAGAGGGTGTGCGTCCGGGCCCGGGCCTTGGCGGTCAGGCCGACGCGTTCGATCACCTTCGCCGGGTCGTCGGCGTCCGGGTAGAAGCCGGCGAAGTGCCGGACCACCTCGCCGACGGTCAGCTCGTCGAACTCGCCGGTGCCCTGGAGGACGATGCCCACCCGGGCCCGCCAGTCCGCCGCGGGGGCGGCCGGGTCGCTGCCCAGCACCGAGACCTCGCCGGCGTCCCGCTGTCGGTAGCCCTCCAGGATCTCCACGGTGGTGGTCTTGCCCGCTCCGTTCGGACCGAGCAGGGCGAAGACCTCGCCGCGACGCACCTCCAGATCGAGGCCGGCGACCGCCGCCGTCCCGCCGTACGTCTTGCGCAGCCCTCGCACCGCGATGGCGAGCTCGTTGTCCATGTCGTCAAGTGTGCGACCTGGTCGGCGACGTGGACCGGGCGGGGTGTGGGGGTCGCCCCCATGTCGCGCCGTCCGTACCCGGGCGTCCCCTCCATGGACGTGTGTGGTTTTCCACAGCCCGTTTTACTGAACGGTAACTTAGACTCCGGCCATGGACGAGAAGGCAGTCCCGGGTCGGTTGCCGGAGCGCGACCGCCCGTGGGTGATGCGCACGTACGCCGGGCACAGCTCGGCCGCCGCCACCAACGCCCTCTTCCGCCGCAATCTCGCGAAGGGGCAGACCGGCCTCTCGGTCGCCTTCGACCTGCCCACCCAGACCGGCTACGACCCGGACCACGAGCTCGCCGCCGGTGAGGTGGGGCGGGTCGGCGTGCCCGTCGCCCACCTCGGCGACATGCGGGCCCTCTTCGACGGCATCCCGCTCGCCGAGATGAACACGTCGATGACGATCAACGCGCCGGCGATGTGGCTGCTCGCCCTCTACGCCACCGTCGGCGCGGAGCAGGGCGCCGAGCCGGTCCGGTTCGCCGGCACCACGCAGAACGACATCATCAAGGAGTACCTGTCCCGGGGGACGTACATCTTCCCGCCCGCCGCGTCGCTGCGGCTCACCGCCGACGTCGTCGCGTACACGCTGCGGGAGATGCCGCGCTGGAACCCCGTGAACATCTGCTCGTACCACCTCCAGGAGGCGGGCGCGACGCCGGTGCAGGAGGTCGGTTTCGCCCTCGCCACGGCGGTCGCCGTGCTCGACACCGTGCGCGACTCGGGTCAGGTGCCGGCCGAGCGCATGGGCGACGTGGTGCAGCGGATCTCGTTCTTCGTCAACGCCGGGGTGCGCTTCGTCGAGGAGATCGCCAAGATGCGCGCGTTCGGCGCGCTCTGGGACGAGATCACCCGCGACCGCTACGGCGTGACCGACCCGAAGCAGCGCCGGTTCCGCTACGGGGTGCAGGTCAACTCGCTGGGCCTGACCGAGGCGCAGCCGGAGAACAACATCCAGCGCATCGTGCTGGAGATGCTCGGCGTGACGCTGTCCCGGGACGCCCGGGCCCGCGCGGTGCAGCTGCCCGCCTGGAACGAGGCGCTCGGCCTGCCCCGACCCTGGGACCAGCAGTGGTCGCTGCGGATGCAACAGGTGCTCGCGTACGAGTCGGACCTGCTGGAGTACCCGGACCTGTTCGAGGGCTCGCACGTGATGACCGGGCTGGTCGACGAGATCGTCGCCGGGGCCCGCGTCGAGCTGGACAAGGTGCTGGAGATGGGCGGCGTGGTCACCGCCGTGGAGACCGGCTACCTCAAGAGCGCCCTGGTCGCCGCGCTGGCCGAGCGGCGGCGGCGGATGGAGGCCGGCGCCGACGTGGTGGTCGGCGTCAACCGGTTCACCGAGACCGAACCGAGCCCGCTGACCGCCGCCGGCGCGGAGGCGGTCGAGCAGGTGGACCCGGCGGTGGAGGCGGACGCCGCGATCGGCGTACGCGAGTGGCGGGCCGGGCGGGACGGCGCCGCGGTCGCCGCGGCGCTGGACCGGCTACGGGCCGACGCGGCGACCACCGCGAACCTGATGCCGGCGACGCTCGCGTGCGTGCGGGCCGGCGTCACCACGGGGGAGTGGGCGGGCGCGCTGCGGCAGGTCTTCGGCGAGTACCGGGCGCCCACCGGCCTGGCCGGTGGGGTCGGGCCGGGCACGGACCCGGGCCTCGCGGGCGTCCGGGAACGCGTCGCCGCCACCGCCCGTGAGCTGGGCAGCGGGCGACTGCGGCTGCTGGTCGGCAAGCCCGGCCTGGACGGGCACTCCAACGGTGCCGAGCAGATCGCGGTGCGCGCCCGGGACGCCGGCTTCGAGGTGGTCTACCAGGGCATCCGGTTGACCGCCGGCCAGATCGTCGCGGCCGCGGTGGAGGAGGACGTCGACCTGGTGGGGCTCTCCGTGCTCTCCGGGTCGCACCTCGCGGCCGTGCCGGCCGTGCTGGACGGCCTGCGCGCCGCCGGCCGGGGTGACCTGCCGGTGGTGGTGGGCGGCATCATTCCGACCGGCGACGGCGAGCACCTGCGCGCGGCCGGGGTGGCCCGGGTCTTCACGCCGAAGGACTTCGCGCTCACCGGCATCATCGACGAGCTGGTCACGGTGATCCGGGAGGCCAACGGGCTGGCGTGAGCCGCCCTGGCCGGTGGTCCGGCTCAGCGCTCGACATACGTCATGCAGTCGGCCAGGTCGTTGTCCGGGCCGACCCGGATGGCCGGGGCGTGGCACTCCAGCTGCTCGTTGTGCCGGCAGTCGGCCCGCTGGCAGGCGCCGACCTGGGCGGTCAGGTCGGCGACGCCGGCGCGCACCGGCAGCTCGACGAAGGTGTGGCAGTGCGCGTGGTCCGCGCTGCCGATCGTGATCGCGAAGGCGTGGCAGTCACCGGTGTGGTTGTACGCGCACGCGGCGACGACACACTCCTCGACGTGGGGCATCTCGATCGCTGCGGTCATGTCGACCTCCTCCGTCTTTGCCCCGATTTTAGGCGTGCGGGAGGCGGTCAGGGCGTCGGTTCCCCGTTCGACAGGACCTCCGACAGCGGGGCCGGTCGCAGACCGCGTTCGGCCAGGCCGGCCAGGATGTGCGGCAGCGCCTCGTCGGTCATCGGAGCGTTGGCCTCGGTGACGTGCATGATGATCACCGAGCCGGGGCGTACCTGGGACAGGACCGCGCGCACCAACGGCCGCCACGCGGTGGCGAACGGGTCCCCGCTCACCACGTCGCCGTCCACCACCGTGACGCCGAGCGGGGCCAGGGCGCTCAGCGCGGTGCGGTCGTGGCACAGCCCGGGAAAGCGGAAGTACCGGGTCTGTCGGCCCCCGTACGGCGCGATCACGTCGAACGTCCGGGCCACGTCCGCGGTCATGCTCCGTTTCGGGATCCGGGGCAGGTCGTAGCAGTCCGGTGTGAAGGCCGCGTGCCCGTACGTGTGGTTGGCCAACTCGAACCGTGGGTTCCCGGCCAGCCGCCGGGTCACCTGCGGATACTCCTCGACCCACTTGCCGGTCAGGAAGAAGGTCGCCGGCACCTGCCGCCGTTCCAGCAGGTCGATGATCGCCAGGTTCGCGTACGACCGCACCGCGCCGGTGCGCAGTTGGCGCCGCATGGCGTCGGTCAGGTCGGCGTCGAAGGTGAGCGCGACCTTGTTCCCCGTACGAGGCCCGTGGTCGACCACCGGCGGCAGCGTGCCGGGCGGGGTGGCACCGGGAGGTGTGGGCCCACTGGCCGGGGGTGTCGCCTCCGGGGCGTTCGGAGTGCCCGGCGCGCCCGATGCGCCGTTCGCGCCCGGCCCGCCGTTCGTGCCCGGCCCGCCGTTCGCGCCCGGCCCGCCGATCGGGCCCGGTGTGCCGCCCGCGGCCGGCGCGCCGTTCTCGCCACCGGGTGTTGCGGCTGTCGGGGCGTCGGTCCGGGGGAGCCGGGCGAGGCCGGCGCTCACCGCCTCCTGCCGGGGCGTGGGGCCGGCGACGAGAGCTGCCACGGCCGCGAGCACGGCGAGCGTCACGGCGAGGGGAACGCGGAGGTTCTTCACGGACACCGGAGCATGATCCCAACGACAACGGCTCCGCGATGCCCCGCCCACCGCTCGGAATCCGCTCGATCCACTCGGCGTCCCGTATGTCGGGTTGTCATCGTCGCGGGATCGCCCGACATCCAGAAAGAGGAGTTGATCTGAAACAGGTCGGCACGGTCCCGAGCTTGACGGGGCCGGTTGACCGTTCTGGGCGGTTTGTGCGGTGGCCGGGGACACCCCCAGGCCGGAATGATGGCCGCCCCGCGGTCGTTGAACATGGT
Source organism: Micromonospora krabiensis (assembly GCF_900091425.1). GTDB lineage: Bacteria > Actinomycetota > Actinomycetes > Mycobacteriales > Micromonosporaceae > Micromonospora > Micromonospora krabiensis. The sequence goes on from NZ_LT598496.1 coordinate 5,952,097, forward strand.
CCCTGCCGAGGCAGGGCCGACCCGGAGCCCGATCGACCGGGCCAGGTCGGAATGACTCCGGCCCGCAGGTCGTTGGACATGGACCCGACGCACGTGGCGCGCCCCGGAATGATGGTGGCCCGCCGGTCGTTGGACATGGACCGCGGCGCGTGTGTGAGGCCCCCCGCCTCCGCGGGCCGGATGCATCCCCCCTTGTGACTTGAGCGCCGACGAGGTGCTTACACCTGCCTGGCCGACCCCCATCGGCGGCGGGTGTCAAACCCCCGAAGGAGCTACTCATCATGAACACGATCATGCGTAAGAGCGTTCTTGGTCTTGCTGGTCTCGCCTTCGCCGGCGGTGTCGTCGGCGGCCCGATCGCGGCGACGCACCACGCGCACTCGGTGGACATGAAGCCGGTGGCGGTCGTGCAGACCGACAAGAGCACGGTCGACAAGGCCAAGCTGATTCCGCACGGCGTGCAGGGTGCGCAGTCGCGCATCGACCTGAACGACGAGCAGATCGCGAACGTGAAGGCGATCATCGCCGCGACGAAGAAGTCCGGTATGGACGAGCGGGCGGCGGTCATCTCGATCGCGACCAGCCTGCAGGAGTCGAAGCTGGAGAACCTGGGTCACCTCGGTGACGCCAACGACCACGACTCGCTGGGCCTGTTCCAGCAGCGCCCGTCCAGTGGTTGGGGCACGCCGGAGCAGATCACCGACCCGATCTACTCGACCCAGGCGTTCCTCAAGGGCCTCAAGCAGGTCGACGGGTGGCAGGACATGCCGCTGACCGAGGCCGCCCAGACGGTGCAGGTGTCGGCCTACCCGGACGCCTACGCCCAGTGGGAGCAGCAGGCCGCCGACCTCGTCGCCCAGTACTGGAACAGCTGACCACCAGCACGAGCAGAAGCCGCTGGCCGGCACCCCGAGCAGGGGTGCCGGCCAGCGGCGTTTCCGGGTCAGACGCGGAAGCCGGCTGCCCGGGCCGCCTCCCGCTCGCGCCGACGGTCGGCCCGGCGACGCCGGAACCAGAACAGGGAGGCGACGAGACCGACCAGGAAGAACAGGACGAGCACCGGCAGCAGGATCGCCACCACCGACATCAGCACGCTGGTCGCGTCCTCGGCGGTGCTGGCGACGGGCGCGCCGACGCCGGCGGTGGTCGCGTTGATCACCGGGCGGGCCGCCGACTTGAGCAGGTGCACCCCGAGCGCGACGAGCACGCCGGTCACCACCGGGACCCACTGGTGCGACGAGAAGAAGGAACCCGGGTCGCTCACCGTCACCGTCTCGGCGGAGGACCCGGCCCCGAAGGCCAGGCCACCGGCGGTCGGGCGGACCACGGTCTGCACGACGTCGTTCACGTGGTCGACCACCGGCACCTTGTCGGCGACCACCTCGACGGCGAGCAACGCCGCCAGGATGGCCATCACCCAGCCGTTGCCGAGCCACGCCCAGCCACTGGGCAGGTCGATCAGGTCGGTGTAGCGGGCCAGCAGACCCATGGTGAGCAGGGGGATGTAGGCGTTCAGACCCGCCGACGCGGCGAGACCGGTTCCGGTGAGGACTTCGAACACGATCTCAGCATCCCACCGGCACGCCAGTGCCGCTCGCCGGCGCCGGCCCCCTCCTCGGCTACCCTCGTCGGGTGCGGTTGGTGATTGCGAAGTGCTCGGTGGACTACGTCGGACGGCTCTCGGCCCACCTGCCGCCGGCCACCCGGTTGCTCATGGTGAAGGCGGACGGGTCGGTCTCCATCCACGCCGACGACCGGGCGTACAAGCCGTTGAACTGGATGAGCCCGCCCTGTCGGCTGGAGGAGGCCCCCGGGGTGTGGCGGGTGGTCAACAAGGCCGGCGAGGAACTGCGGATCACCCTGGAGGAGATCTTCCAGGACACGTCGTACGAGCTGGGCGTCGACCCGGGACTGCGCAAGGACGGGGTCGAGGCACACCTCCAGGAGCTGCTGGCCGCCAACCCGGAGACCCTGGGTGAGGGGTTCACGCTGGTCCGCCGCGAGTACATGACCGCGATCGGGCCGGTGGACCTGCTCTGCCGGGACGCCGACTCCCGGTCGGTCGCCGTGGAGGTGAAGCGGCGCGGCGAGATCGACGGCGTGGAGCAGCTCACCCGCTACCTCGAGCTGATGAACCGCGACCCGCTGCTCGCGCCGGTCACCGGCGTGTTCGCCGCCCAGGAGATCAAGCCGCAGGCGCGGGTGCTCGCCACCGACCGGGGCATCCGCTGCGTGGTCGTCGACTACGACAAGCTGCGCGGCATCGAGCGCGACGAGCTGACCCTGTTCTGACCGACGCCCTGCCGTGCGGAGGCGGGTCAGCGCCCGTACATCAGCTTGACGGCCTTGACGAGCCGGGCTACGTCGGCGGGGGTGCGCTCGAAGGTCATCGACGGCAGCAGGGAACGGGCCCGACGCCGTGTGATCGACTTGGGTCGGCCGAACTCGCGCAACCCGTCCTCGCCGTGGATCCGGCCGAAGCCGGACTCGCCGACACCGCCGAACGGCAGCGTGGACATCCCGGCGAACGTCAGGGTCGAGTTGACCGACGCCATCCCGGAGCGCAGCCGCCGGGCGATCGCCACCGCGCGGCGCCGGCCGAAGACGGAACCACCCAGGCCGTACGGTAGGGCGTTGGCCCGCGCGAGCGCCTCCTCGGCGTCGCGTACCCGGTTGATGGTCAGCGTGGGCCCGAAGGTCTCCTCGCGGACGGCGGCCGACTCCTCGGGAACGTCCACGAGGACGGTGGGCCGGACGTACGGCGGCTGCACCGCCTCGGCGCCGCCCAGCACGGCCCGGCCACCCCGCGCCAACGCGTCGTCGATGTGCCGGCGGATCACGTCCACCTGCGCCGGCATGGTGATCGGCCCGATGTCGGTGCCCTCGGGGCCGACGGTGAGCCGGCCCGCCCGGGCGACCACCTTGTCGACGAAGGCGTCGAAGACCGGCTCGACGGCGTAGACCCGCTCGATGCCGATGCAGGTCTGCCCGGCGTTGGTCAGCGCGCCCCACACGCACGCCTCGGCGGCGGCGTCCAGGTCGGCGTCCGCATCGACGATCATGGCGTCCTTGCCGCCCGCCTCCACGAGCACCGGGGTGAGGGACTCGGCGCAGGCGGCCATCACCTTCTTGGCCGTGGCCGTCGACCCGGTGAAGGCGACCTTGTCGACGCCGGAGCGGCAGAGGGCGGCGCCCACGTCGCCGAGCCCGTGCACGGCGGTGAACACGGGGTGCTCAGGCACCACCTCGGCGAACGTGTCCACCAGCCACTGACCCACGGCCGGCGTGTACTCGCTCGGCTTGAGCACGACCGCGTTGCCGGCGGCCAAGGCGTACGCGGCGGAGCCGATCGGCGTGAAGACCGGATAGTTCCACGGGCCGATCACGCCGACGACGCCGTGCGGCTGGTATTCGAGGTGGCCGGAGAACTCGGCGAGGATCAGCCGGGACCGCACCCGGCGTGGACCGAGCACCCGCCGGGCGTTGCGGGCGGCCCAGTCGATGTGCTCGACCGCGGTGACGACCTCGACGACGGCGTCGGCGACCGGCTTGCCGCCCTCGACGTGCACCAGCTCGGCGAGCTGCTCGATGCGGCGGGCGACCAGCGACCGCCAGCGGAGCAGCCGCTCCCGACGGGCGGCGAAGCCCAACCCGGCCCACCACTGCCCGGCGGCGCGGGCCCGGTCGACGGCCGCCGCGACCTCGGCCGCGCTGGCGACCGGGAAGCGGCCGGCCTCGGCCCCGGTGGCCGGGCTGGTGGAGACCAGCAGGCCGTCGGAGACGAACGGGGCGCCGGGGACATGCACAGCCGTCATGGCGGAAGTCTAGACCCGAGCATTACTCATCGGTAGGCCGCTGGCCGGTCGAAATGTCCGACCACCGGCGCGTCCCGCAGCCTCCGCCGGGACCTGGCGGGACCATGGACCGACCGGGCCGGGCCGCCCGAACCGGGGAGCGGGAGCTGTCCGCCCGGGGACGCGAGGTGACCGCGTGGCCGTGGAGCGCGACTACCGTCTGATGGCAGGCTGACGCGCGGGGTGACGGCGTGGGGTGGAGGGCTGAGGGTCCATGGAGGAGCGTCACGAACTGCTGCCGTTGTTGACGGTTGCCGGCGGTCCGATGCGGGGTGCGAGCTTCCGGCTGCGCCCGGCGCCGCAGGTGATCGGGCGTGCGCCCACGGTCGACGTGGTCGTCCACGACCCGCACCTCAGCCGACGGCACGCCGAGGTCTGGCTGGCCCCCGAGGGTGCGTCGCTGCGGGACCTGGGCTCGACCAACGGCACCTGGCTCAACGACCGGCGGATCGTCGACGTCGAGCAGCTCGCCGACGGCGACGTGATCCGGCTCGGCCGCACCGAGCTGCGCTTCTTCGACCCGGGGGTGGCGCGTACCGACCCCGTCGGGCTGAGCTTCGGCCTGATCCGTCGGGACCAACGCCCGACCCTGCCGCTGCCGGTACCGCTGACGAGCCCGCCGACCGCCGTCCGCTGACCGGCGGTCGGCCACACCGTCGCGCCGCCTCGGGTGGGGACCACCCACATGGACCGGCGCCGGGCGGGATGGCAGCATCCCGCGGATGGAGACCGAGCAGCGGATCGTCACGGCCAACGGCATCACCCAGGCGGTACGGGTCGCCGGGCCGCCGGACGGCGTACCGGTGCTCCTCGTGCACGGCAACTGCTCCTCCTCGGCGTTCTGGGAGCCGCTGGTGCGGCACCTGCCGGGCACGCTGCGCGTGGTCGCACCCGACCTGCGCGGCTACGGCGACACCGAGACCGCCCCGGTGAACGCCACCCGAGGGCTGCGCGACTTCGCCGACGACGTGGCCGCCCTGCTCGACGACCCCACCCTGTTCGCCGACGCCGATGCGCGCCCGGTGGTCGTCGGTCACTCGCTCGGTGGCGGCGTGGCCATGCGCCTGCTCGTCGACCACCCGCACCGGGTGGGCGGGCTGCTGCTCTCCGCGCCGGTCTCCCCGTACGGCTTCGGCGGCACCCGGGACCTGGCCGGCACGCCCACCACGCCCGAATTCGCCGGCACCGGCGCGGGCACCGCCAACCCCGACTTCGTCGCCCGGCTCGCCGCCAAGGACCGGGGCGAGGACGCCCAGACGAGCCCGCGCAACGTGCTGCGGGCCGCGTACGTGGCGGACCCCGCCGCCCTCGGCGAGGACGAGGACCTGCTGCTCGACAGCCTGCTCTCCACCGCCACCGGAGACGACAACTACCCGGGCACGGCCGTCACCTCGACCAACTGGCCCGGCACGGCGCCCGGCGAGCGGGGCGTGCTCAACGCGCTCGCGCCGACGTACTTCCGGATCGCCGACGAGCTGGTCGAGGTGCCGACGAAGCCTCCGGTCACCTGGGTACGCGGCGACGCCGACGTGATCGTCTCCGACACCTCGCTGTTCGACCTGGCGTACCTCGGGTCGCTGGGCGTGGTGCCCGGCTGGCCCGGCGCCCAGGACTGCCCGCCCCAGCCGATGGTCGGCCAGACCCGGGCGGTGCTGGAGCGCTACACGGCCGCCGGTGGGAGCCACCGCGAGGTGGTGCTCCCGGGCTGCGGGCACAGCCCGCACCTGGAGCGGCCGGCGGAGTTCGTCGCCGAACTGCTGTCCCTCGCCACCGTTGCGGCGGCCTGACGCCGCCGCACCTGCCCGAACGGGGCGCGGTGGGTGAAATATGCCACGGCGTCTCGACAACCGAGCGTCACGTGGCAGACTCGCGCGTAACCTTAGCGGCCGTTCAAGCGGCCGTGCGGAGCAGCCTGTTGGGGAGGCCGGTCGTGGCGCGCGAGTTCACCAGCGTTGGCGTCGTGGGGCTGGGCACGATGGGTGCCGGCATCGTCGAGGTGTTCGCGCGCAACGGCCTGGCGGTCGTCGCCGTCGAGATCTCCGAGGGGGCGCTGGAACGTGGCCGCACCAACCTCACCGGCTCCACCGACCGGGCGGTCGCCAAGGGCAAGCTCGACCCGGCCGACCGGGACGCGCTGCTCGGCCGGGTGACCTTCGCGGTCGGCCTCGACGCCCTCCACTCGGTCGACCTCGTCATCGAGGCCGTCCCCGAGCACCTGGACCTGAAGCAGCGGATCTTCGCCGAGCTGGACCGGGTCTGCAAGCCCGAGGCGATCCTCGCCACCAACACCTCGTCGCTGAGCGTCACCGAGATCTCCGTCGCCACCACCCGGCCCAACCAGGTCATCGGCATCCACTTCTTCAACCCCGCCCCGGTGATGAAGCTGGTCGAGGTCGTCCGCACGGTGGTCACCTCGGCCGACGTGGTCGCCGACGTGGAGGCGCTCTGCGCCCGGCTCGGCAAGGTCGACGTCACCATCAACGACCGCGCCGGCTTCATCGCCAACGCCCTGCTCTTCGGCTACCTCAACCACGCCGTCGGCATGTTCGAGGCGCACTACGCCAGCCGCGAGGACATCGACGCCGCCATGAAACTCGGCTGCGGCCTGCCGATGGGGCCGCTCGCGCTGATGGACCTGATCGGCCTCGACACCGCGTACGAGATCCTCGACACCATGTACCGGCGCGGCGGGCGGGACCGCCGGCACGCCCCGGTGCCGCTGATCAAGCAGATGGTCACGGCGGGTCTGCTCGGCCGCAAGTCCGGGCGGGGCTTCTACACGTACGAGCGGCCGGGCTCCCCGGTCGTCGTACCGGACGAGGCGACGCCGGTGGCCACGGGCGCCACGCTCGCCGACGGCGCCCGCGCCATCGCCAAGGTCGGCGTGGTCGGTTCCGGGACGATGGCGACCGGCATCATCGAGGTCTTCGCGAAGGCCGGCTACGAGGTGGTGTCGGTGACCCGCGGCGCGGAGAAGTCCGCGAAGGTCTGCGACGCCGTGAAGACCTCGCTCACCAAGGGCGTGGTGCGCGGCAAGCTGAGCGAGGACGACCGGGACGCCGCGCTCGGCCGGATCACCTGGTCGGCCACCCTCGACCACCTCGCCGACGTCGACCTCGTGGTCGAGGCGGTGGTCGAGGAGCTGAGCGTGAAGAAGGCGCTCTTCGCCAGCCTCGACGAGATCTGCAAGCCGGGCGTCGTGCTCGCCACGACCACGTCCTCGCTGCCGGTGATCGATGTCGCGATGGCCACCCAGCGGCCCGCCGACGTGGTCGGGCTGCACTTCTTCAACCCGGCCCCGATCATGCCGCTGGTCGAGGTGGTGCGGACCATCCGGACGTCTCCGGAGACCACCGCCACCGCCCGGGCGGTGTGCGCCGCGCTCGGCAAGACCGCCGTGGTGTGCGGGGACCGCTCCGGGTTCATCGTCAACGCGCTGCTCTTCCCGTACCTCAACGACGCGGTGAAGATGCTGGAGGCCAGCTACTCGACCGCCGACGACATCGACCACGCCATGAAGCTCGGCTGCGGCTACCCGATGGGCCCCTTCGAGCTGCTCGACGTGGTCGGTCTGGACGTGTCGCTGGCCATCCAGCGGGAGCTCTACCTGGAGCTGCGCGAGCCGGGCTTCGCCCCCGCGCCACTGCTGGAGCACCTGGTCACCGCCGGCTACCTGGGTCGCAAGACCGGTCGGGGCTTCCGGGACCACACCCACCGCTGATCCGGGTCAACGCCCAGCGTCGCCGGCCGCGTCTGTAAGGACGTGACCTTCGAGGAGTACGTCGGCAGTCGCGGCCCGGCCCTGTTGCGCCTGGCCCGGTTGCTCACCGGCGACGAGCACCGGGCCGAGGACCTCACCCAGGACGTGCTCGCCCGCGCGTACGTGCACTGGCGGCGGATCGTCCGCACCGAACGGCCCGACGTGTACGTGCGCCGGATGCTGGTCAACGCCAACACGTCGTGGTGGCGTCGCCGCTCCAGCCGCGAACTGGCCGTCGACGCCTTCGCCGAGCGCCCGCAGCGCGGCGACCTCGGTGGCGAGGCGGCCGACCGGGACGAGATGTGGCGGCTGATCCTCGGCCTGCCCGACCGCCAGCGGGCGGTCCTCGTGCTTCGCTACTACGAGGACCTGGACGACGCCACCATCGCGCAGATCCTCGACTGCTCGCCGGTCACCGTCCGCACCCACGCGATGCGGGCGCTCGCCAATCTCCGGGAGCGCTGCGGCGTCCCGACGACGAACGGGAGCCGACGGTGACTGGTCTCGACGAGCGGATCGTGCGGGCACTCCGGGAGAACGCCGACCGGCCCGTGGACGCCGAACGGCTGCTGACGGCCGCGGTGAACGGGGGACGGGCCCGTCGGCGCCGTCGGCGGGCGGTGCTGGGTGCCGCGCTCGGCGTCGCGGTTGCGCTGGGGGCCGGGGGAGTGGTCCTGCGTACGCCCTCGGCGGCGCCGCCGACTCCGGCTGTGACGCCGAGCCCGGCGGTGGTCACGCCGCCCCGGGCCACGGGGGTGCCCGGGGCGGCGGCCCGCCCGGAGCTGGTCGGCACCGACGCGGGGGTGCTGCACTACGGGGTGGACCCGGCGGTGGCGGAGGTGGTGGCCTGGCGCTCCGCGACCGGTGTCGAGAGCATGCGACTGGACCTCGGGGGCGGCCGGCAGGCGATGGTCGTCGTCGCCGCCGACGCCTTCGTGGCCGAGACCGGCGACCCCGCGCAGCTCCGCGACGTCGGCGTGGGCCGGCTGAGTACGGGGACCGCGGACGACGACCGTGCCCCGTCCGGCCGCCCCGACTACGCCTCCCTCTATCGGGGGCTGGCGCACCGGCTCGACCAGGTGACGAACGGCTGGGTGCTGCGGTGGCAGCCCGTCCCGGGCCTCTACGCCCGGGTCGCCACCACCGGCGACACCGCCGCGGAGGCGCGTCGGGCGGCGACGGCGCTGCGCTTCGACGAGGCGCGTCGCTGCGTCGCGCCGATCCGGTTGACCGCGCTTCCCCCGGGTGCGCGGATCACCGAGTGTGACGTGTCGGCGCGGACCCTGGCCTGGCCCCGCGTGCAGACGTCCTCGGGGAGATCGACTCCGACGCCGATGCCCGTCGTGCCCGCGGATGAGACCAGTGTGACGCTGCGGATCGCCCTCAGCGGCGACGCCACCCTGCCGGTGCGCCTGGACCACTCCCCGACGATGGGCGAGGAGCGGAACACGGCGAACCGCACCATCGGTGGCCGTCCCGTCTTCGACATGGGTGACTTCTGGCACGTGCTCGGCATCCCGCACACCCTGCTGTCGATGGGCTGGGAGAACCGCTGGGAGCGGTCGCCCACCCTCGCCGAGGTCACCACGGTCATCGGCGGCCTCCAGGTGGCCGACGACCTTGGCGAGGCCGCGACCTGGGAGTGACCGTAACCTTGGGGACGTGAGTCCTCGTCGTAACCGTCCCCGCCGGGACGACGCCGCCCACGTGGACGCGGAGCGGGCCCGTCAGGGCGTCGAATCCGTGCAGCAGTGGCGCGACGGCGAGTGGCAGGTACGCGGAATCAGCGGCGGCTCGTCGGTCAAGACCTACCGCTGCCCCGGGTGCGACCAGGAGATCCGCCCCGGGGTCGCGCACGTGGTGGCCTGGCCGGCGGACGGGCGGGGTGACCTGACCGACCGCCGGCACTGGCACAGCGGCTGCTGGCGGGCGCGGGACCGGCGCGGGCCGGTGGTGCAGCGGGGGCGCAGCGCCCCCCGCTACGGCTGAGCGATCTGGATCACGTCGTTTGCTCCCCGGGCGGGCGGCGGCGGCGAGTTCGGGCCAGACTTGAGCGGTGAGCACTCCGATCCGCGCGTCGTCCATCCTCCCCGGCCACCGGGAGGACATCGAGCTGCACACGGCCGACGGGCTGCGGCTGGTCGGTGAGCTGGCCCGGCCGGTGGACCGGGAGCCGGTGGCCACCCTGGTCTGCCTGCACCCGCTGCCCACCCACGGCGGGATGATGGACAGCCATGTGTTCCGCAAGGCGGCCTGGCGACTGCCCGCCCTGGCCGACGTCGCGGTGCTCCGGTTCAACACGCGGGGCACCAGCAGCGTGCGCGGCACCAGCGAGGGGGCGTTCGACAACGCGGTCGGGGAGCGCTTCGACGTGGCCGCCGCGATCGAGTACGCCGAGTTCCACGAGCTGCCGAACGTCTGGCTCCTCGGCTGGTCCTTCGGCACCGACCTGGCCCTCAAGCACGGCTGCGACCCAGCGGTGAGCGGCGCGATCCTGCTCTCCCCGCCGCTGCGCTACTCCAAGCCGGAGGACCTGGCGCAGTGGGCACGCTCCGGCCGTCCGCTGGTCGCGCTGGTGCCCGAGTTCGACGACTACCTGCGCCCGGAGGAGGCCCGGCAGCGGTTCGCCGCGGTCCCGCAGGCCGAGGTGGTGGGGGTGCCGGGGGCGAAGCACCTGTGGGTCGGTGACGCCGAGCGGGTGCTCGACGAGGTGGTCCGGCGGGTCAACCCGGCCGTCCCGCTGCCGCTGCCGACGACCTGGGACGGCCCGATGGAGACCGGCGACGTCAGCGCGTACGCCGACCGCACGGTGGCCTCGTTCGCGGACCGACCGGTGCCGGGCCCGCCGCAGGCGAAGGCCGGCTGACCGGGGTCACCGCGACTGCTGTCGGGGCAGCACCACCTCGCGCAGGATGAGTTGGATGGCGGCCACCGTCGGAATGGCGATCAGCGCGCCGACCACGCCGATGAGGGCGACCCCCAGGAGCGCGGCGAGCAGGGCGGCCACCTCGTTGACCTGCACCGAACGGCGCATCACCTTCGGGTAGATGAGGTAGTTCTCGACCTGTTGGTAGACGAGGAAGAACACCACGCAGGCGATGCCGGCCGACAGGTCGGTGGCGAAGCCGACGAGACTCACGATCACCGCGCCGAGGGTGGCGCCGATCTGCGGGATCAGGTCGGTGACCGCGACCACCACCGCCAACGCGATCGGGTAGGCCAGCCCGACGATCAGCGCGAAGATGAACGTGCTCAGCCCGGCCAGCACCGCGATGGACAGCGCGCCGACCATGTAGGCGCCGACCTTGGCCAGGATCTCGTCGCCGATCAGCTGCACCCGCTCGCGGCGGGACCGGGGCACCAGGGCGTAGCCGAGGGCGCGGAGCCGGTTGAAGTACGCCAGGAAGTAGATGGTCAGCACCAGCACCGTGAGGATCCGGAAGATGGTGCCGAAGATCAGTTGAGCGCCGCCGAGCACCCCGCCGAGCGCCCGGCTCACGGTCTCCGCGTTCACCGCGCCCTGCACCCGCTGCACCAGGTCGTACCGCTCGACGAGGTCGTTGACCGTCTCGTTGCGGCGCAGGTCCTGCACCAGGTGCGGTAGCTGTTCGAGGAACTGGCCGGACTGGGTGACGATCGGCGGCACCAGCGCCACCACGCCGCCGCAGAGCAGCAGCACCACGGTGAGGGCGACCACGGTGACGGCGAGGCCGTGCGGCAGGCCCCATTTCCGCAGCCGGGCCACCGCCGGGTTGAGGCCGATCGCGAGGAAGAGCGCGATGAGGACCAGGACCAGGATGCCGGCCGCGTTGCGGACGCCGAGATAGAGGGTGTACGCCGACAGCACGCCGAGCGCCCCGGTGAAGCCGAGCAGGAAGCTGTTGCGGCGCAGTGGCCGCCCGGGCGGCCCGAACCGCCCGGTGCCGGCGCCCGGGGGCGGGTCGAACGGTGCGGTCGACGGGTCGTCCGCCGGCGGGTCGTGCGGCGTCGGCTCCGCGTGCGGGGCAGGGGTGTGCCGTCGTGCGCGGGCCGGCTCCGGGTCGGGATGCTCCCCGTCCCCCTGGTCCGGTCCGTCGGCCCTCGGCCCGTCCTGCGTCACCAGATCCTCCGGTCAGGTCCCGCGGCGAGGCCGCCCATCCCTCGGCCGGCGCGTCGCTGCGCACCGACCCTGCCCGAGACTACTGGTCCCCCTGTCCCGAAGCATCCGCTCCCACCGACAGCCGGGCCGCCCTCGTCACCGCTTCTCGCGCACACCGTGGTCGGCCGCGGCGCCACGGGGCAGCGACGCGGCGGAGTCGGGTCGGAGGACCGAGTCCGACGACGGCGATGACTCCGCGGCATATTAACGACGCGGAGTCATCGCCCTTGTCTGTCGCTGTCTCCCGGCGGCGAGACCGGTGGTGGCGAACACCGGAGGGGCCGAGCGGGCGCCGTCACTCCTTCTCGACGGTCACCGTGTTGGGCTTCGCGGCGCGCTCGTCGGTGGTGGGCTTGCTGGGCCGCTTCCCGTTCTCGCCGGTGCTCTTGATCTTCGTGGGGGTCGCGCCCCGCCCACCCTCGCCGGGCACGGCGGCCACCGTCGGTTCGCCGTCCGCGGCGGCGCCGGGGGCCCCGTCGTCCACCGTGGTCACCGGCTCGGCCACCGGCCGCGCCGTCGGCTGGCCGGCGTCCTTCGAGTCGCCCTCGGCCTTCCCGGCCGCCGGGGAGGCCCCGGCGGGCTTCGTCGCCGTGCCGGCGGGAGCCGCCGCGCCGACGGGCTGGGGCGTGCCGTCGCCGGGCTGCGCCTTCGTGACGGCAGGCGTCGCCGCGCCCGACTGTCCCTTCGCCCCGACCGGCGTGCCCGCGCCGGGCTGCGCCTTCGGGTCACCCGGACGGGAACCCACGGCCGGCTTCGCCGTCGGGCCACCGCCCGTGTCCTTCCCGGCGTCGACCGGCCGGGCCGCCACGGCCGGTCCGGCGGCCGAGGCGGGGCTGACCGCGCCGGCCGGCGGTGGGGAGGTGGGACCGTCCCCACCGGGCACGGCCAGCGACTGCAGGCGCAGGTCGGCCAGCTTCCGCTGAAGCTCGTCCGACTCCTGCCGGGACTTCCAGGTCTCCTGCCGCAGGTCGGCGAGCTGCTGCTGCGCCTGGGCGATCTCCAGCATCACCTGGGCGAGCTGCTGCCGGCCGGCCGCGACCTCCTGCTGCGTAGCCGCGAGGTGCTGCTGGGTGGTGGCGAGGGCCTGCTGGGTCGTCGCCGCGTACTCCTCGAACTGCCGCCGGGACGCCGCGACGTGCTCGTCGGCGGTGCGCCGCTTCTCGCTCGACTCGGTCTCCGCCTGGCGCAGCAGCTCGGTCGCCTGCTCCTCGGCCTGCTGACGCAGCGTCGCCGCGTCCCGCTCCGCCGCCTGGCGGACGCGGTCGGCGCCCTGCTCGATCTCGTTCTTGCGGGCCGTGTACTCGGCCTCCAACTGGTCCCGCCGCGAGGTGAAGGAGGTCTCCAACTCCTCCTTGCGAGCGCGGAACTCCGTCTCCAACTCCTTGCTGCGGGAGGTGTGGCCGGTCTCCAGCTCCTGCTGGCGAGCCTTGTACTGCTTCTCCAACTCGTCGCGGCGCTTGGCGAACTCCTGGTCGGCGGTGGCGCGCCGCTGGGCGAGCTCCCGGTCGGCGGCCTCGCGACGGGAGTTCACCTCCTTCTCCACCCCGGCACGCCAGGCTCCCAGCTCCTGCTGGGTCTGCGCCCGCGACTGCTGCACGTACGCCTCGGTCTCGCTGCGCATCCGCTGCACGTACGCCTCGGTCTCGGCGCGGCTGCGCTTGGCCGACTCGGCGGCCTGCGTGGTCAGCCGCTCCGCCTCCTGCTGGGCCTTCGCCCGCGTGGCCCGACCCGCCATCGAGGCGTCGTCTATGATCTGCTTGGCCTCCCGCTGCGCCTTGGCGTGGGTGGCCCGACCCGCCTCGGTGGCCTGGTCGACGAGGCGCTTGGCCTCCTGCTGGGCCTTGGCGTGCACCTCCTTGGCGGCGTCGCGCAGCTGCGTCGCCTCCTGCTGCGCCTTCGCCAGGGCCTCCTTGGCCGCCTCCCGCAGCTTCGTGGCCTCCTGCTGGGCGCGGGTGTGGATCTCCTTGGCGGTCTCCCGCAGCTGGGTCGCCTCCTGCTGCGCCCGGGTCAGCTCGTCCTGGGCGGTGCGCCGCAGCTTCGCGGCCTCCTCCTTGGCCGTGCGCAGGGCGGTCTCCGACTCGGCCTTGCGGGCGGCGGCCTGCCGCTCCTCCTCGGCCCGCCGCGCGGACAGGGCGATCTCGAAGTCCTTCAGCGCCTTCTCGGCCTGCTCGCGCGCGTCCTCGATGATGTGCTCGGCCGCGGCCCGGCGGGAATCGATCTCGTCGTTGGCGACGCGGAGGATGTCGTCGGCCTGCTCCTCGGCGAGGCTGAGGATCTGCTCGACGCGTGGGCCGAGATGCTTGAACGAGGCTCGGTCGACCACACCGATCTGCTTGCGCACCTGGGCCAGATCCCGTTGCAGGACCTCCACCTGGCCGGCGAGTTTGTGGATCTGTGTGTACGCCTGCTCCCGCTCGGCGGCGAGCGTCGCGATCTCGTGCTCCGCACGCGCGACGTACCGATCCACCTGCTTCTTCTCGTACCCCCGCAGAGCGGACTCGAAGCTGGGCTCCGTGGCCACGTCCCCGCCGAGAGCGAACAGTTCCTCGCCGTGCGACATGCCCTCATCCTCACACGCAACGGCCCCTGCTGGGGCGATACGGACGCCCCTGTTGGGACCTACTTCACTCGGGTCGTACCGGGGGATATCAGGGTGGGGAAAGCACGCGGCGCGGGGCCGCACCGGTTGTCCGGTGCCGCCCCGCGCCGCGTCATGCCCCGACCTGGCGGTTTGTCAGCTGGCCGTCTCGGCGGCCACCTTGTCGCCGCCGGCCTTCTCGGCCTCCGGCTTGGCGTTGGCGCCGGCCGGCACGCCCGGGACGATGCCGGCGAGGCCGGACAGCATCTGGCCGAGCTGCGAGGTGACGGCGTCCTTCTGACGGGTGAGGTCCTCGACCTCCCGGCGAGCGGCCTGCGTGGTCAGCTCGGCCTCGGTGCGCGCCTCGCTGAGCAGACGCTGCGACTCGGCCTTCGCCTCGTTGAGGGTCTTCTCGGCCAGGGCCTTCGCCTTGTCGACGGTCTCGTTGGCGGTGCGCTCCGACTCGACCCGGCGCGCCTCGGCCCGCTGCTCGATCTCCTTCGCCCGCTCCTGCGCGGCCCGCGCCCGCTGCTCGGCCTCGCTGACCAGCTTCTGGGTCTGCGCCACCTGGGCGGCGTGCCGCTCGGACTCCTCGCGCTCGGCCTTCTCGCGCCGCTCGGCGAGCTGGAGCTCCAGGGCCTGGAGGTCCTTGTCCCGCTTGTCACGGGCGTCGGTCAGCAGCTTGGTCGCCTCGGCCCGCTTCTCCTCGGCCTCCCGCGCCGCCTTGGCCCGCTGCTGGGTGATCTCGCGCTCGGCGGTGGCGCGCAGGGTCGCCACCTCCCGCTCGACGGTCGACTTCAGCTCGGCGACCTCGTGCGCGGTGACGGTGCGCAGCTGCTTGGTCTCGCGCTCGGCGTCGGCGCGCAGCGTGTCGGCCTCACGGCGGGCCTGCACCCGGACCTCGGCGGCCTCTCGCTCGGCGGCGGTGCGGACGTTGCCCGCCTCGCGCTCGGCGGTCGCCTTCATGGCGGCGGCCTCGGCGCGGGCCTTGTCGGTGATCTCACGCGCCTCCAGGCGGGCGGCGGAGAGGATGCCCTCCGACTCGCGCTTCGCCTCGCTGCGGTGGTCGTTGGCCTGCTCCTCGGCCAGCCGGAGGATCTGCTCGACGCGGGTGCCGAGGCCGGAGAGGGTCGGCCGGCTGTTCTCCTCGAGCTGCTTGTTGGTGTCGGTGAGCTTCTGCTCCAGCGCGCTCATGCGCTGCTCGGCCTGGCGGAGGCGACGCTGGGCGTCGTTCATCCGCTGCTCGGCCTCGGCACGAGCCTGCTCGGACTGGGTCAGCGCGGCGGTCATCCGGCCGATGAAGTCATCGACCTGGTGCGTGTTGTATCCGCGCAGGCCAACGGTGAAATCTGGCTGCGAGTTCGCGTTATCGAAGAACGCGAGAGGGGAGGACTGCTGCTGGGGCATTGGGACATACTGGCAGACGCCCCAGGGTGCTTCGCAAGAGCGGTACGAACCTTTCGCGTCCTCTTTACATGGTCAACTCCCGCCCGACGGGGTGACCGGAGCAGACAGCGATCTTGGCTGCTCTCGGGCGGGTGCGGCGGCACGGAGCGGAGCGCGGAAAAGGGCCGCGGGCACCACCCGCGACCCTTTGTCCGGCCGACCTCGGGATCGCACGAAAGGATCTCGGCGAGCCGCGCGAAAGACGTATCGTGCCCGCCCCAATGGCCATCCGCCGCTCCACCGGACGGCCGCCGGAGCGGTCCCCGTCGTCCCGCCGCCGGGCCGCCGCGACGGTCAGTGACCGCGGAAGCGGTTGATGGCGGTCTCGTGCCGGGCCCGCAGCTCCGGGTCGCGGACCCCAAGGCCGTCGCGCGGCGCGAGGCAGCGCACGCCGACCTTGCCCTGGTGGGCGTTGCGGTGCACCTCGTACGCGGCCTGGCCGGTCTGCTCCAGCGGGTATGTCCTCGACACGGTCGGATGCACCCGACCCAGCGCGACGAGTCGGTTGGCCTGCCACGCCTCGTGGTAGTTGGCGAAGTGGCTGCCGACGATCCGCTTGAGGTGCATCCACAGGTAGCGGTTGTCGTACTGGTGCTGGAAGCCGCTGGTGGACGCGCAGGTGACGATGGTCCCGCCGCGCCGGGCGACGTAGACGCTGGCGCCGAAGGTCTCCCGGCCCGGGTGCTCGAAGACGATGTCCGGGTCCTCGCCGCCGGTCAGCTCGCGGATGCGCTCACCGAAGCGCCGCCACTCGTCCTGGTCCTGGGTCTCCTCGTCCTTCCAGAACCGGAATCCCTCGGCGGCGCGGTCGATGACCAGTTCGGCGCCCATCTTCCGGCACAGCTCGGCCTTCTCCGGCGAGGAGACGACGCAGACCGGGATGGCCCCGCCGTTCAGCGCCATCTGGGTGGCGTAGCCGCCGAGGCCGCCGGAGGCGCCCCAGATCAGCACCACGTCGCCCTGCTTCATGTTGGCGCCGTGGTGGGACACCAGCTGCCGGTACGCCGTCGAGTTGACCAGCCCCGGGCTGGCCGCCTCCTCCCAGCTGAGGTGTCGCGGCTTGGGCATCAGCTGGTTGGCCTTCACGACCGCCAGCTCGGCCAGCCCGCCGAAGTTGGTCTCGAAGCCCCAGATCCGCTGCTGCGGGTCGAGCATCGTGTCGTCGTGGCCGGCGGCGTCCTCCAACTCCACGGAGAGGCAGTGCGCCACCACCTCGTCGCCGGGCAGCCAGCGGGTCACGCCGGGGCCGGTGCGCAGCACGACGCCGGCCGCGTCCGAGCCCACCACGTGGTATGGCAGGTCGTGCCGTCGGGTCAGGTCGGAGAGCCGCCCGTAGCGCTGGAGGAACTTGAACGTGGACAGCGGCTCGAAGATGCTGGTCCAGACGGTGTTGTAGTTGATGGCGCTGGCCATCACCGCGATCAGCGCCTCGCCGGGGCCGAGCTCCGGGGTGGGCACCTCCTGGACGTGCAGCGCCTTGCGTGGGTCCTTGTCCCGGGTCGCCATGCCGTCGAACATGCGGGTCTCGTCGGCCCGTACGACCACGCCCCGGTAGGTCTCCGGCACCGGAAGTCCGGCGAGGCCCGCGAGTTCGCGGTCCGGGTCGTTCGAGTCCTCCGCCGCCATGATCGCTTCGAGGATGTCCTGCACGGTGACCTCCCGTTCGTCCGCACCCGCGCGGGGCCTGGGTGCTGCCATCGTCGGCGCCGGTGCGACCGGCCGCCATGTCGTCGTCCGACACAACCGGCCGCCGGGGTCGCGCTCCTGTTGGAGGCGGACGTTACTGAACGGTAGCTAGGGCGGGAAGTCCTCTGTGAAAAATCGCATCGGCCGATGCGTGAAGGTGTCCGGGAGAACGTTGCACCGTGCAGTGACGTGCTCCCGGCGCCCCGTTCACGACGTCGCCGGGCCGTGCGCCGGCCCGGCGGGGACGCCCCGCCGGGCCGGTGCACGGTCAGTGGCCGGGGGCCGGCTCGACCAGCTCGACCAGGACGCCGCCGGCGTCCTTCGGGTGCACGAAGTTGATCCGCGAGTCGGCGGTGCCGCGCCGCGGGCTGTCGTAGAGCAGCCGCATCCCACGCTCGCGCAGCGCCGCGCAGGCCGCGTCGATGTCGGCCACCGTGTACGCCACCTGCTGCACGCCCGGGCCGTTGCGGTCGAGGAACTTCGCGATGGTGCTCTCCGGCGAGAGCGGGGCGAGCAGCTGGACGCAGCCGCCCTCGGTGGTCGGGCCGACGGCCAGCATCGCCTCCCGGACGCCCTGCTCGGCGTTGGTCTCGGTGTGTACGCAGCGCATGCCGAACGTCCGCTGGTAGAAGTCGATCGCGGCGTCCAGGTCGGCCACGGCGATCCCGACGTGGTCGATCCGGCGCAGCCCGATGTCTGTGACGTAGTCCGCAGCGGGCTCGACGGGGGAGTTCTCAGCCATGGCGCTAGTCTGGCCGAACAATCGTTAAGGCGTACAGGTCGGCACCCCCCTCGGAGGCAGGTATGGCTTCGGTGATCATCAGCGGCGCGCGGACCCCGATGGGGCGCCTGCTGGGCAACCTCAAGGACCTCCCGGCCACGAAGCTCGGCGGCATCGCCATCAAGGCCGCCCTGGAGCGGGCCGGTGTGAGCCCCGACCAGGTGCAATACGTGATCATGGGGCAGGTGCTCCAGGCCGGTGCCGGCCAGATCCCGGCCCGTCAGGCGGCCGTCGAGGCGGGCATCCCGATGTCGGTGCCGGCGCTGACCATCAACAAGGTCTGCCTCTCCGGTCTGGACGCGATCGCCCTGGCCGACCAGCTGATCCGGGCCGGTGAGTTCGACGTGATCGTGGCCGGCGGCATGGAGTCGATGACCAACGCCCCGCACCTGCTGCTGGGTCAGCGCGGGGGCTACAAGTACGGCGACGTGGTGGTCAAGGATCACATGGCGCTGGACGGGCTCACCGACGCCTGGGACTGCTGCTCGATGGGCGAGTCCACCGAGCGCCTCGGCGCGAAGCACGGCATCTCGCGCGAGGAGCAGGACGCGTTCGCCGCGGCCAGCCACCAGCGGGCCGCCGCCGCGCAGAAGAACGGCCACTTCGCCGACGAGATCACCCCGGTGGTCATCCCGCAGCGCAAGGGCGACCCGCTGGTCATCAGCGAGGACGAGGGGATCCGGCCGGACACCACCGTCGAGTCGCTGGGCAAGCTGCGCCCGGCGTTCACCAAGGACGGCACCATCACCGCCGGCAGCTCCTCGCCGATCTCCGACGGCGCCGCCGCCGTCGTCGTGATGAGCAAGGCCAAGGCCAAGGAGCTGGGGCTGACCTGGCTGGCCGAGGTCGGCGCGCACGGCAACGTCGCGGGCCCGGACAACTCCCTGCACTCGCAGCCGTCGAACGCGATCCAGCACGCCCTGCGCAAGGGTGGGCTGAGCGTCGCCGACCTCGACCTCGTCGAGATCAACGAGGCGTTCGCCCAGGTCGGTGTCCAGTCGATCCGCGACCTGGGGATCAGCCCGGCGAAGGTGAACGTGAACGGCGGGGCCATCGCGCTGGGCCACCCGATCGGCATGTCCGGCGCCCGGCTGGTGCTCACGCTCGCCCTGGAGCTGAAGCGCCGGGGCGGCGGCACCGGTGCGGCGGCGCTCTGCGGGGGCGGCGGACAGGGCGACGCCCTGATCATCCACGTTCCGGCAGCGGGCGAGTGAGCGGAACCATGGCCGACGCCCCGACCGCCGACGCCGTCCCGGTGCGGCGGAGTCGGGACGTACCCCTGCTGGTCGAACGGGCCCGCGCGGGTGACCCCCGCGCGGTGGCCCGCCTGATCACCCTCGTGGAGAACGGCGACGAGGTGCTGCGGGACATCGCCGCGGCGCTGGCGCCGTACGCCGGTCAGGCCCAGGTGGTCGGGCTGACCGGCTCGCCCGGGGTGGGCAAGTCGACCACCACCAACGAGCTGGTCCGCGCGCTGCGGGCGCGCGGGCACCGGGTCGGGGTGCTGGCGGTCGACCCGTCCAGCCCGTTCACCGGTGGCGCGATCCTCGGCGACCGGGTCCGCATGCAGGACCACGCCACCGACCCCGGGGTCTACATCCGCTCGATGTCCAGCCGGGGTCACCTCGGCGGGCTGGCCGCGGCGACCCCGCAGGCGGTGCGGGTGCTGGAGGGCGCCGGCTGCGACGTGGTGCTGGTCGAGACCGTCGGGGTCGGGCAGGCCGAGGTGGAGGTGGCCTCGCTGGCCGACACCACGCTGGTGCTGCTCGCCCCCGGGATGGGCGACGCGATCCAGGCGGTCAAGGCGGGCATCCTGGAGATCGCCGACGTCTTCGTGGTCAACAAGGCCGACCGGGACGGCGCCGACGCGACCTACCGCGACATCCAGGGCATGATCGCGCTGGGCGAGCGCGGCCCGGGCGACTGGCGTCCCCAGGTCGTGCGGTCCGTCGCCGCGCGGGGCGAGGGGATCGACGACATCGCCGCGGCCATCGACAAGCACCGCGGCTGGCTGGTCGAGCACGGCGAGCTGCGCCGCCGGCAGGAGGCGCGGGCCGCCGCCGAGATCGAGGCCATCGCGCTGGGCGTGCTGCGGGACCGGATGGGCTCGCTGCGCGACGGTACGGAGCTGCCGTCGCTCGCGGCCAAGGTGGCCGAGGGCGCGATCGACCCGTACGCCGCCGCGG
The DNA here is from genome assembly GCF_900091425.1 of Micromonospora krabiensis. Lineage (GTDB taxonomy): Bacteria > Actinomycetota > Actinomycetes > Mycobacteriales > Micromonosporaceae > Micromonospora > Micromonospora krabiensis. The sequence continues at coordinate 5,972,526 of NZ_LT598496.1, forward strand.
ACCAGCTGCTGGAGCAGCTCGGGAGCTGACCGGTCCACTGCGGACCGTCCGGTCTTAGTACGCTCGCACCGCCCCTCGGAACCCCGGGGGCGGTGCGACGTTTTGGGGAGACCATGGCTGACGAGGCGACGCAGGAGCAGTCGGTGACAGCGGTTCCGGCGACGGGCGGGACGACGTCCGTCGACGACGACGTGCTGGAGAAGATCGCGGTGGCCGCGGCCCGCGCGGTGCCCGGCGTGACCGACCTGGGCGGCGACGCGGCGCGGATGCTCAACTCGGTGCTCGACCGGATCGGCCTGGACAACGTCGGCGACGCCACCCGGGGCGCCTCGGCGAAGGTCGTCAACGGCGGTGCGGTGATCGACCTGTTCATCGTCATCGAGGCCGGCCGCACGGTGCCGGAGGTGACCGAGGCGGTCCGCGCGAAGGTGACCGAGGCGGTCGAGGCGTACGGGCTGCGGGTCGACGCCGTCAACATCCGCGTCGACGACGTGGCGCTCGCGGAGCCGCCGGCACCCACCGCCTGACCAGGTTACCCACGGGTACCAAGTTCCTTAGCGATCGTTCAGGCCGGGGCTCTACACTCGACGTGCAGTCGAGCTCGAGGAGGAGCCCCGCCCATGAACGCCGACGAGATCGCCGCCGGACGGGCCCGCTGGCAGGCCCGGTACGACGCCGCGCGCAAGCGGGACGCGGACTTCACCACCCTCTCCGGGATGACCGTGGACCCGGTCTACGGCCCCCCGGAGGGTGTCGCCTACCCGGGCTTCGAGCGGATCGGGTGGCCGGGCGAGTACCCGTACACCCGGGGTCTCTACCCGACCGGCTACCGCGGGCGGACCTGGACCATCCGTCAGTTCGCCGGCTTCGGCAACGCCCGCCAGACCAACGAGCGCTACAAGATGATCCTCGGGGCCGGCGGCGGCGGGCTCTCCGTCGCCTTCGACATGCCGACCCTGATGGGCCGCGACTCCGACGACCCGCAGTCGCTCGGCGAGGTCGGCCACTGCGGCGTCGCGGTGGACAGCGCCGCCGACATGGAGGTGCTGTTCGACGGCATCGACCTGGCCGGCGTCACCACCTCCATGACGATCTCCGGCCCGGCGGTGCCGGTCTTCTGCATGTACCTGGTCGCCGCCGAGCGGCAGGGCGCCGACCTGTCGAGCCTCGACGGCACGCTCCAGACCGACATCTTCAAGGAGTACATCGCGCAGAAGGAGTGGCTCTTCGACCCGGAGCCGCACCTGCGCCTCATCGGTGACCTGATGGAGTACTGCGCCCGGGAGATCCCGCGCTACAAGCCGCTCTCCGTCTCCGGCTACCACATCCGCGAGGCCGGCTCGACCGCCGCGCAGGAGCTGGCGTACACGCTGGCCGACGGGTTCGGCTACGTCGAGCTGGGCCTCTCGCGCGGGCTGGACGTGAACGTCTTCGCGCCCGGGCTGAGCTTCTTCTTCGACTCGCACGTCGACTTCTTCGAGGAGATCGCCAAGTTCCGGGCCGCCCGCCGCATCTGGGCCCGCTGGCTGCGCGACGTGTACGGCGCCACCAGCGAGAAGGCCCTCTGGCTGCGGTTCCACACCCAGACCGCCGGTGTCTCGCTGACCGCCCAGCAGCCGGTGAACAACGTCGTGCGTACGGCCGTCGAGGCGCTCGCCGCGGTGCTCGGCGGCACCAACTCGCTGCACACCAACGCCCTGGACGAGACCCTGGCCCTGCCCACCGACGAGTCCGCCGAGATCGCCCTGCGTACGCAGCAGGTGCTGATGGAGGAGACCGGAGTCGTCAACGTGGCCGACCCGCTGGGCGGCTCCTGGTACGTCGAGGCGCTCACCGACAAGATCGAGGCCGAGGCGGAGGAGATCTTCGCCCGGATCCGGCAGCTCGGTGGCGAGGGCCCGCACCAGATCGGCCCGATGACCTCCGGCATCCTGCGTGGCATCGAGGACGGCTGGTTCACCGGCCACATCGCCGAGTCGGCGTTCGTCTACCAGCAGGCCCTCGAGAAGGGCGACAAGAAGATCGTCGGGGTCAACTGCCACACCGGCACGGTCGCCAAGGACCTGGAGATCCTGCGCATCTCGCACGAGGTGGAGCTGGAGCAACGGCGGATGCTGGCCGAGCGGAAGTCCGGCCGGGACGACGCCGCCGTGAAGGCCGCGGTGACCCGGATGGTCGAGGTCAGCCGCACCGGCGAGAACATGATCCCGGCGATGCTCGACGCCGTCCGGGCGGAGGCCACCCTGGGCGAGATCTGCGACGCCCTCCGCGCCGAGTGGGGCACCTACCGAGAGCCCGCCCGCTTCTAATCCCACCCGCACCCCCCGCCCCCGTCTTCCGCCCTCCTCTCCCCACGCGATCTTGCGTTTCGGCCCCGGCAAATGCCGCGGAAGCCCCATAGCGAGGGCCGAAAGCGCACGATCACGGAGAGGGGGGCGGTGGTGTCCGGGGAGGGGCGGTGAGCAGGGTGAGAACTGCAACTGTCGCCGTCGCGGTTGATCTGAGTTCGGCGGCGTCCGTGCGAGACTAGGTAACCATGAGCGACCCACGGATCACCTCGTCGATCTTCACCCGCGGCGCGGTCGACCTCAGCGCGCTGCGCACCCCTGCCCCGACCTCCACCCCGGCCCAGGCGGGGCCCCCGGCCGGAGCCCCCGGCGGCGCGGTGGGCGGCGCCGGCGTCACCGTCATCGACGTGACCGAGGCGACCTTCCAGACCGAGGTGCTGGAACGGTCCCTGACCACGCCGGTCGTCATCGACTTCTGGGCCGAGTGGTGCGAGCCGTGCAAGCAGCTGTCCCCGGTGCTGGAGCGGCTGGCGGTCGAGGGCGGCGGCGCGTGGGTCCTCGCCAAGATCGACGTGGACACCAACCCGCGGATCGCGCAGATGTTCCGGGTGCAGGGCATCCCCATGGTCTACGCCGTGATCGGCGGGCAGCCCGTCGACGCGTTCTCCGGCGTGGTGCCCGAGGCGCAGCTGCGGCAGTGGATCCAGGCCGTGCTCAAGGCCGGTGGCGTGACCGTGGCCGAGCCGACCGATCCGCGGCTCGACGAGGCCGACGACGCCCTGATGAGCGGCGACCTAGACGCCGCCGAGCGGGCGTACCGCAAGATCCTCGCCGACGCCCCGGCGGACGCCGCGGCCGAGGCCGGCCTGGCCCAGGTCGGTCTGGCCCGCCGGGTCGCCGGGGCGGATCCGCGGGCGGCGCTCGCCGCCGCGGACGCCGACCCCGCCGACGTGGACGCCCAACTCCTCGCCGCCGACATCGAGGTGCTGAGCGGCCTGGCCGAGCAGGCATACCAGCGCCTGGTCGGCGTGGTGCGGCGCACCGCCGGCGACGAGCGGGAGAAGGTACGCCAGCACCTGGTCGGCCTCTTCACCATGGCCGCCCCGGAAGACCCCGCGGTGGCCGCGGCCCGGCGGGCCCTGGCCAGCGCCCTGTTCTGAGCAACGACACGGTTCCGAGCACGTAGCACGCCAGCGCGGGCCGGCGTACCGGCCGGCCCGCCCGACCTTCGAGGACGGGAGCTCATGATGCGCCGGATCGCCGTCCTCGACGCGCCGACAAACCTGGGTCTGCGACCGCCCACGCCCAGTTCGGTCCCCGGCTGCGGGAAGGCGCCCGGTGCGCTGCGCGACCACGATCTGCTGGCCCGGCTGAGGGCCCGGGACGCCGGCTGCCTGACCCCGCCCCGCTACGACCCCGGCGACTGGCGACCCGGCGACGGGGTGTGCCACGCCCGGGAGATCGGAGACTACTCGGTCGCGCTCGCCGACCGGATCGGCTCCATCATCGACCGGGGTGAGTTCCCGCTGGTGCTCGGGGGCGACTGCTCCGTCCTGCTCGGCTCCGCGCTGGCCATGCACCGCCTCGGCGAGGCGGTCGGCGGCCGCATCGGACTCGTCTTCGTCGACGGGCACTCCGACTTCCGCCACCCCGGCAACGCGTCCTACGTGGGCGCCGCCGCCGGTGAGGACCTGGCCCTGGTCACCGGCCGGGGGCAGGCCGACCTGGCCGCGATCGAGGGGCGCCGGCCGTACTTCCGCGACATCGACGTGGTGGTGCTCGGCATCCGGGCCCAGGACGAGTACCGCCTCGACCTTCAGGCCGCCGGCATCATCACCCGGCCGGTGCCCGCGCTGCGCGCCGAGGGTGCCGCCCGCACCGCCCAGTGGGCGCACGAGCAGCTCGCCGACTGCGCCGGTTACTGGGTGCACATCGACGTGGACGTGCTCGACCCCGCGGTGATGCCGGCCGTCGACGCGCCCGACCCCGGCGGCATCGCCTTCGCCGAGCTGGAGATCCTGCTCGCCGGCCTGGTGGACACCCCACACTGCCTCGGCGTCGAGTTGACCGTGTTCGACCCCGACTACGACCCGGACGGCACGTACGCCGCCGAGATCGTCAACACCGTCGTGGCCGGGCTGGCCCCGGTGACCGCGCCGGAGGCGGTGCCGCCACGGCTGCTCCCGGGGCCGTCCGCCGCGCCCTCCCCCCGCCGGGGCAACGGGCGTCCCGTCCCGCCGGTGGCCGCTGCCGCTGCCGCTTCGGCCGCGGGCGTCGCTGCCGCCGCTTCGGGCGCCGCCGACCACGGCGACGCCCAGTCCCTAACCGTCGACGCCGACGAGCCGGGCCCGGCCGCCGTGTTCGGGCTGGAGCCCGTCGGTCCGCCCGCCTCGGCCGGACCGGGTCGACTTCGCCGGTCCTCGGCCGCAGCCGCCGGCCTGGAGGCGACCCTGGGTTCGGCTCCGGGGCCGGGGTCCGGGCCTGGGGCGGCGTCGCGCTCGGGGCCGGGTCCGGCTCCAGGTGGTGGATCGGTGGCGGAGCCGGAGCCGGACAGCGTCCCGCCCGACGAGGACACTCCCCGTTCGGCCGCGGGCTTCGCCTGATACCTCGGGTCGGCCAGCCTCTCGCTGGTGCTGGTGCTGGTGCTGGTGCTGGTGCTGGTGCTGGTGCTGGTGCTGGTGCTGGTGCTGGTGCCGGTGCCGGTGCCGGTGCCGGCGGCGTTGTGGTGCCGGCGGTGGTGGTGCCGTGGTGCGGGTGGCGGCCGGTCCGCTGCGGGGTGAGGCCTCGTCCACTCCGTCTCGCTGATATCGCGCCGTCCCGTCGCTGGGGCGTGCGGGCCCCGCTCCGCCCTCCGGCCGGTGATCAAGAGGTTTGCGTCATCGGCGAGCCGATTCCTGACGCAAACCTCTTGATCACCTCGGCGTGGGGTGGGGTGCGGTGGGTGGGTGGGGGTCAGCGGGGGAGGGCGCGGAGGAAGCGCTCCGTGATCGGGACGGCGGACGCGGCGCTCGATCCGCCCTGCTCGACGAAGACGGCGAACGCCACGTCGCCCTGCCAGCCGACGAACCAGGCGTGCGTGTGCGCGGGGTTGTTGTCGTACTCGGCGGTGCCCGTCTTGCCGTGGACCGGCTGACCGGGCACGTCCTTCAGGGCGCTGCCGGTGCCGGCGGTGACCACCTCCCGCATCATGGCCCGGACCGCGTCGACCGACTCCTGCTTGAGCTGCGGGCCGGCGGCGGCCGGCTTGGCCGGGGCCGGGTCCAGCAACAGCTTCGGCTGCTCGAAGCGGCCCTTCGCGACGGCCGCGGTGGCGGCGGCCATGGCCAGCGGGCTGACCACGGTGGTGCCCTGACCGAACGCGGCGGCAGCCTGTTCGGCCCCGGACCCGTTGGCGGAAACCTTGCCGCTGAACGCGTCGACGCCAACGTCCCACTGGCCCTCCAGGCCCAGCGAGCGGCCGGCGACGGCCAGCCCGTCGGCGCCCAGCTTCGGCGCCAGGGCCGCGAAGGCGGTGTTGCAGGACTTGGCGAAGTCGGTGCGGAACGGCACCGGCCCGAGCGCGAAGTTGTCGGAGTTCTTGAACGAACGGCCCTCCACCGTGAAGGTCTTCGGGCAGTCAACGGTCGCGTCCGGGGTCACCGCGCCCTTGTCGAGCAGCCCGAGCGCGCTGACCATCTTGAACGTCGAGCCGGGCGGGACCTGGGCGGTGAAGGCCAGGTTCTCGCCGGCCGGGCCCGGGCCGTTGGCGGCGGCGAGCACGGCGCCATCGCTGATGCGTACGGCCACCAGCGCGGAGCGCCGCGACTCGCCGCGCAGCGCCGCGTCGGCCGCGTTCTGGGTGGCCACGTCGAGGGTGGTCTTCAGCGGCTGGCCGGGCTCGGCCTTGTGCTGGAACACCTCGGTGCCGGTGGGCACGAGCTTGCCGTCCTCGCCCGGGTGTTCGAGGATCACGCTGAGGCCGGGCCTGCCGCGCAGCCGCTCGTCGTAGCGGCCCTGGAGGCCGCCGTGTCCCACCAGGTCACCGGCGACGTACCGGTCGGGGTGGGCGGTCAGGTCGTCGGCCTGCGCCGGGTCGACCGAGCCGAGCAGCGCGCGGGCGAACTCCCGGGTCGGGGCGAGGTCCAGCTTCTCCGACTGGAACTTGGTGCCGGGCAGGTCGTAGATGCGCGGCTTGATCTGCCGGTAGGCCTCGTCGCGCAGCGTCACGACTTCGACGAAGGCGCCCGGGTCGGCCTCGGCGAGCCGCTTGGGCAGGTCGGTGAGGTCCACCGCGGGCACCAGCGCGGGGCGGATCGCCCGGAATGCGGCGTCCAACTTGCCGACCAGGTCCTTGACGTCGGGGACCTGGTTGGGCTGGATGCCCACCCGGACCACCGGTCGGGGCGCCACGATTGGCTGGCCCGCGCCGTCGAGCACACCGGCGCGGGGGCTGGGGTCCCGCCGCAGCCCGAACCGGTCGCCGTCGGTGAGGCGCTCGTGCACCACCCGCGGCTCCCAGATCACCTGCCACTGGTCGTCGCCGCCCCGGGTCAGCCGCACCTCCCGGTCGTATGCCCAGGGAATGCCACCGGGCAGCGTCCACTCCACGCGGATGCCGGCGGTGGCGACGTCGGCGGTGATCTTGGGATCTCCCCGGCGGCTCAGCTTGGGCGGGGTGGCCGACAGCTCGCCGGCGATCTCCTTGAGCTGCTGGCTGACCTCGGCCGCCGGGATCTTGGCGCCGGCGGTGTCGACCAGGCCGACCGCCTGGAGGTCGCCCTTGCGCCAGCCGTCCAGGAAGGCGTCGACGCTGCGCTCCGGGCCGTCGCTGTCCGAGCAGGCGGTGAGGCCGCCGGCGGCGAGCGCCGCCGCGAGGAGCGCGACGAGGGGAGCGCGGAGGCGGTGACGCCCGGAACGGGGGTACGACAGGTGCATGGAGCGGGTCCTTCCGATCATCGAACTGTCCTGCACGCTAGTACGCCCACGCTGTCCCCACTGTCCCGCGATGGGCGGCGACGTGCCAAAAGACGGACCGGCGACAGTGTGATGAACATCGCGCGGCGGGGTACACCGCAAGCGGCCTACCTCGGACCCGCAACGGGTGAAAGGACAAAGTCCCGATCCGGACGTCCGGCTGGTGGTCCGCCAAGGAAGGGGCACAACGGCAGGGCCTAGGCTGGGCGGAAGAATGACCCACAACGCGGTGGGTCGAGGGGAGTGGCACCGATGGACCGGCGTCCGGCGATCAAACCGGAACCCGACCTCCGGCAGGTTGACACCGGCCGGGACGACGACAGCTTCGATTCGGCGACCGACGGGGACGGCTACGGCCGGCTCGACATGGGCGTTACCGGGCTGACCGGGTCGAGCATCGACACGATTTACGACCTCGGCCTACCGGCGGAGGCCCTGGCCGACGACGCGGAGGATTCCGAGCTCGACGAGCCGGTACCCAACGCGGAGCGGCTGGTGGCCCAGGCCGTCGCGCTCGCCGGGGACGACCACGACGCGGCGACCCTGGTCAGCCGCTTCTGGCGGTTCGCCCCGGACGAGGAGCTGATCGGCTTCACCGCCGAAGAGATGCTCGACGCGGCCCGCGCGCACCGCGAGCTCGCCGCCCAGCGGGTGCCGGGCGAGCTGAAGCTGCGCATCCACGAGCCGGACGCCGAGCAGCACCACAGCGTGATCGAGATCGTGACGGACGACATGCCGTTCCTGGTCGACTCGGTGACGGCGCTGCTCAACTCGTACCACCTGGACGTCCACCTGCTGGTCCACCCCCTGCTGGTGGTCCGCCGCGAGCCGCTCGGCCGACTGACCGAGGTGGCCGCGGACGTGGAGCCGGACGACGCCATCGCCGGTGACCTGGTGGAGAGCTGGATGCGGATCGAGATCGATCCGGTCCGGGACGCCGCCGAACGGGACCGGCTGCGCCGGGAGCTTCAGCGGGTCCTCACGGACGTGCGGGAGGCGGTGGAGGACTGGCCGAAGATGCGCCAGCGCGCGCTGGCGATGGCCGACGAGCTGGCCGCCGCCCGCACCAGCGACAACCGTCCGCCGGTGCCGGAGAAGGACATCACCGACTCGGTGGAGCTGCTCCGCTGGCTCGCCCAGGACCACTTCACGTTCCTCGGCTACCGGGAGTACCGGCTGGTCGAGGGCGGGTCGGACGGCCCGGCGCTGGAGGCGGTGCTCGGCACCGGCCTGGGCATCCTGCGGCAGGACGCGCCGGACGCCCGGTCGCTGTCCTCGATGACGCCCGAGGCGCACGAGAAGGTGCTGGAGAAGCGCCTGCTCATCATCACGAAGGCCAATTCGCGGGCGACGGTTCACCGTTCGGCCTACCTGGACTACATCGGCTTCAAGGTGTTCAACGAGGCCGGCGAGGTCGTCGGGGAGCGCCGCTTCCTGGGCCTGTTCTCGACGGCCGCCTACCGGACGAGCGTGCGGGAACTGCCGGTGGTCCGCCGCAAGGTGGCCGAGGTGCTGGACCGCTCCGGTCTGAGCATGCGCAGCCACTCCGGCAAGGACCTGCTCCAGATCCTGGAGACCTACCCGCGCGACGAGCTGTTCCAGATCAAGACCGACGACCTGTACCACGCGGTGATCGGTGTGCTGCGCATGGCGGGTCGCCGGCAGCTACGGGTCTTCCTGCGCCGCGACGCGTACGGGCGGTTCATCTCCTGCCTGATCTACCTGCCCCGGGACCGGTTCACCACGCAGAACCGGCTGCGGATGCAGGACATCCTGCTGCGGGAGCTGAACGGTGTCGGGGTGGACTACACGACCCGGGTCACCGAGTCGATGCTCGCCCGCGTCCACTTCATCGTCCGGACCGACCCGACCAAGCCGCCGGGTGACGTCGACGCCGACCTGCTCGCCGAGGAGTTGGCCGACGCGACCCGGCTCTGGGACGACGACTACCGGCTGGTGCTGGAGCGCAAGCTCGGCGACGAGCAGGCCAAGCACCTGTTCGCCCGGTACGCGGACGCGTTCCCGGAGGGCTACAAGGACGGTCACACGCCCTACGAGGCGATGAAGGACCTGGCGAAGCTGGAGCTGCTGGAGGAGCCCGGCCAGCTGGAGATGCACCTGTTCCGCAAGCAGCTGGCACCTCGGGCGGGCGCCCGGACGCCGGGTGACCTGGACGAGACGCTGGACGTCCGGTTCAAGGTCTACCGGTACGGCGAGCCGATGATGCTCTCCGCCGTGCTGCCGGTGCTGCACTCGCTCGGTGTGCGCGTCATCGACGAGCACCCGTACGAGGTGGACCGGATCGACGGCCGCATCTGGCTGTACGACTTCGGCCTGCACCTGCCCGAGGGGCACCAGGAGCTGGCCGAGGTGCGCCCGCACGTGGAGAACGCGTTCGCGGCGGCGTGGCGGGGCGAGGCCGAGGTCGACGGGTTCAACGAGCTGGTGCTGCGGGCCGGGCTCACCTGGCGTCAGGTGGTGGTGATCCGCGCTTACGCGAAGTACCTGCGGCAGGCGGGCACGGTCTTCTCCCAGGACTACATGGAGCAGACCTTCATCGCCTACCCGCGCATCGCCGAGCTGCTGGTGGAGCTCTTCGAGACCCGGTTCGCGCCGGGCGAGGCCGACACCGAGCAACGGCAGCGGCGCAGCGGCGAGCTGGTGGAGACCATCCGCGAGCAGCTCGACGACGTGGCCAGCCTCGACCAGGACCGGATCCTGCGGTCGTACCTGACGCTGATCCAGGCCACCCTGCGCACCAGCTTCTACCAGCGGCGCGAGGACGGGCGGCCCAAGTCGTACGTGGCGCTGAAACTCGATCCGCAGGCGATCCCGGACCTGCCCGCGCCGCGGCCGAAGTTCGAGATCTTCGTCTACTCGCCACGGTTCGAGGGTGTGCACCTGCGGTTCGGGCCGGTGGCCCGGGGCGGTCTGCGCTGGTCGGACCGGCGGGAGGACTTCCGCACCGAGGTGCTCGGCCTGGTCAAGGCGCAGATGGTGAAGAACACCGTCATCGTGCCGGTGGGCGCCAAGGGCGGCTTCGTGCTCAAGCAGAAGCCGGGGGACCGGGACGAGGCGGTCATCTGCTACAAGCAGTTCGTCTCGGCGCTGCTCGACGTCACCGACAACATCGTCGGCGGGCAGATCGTGCCGCCGGTCGACGTGGTCCGGCACGACGGCGACGACCCGTACATGGTGGTCGCGGCGGACAAGGGCACCGCCACCTTCTCCGACATCGCCAACGAGGTCTCCGCGGCGCACAACTTCTGGCTCGGTGACGCGTTCGCGTCCGGCGGCTCCGCGGGCTACGACCACAAGAAGATGGGCATCACGGCCCGGGGCGCGTGGGAGTCGGTCAAGCGGCACTTCCGGGAGCTGGGGCACGACACCCAGACCGAGGACTTCACCGTGGTCGGCGTCGGCGACATGTCCGGCGACGTCTTCGGCAACGGCATGCTGCTCTCCGAGCACATCCGGCTGGTGGCCGCGTTCGACCACCGGCACATCTTCCTCGACCCGGACCCGGACGCCGCCACGTCGTACGCCGAACGGAAGCGGCTGTTCGACCTGCCGCGGTCGTCCTGGGAGGACTACAACCCCGAGCTGATCTCGGCCGGTGGCGGCGTCTACTCGCGTACCGCCAAGTCGATCCCGGTCACGCCGCAGGTCCGCGCGGCGCTCGGGCTGGACGACGCGGGGGACCAGATCTCGCCGCAGGAGCTGATGCGGGCGATCCTGAGCGCGCCGGTCGACCTGTTCTGGAACGGCGGCATCGGCACGTACGTCAAGGCGTCCAGCCAGACCAACGCGGAGGTGGGCGACAAGTCCAACGACGCGATCCGGGTGGACGGCAAGAACCTGCGGTGCCGGGTGGTCGGCGAGGGCGGCAACCTGGGCTTCACCCAGCTCGGCCGCATCGAGTACGCGTTGACCAGCGGTCGGATCTACACGGACTTCATCGACAACGCGGCCGGCGTGGACACCTCGGACCACGAGGTGAACATCAAGATCCTGCTGAACAGCGCGGTCGGCGACGGGGAGCTGACCACAGCCGAGCGGGACGAGCTGCTGGCCGGGATGACCGACGAGGTCGCCGAGCTGGTGCTGCGGGACAACTACGACCAGGCGCGGGCGATCAACAACGCCCAGGCCCAGGCCGCCTCGCTGCTTCCGGTGCACCGCCGCATGATCAACGAGCTGGAGCGGTCCGGCGCGTTGGACCGCTCGCTGGAGGCGTTGCCGCCGGATGAGGAGCTGGCGGTACGGATCGAGTCCGGGCTGACCGCGCCGGAGTTCGCGGTGCTGCTCGCGTACGTGAAGATCGTGCTGGAGCGGGACATCCTGGCCGAGGGTCTGGCCGACGAGGAGTGGACGACCGACGTCCTGGTCAACTACTTCCCGACCCCGATGCGCGAGCGCTTCGCCGACCGGATGTCGCGGCACCGGCTGCGCCGGGACATCGTGACCACGGTCCTGGTGAACGAGGCCATCAACCGGGGCGGCATCTCGTTCGTGTTCCGGGTGGTGGAGGAGACGGCCGCCTCGGCGGCGGACGTGCTCCGGGCGTACGTGGTGGTCCGTGAGGTCTTCGGCCTGCGGGAGCTGTGGGACGCGGTCGAGGCGTTGGACAACAAGGTCTCGCCCGAGTTGCAGACCAGCGTCTACCTGGACACGCGGCGGCTGCTGGATCGGGCCGTGCGGTGGCTGGTGACCAACCGCCGTTCGCCGATCGACGTGCCGTCGGAGATCCGGCGCCTGCGGGACGGGGTGGCCCGCCTCCTGCCGGGGCTGGAGAACCTCTTCTACGGCAGCGAGCGCGAGGCCATCACGGCGCACATCGACTCGATGACCGAGCGAGGGCTGCCGCGAGAGCTGGCCGAGCAGGCGACCCGCCTGATGTACAGCTTCGGCCTGCTCGACGTGGTGGAGACCGCGACCAGCAGCGGCCGGGACGTCGGCGAGGTGGCGTCGGTCTACTTCGTGCTCTCCGACCTGTTCCGGGTGGACTCGCTGCTGTCGAAGATCTCCCTGCTGCCGCGGGAGGATCGCTGGCAGACGCTGGCCCGCATGGCGCTGCGGTACGACCTGTACGCCGCGCTGGCCGCGCTCACCGCCGAGGTGCTCGGGTCCACGCCGGACAGCCTGCCGCCGCAGGAGCGGGTGCACCAGTGGGAGCAGTCGAACGCGACCTCCATCCACCGGGCGCAGCGCGCGATGGGCGAGTTCGACGAGTCGCGGGCGGACCTGGCCGCCCTGTCGGTGCTGCTGCGTCAGATCCGCACGCTGGTGCGGACCTCCGCCGCGGCCTGAGCCACGGACGCGGTCCGGCCGGTCGGTGCACGCCGACCGGCCGGACCGTTTCGTGTTCTCTCAGGTCACCAGACTGGCGAAGACGATGACGTTGTTCAGGTAGCTGCGCGCGGTCTCGTCGAACAGGCCACCGCAGGTGACGACCCGCAGGCCGGGCCGGTCACTGGGTCCGTAGACCAACTCGGTGGGGAAGGCCGTCTTCGGGTACGAACGGACCGAGTCCACCCGGAACGTGAGCGTCCGGCCGTCCGCCCGCTTCACCGTGAGGGTGTCGCCCGCCTGCATGGCGCCCAGGTCGAAGAAGACCGCGGGCCCGAGCTTGGCCGAGTCGACGTGCCCCATGACGACGGCGTTGCCGACCTCGCCGGGGCTCGGCCCGGGCTCGTACCAGCCGGCGAACTGCGCCTGGTCCAGCGGGGGCACCTGGACCGTGCCGTCGGGGTTCGTGCCGAGCGACATGATCTGCGCGTCGACCCCGATCCGGGGAATGGTGATCGTGGTGGGTGCGGAACGGGGGAGGCCGGTCGCGGTGGGAGCGGCCTCGGCCGGCTGGTCCGCCTCGGTGGGCCCGGTGCCCTCGGGGCCCGCCTGGGCCAGGGGCTGCGGCGGTCGGGGCACGGAGTGGGGCTTCATGGCGGCGCCGAGCATGCCGGCGCCGGTCATCGCGACCAGGAGGAGGACGACGGCGGTGCCGGCGGCGCGCCACGGTTTCCCGTGACGGCCGCCGGCCCGTGTCGCCGTCCCGTCAGACGAGGGACTCATTGGTCCGCCGGCGACGCATCAGCACGATCCCGCCGAGCGCGGCAGCGCCGAGCAGGCTCGCCCCACCGGCGGCCAGGCCCCGGTCGGTGCCGCCGGTCATGCCGCCGTCACCGGCGTCGACCCCACCGCGCGGCAGCACGATCAGCTCGCCCTCGCCGCACGAGCCCTTGAGCTCGTACTTGCCCGGCTTGGCGTGCTTGTCGACCTTGGCCTCGCCGTAGTACACGAAGTCGCGCTCGTGCTTCCAGTCGTCCTTGCCCTTGCCGTGGTCGGACTTCTCGTCCTCCCAGCCGTTCTCACGGTCCTTGGAGTCCCACGAGCCGTTCTCGTCCGAGCCGTACTCGTCCGAGCCGTACTCGTCGTGGCCCTTCGAGTCCTTGTCCGACTTCCAGTCCGAGCCGTTCTCCTCGTAGCCGTTCTCACGGTCCTTGGAGTCCCACGAGCCGTTCTCCTCGTGGCCCTTCTCGTCCTTCTTGTCGCCCTTCTCGTCCTTCTTGTCGCCGCCACGGTCCTCGGCGTCCTGGCCGTGCTCGTAGCCGTTCCAGTCCTTGCGGTCCTCGTCCTTGCCGGAGTCCGCGGCGCCGCCACCCTGGCCGTACGGCTGGTCGCCGTTCTCGTCCTTGCCGTTCTCGTCCTTGCCGTTCTCGTCCTTGCCGTGTTCGTCCTTGCCGTTGTGGTCCTTGCCGTTCTCGTCCTTGCCCTTGTCGTCCTTGCCGTGTTCGTCCTTGCCCTTGTCGTCCTTGCCGTTCCAGTCCTTGCCGTGTTCGTCCTTGCCCTTGTCGTCCTTGCCGTGTTCGTCCTTGCCGTCACGGTCGTAGGAGCCCTCGTCGCCCTCGCGCCAGTCGCCACGGTCACCCTTGACCGGCTTCAGGTCGACCTTGCCGGTCACCTTCGACCAGACGAAGGCGTGTTCCTGCTTCTCGGAGCAGATCTCGAGGAGCTTGACCTCCTCGCCGGCCTTCACGACGTGCGGCTTGGCGATGACCTTGCCATCGCGGTCCTTGCCGTCGTGGTGACCGTCCGCGAACGCGATCCCCGGCGTGAAAACCAGGAGGGACGCGCCACCGAGGGCGGCGCCCGCGACGACCTTCCCGAGCATCTTCTTAGCCATGACCTGCGTCACTCCATCCCCTGTTGTCCTGAACTCGGCGACACCCGAGCTAAGGCCGACGTTAGACCGTTTCATGAGCTATGAAGGGAAAGATTCGTGTTTCTACGTGTCTCGGTGTTACGCCCCGTAAGCGCGATACAAGCCCCCTCAAGGTGCGGGCTTCGGGTCGTCACCCGAATGGGGCCGCATCCCCGTTCATGCCCTACGCTGCACCGGCGTCGGGAGCGGCTATCGAGGGATTGCTATGGAAGCGCTCCCATGCAAGAATCGCTCCACGCGGTACGGGGAGCCACACCGCGCAGGCAGGTGTCGAGGGCATCCGGTCCACCGGACGACACTCCGCCGCCGGCCGACCGGACACGGTCGACCCGCACCACCACCAACACCGCCCGTCCGGGTCGGGCGCCCCCAAGAATCCCGTCGGTGCCGGCGGTCGTCCCCGGGACGTCCATCGGGCCACCTCGCCGGGCCGTATCCCGGACCCGGTCTCGCCCAAGGAGATCTGTGGCATGAACGTGTGGAGAAGGCTGTCCGGCCCACGCCGGGCGCTCGCGCTCGCCGGCGCGGGAGCCCTGGTAGCCGGCGGGCTGGTGACCATCCCCGTCACCGTGGCGCACGCGGCGACCCAGTGCGACGTGACCTACTCGACCAACGACTGGCCGGGCGGGTTCACCGCGAACATCACCATCAGGAACGTCGGCGACCCGATCAACGGCTGGACGCTGGGCTGGACCTTCCCGAACGCCAGCCAGCGGGTGCAGCAGGGCTGGTCCGCGGAGTTCACCCAGTCGGGCAGCCAGGTCACCGCGCGCAGCCTGTCGTACAACGGCAGCCTCGCCACCGGGGCGTCGACCAGCATCGGCTTCAACGGGGCGTGGAGCGGGAGCAACCCCAAGCCGACCGCGTTCACCCTCAACGGGGTGACCTGCAACGGCGGGACCACGCCGCCCACGACGCCCCCGCCGACCACCCCTCCGTCCACCACCCCGCCACCGGGCAACAAGGTCGACAACCCGTACGCCGGGGTCCGCGGCTACGTGAACCCGGAGTGGAAGGCCAAGGCGGACGCCGAGCCGGGCGGCAGCCGGGTCTCCAGCAACCCGACCGCGGTGTGGCTGGACCGGATCGCCGCGATCAACGGCACGCCGGACAGCAGCTCCAACGGTGCCTTCGGGGTCCGCGACCACCTCGACGAGGCGCTGCGGCAGGGCGCCGGCTACATCCAGTTCGTGATTTACAACCTGCCCGGCCGGGACTGCTCCGCGCTGGCCTCCAACGGTGAACTCGGGCCGGACGAGCTGCCGCGCTACAAGGCCGAGTACATCGACCCGATCGCGGCGATCCAGGCCGACCCGAAGTACGCCAGCCTGCGGATCATCAACGTCATCGAGATCGACTCGTTGCCGAACCTGGTGACCAACACCTCCGGTCAGCCGGGCGGTACGGCGATGTGCGACACGGTGAAGGCCAACGGCGCGTACGTCAACGGTGTGGGCTACGCCCTCGCCAAGCTCGGCGCGATCGGCAACATCTACAACTACATCGACGCCGGCCACCACGGCTGGCTCGGCTGGGACAGCAACTTCGGTCCGACGGCCGACCAGCTGAAGGCCGCCGCCGTGGCCTCCGGCAGCACCGTGCGCAACGTGCACGGCTTCATCGTCAACACGGCCAACTACTCGGCGCTCCGCGAGCCGTACGTCAAGATCACTGACCAGGTGAACGGTCAGACGGTGCGGCAGTCCAGGTGGATCGACTGGAACCAGTACGTCGACGAGCTGTCGTTCGCCCAGGCGTTCCGGCAGAAGCTGGTGTCGGTCGGCTTCGACTCCGGCATCGGCATGCTGATCGACACGTCCCGCAACGGCTGGGGCGGCACCGCCCGACCCACCGGGCCGGGCGCCACGACCAGCGTCGACACCTACGTCAACGGTGGCCGGATCGACCGCCGGCTGCACGCCGGCAACTGGTGCAACCAGGCCGGCGCCGGCCTGGGCGAGCGGCCGAGGGCCAACCCGGAGCCCGGCATCGACGCGTACGTCTGGGTCAAGCCCCCGGGTGAGTCGGACGGCTCCAGCCGGGAGATCCCGAACAACGAGGGCAAGGGCTTCGACCGGATGTGCGACCCGACCTACGGCGGCAACGCGCGCAACGGCAACAACCCGACCGGTGCCCTGCCGGACGCGCCGATCTCCGGCGCCTGGTTCTCCGCCCAGTTCCAGGAGCTGATGCGGAACGCCTACCCGGCTCTGTGAGGGTGCCGCCCGCCTGCCGCCGGCAGTAGGTGAGGCACTCCGGCGACAGGCTTCCCGGGTCCCCGGCTCGACCGCCGCGGCGGTCGAGCCGGGGACCCCACGCGTACGGGGTCAGGGGAGGGTCTTCTCCACCGCCGCCTGCCCCAGCTCGTCGAGGTCCCGCCGGGCCCGCTCCAGGTTCTCCGGCGTCACGTCCTGGCCCCGGGCCATCACCAGGTCCTCGGGGTCCCAGGGCTGTTCGCCGCCGGTGCGGATGTTGTCCCCGCCCGCACCCGTCCCGGTGCCGGTGGCCCCGGTCCCGGCCGCGTACGGGTCGCCGATGAGGTCGTCGGTCGGCGCGCCCTGGTCACCGGGGTCACCCGGCTCCGTGAAGGCCGGGTTGTCCCGGTCGGCGCCGCCGCCGGTCATGAGCTGCGGGACGGTGCTGTCGTCGTCCACCGCGGCGGCCATCTCGGGGCTCTCCTCCAGCGGCGGTTGCCGGTCACGATCGGTCATGCTGCTGCCCTCCTGTCCCGGCGCGTTCCTGACCCCTTCCGGCGTACCCCGTGCGGCGGCCCTCATGCCCGCCGGGGCTCAGCGCTCGGTGTCGGGGGGACCGATCACCCCGCGCTCCTCCGGGCTGGCGGGCGGTTCGGCCGGACGTAGCCACTGCCAGAGCAGCATCAGCAGGCCGAACCCGAGCATCGCCAGGCCGGCCCAGAGGTTGATCCGTACGCCCTGCGCCTTGTCGATCTCGGCCTGACTGTCGAACAGCCCCACGAGGGTGACGATGATCCCGTACACCGCGAAGAGACCACCGATCACGCGGCGGATGTCGAACAGGCGCGCGGCGGCCGAGCGCCGCTGCTCCGCCTCGGCCCCGGTGACGAGCGGATCGCGGGCCGGCTCGCTGCGGTTGTTCATCTCGCGATTCCCTTCCTAGAAGACCGGGATGTAGAAGACGATGGCGAGCGCCACGGCGATCACGCCGAGCAGCACGGGCGAGCGGTACCAGGCCTGGTCCCCGGCGAGCACGTCGGCCTTCAGGTCGATGCCGCCGGTGCCGTAGACCAGCCCGCGCAGGTCCTCGTCGCGCTTCGGCGCGGTCAGCGGGGTGATGATCGCGGCGACCACGGCCACCGTGGCGAAGGCGAGCCCCGCGCCCCAGAAGCTCTCCTCCAGGTCGGAGTTGAAGTGGATCACCCCGCCCTTGTAGAGGAGGTAGGTCCCGATCGCCACCACGGTGCCGGAGAGCAACGACCAGAAACCGGCCAGCGCGGTCATCCGCTTCCAGAACATGCCGATGATGAAGGTGCCGAAGAGCGGGGCGTTGAACACCGAGAAGAGGGCCTGGATGTAGTTCATGATGTTGCTGAACCCGGCCGCGATGAAGGCGGTGCCGATGCCGATCACGACGGCCGCGACGGTGGCGTACCGGCCGATGCGGATGTAGTACTCGTCGGACCGGTCGCGGCGGACGTACGCCTGCCAGATGTCGTACGTGAAGACCGTGTTGAACCCGCTGACGTTCGCCGCCATGCCGGCCATGAACGAGGCCACCAGGCCGGTGACCGCGACGCCGAGCACCCCGTTGGGCAGCAGGTCGCGCATGAGCAGGGGAATGGCGTTGTTGTAGACCAGGTCGCCCTGGTCGGCGCCGAGCCCCTTCACGGTGATCAGGGCGATCAGACCGGGGATCACGGTCACCGCCGGGATCAGCAGCTTGGGGTACGCGGCGATGATCGGCGTACGCCGGGCCGCGCTCATGTTCTTGGCCGACAGCGCGCGCTGCACCTCGGCGAAGTTCGTCGTCCAGTAGCCGAAGGACAGGACGAAGCCGAGGCCGAAGACGATGCCGAACCAGTGCGCCCCGAGCGGGTTGGCCGTGCTGCCGGTGTCCTGCCAGGCGTGCAGGCCCGCCTCGCCGAGGCGCGACTCGCGGACCGCGTCCATCAGCCCGGAGACCCCGCCGACCTTCACCAGGCCGATGACGGTGATCGGGATGAGGCCGGCGAGGATGACGAAGAACTGGAGCACCTCGTTGTAGATGGCGCCGGAGAGACCACCGATGGTGATGTAGACCAGCACGATCGCCGCGCCGATGATGATCGCGACCCAGAGCGGCCAGCCGAGCAGCGCCTGCATGATCAGAGCGAGCGCGTAGAGGTTGACGCCGGCGATCAGCACCTGGGCGATGGCGAAGCTGAGCGCGTTCAGCAGGTGGGTCGGGCGGTTGAACCGCAGCCGCAGGTACTCGGGGACGCTGCGCACCTTCGAGCCGTAGTAGAAGGGCATCATCACGATGCCGAGGAAGACCATCGCCGGCACGGCGCCGATCCAGTAGTAGTGGACCGTCATGATCCCGTACTGGGCGCCGTTCGCCGCCATGCCGATGATTTCCAGCGCGCCGAGGTTCGCCGAGACGAAGGCCAGCCCGGTGACCCACGCCGGCAGCGAGCGGCCGGAGAGGAAGAAGTCGACGCTCGTACGGATGGCGCGGCGGGCCGCGAAACCCACACCGAGGACGGTGACGAAGTAGAGCCCCAGGAGGGTGTAGTCGAGGGCGTTCATGTTCAGTCGGAGTCCGCCGCCGTCCATCCCCGTCACCTTTCGTCGCGCCATCACGTGTCCGACGACGCCGGCCTGGTCGCCCGCGCCGCCGTCGCGCTGCGCGCGCCGTATTACCCCGGTTGCGAAATTCCACGCCCGCACGGCGTCACCGGGGCGGTAACGGCCCGATTCACCCCGACCGCCCGGATCGGGGGCAAGCAGGGGCGCCCCGGCCGAGCGGCCGGGGCGCCCCTGGAAGCCCGGTCTCAGCGGCCGAGCACGCGGTCCAGGAAGTCCCGGTACCGGCGGACGGCCATCCGCAGCTCCTCGGTGTCGGCGGCGCCGGCCTCCTGCCAGGCGCCGAGCGTGTTCCGCTGCGCCGTGAGCGCCGCGGAGAGCGCCTCGATCGCCTCCTCGACCATCGCCTGGGCCTCGGCGGCCGCGGCACGCGGGTCGTCCACGAACCGGAGCTGGACGTCCCGCCAGCGGTCCCGGAAGCTCTGGGCGGTGTCCGCGTCGAACAGGCTCGCCGGCTCGGCGGCCACCGTCGAACCGGCGGGACGCGAGGTGCCCGCGGCGGTCAGCGAGCCCGGCGCGCCGGCCGCACCGGCGCCGGCCGCTCCGGCGAGGGCCGGGTCGGCGTCGGGCGCGGCCGCGTCCGGGTCGACCATCCGCGGGGCGGCGCTGCCGTAGGCCGCCGCGTCGACGGCGCCGCCGCGGTCCGCGCTCGCCGTTCCCCGGTCACCGTCGTGCAGTTCGGCGGTCGGGTCGGCGCGAAGCCCCTCCCGCGGGCCCTCCTCGGCGCCGTCGCCCGGCCGAGCCGTCCACTCCTCCCGGGGGTCCGGCTCGTCCTCCGGGCGAGGGCTGGCCAGGGCGGAGGCGGCGACCGCGCCGCCGACGCTGGGGGCGCCGAGCGCGCTCGGCAGCGGGGCCGGCTCGTGGAAGCCGCCCTCGTCGGCGTCCCGCTCGGCCGTCCGGGTGATTCGTGCGTCGTCGTCCCGTTCGGCGTCGGCGCGTTCTCCGGTGACCGCCGGGTCGTCGAACGTGCCCCGGTCGTCGAGGGCGTCCTCCGGCACGTCCGCCCGACCGGCCCGGTCGCCGTTCGGCACCGGGACGGGGGCGGACCGGACGGCCTCGCGGTGGTCGTTGCTCGCGTGCTGCTCTTCCTGGCGCATCGCGGTGGCCTCCTCAGCGGCTCGTGACGTCGTGGGGCGTGTCCGGGCGGTCCGACTCCTCGGTCGGGTCCGGTTGGCGCTGCTCCGGCGGGCGGTGCCTCACCGGGTCGGCGCCGAGCAGGTCGGCGAAGAGCGCGCGGTAGTGCACGACGGCCTGCCGCAGATCCTCCGTGCCGGCCTCACCCCGGCTGTTGCGCAGGTGGATCTCGTGGGCGTCCCGGTAGTGGCTCAGCGTGCGGGCGTGCTCGACGGAGAGGTGGGCAAGCTGGTCGGAGAAGTCCCCGGTGGGGTAGCCCCGTTCCGCGATGAGGCGCGTGACCAGTTCGTCCGCGTCGCCCACGGTCTCCGCCGGTGAGTCCACGAAACGGACCTGGAGTTCCTCCCAGGCCGCGGCGTAGCGCGCCCGGGACTCGCGGTCGAGCGGGGTGAGCGTGAGCTCGGCGTGGCGGCGCTCGCGCTCCCGTAGCTCCCGCTCGGCGGCGGTGCGGCTGTCCTGCTCGGCGACCGTACGGTCGTACTCGGGCCCGAACCGGCTCCGCAGCGACCGGCGGCGGGCCAGCGTCCACCCGGCGACGGCCAGCGCCGCGACGACCAGGACCACGATGACGATGACGACTATCTGCGTGGGCGACATGGCTCCTCCTTCGCCACCGGTATTCCCTCGGCTCACTGATCGCCAATCCCCATCCGGGGCACTTTCCTGCGCGATCCGTCCCGACCGGGTCGCCGGAGGCGCGTGGGTGCGTCACCGCCACGGCCCGGAAAACTGGATCAACTCCAGAGAAGGGTGGTCGGCGGGGTGGTCCGCCGGCGAGCGCGGAGTCGACGCCCGGGCGGGTCCCGGCGGCGCTCCGGGCGGTGCGGCACGGCGTCCTCGTCAACGTTCGATCGACCAGCTCCGGGCGGCTCGTCGGTCACCGCCGGCGGGCCCACGGCTGGTGACGGGGTCCACACCGGAGAGTCGCGGTAGTCGCAACGGGCGGTAGTGCATCCGCCCGGGATTACGTATCCTGCCCAAGGCGCCCGTGCCGGTGCCCGGCGCCAGGTGTCGGGACGCTGCCCCCGGTGGGAGCGCTCGCCCGGCCGTCGCCGGCGCCGCTCCTGCCACACGTCCGGGCGAGGTCTGATGAGAACGCGCGACTGGCCGATCCGCTCGAAGCTGACCGCACTGGTGATCGTGCCGGTAACGGCTCTGCTCGCGCTGTGGATCTTCGCCACGACGCTCACCTTCGGGCCGGCCCTCGATCTGCTCGCCGCCCGCACCTACCTCTACGACCTCGGCCGGCCCGGTGAGGCCGTCGTCGCCGAGCTCCAGCGCGAACGCCGGCTGACCGTGGTGCAGCTCGCCGGCACCACGGCGCTGCCCGCCTTGGCCGAGCAACGGCAACGGACCGACCGGGCCGTCCAGGAGCTGCGCAGCCGGGTCGACGGCGAGGAGCTGCGGGACGCCGCCGACGCCGCGCTGGAGTCGCGGATCGACCGGTTGGTGGAGGGCCTGGACGCGCTGCCGGCCGGGCGGGAGTTCATCGACCAGCGCAAGATGGACCGGGCCGGTGCCTTCGGCCTCTACAGTGGAGTGATCTCGTCGGCGTTCCAGGCCTTCACGGGGATGGCGGCGCTGCCGGAGCCCGACCTCAACCGGGAGGCCCTCGCCCTGACCGCTCTGGGCCGCTCGCGGGAGCTGCTCGGCCAGGCCGACACCCTGTTGGCCGGCGCGCTCACCGCCGGACGGTTCGGCGAGGGCGAGCACACCCGACTCGTCCAGATCATCGGCAACCAGCGGCTGCTCGCCGAGGACGCGGTGGCCGATCTGCCCGCCGCCGACCGGACGGCGTACCAGCGGCTCACCGAGGGTCAGGCGTTCGCCCGGCTGCGCACCATGCAGGACACCCTGCTCGCCGCCGACCGCTCGGCGTCGCCGCCGGTCGACCCGGCCGCCTGGCAGGCCAGCTACGACGCGGCCCAGCAGGAGCTTCGCGAGTTCGAGCTCGCGGCGGCCGACGGACTGGCCGACCGGTCGGTGCCCACGGCCGTCCGCGTCCTCGTGCGACTGGCCGCCGCCGGCCTGCTCGGGTTGATCGCCGTCGTGGCGTCGGTGCTGGTGGCGGTGCAGGTCGGCCGCTCGCTGGCCCGCCGGCTCAGCGGCGTACGCACGGCGGCGCAGGACCTGGCCGAGCAGCGGCTGCCCGACGTGGTGACGCGGCTGCGCCGGGGCGAGCACGTCGACGTGGCGCGTGAGGCGCCGCCACTGGAGTACGGCAACGACGAGATCGGCCAGGTGGGCCGCGCCTTCACGGAGGTGCAGCGGACGGCGATCCAGTCGGCTGTGGACGAGGTCACCCTGCGGCGTGGGCTCAACGAGGTGTTCCTCAACATCGCCCGGCGCAGCCAGGGCCTCGTGCACCGCCAACTCGCCCTGCTCGACCGGATGGAGCGCGGCACCGAGGACCCGGACGAGCTGGCGGAGCTGTTCCAGGTGGACCACCTCGCCACCCGGCTCCGCCGGCACGCGGAGGACCTGGTCATCCTCGCGGGCGCGGCTCCCGGCCGGGGTTGGCGCAACCCGGTCGCGATGGTCGACCTGGCCCGTGGGGCGATCTCCGAGGTCGAGGCGTACGACCGGGTCGACATCACGACCGTGCAGCCGGCGGGGGTGCTGGGCCGAGCGGTCGGCGACGTGATCCACCTGCTCGCCGAGCTGATCGAGAACGCCACCGCGTTCTCGCCGCCCGCCACCCGGGTCGTCATCACCGGGCAGCGGGTCGCCAACGGTTACGCCCTGGAGATCACCGACCAGGGTCTGGGCATGTCGGAGGCGGCGATCGAGGCCGCCAACCGCAGGCTGACCCGATCGCCGGAGTTCGACCCGGCGGAGAGCGCGCGGCTCGGCCTGTTCGTGGTCGCCCGGCTGGCGGCCCGGCACGGGGTGAAGGTGAGTCTGCGCCGGTCCGAGCCGACCGGCGTGATCGCCGTGGTGCTCGTACCCGGCGATCTGATCACCGACGAGCCGGCGCCGCTGGGCCTGGACCTGCCGGCCGGTCGCGGGCCGGCCCGGCCGGACCGGCGGCTGGCCCGGGGTGCGCGACGGAGCACGGTGCCACGGCCACGGGCCGCTGCCGCCGGCCGGGGCGCGACGGGCCACCCGGCCGTCGGTGGGTCCGCGGTCGCGAACGGCACGGTCGAGCCGAACGGCACCGGCGCCGGGCGGGGGCGTCCGGACGCCGCCGGCGCGGACGTCCCGGCCGGCTCGGAGGTCGCCGGCGAGATCGACGGCCTGCCCCGGCGGGTCCGGCGACGGACCCCGGGCACGGGGGCCGCCCGGCCGACGATCGCCGACCAGCCGACGCCCCGGGCCCCCGAGGAGGTACGCCGGATCATGTCCGCCCTGCAGTCCGGCACCGCCCGGGGCCGCCAGGCCGCCGAGGAGGCAGGCCCCACCCCGCCCCCCGCCGCGCGGGCCAACGGTGCGGTCCCGGCCAACGGCCCGGACGCGAACGGCGCGGTCCCGAGCAGCGGCGGTGGGACCGGCGGCGCCGACGCCGAGGGCGGGGTTGCGCCCGCCGGTGACGATTCCATCCGGCCGCCCGATGCCCCGGCGGCCACCGAACCATCGACCGAGACCGAGAGGGATGCCTAGTGCGGCAATCGACGAAGCAGAGCGCCGATCTCGACTGGCTGCTCGACGAGTTGGTGGAGCGTGTACCAGCCGCCCGCCAGGCGGTGGTGCTGTCGGCGGACGGCCTGTTGCTGGGCGCCACCAGCGATCTGGACCGGGCCGACGCCGAGCACCTCTGCGCTCTGGCCTCCGGCTTCGCCAGCCTGGCGCGCGGCGCGAGCCGGCACGTCGACGGTGGGCCGGTGCGGCAGACCGTGGTGGAGATGGAGTCGGCGTACCTCTTCGTGACGGCCGCCGGGCAGGGCGCCTGCCTCGCCGTGGTGAGCGACGCGGACGCGGACATCGGTCTGGTCGCGTACGAGATGGCGATGCTCGTCATCCGGGTGGGTGAGAATCTGAGCGCCCCGGCCCGACCGACATCCGGTGGCGTCGATGCGGAGTGAGCCTCCCGGACCCCAGCACGAGTGGTTGGACGGGGACGCCGGCCCGGTCGTACGTCCCTACACGCTGACCGGTGGCCGGGTGCGCTCGGCGGTGGACGGGTTCGACCTGGTGGCGTTCGTCCTGGCGGGGCCGGCGGGGGCGGCCGGGGCCGACCCGCACCTCCCGCCGGAGCACCGGCGCCTGGTCGAGCTGGCCCACCGACCGGTGCCCGTCGCCGAGTTGGCCGCGGAGCTGGACCTCGCGGTCGGCGTGGTGCGGGTGCTGCTCGGTGACCTGCTGGCCCGGGGTCTGGTCGCGGTGCACGAGCCGCCGGCCGCCCACCTTCCGCACGACGACATCCTCAAGGCGGTGGTCAGTGGACTCCGTGCGCTTTGACCGGGCGGGCACCGGAGGCGCCGGCCGCGGGATCCCGCTGGCCCTGAAGATCCTCGTCGCCGGCGGCTTCGGCGCCGGCAAGACGACGCTGGTGAGCGCGTTGAGCGAGGTCCGACCGTTGCAGACGGAGGAGATCCTCAGCGGCGCCGGGGTCGCCACCGACGACCTCTCGGGGGTGGAGACGAAGTCGACCACCACGGTGGCGATGGACTTCGGCCGGATCACCATCAACGAGGACCTCCAGCTCTACCTCTTCGGGACGCCGGGGCAGGACCGGTTCTGGTTCCTCTGGGACGAGCTGGCCTTCGGTGCGCTGGGCGCGGTGGTCCTCGCGGACACCCGCCGGCTGGCGGACTGTTTCCCCTCCATCGACTACTTCGAGCAGCGGGGCATCCCGTTCGTGGTCGGCGTGAACTGCTTCGACGGCTCCCGCCGGTTCGACCTGGAGACCGTACGGCGGGCTCTGGACCTCGACCCGGACGTGCCGCTGGTGCTGTGCGACGCCCGGGACCGGCAGTCCGGCAAGCTCGTGCTGATCTCGCTCGTGGAGCACGTGGCGCGCCAGCGTGGGGAGCCGGTGCCGGCCGCCTGACCCCGCACCCGGGACCGCCCGCGCCGTCGCCGAAATCACCGCGCACCGGGAGGGCTAACCGCGGCGCGACGCGGGAAACCTCTGGTTGGATCTGACGGAGGAGTCGCGGAGGGGCGGTACGGGTGAGCGGTCGGGGCGAGGTCGTCCACATCGGGTGCTACACGGCGCACAGCGGCGGGCGCGGGACGGGAATCATGGCGGCCCGGCGGGACCCGGAGTCCGGAGCACTCACGCTGCTGGGCACCGTCGCGGTCACCGCGTCGCCGTCCTTCCTGGCCCGGCACCCGACCCGGCCCGTCCTGTACGCGGTCAACGAGCTTCCGGCCGGCGGCGTGGGCGCGTGGCGGGTCGGCGCTGACGGTGACCTGGAGCCGCTGGGCAGCCGGCCCACCGGTGGCGCCGAGCCGTGTCACCTGGCCGTGGTTCCGGACGGCGGACACCTCGTGGCCGCCAACTACGGCGGAGGGAGCGTGGCGGTCTTCCCGCTCGACGGGGAGGGTGCGCCGGGGGAGCGCAGCGACCTGGTGGTCCACGAGGGGCACGGCCCGGACCCGGACCGGCAGGAGCGGGCGCACGCCCACATGGTCAACCCGTCCCCGGGCCGGGGGCCGCTGCTCGCCGTCGACCTCGGCACCGACTCGGTCTACCGCTACGACCTGGACGCGGCCTCGGGCCGGCTGGTGCCGCGGGCGCCGCGGGTCCGGACGCCGGCCGGTACGGGCCCCCGGCACCTGGCCCGGCACCCCGACGGTCGCCGGGGTTACCTGGTCGGTGAGCTGGACGGCACGGTCATCGGCTACGAGCTGACCGCCGACGGGTCCCTGCACCAGCGCAGCCGGGTGAACGCGAGCGGGCGGTCCGGCCACGTACAGCCGTCCGAGGTCGCGGTGGGCGCGGACGGTCGGTTCCTCTACGTCGCCAACCGGGGGATCGGCACGGTCGCGGTCTTCGACCTGGGCGGGGATCAGCCGGAGCTGGTCGCCGAGGTGGACACCGATGGTGAGTGGCCGCGGCACTTCGCGTTGATCGGCGAGCATCTGTACGTCGCGGACGAGCGGGCCGACATGATCCGCGTCTTCCGGGTCGACCCGGGGACGGGTGTGCCGCGGCCGGTCGGCGAGCCGGTGGTGGTGCCGAGCCCCACCTGCGTCCTCGCCTGAGCCGTTCGTCGGCGACGTCGATCGATGGTTTCGGCCACGCGACGAGGCTGTGTGATGACACAGCGTTGCCAAATAGCGATCAACTGTATCTCCTCGGTAACTTTCGTCCGAACGGTTGTGGCAGTCGTCCGGTCGGGTACGCAAGATGGTCTCCGTGTCATCGGGCCGCCATCGCATGCGTTCAAAAATTCGTGGAGTCGCCGCCGCCGCTTCGGCGACGGCGCTCGTCGTCGTCGCGGCGGGTTCCTGGTTCGGTTATCGGGAGTTGGTGAAACCGTCCTGCTCCGGTGAGATCGAGCTTTCCGTGGCGGTGGCCTCCGAACTCGCGCCGGCCGTGGACGCCGCCGCCTCGAAGTGGGTCGAGGACGGCGCGGCCGTCGGCGGCACCTGCATCGCGGTGAACGTCTCGGCCTCCGACCCGGTGGACGTCGCCGCGGTGGTCGCCGCCAAGCACGGCGCGATCCTGGCCGGCGTGGGCCAGGCGAGCGGCACCGCGGTCACCCCGGACGTCTGGATCCCGGACTCCTCCACCTGGCTGCTGCGGTTGAAGAAGGAGGCGACCGCGTTCGCGCCGACCAACGGCGCGTCGGTCGCCCGCAGCCCGGTGGTCGTGGCGATGCCGGTCCCGGTGGCCGATCGGATCGGCTGGCCGGAGACGAAGCTCGGCTGGGCCGACCTGCTCAAGCAGGTGAACAGCAGCAAGCCGCTGCGCACCGGGATCGTCGAGCCGACGCGGGACGCGGCCGGGCTCTCCGGCCTGATGTCGCTGACGGCCGCGGCCAGTTCGGTCGGCGGTGACGCCCAGGGGAACACGGTCGGGGCGCTGCGCGCGCTCGCCACCGGGCGGTCCGCGCTGCGCAACGACCTGCTGGCCCGCTTCCCGACCGCCAACGACCCCACGGCCATCGCCAGTGGCCTCGGCGCCGCGGCACTGTCCGAAGAGGACGTGATCGCGTACAACAGCAAGAAGCCGCCGGTGGAGCTGGCCGCGCTCTACCTGGAGCCGGCGCCCGCGCCGCTCGACTACCCGTACGCGGTGCTGCCCGGCATCGAGCCGGCCAAGGCGTCCGCGGCGCGGGTGCTGTTCGAGGTGCTCACCACCGCCGGGTTCCGGGACCGGCTCGCCGCCGTGTCGCTGCGCGCGCCGGACGGCAACTGGGGTGCGGGGTTCAAGGCGCCGCAGGGCGCGCCGAGCCCGGCGGGTGGCCCGCCCACGGCGGCGGCGGACGGTGGCACGGCGGCCGGCGGGCTCGACCCGGTGGCGATCGACCGGGTGGTGTCCAGTTGGTCCATCGCCACCCAGACCGGCCGGATGCTCGCCGTCATCGACGTCTCCGGCTCGATGAAGGACGAGGTGCCGACGGCCAACAACCGCAGCCGCGAGGAGGTCACGGTCGAGGCGGCCCGGCGCGGTCTCGGTCTCTTCGACGACTCGTGGCAGATCGGCCTGTGGACCTTCTCCACGAACCTGGTGGGGAGCCGCGACTACAAGGAACTCGTGCCGATCGGCCCGCTCTCGGGCCAGCGCGGCAAGCTGGAGGGCGCGCTGAGCGGCATCCGGCCGTCGGACGGCAACACCGGCCTCTACGACACGATGCTGGCCGCCTACAAGACGGTGCAGGAGGACTGGCAGCCCGGCCGGGTCAACTCGATCGTGCTGTTCACCGACGGCAAGAACGAGGACGACAACGGCATCTCGCAGCAGCAGCTGCTGTCTCAGCTGAAGCGCCTCGCCGACCCGGAGCGGCCGGTGCAGGTCATCATCATCGGTATCGGTGAGGGCGTCAGCAAGGCCGAGCTCGACTCGATCGTCAAGGTCACCGGCGGCGGCAGCTTCGTCACCAAGAACCCGACCGAGATCGGCAACATCTTCCTCAAGGCCATCGCGTTGCGGCCGCCGGCCCCACGCTGACTGACTGGCTAGTCAGGATGGGCCCGTCGTACGGCTGAAGCCGTACGCCGGGCCCATTCTCGTACGCGCGGCGCTCCGTAAAAGTGACGGCAATACGTCGGAAGTAATCGGTAGCCATAGTTGGCGGGGCAGGATGTCGACGTGTTCCGGCGTCGTCGGTCCGCACCCCCGACCGAGCGTGGGCCGGGGCCGTCCCGGGACGAAGTGGGAGGGGCCGGTGACCTCGGCGACGCTGTTGAGCCCAGTCAGGACGACGCCTGGCCCGGAGTCCGGCCCGGCCGGATCGCCGGCCCGCGCCGACGAGCGGGCCTACATCCGGGTGCTGGTGGTGCTCGACACCGCCGTGCTGACCGTCGCGCTGCTGGCCGGTTACCTGGCCCGCTTCGGCGACGGCCGGGCGAGCGGCTCGGAGATCTCGTACGTGCTGGTCGCCCCCGCGCTGCTGGTCGCCTGGCTGGTCTCGCTCAAGGCGCTCGGCTGCTACGACGACCGGGTGATCGGCTACGGCGCCGACGAGTACCGCCGGGTCGGCACGGCGAGCCTGCGGCTGGCCGGCGGCATCGCCATCCTCGGCTACGTCGCCGACGTGAACGTCTCCCGGGGCTTCCTCGCGATCTCCTTCGCGATCGGCACGATCGGTCTGGAGGCGACCCGGTTCGCCGCCCGCAAGCGGCTGCACCGGGCCCGCTCCCGGGGCATCGGCTGGTCCCGCCGGGTCCTGGTCGTCGGCGAGGCCGCGCACGTGCTGGAACTCGTGCTCACCCTGCGCCGGGAGCCGTACGCCGGCTACCACGTGGTCGGAGCCTGCATCCCCGACGCGCTGCTGGCACCGGTCGCGCAGCGGCTCGGTGACGTGCCGGTGGTCGGCTCGCTGCGCGGCATTCCCGAGGCCGCCGAGGCGGTCGGGGCGGACACCATCGCCGTCACCGCGTCCGGCGAGCTGACCGCCACCCGGCTGCGTCGGCTCGGCTGGCAGCTGGAGGGCACCGGCATCGACCTGGTGGTGGCGCCGGCGCTCACCGACGTCGCCGGCCCCCGCATCCACACCCGGCCGGTCGCCGGCCTGCCGCTGATCCACGTCGAGGCGCCCGAGTTCCGCGGTGCCCGCAAGCTGGTCAAGGGCTTCGTCGACCGGGCCACCGCGACGGTCGCGCTGACCGCGCTGCTGCCCGTCCTGGCGTTCCTCGCGCTGGCCATCCGCCTGGACAGCCGGGGGCCGGTCTTCTTCCGGCAGACCCGCGTCGGCCGGGGCGGGCTGGAGTTCGGCGTGTGGAAGTTCCGCACGATGGTGGTCAACGCGGACGAACTCCTGGCCGAGCTGGTCAGCCGCAACGAGACCGACGGCCTGATGTTCAAGATGCGCGACGACCCGCGGATCACCCGGGTCGGACGGGTGCTGCGCAAGTGGTCGCTCGACGAGTTGCCCCAGCTGGTCAACGTGCTGCTCGGGCAGATGAGCCTGGTCGGCCCCCGTCCGCCGCTGCCGTCCGAGGTGGCCCGCTACGACGGGGACGTGGCCCGGCGACTGCTCGTCAAGCCGGGCATGACCGGGCTGTGGCAGGTCAGCGGCCGCTCCGACCTGAGCTGGGAGGACGGCATCCGGCTCGACCTCTACTACGTGGAGAACTGGTCGCTCGCCGCCGACCTGACCATCCTGTGGAAGACGTTCGGCGCGGTCGTCAACAGCCGCGGAGCGTACTGAGCCGCGTCAGGGCTGCGGGCCGGTCCAGTCCAGGCAGACGACCACGGCGTCGTCGATGAGGTCGCCGGCCACGTAGGCGCGCAGGTCACCGAGGACGGACCGGACCGCGTCCAGGGGGTCCATCGGCCCGGTCCGGCGCAGGAACCGTTCCAGCGCCGAGACGCCGTACGGGACGTCCTGTGCGGTCGCGTCGACGACCCCGTCGCTGACCACGAAGAGCCGGTCGCCCCGCCGCAGTGGGAACCGTTGCGGGCGGTAGTCGGTCGCCTCGAACATGCCCAGTGGGAACTGGTCCTCCAACGGCTGCTCGGTGACCTCCCCCTCGCGCAGCCGCAGCAGCCGGGGCGAGCCGGCGTCCACCACCGTCATCATCCCGCTGGCCAGGTCCAGCTCCATGAGCAGGGCGGCGACGTGCTGGCTGCCCCGGTGCAGGTCGTAGATCGCCTGGTCGGCGAGGGACGCCTGGTCGGCAAGGGACAGGCCGGCCCGGCGGGCGTTGCGCAGGGCGCTGGTGGCCAGCGCGGTCAGCATCGACGCGGCGACCCCCTCACCCATCCCGTTGATGGTCGCCAGCCAGAGCCGGTTCCCGTCGTCGGACCAGTCGAAGCTGTCGCCCCGCACCGCGTACGCCGGCTCCAGCTGCCCGGCCAGGCGGAACGCCGGCCGGGTCCGGCTGCGGCCGGGCAGCAGCTCCCACTGCATCTCGGCGGCGAGGGTCAGCCGGCGGCTGCGCCGGGCCGACCGGTAGACGTCGGTGCCGGCGGAGACGGCGGCCAGCTCGTGGGCCAGCGCGGTGGCGATCTGGGCGAGATCCTCGAGGACGGCGTGGTCGTCCGGGACCGGGGCCACCCGCAGGACGCCCCGCCGCTCGCCGCGCATGGTGACGGGCAGGTACCCGGTCACCCCGCTGAGCACCGGCTCCTGGTGGTCGAAGCAGCGCCAGGCCGGGTGGCCGGGCCCGGTGACCGGCTCATCGCCGTGCAGCGGCAGCAGCTCGGCGAGCCGGTAGTCGACCTGGAGCAGCTCGGTGTCGTCGATCCCGTACGACCGGGCCAGGACGTCGGCGATCCGCTCGACCAACAGGTCGGCGGGCGCCCCGTTCAGGGTCTGTCGTGCCCGGTTGACCGGTTCGCTCATGCCCGCTCCTTGATCGCAAGCTCAACCAGGACATCTTCGGAGTACTCTCGGGCCACCATGGCCGAACTGCACGGTCCACCGGACCCTGAGACGAGTATCGCCGCCGCCCTCGACACGGCGGCGGGTGCCCTGCTGACCGTGTGGGAGGCGGCGCGGGAGCGGACCACCAGCCGCGTCTCCGGCGCCCAGCTGCGCGCCATCATGGTGGTCGACCAGCACGACGGGATCAACCTCCGTCGGCTGGCGAGCCGCCTCGACATGCTGCTCAGTTCGGCCAGCAGGCTCTGCGACCGACTGGTGGCCGCCGGGATGCTCGAACGGGAGCCGGGCCGGCTCGACCGCCGGGAGATCTCGCTGCACCTCACGCAGGAGGCGCGTCGCCTCCTGGTGGAGCTGCGCGAGGACCGGCGGGAACAGCTCGCCCGCATCCTCGCCGGCATGACGCCGCAGGGGCGGGAGGCGCTGCTGCTCGGGATGCGCGAGTTCGACGAGACCGCGCGGCGGCAGGAGGCCCGGTCCGCGCCGGTGGAGCCGGTGCCCGTCCGGCCGGACGTGATCGACGGCAGCCAGATCCCGACCCGCCTGGACTGGCCGGCGGGCGAGCCGCCGGTGGCCCGTACGGCCTGATCAGTCGCCTTCCGCGGGGGCGAGGGCGAGCATCGCCACGTCGTCGTCGCCCCGCCCGGCCAGCCACTCGTCCACCAGCCGCAGCAGCCGGTCGACGAGCGCGGCGGCGGTCAGCCCGGCCGAGCCGGCGAGCGCGGCCGACAGGCGTGCCTCGCCGAGCGGCCCCCCGTCCGGTCCGTCACCGTACGCCCTGGTCACCCCGTCGGTGTGGGCCAGCAGCACTTCGCCGGGAGCGAGCCGTACCTCCGTCTCGACGAACCGCGCGTCGGGCAGCGCCCCCACCGGCATCCCGCCGACGGGGACCGGCCTGACGACGCCGTCGGCCCGGAGCACCAGCGGGGCCGGGTGCCCACCGCCGGCGATCCGGACGCGCAGACCGCCCCCCGGCAGCGGCTCCGCCGTGCCGAGCAGCAGGCTGGTGAACTGGCTGCGCCGGGCGGCGTCGGGCGCGTCGAGCAGGGCCTGGTTGAGCAGCCGCAGCAGCTCCCGTGGGCGCTGTTCCACCAGGCGCAGGGTCCGCAACGACTGGCGTACGCGGCCGGTGAGCACGGCGGCGCCGACGCCCCGACCGCTCACGTCGCCGATGGCGAACGTCGCGCCCCGACCGGTGGGCAGGACGTCGTAGAAGTCGCCCCCGATCCGCAGGCTGTCGCCGGTGGCCCGGTAGCCGCCGGCGACCGCGAGCCCCGGGAGGGTCGGCAGCTCCGGCGGGAGCAGGCTGTGCTGGAGCACCCGCGCGAGGTGCGTCTGCTCACCGTAGAGCTCGGCGGTCGCCAGCGCCGCGCCCGCCCGGGCGGCGAACTCGTGACCCAGCTCGACGTCGCGGCCGTCGAAGGCCGCCCGCCCCGCCCGGCGGACGAGCAGCAGGGTGGCGCGCGGGCCGGCGGCACCGGGCATCGGGCTGACCAGCACCGCGCCGGGCGCGAAGCCGGTGGGCAGCAGCGGGGCCAGGGCGGCCAGGTCGGCGGGGCTCCACCGCTCGGGCCCCGACGGCGGCCCACCGGCCAGCGCGTCGGCGAGCCCCGGGAGGGCGGCGGCCAGCTCGGCCGAGGCGACGCCGTCGACCGGATCCGGGTCGCCGTCGGTGTACCGGTGCCAGCGCGGGACCGGCGTGGCCGGTGGGGCGGGACGGTGGACCACGATCGCGGCGTCGGCCAGGTAGGGCACGGCGAGCGTGACGGTGGCGCGCAGCGTCCGGTCCCGGTCCAGCGAGAGCGCCAGCCGGCTGCCGGCCCGGGCCAGGAAGGACGTGCGGGACCGCTCGGCCAGCAGGGCGTCGTCGCGGACGCACTCCTCGGTGACGTCGCGGACGTACCAGGCGTGCCCGCCGCCGGTCAGGTCGCGGCGAGCGCCGCGGAGCCGCCGCCCGCGGTGCTCGCCGTCGAAGTCACCCGCGCCGGCCCGCACCGCCCGGGCCAGGGCCGCCACCGGACTCCGGGCCAGCTCGGCGCCGGGCCGCAGCTCCGGGAGCAGTTCGCCGGCCATCGCGTTGACGAGGGTGACCAGGCCGGCGCCGTCGGTCGTGACGACGGCCTCGGCCAGGCCGTCCAGAAGTTCACGGGTCAGCCCCGGGTCGGCCGGTGCGGATCGCCGGGCCGGTGGGTGAGGCGCCGCGTCGTCGACCGGGTCGGCCGTGCCGTCCCGACGAGTCGCGGTCATCGCCGCCGGTCGCCGGTGACCCCGGTCCGTCGCCCTGTCCGCATCGCCGCTCCCGCACCTCCGCCCGGCATCGTTGCCTGCCGGCAAGCGTACCGACGGGTGCCACCACCGGCGCAGGGGCGCGGTGGGTGGGGCTCAGGCCGTGCGGGCCAGCCAGCCGGCCGGTCGGGCGATGATCCGGCGGACCACCGAGCCGGCCGCGCCCACCGCGGCGGCGTCGGCGCCGAGCGTCGCCGACCGCACCGTGACCGGCGACCAGGCGGCGGTCAGCACCCGACGGGAGATCTCGGTGAGCACCGGCGGCCCCAGCCAGGGCGTGAGCGGGGCGTAGCCGCCGCCGAGGACCACGGTGTCGAGGTCGAGCAGGTTCACCACGCCGGCGACGGCCACCCCGAGCGCGGTGCCGGCGTCCTGCAGCGCGCGGAGCGCCTCGGCGGTGCCGGCCTCGGCCAGCTCGGCCAGCCGTGCCGCGGCGGTGTCCGCGGGCAGGTCCGCCCCGATCAGGCCGGCGGCGGCCAGGATCGCCTCCTGGCCGGCGTACTGCTCCAGGCACCCCCGGCCGCCGCACCGGCACGGGCGACCCTCGGGGCGGACCGGCATGTGCCCGATCTCGCCGCTCCAGCCCCGGACGCCGCGGAAGAGGGCGCCGTCGAGCACGATCCCGGCGCCGATGCCGACCTCGCCGGAGATGTGCAGGAAGCTCGTCGGCCCGCCCGGGTCCGCGTGCAGCTCGCCGAGCGCGGCCAGATTGGCCTCGTTGTCGACCACCAGCGGCGGTACGCCCTCGACCGGCTCGGTGAGCGGCGGATGCGCGGCGAGCAGCGCCGGCACCGGCACGTCGCGCCAGCCGAGGTTCGGCGCGAGCCGGACGAGCCCGGCGTCGTCCACCAGCCCGGGCACGGCGAGCGCCGCGCCGGCCAGGGTGAGGCCCTGCTCCGCCGC
Source organism: Micromonospora krabiensis (assembly GCF_900091425.1). Classification (GTDB taxonomy): domain Bacteria; phylum Actinomycetota; class Actinomycetes; order Mycobacteriales; family Micromonosporaceae; genus Micromonospora; species Micromonospora krabiensis. Next base: position 6,007,075 of record NZ_LT598496.1, read on the forward strand.
GTCGGCCCGGGCCCGCCCGGTCAGCTCGACCAGCCGGGCGAGCGCGTCGGCGGGGGCGACGGGCCGCAGGTCGGCCCGGTGCACGGTGTGGTGCCGTACCTGCCCGGCCAGGTCCACCACGCAGACGGCCAGGTAGTCGACGTTGATCTCCAGGCCGAGGCCGGCGGGGCCGTCGCCGGCCAGCACCAGCCCCCGGGCGGGTCGGCCGGCGCCGGCGCGCGGCGCGGGGTCGGCCTCGGTGACCAGTCGGCCGCTGATGAGGTCCTCGACGACCGCGGAGACGGTGGCTCGGGTGAGGCCGGTCTCGGCGGCCAGGTCGGCCCGCGAGGGCGCGCGCTCGGCGGCGGCGATGCGGCCGAGCACCACAGCGAGGTTCAGCTCGCGCAGGCTGCCTTGGCGGACGGCCGAGGCGGGAGCGGTGGCAGGTGACACCCCTTGACAGTGCCACAGGTCAGGCAAATAATTCAATCGCTGAACAAAATAATGGACCACACCCCGGAGGTTGCCATGGCACCCCGTCCCACCCCCGCCGACAAGTTCTCCTTCGGGCTCTGGACCGTGGGCTGGTCGGCCCGCGACCCGTTCGGCGACGCCACCCGCCCCGACCTGGACCCGGTCGAGTCGGTGCACCGGCTCGCCGAGCTCGGCGCGTACGGCGTCACCTTCCACGACGACGACCTGATCCCGTTCGGCGTCGACGCGGCCACCCGCGACCAGCACATCGCCCGATTCCGCAAGGCCCTCGACGAGACCGGCCTGGTCGTGCCGATGGTCACCACCAACCTCTTCACCCACCCTGTCTTCAAGGACGGCGGCTTCACCAGCAACGACCGCGACGTCCGGCGCTACGCGCTGCGCAAGGTGCTGCGCAACGTCGACCTGGCCGCCGAGCTGGGGGCCAAGACCTTCGTGATGTGGGGCGGCCGGGAGGGCTCCGAGTACGACGTCGCCAAGGACGTCCGGGCCGCGCTGGAGCGCTACCGCGAGGCCGTCGACCTGCTCACCCAGTACGTCATCGACCGTGGCTACGACCTGCGCTTCGCCCTGGAGCCCAAGCCGAACGAGCCGCGCGGCGACATCCTGCTGCCCACCGTCGGGCACGCGCTGGCCTTCATCTCCACCCTGGCCCACCCCGAGCTGGTCGGCCTCAACCCCGAGGTGGGCCACGAGCAGATGGCCGGGCTCAACTACGCCCACGGCATCGCCCAGGCGCTCTGGCAGGGCAAGCTGTTCCACCTCGACCTCAACGGCCAGCGCGGCATCAAGTACGACCAGGACCTGGTCTTCGGCCACGGTGACCTGATGAACGCGTTCGCGCTGGTCGACCTGCTGGAGAACGGCGGCCCGGGTGGCGGGCCCGCGTACGACGGTCCCCGGCACTTCGACTACAAGCCGTCCCGCACCGAGGACATCGCCGGGGTGTGGGCGTCCGCCGAGGCGAACATGGCGACCTACCTGCTGCTCAAGGAGCGGGCCGCGGCGTTCCGCGCCGACCCGGAGGTGGCCGAGGCGCTCGCCGCCAGCAAGGTGACCGAGCTGGCCACCCCGACGCTGGCCGACGGTGAGAGCTACGCCGACCTGCTGGCCGACCGCTCCGCGTTCGAGGACTTCGACGTGGACGCGACCGCCGCGCGGGGCTTCGGTTTCGTCCGGCTCAACCAGCTCGCCGTCGAGCACCTGCTCGGCGCGCGCTGAGGCGGTCGTCATGCCGCTCGTCGCGGGGGTGGACTCGTCTACCCAGTCGAGCAAGGTGGTGGTCCGTGACGCGGAGAGCGGCGCCCTGGTCCGGCAGGGCCGGGCGCCGCACCCGGACGGCACGGAGGTCGATCCGGCGGCCTGGTGGACGGCGCTGCGGGCGGCGGTCGACGCCGCCGGCGGGCTGTCCGACGTGGTCGCCGTGTCGATCGGTGGTCAGCAGCACGGCATGGTCACGCTGGACGAGGCCGGCGACGTCGTCCGGCCCGCCCTGCTGTGGAACGACACGCGCTCGGCCGACGCCGCCGCCGACCTGGTCGCGGAGGCCGGCGGCGGGGAGACCGGCCGACGCTTCTGGGCCGACGCGGTGGGCAGCGTGCCGGTCGCCAGCTTCACCGCGACCAAGCTGCGGTGGCTGGCCCGGCACGAGCCGGAGCACGCGGCCCGGGTGGCGGCGGTCTGCCTGCCGCACGACTGGCTGACCTGGCGGTTGGCCGGCGCGACCGACCTGGCCGCGTTGCGCACCGACCGGGGTGACGCCAGCGGCACCGGCTACTGGTCGCCGGCCACCGGCGAATACCGGTTCGACCTGCTGGAGCAGGCGTTCGGCCGGCGCCTGCGGGTGCCGACCGTGCTCGGGCCCGCCGACCCGGCGGGGGAGCTGCACCCCGGCGCGCTGTCGACCGACGGCCGGCCGACCGGTCCCGCCGGCGGTGGTGCGCTGCTGGGGCCGGGGACCGGCGACAACGCGGCCGCCGCGCTCGGCGTCGGTGCCGGCCCGGGTGACGTGGTGATCTCGATCGGCACGTCGGGCACGGTGTTCAGCGTCGCCGAGGGTCCGTCCGCGGATGCCAGCGGGATCGTGGCCGGCTTCGCCGACGCCACCGGCCGGTTCCTGCCGCTGGTGTGCACCCTCAACGCGGCCCGGGTGCTCGACGCCGCCGCGTCGATGCTCGGGGTCGGTCTCGATGAATTGGCCGACCTGGCCCTCTCCGCGCCGGCCGGCGCGGACGGGCTGGTCATGGTGCCCTACCTGGAGGGTGAACGGACCCCGAACCGGCCGACCGCCACCGGCGCGGTGCACGGGTTGACCCTGCGCACCGCCACCCCGGCGCACCTGGCCCGGGCGGCCGTCGAGGGCATGCTCTGCGCCCTCGCCGACGGCCTGGACGCGATCGTGGCCCAGGGGGTGACCCCCCGACGGGTGATCCTGGTGGGCGGTGGCGCCCGCTCGGCCGCCGTCCGTCGGATCGCGCCGCAGGTGTTCGGCTGCCCCGTGGTGGTGCCGCCACCCGGCGAGTACGTCGCCGACGGGGCCGCCCGCCAGGCCGCCTGGGTCGCGCTCGGTGGGAAGACGCCGCCGGAGTGGGCGGTCGAGGGCACCGAGGAGTACGCGGCGGAGCCGGTCCCGGCGGTCCGGGAGCGCTACGCCGAGGCCCGCGACCAGGTGATCAACCGCTGAACCGTCTCGTTATCGATCTGCAACGTTAACTGTTGGTCATGAGCCCCCGGTCCGTTCGGCCGGGGGCTCGGCCGTCGGCGCAGCTCGGCGTCCCAGGCGGTGGGCCCGGTCGTGCCTGCTGCATCGAGAACGGTGACTGGCTGCGACCCTCCCCGCCGTCCCACCACCGTGGACGGTCGGGCGGGGCAGCGCGCAGCGCATCCGGCTGATTACCGTTCGGTCACCCAACGGGAGGAGTCGATGTGAAGCGTCTACCGGGAAGGAAACTACGGGCGTCCGTCGCGGCGCTCGCGCTGACGGCCGGCGGGATCGTCGCCGTCCAGGCCGTCGCCGCGCCCGCCCAGGCCGGCTGCTACGAGAGCAACTACGGCTCGCCGGTCCAGGTCTACATCGGTGGCGTCAAGCGCGGTGTGGAGCAGCTGCGTTCGCCGGAGACCTGCAACCGCAACGGCGTCTACTACGGCAAGATCAGCGACACCTACACCGACGGCTCGTGTCTCTCCATCCGCTACTACGACCCCAGCTACGTCGGGACGCAGGGCACCAGCTGCGACTCCGCCGGCTACAACTACACCTTCTGGGACCAGAACGGCAACGTGTGGGCCGACTTCCGCGGCCAGCTCACCGCCACCGGGGCGCTGAGCACCAACTACTACAACGGCGCCTACTGACCTGATCGCTCCGGGTCGGCCCTCCCCGGGCCGGCCCGGCAGCCCAGAACGTGACGGGGTGTGCATGAAAGCGTTCAGGCTCGCGTGTGTGGCCCTGGCGGCCACCGTCGTCGCCGGCTGCTCGTCCGCCGAGCCGGCCACCGACTCCGGCGCCGCCAAACCGGTCGAGGAGGTGATGGCCCAGGCCCTCGACCGGGGCGACGACAACCGGGACGAGACGCTCGCCTACTGGGACCAGGTCAACAGCGCGCTGGTCGGGTGCATGAAGGCGGAGGGTTACGACTACCAGCCCTTCATCGACCAGTGGGCGGTCGACCGGCGGATCGCGCTGGGGCTCAGCCGGGAGCAGTTCGTCCGGCAGTACGGGTACGGGCTGACCACCCTGATCGACTACCTGCCGCCGGGCACCCGGCGGGTCGACCCCAACCGGCGGGCGCTGGCCGGGATGACCTCGGAGCAGGTCGGCGGCTGGCGCGGCCGGCTGGAGCGCTGCCGCCGTGAGGCCGAGGAGCGCTTCGGCCCGGCGCCGAACGTCGCCAACCTGCGGCTCAGCCCCGAACAGTCGGCGCGCAGCGACCGGATCTACGGCGCCGTGGACGCCGACCCCCGCGTCGTCCGCGCGGGCGAGGTGCGACGCACCTGCCTGGAGGAGAAGGGCTTCGACAGCGGTGACGCCCGGTCCCTGCGGCTGGCGAAGGCGGCCGAGAAGTTCCGAGACGGCTTCGAGCGGGCGGTCGCCGAGGCCGACGAGGCCGGCCGGGACAGCGCCGCGCTGCGCCTCTCGGACGTCTTCAGCGGCACGGAACTCGGTGAGCTGAAGAGGCTGCAGGAGCGGGAGATCGCCGAGGCGCGGCAGACCGAGCCCTGCCAGTGGCCCTACGACGACCTCTACAAGCAGGTCTACCGGGAGTACCTGGACAAGGCGTTGGCCGGTGAGCTGTGACGGGGACGGCGCTCCGCGGGCTGTGGGGCCGGCTGGCGGCACGCGGTCGGGCCGCCCGCCCACGGCGTCCCGGCGCGCTGTCGACGCTGCTGGCGGTCGCGGTCCTGGCGGCGGCGGTCGGCTGGTGGGCGGGCCGCTCCATCCAGTCGCCGGTGGAGGCCGCCCAGCACGCCGCGCCGCCCGAGGCCGGTGCCATCACCGTGCCCGTGGAGCGGCGGGTCATCGCCACCTCCGTCGTCGTCCGCGGCATGCTCGGGTTCGCCGAGCCGCAGGCGTTGACGGTGGACACCGATCTCGGTGACGGCCGGCTCGGCAAGCTGGTGGTCACCGGCCGCGTACCCAGGCCCGGCGTGAGCCTGGACGAGGGGGACGTGGCGCTCCAGGTGTCCGGTCGGCCGGTGATCCTGTTGGACGGCGCCATCCCGATGTACCGCGCGCTGGCGCCCGGCAGCACCGGTCCGGACGTCCGACAGCTGGAGCGCGCGCTGGCCCGCCTGGGCCACTTCACCGGCCTGCCGGACGACACGTTCGACGCGCGGACCTCGGCCGGCGTGGACCGTCTCTACCGGGCCGCCGGATACCCGCCCGTCGGGCCGACCGCGGAGCAGGAGCAGCAACTCGCGGCGGCACGCGAGCGCGTCGCGGCCGCCGAGGCCGCCGTCGACACCGCCCGGGCGGCGCTGCGGACGGCGCGGCAGGGGCCGTCGGCGGCGGAGCTCAGCGTGGCCCGGGCCCGGGTCCGCAGTGCCGAGGCCGACGTCGAGGCGGCGACGCGGGAGCGGGACGCGGCGATCGCCGAGGGCGCGCCGCCCGCCACGATCGGTCGGCTCGACGCCGAGGTGGAGGCGGCCCGCGTGACGCTGGAGCTGGCCCGGGCCGATCTGGCCGAGTTGGCCGGGTCCGCCGACGCGGGCGCGGCGGAGGCGGCGGTCGCGGCCGCGGTCCGACGTCAGGACGAGGCGCGCGGCGCGCTGACCCGGTTGCGGTCGACCGTCGGGTCGCGGGTGCCCCGGGGTGAGGTGGCCTTCGTCCCCGCGCTGCCCCGACGGGTGGACAAGGTGGAGACGGCCCTGGGGCGCGAGGCGAACGGCACGGTGATGAGCCTGACGGCCGCCGCTTTGGAGGTGACCAGCGCGGTTTCCGGGGAGGAGCGGGGCCTGCTCACGGTGGGGCAGCGGGCCCAGCTCGACGAGGGTGACGGCGTCGCGACCTTCAGCGGCGAGGTCTCCCACGTGGCCGACAAGCCGGGCACGGGCGAGGCCTCCGAGGGGCAGTACGAGATCCGCATCAGGCCGGTCGGCGCCGTGCCCGCGGAGCTGCACGGCCGCGACGTACGCATCCGCGTGCCCATCTCCAGCACCGATGGTGCGGTGCTCGCCGTGCCGCTGGCCGCGCTGGTCACGGACGCCTCCGGGGCGGCCCGGGTCCGCGTGTCGGGTCCGGCGGGTGGCCGCGACGTGCCGGTGACCGTGGGGCTGTCGTCGGGCGGGTTCGCCGAGGTGCGGGCCACGGGCGGGGACCTCGCCGAGGGCGACCTCGTCGTCGTCGGTGCGCGGTCGTGACCCCCCTGGTCGAGCTGCGCGGCGCCGGTCGCGTCTATCCCGCCGTCCGGCCGGTGACCGCGTTGCGACCCACGGACCTGGTGGTTCGGGCCGGCGAGTGGGTCGCGATCACCGGCCGCTCCGGGTCGGGCAAGTCGACGCTGTTGCAGATCCTCGGTCTGCTCGACCGACCCACCTCGGGCTCCTACCTGCTGGATGGGGAGGACGTGTCCGCCCTGTCCGACCGGGCGCGCACCCGGCTGCGCGCCTCGCGGATCGGTTTCGTGTTCCAGAGCTTCCACCTGATGCCCCACCGGTCGGCGCTGGAGAACGTCATGGTCGCCCTGCTCTACCACGGTTGTCCGCGCCGCCTGCGGGCCGCGCGGGCGGCCGAGGCGCTGGACCGCGTCGGTCTCGCCGACCGGGCCCGGGCGATGCCGACGACGATGTCCGGCGGCGAGCGGCAGCGGGTGGCCGTGGCCCGCGCGCTCTCCATCCGCCCGCAGCTGCTCCTCGCCGACGAGCCGACCGGGAATCTCGACTCGGCGACGGCGGAGGAGGTGCTGTCCCTCTTCGTGCGGTTGAACGACGAGGGACAGACCGTGCTCATGGTCACCCACGACGGGCAGGTCGCGGCCCGGGCACGGCGGCGCGTCGAGATCGTCGACGGTACGGTTCGCGAGGTGCCGACCGATGCGTGACCTGGTCGCCGAGGCCCTGGCCGGCATCCGCGCCCGGGTGCACCGCACGCTGCTCACCGCCCTGGGTGTGGTGGTGGGCATCGCCGCGCTGGTCGCGACGCTCGGTCTCGCCACCACCGCGGGCGCCCGCATCGTGTCGCACTTCGACGAGCTCGCCGCGACCTCCGTCACCGTCCTGCCGGCCAACGACGGTGGCCCGGAGCGGGCACAGAGCCCGATTCCCTGGGACGCTCCGCGACGTGTCGAGCGGCTGAACGGGGTGGTGGCCGCCGGGACGATGAGCACGCTGGACCTGCCCGGCACACCCGTCCGGGCGACCACCGTCGTGGATCCGCTCGCCAGCGACGTCACCCAGCCGCCGCTGGTGTCGGCCTCGCCGGAACTCCTCCCCGCCGTCCGGGGGAGGCTTCTCTCCGGCCGTTGGTACGACCAGGGGCACAGCGACCGGCGCGACCCCGTCGTGGTGCTCGGCGCTCGGCTGGCCGCCCGACTGCACCTGGCCGACGTGAGCCAGGCGCCGGCCGTGTTCGTCGGGGACCGCGCGTTCACCGTGATCGGCGTGCTGGCCACCGTGGAGCGCGCGCCGAGCCTGCTCGACGCCGTGATCCTGCCGGACGGCACGGCTCGCGCCCGGTTCGGCCTCGTCTCGCCGCTCTCCGTCGTGGTGGAGACGGCCGTCGGGGCGGCGGCGTCGGTCGCCGGCCAGGCCCCGCTCGCCCTCGCACCGCAGCAACCGGAGGCGCTGGTGGCACAGCGCCCGCCCGAGCCGGCCGCCACCCGGGCGAAGGTCGCCGCCGACACCCAGGCCCTGTTCCTGGTGCTCGCGGCGGTCACGCTGGCGATCGGCGCGGTCGGCATCGCCAACACGATGCTGGTGTCCGTGCTGCAGCGGGTGGGGGAGATCGGCCTGCGCCGCAGTCTCGGCGCGACCCGCGGCTCCGTCGCCCTGCTGTTCATGCTGGAGTCGGCGCTGGTCGGGCTGTTCGGCGGCGTCCTGGGTGCGGCGCTCGGCGTCCTGACCGTGGTCGGGGTCGGTTACCTGCGGCAGTGGACGCCGGTCATGGAACCGTGGTTGACACCGGGCGCCGCGCTCCTGGGGGCCGTGGTGGGGCTCGTGGCCGGGATCTACCCCGCCTGGCGGGCGTCCCGGATCGAACCGGTGGCCGCGTTGCGGACCGACGGCTGAGCCACCCCGGCCACGCACCCCCCTCCCGGCCTGGTTGGCTGTCAGGCATGACCGTGGCCCGGGGTGGGATGGCGCGGGCCTGGGGCGGCGGTCCCGGGCACCGGCTGTACAGCGTCGTGGTGTTCGTCCTGCTCGCCTCGCTGGACAACGTGGCGATCGGGCTGATCCCGCCGCTGTACGGGCCGATCTCCGCGGCGTTCGACGTGCCGCAGCGGCTGCTCGGGCTGGTCACCGCGGTGAGCTTCCTGGTCAGCGCGGTTGCCGCGGTCTGCTGGGCGTACGTGGGGGACCGGACCCACCGCAAGCCGCTGCTCATGATCGGCACGCTGCTCTGGGCGGCCGGCACCGGCGGCAGCGCGCTCGCCGGCAGCTACGCCGTGTTCCTGGTCGCGCAGTTCGTGGCCGCGATCGGCCTCGGCGCGGTCGGGTCCGTCGGCTTCTCGGTGGTCACCGACCTCATCTCGCCCCGCCGTCGGGGGCTGGTGATGAGCTTCTGGGGGCTGTCCCAGGGTGCCGGGACGCTGGCCGGGACCCTGGTCGGTGGCCTGCTCGGCAGCTCCGACTGGCGCCGGCCGTTCTGGGTGCTCGCCGTCACCGGGCTGGTCGCCACCCTGGCCTACCTGTTCACGTACGACATCCGGCGCGGGCAGAGCGAGCCGGAGCTGGCCGGCGCGCTCGCGGCCGGCGGCGACTACGACTACCGGATCAGCCGCGCCGATGTGCCACGGATCCTGGGCCGGCGGACCAACCGGTGGCTGATCCTCCAGGGGCTGACCGCGCAGGCCGCCTTCGGCTCGCTGGTGTGGCTGCCGGTGCTGTTCACCCAGCGCGCGGAGGCGCAGGGCTACTCCACCGCGACGGCGATCGCCGTGGGCAGTGTCTTCGCCACCCTGTTCCAGCTCGGCGGCGTGTTCTCCATCGTCGGCGGGCTCATCGGCGACGCGGTGCAGCGGCGTACGCCCCGGGGACGCGCGATGGTCGCGTCGATCGGCATCCTCGCCGCACTGCCGTTCTACCTGGTGCTCTTCTTCGTGCCGATCCGCATCGACGTGCCCGACGGCGCGGGCACGGGCGCGGTGGTCGGCGCGGTCCTGGGCAGCGTGTTCACCGAGCCGTCGGTCGGGCTGAGCCTGCTCGCCGCGCTGCTCGCGTTGGCCCTGACCTCGGCGAACGCGCCGAACTGGTTCGCGTTGATCGCCGACGTCAACCCGCCGGAGCACCGGGGGACGGTCTACAGCCTGGGCAACCTGGTGAACGGTGTGGGGCGGGCCACCGGCAACTACCTGGTCGGGGCGGCCTTCCAGGCCCTGCGTACGGCGTTCCCGCCGCCGTTGAACTACGCGGTCGGCCTGGCCGCGTTCCAGCTCTTCTTCGTGCCGACCGGCATCATGTACTGGCTGGCCTCGCGCACCTCGCCGGAGGACATCGACACCGTGAACCACCTGCTGCACAACCGGGGCGAGCGCCTGGAGGAGTGAGCACGGCCAGGGGACCCCGGCGTGCCGGAGCCCCCTGGATTTGTGCCGCCGTCGGGTCAGCCGCGGTACCAGACGGTGACGTCGGTGCCGACGGCGCCGTCCTCGGTGAGCGGGGCGCTGGAGTGCAGCACCTCCGCGCCGGACGGCAGCGGCACCGGCGCCTCGCCGAAGTTGGTGAGCACGGTCAGCCCGCCGTTGTCGAAGGTCAGCACCGTGTCACCGGACTCCCGCCAGCGCAGCGTCCCGTGGCCCAGCCCGTGATCGCGGCGCAGCCGCAGCGCGGTCCGGTACATCTCGTACGTCGACCCGGGCACGTCCCGCTGCCGGTCCAGGGCGTACTCGGCCCAGGTCGCCGGCTGCGGGAGCCAGCTGGCGTCGGTCGGCCCGAAACCGTACGACGGGGCGTCGGCCTCCCACGGGATCGGCACCCGGCAGCCGTCCCGGCCGCGCTGGGTGTGCCCGCTGCGCGCCCAGGTCGGGTCCTGGCGGGCCTCGTCGGGCATCGTGGTGTGCTCCGGGAGACCCAGCTCCTCGCCCTGGTACAGGTAGGCCGAGCCGGGCAGCGCGAGCATCAGCAGGGTGGCCGCCCGGGCCCGGCGCAGACCGAGCGCGGCGTCCGGCTGCGGGTCGCCGACGCCGATACCGTTCGGGCGTGGCGTGCCGACCGGCAGACCCAGCCGGGAGGCGTGCCGGACCACGTCGTGGTTGGACAGCACCCAGGTGGTCGGGGCGCCCACCGCGTCGGTCGCCTCCAGCGAGCGGGTGATCACCGCGTACTGGGCGGGCGCGGTCCACGAGGCGAGCAGGTACTCGAAGTTGAACGCCTGGTGCATCTCGTCCGGCCGCACGTAGCGGGCCAGCCGCTCGGCCGGCTCCACCCACGCCTCGGCGACCAGGACCCGCTCGCCGGGATAGCCGTCCAACACCCGCCGCCAGTCGCGGTAGATCTCGTGCACGCCGTCCTGGTCCCACATCGGCGGGCGGGGCCGGTCGCCCTCGTTGCCGGAGAGGATCTCCTGGGGCTCCTGCCAGTCGGCCAGGTCGGCCTGCTTGATCAGGCCGTGCGCCACGTCGACCCGGAAGCCGTCCACGCCGCGGTCCAGCCAGAACCGCAGGACGTCGAGGAACTCCGCCCGGATCTCGGGGTTGTCCCAGTTGAGGTCGGGCTGGCCGGTGTCGAACAGGTGCAGGTACCACTGGCCGGGGCGGCCGTCCGGCTCGACGACCCGGGTCCAGGCCGGCCCGCCGAACACGCTCTGCCAGTCGTTCGGCGGCTGCTCGCCGTCCGGGCCACGACCGTCCCGGAAGACGTACCGGGCCCGCTCGGGGCTGCCGGGCGGGGCGGCCAGCGCCGCGGTGAACCACCGGTGCGCGGAGGAGGTGTGGTTGGGCACGAGGTCGACGATCACCCGTAGGCCGCGCGAGTGGGCCTCGCCGATCAGCTTGTCCGCGTCCGGCAGGCCGCCGAAGAGCGGGTCGACGTCCCGGTAGTCGGCCACGTCGTAGCCGGCGTCGGCCTGCGGCGACGGATAGAACGGGGAGAGCCAGACCGCGTCGACGCCCAGCTCGGCGAGGTGGTCGAGGCGGGACGTGATGCCCGGCAGGTCACCGATTCCGTCGCCGTTGGAGTCGGCGAACGACCGCGGATAGATCTGGTAGATCACTGCTTCGGTCCACCAGCCGGTGATCGGGTCGCCGGACGGACTCTGCTGTGACTGGTTGGTGTTCAGGGCCTTCTCCCGTGTGTTGTGCGGTCGTGCGGGTGGGGGCCTCCGGCGACGGTGGCGGAAGTCCCGTTCAGTGTGCCCGCGGTGGGGCGGTCGACTCGCGGACGACGAGCCGAGTGGGCAGGATCACCGGCGGGTTCGCGGTGTCCGGCCCGGCGACCGGCGCGCGGGGCCGGACGGCGACGGAGTCGAGCGTCCGGGCGCCGAGCGGGTCGAGCAGCATCCGGGCGGCCAGCCGGCCCTGCTCCGCCGCCGGCTGTGCCACCGTGCTCAGGCCCAGCGCGCCGGCCAGGTCGTGGTCGTCGATGCCGACGACGCTCACGTCCTGCGGTACGCGCAGACCGGCGTCGCGCAGCGCCGTCATCGCGCCCATCGCCATCTCGTCGCAGGCCGCCACGATCGCCGTCGGCGGCTCGCCGCGGGCCAGCAACTCGGTGGCGGCCCGGTTGCCGCCGTCGACGGTGAACTGCGACTCCACGTCGAGGCTCGGGTCCGGCCGGATCCCGGCCGCCCGCAGCGCCGCCTGGTAGCCGCGTCGCCGGTCGACGTGCGTGGTGTAGGCCAGCTCGTCGTCCGGGTCGCCGGAGATGTGCGCGATCCGCCGGTGGCCGAGGTCGAGCAGGTGCCGGGTGGCGGTCCGCGCGGCGGCCACGTCGTCGATGCGGACGCACGGCCAGCCCGGGACGCCGGTGCCGGAACTGATCGTCACGCCGGGAAGGTCGAGCGCGGCGAGCGCGGTCAGGTCGGCGGCGTGCAGCGGGGTGGCGACCAGGATGACGGCGTCCACCCGCTTCTGCAGGTTGGCGGTGCGCAGCACCCGTTGCCGGATCTGTTCCCGGCCGCCGAGGTTGTGCAGCAGCAGGTCGTAACCGGACTGGTGGAGGAAGTCCTCGACCGCCTCGACCACGGTGGCGAAGAACCACCGGGTGATCCGGGGGACCACCACCGCGACGGTGCCGGTCCGGCCGCCGGCCAGCCGGGACGCGCTCGGCGAGACCGCGTAGTCCAGTTGCTCGGCGGCGGCCAGCACGCGGCGCCGGGTCCCGGGCGAGACCGTCGGAAGGCCGCGCAGCGCCCGGGACACGGTGGCGGTGGAGACTCCCGCCAACCGGGCGACATCATCGATCCTCGTCACGGTTCCCCCGCTCCGTGTCCGCGCCCGCCGCCGCCCGTACGCCGGGCGGCGGCGGAAGCGCGGTCAGCCCTTGACGCTGCCGGCGAGCAGGCCTCGCACGAAGTAGCGCTGGAGGGACAGGAACACGATCAGCGGGATGACGATCGACACGAACGCGCCGGCCGTGAGCCGCTGCCACTCGTTGCCCCGGGTGCCGGCCATCTCGGCGAGGCGGACGGTGAGCGGGGCCGTCTCGTTGCTGCCGCCCGCGAAGATCAGCGCGACCAGCAGGTCGTTCCAGACCCAGAGGAACTGGAAGATGCCCAACGCGGCCAGCGCCGGGGTGATCAGCGGCAGCACGATGGTGCGGAAGATCCTCGGGTGGTTGGCCCCGTCGACCCGGGCCGCCTCCATCAGGTCGCCGGGGAGCTGCGAGATGAAGTTGTGCAGCAGGTAGACCGCGAACGGCAGGGCGAAGCAGGTGTGCGCGAACCACACCTGGGCGAACTTCTGCTCGTCGACGAGGTCCCACGCCGGCAGCACCTGGACGCCGGCGATGGAGACGCCGGTGGAGAAGAACCGCAGCAGCGGCACCAGGGCCATCTGGAGCGGCACGATCTGCAGCGCGAAGATCGCGATGTAGACCCACTCCCGGCCCCGGAAGTTGATCCACGCCAGGGCGTACGCGGCCAGCGCCGCGAAGGCGAGCGGGAAGAGCACCGACGGGATGGTGATCGCCAGCGAGTTGATGAAGTAGCTGGCGAGCTGCCCGGACGACGAGGACCGCCCGAAGAGCACCTGCTGGTAGTTCTCCAGGGTGAACTGCGGGTTGGTGAAGGCGGTCCACCAACCGGTCGTCTTGATCTCGTCCTCCGGCCGGAGCGAGGAGATGAAGAGGCCGAAGGTGGGGACCGTCCAGACCACCGCGATGACGATCGAGACCAGGGTCGCGGTACGGCTGTTCAGCCGCTTGCGGACCCGTCCCGCGACGGTGCTGGAGGGGCCGGCGGTCTTCTGGGTGCCGGCGGCGACTGTGGGCGTGGCGGTGGTCATCTCAGCCCTCCCGCTGCTGACGGAGGTTGCGGATCTGGTAGATCACGACCGGGATGACCAGGATGAAGAGGAAGACCGCGAGCGCGGAGCCCTGCCCGTTCTGGCCGTACCGGAACGCCTGGTTGTACATCTCGTTGGCGATCACGCTGGTGTCGTAGTTGCCGTTGGTCGAGGTCCGGACGATGTCGAAGACCTTGAGCGTGGCGATGGTGATGGTCACGACGACGACGATCAGCGCCGGTCGGATGCTCGGCAGGGTGATCTGCCGGAACATCTGCCACGAGCTGACGCCGTCGAGCCGGGCGGCCTCCACGATGTCCGCGGGGATCGCCTTGATGGCGGCGGAGAGCACCACCATGGCGAAGCCGGCCTGGATCCAGACCATGATCACGATCAGCAGCAGCGTGTTCAGTGGTGATTCGAGCAGCCACTGCTTGGGTTCGCCGCCGAGGCTGACCACGATCTGGTTGAGCAGGCCGATCTGGTCGCCCTCGCCGCGGTAGGCGTAGACGAACTTCCAGATGATGCTCGCGCCGACGAAGGAGATCGCCATCGGCAGGAAGATGAGGGACTTGGCGAACGCCTCGAACCTGACCCGGTCCACCAGCACGGCGTAGATCAGGCCGAACGAGGTCGCCACCAGCGGCACCAGGAGCACCCAGACCAGGGTGTTGATGAGTACCCGGACGATCGAGTCCTCGGAGAACAGCCAGGTGTAGTTGGCCAGCCCCACCCAGTTGTCGCTCTCCGCGTCCATCAGGGAGAGCAGCACGGTGCGGATGGCCGGCACGACCAGCCCGATGAGGAGCAGCAGCACCGTCGGCAGCAGGAAGAAGAGCGCGAACAGGCCTTCCCGCGGCTTCGTCCGGCGGGGGAGCGGGGCGCCGCTGGCGGACGCGGCGACGAGCTGCGCCTCCCGGCGGCGGGCGAACCAGGCCGGCACCACGTCGAGCAGGAGGAGCAGACCGCCCACCACCGCGACGAAAGCGATCAGCCCGTACATCAGCATGAGGAACTTCGGCTGTTCCTCCGCGAAGTCGAACTCCATCGACCCTCCCAGGTCCGGATCCGGCGGTGGGCCGGCCCGCGTGCGCGGACCGGCCCACCTTTCAGATCACTTCCAGCTGCCTTCGATGCCCTGCAGCACCGACGCGGTGTCCTTGCCGTTGATCCAGTCGACCATGCCCTTCCAGAACGTGCCCGCGCCGACCGCGGCCGGCATCAGGTCCGACCCGTCGAAGCGGAAGACGCCGCTCTTGTCCTGCAGGATCTGGACGGAGAGCTTGTCGATCGGGCTGGCGACGTTGGCGATGTCCAGCTTGTTGTTCGCCGTGACCCAGTTGCCGAGCTTCGCGCGGCTGTTGACGTACTCGGCGGAGGCCAGGTAGGTCTGCACCGCCTGGACCTCGGGGCGGTCGGTGTAGGCGACGACGAACTCGCCGGCACCCAGCACGGGCTTGCCCTTGGCCGGGTCGATGGCCGGGAAGTAGAAGGCGAACGCGTCGCCGTCCTCGGCGACCTTCGTGCCCTCGGGGAACTGGTTGGCGTAGAACGACGCCTGGCGGTGCATGGCGCACTTGCCCGTGGTGACCGGCACGCCGGCCTCCTGGAAGGAGGTGGTGGCGATGCTCTTCACGCCGCCGAAGCCGCCGTTGACGTACTTCTCGTTCTTGAGGATGGTGCCGGCCCGGTCGAGAGCGTCGGCGACCTTCGGGTCGTTGAACGGGATCGCGTGGGTGGTCCACTGGTCGTAGACCTCGGGGCCCTGCGTACGCAGCAGCACGTCCTCGATCCAGTCGGTGGCCGGCCAGCCGGTGGCGTCACCGGACTCGATGCCGGCGCACCACGGCTTGATGCCGCTGGCCGCGATCGTGTCGCTGAGCTTGATCATGTCGTCCCAGCTGGTCGGGACCGTCCAGCCCTTCTCCTTGAAGAGCTTCGGCGAGTACCAGACGAAGGACTTCACGTTGGCGCCGAGCGGCACGCCGTAGAGGGTGCCGTTGATGGTGGCGTACTTCAGCCAGTCGGCCGGCATGTTCTGCTCGGCCAGCGCCTTGGTGTCGGCGCCGAGGGCCTTCAGCTTGCCGGCGTCGGCGAATCGCTTGACCAGACCCGGCTGCGGCACGAAGGCCAGGTCGGGCGCGTTGCCGCCGTCGACCCGGACGGGGAGCTGCGCCTCGAACTCGCCACTGCCCTCGTAGTCGATCTCGATGCCGGTGCAGTCCTCGAACTGCTTCCAGGAGTCCCGCAGCAGGTCGGCCTCGGCGTCACGGATGGACGCGTAGATGGAGACCTTCTTGCCGTCGTGACCCTCGTACTTCGAATAAACGGCGCACTCGGCCGAGTCCGCTTTGTCGCTTCCCTTGTCGTTGCCGGTGCCGCAGGCGGTGGCGCTGAGCGCCAACCCGAGTACGCCGGCGATCACGAAGGCCTGGCGTGGTCTGGCAAAGACCGCCATGCCGTCCTCCTTTCTTGCCGGCGCGGTCGTGGTCCTGACCTGGCGCCGGTCCGATGGGCGTCCCCACATGTAAGCGCTTGCATCCGACGCGGTCCACCCCCTGTCAGACACGGACGAGTAACAATCTGGAAACCTTGCCGCCCGCCGATGGTCGCGCTCCCACACACCTTTCGAAGGCTGACGATATCTGTCACGCTGTACGCATCACATCGAAGGTTTTCAACATAGGAGGAGCTGGATGCGTAAGCGGTGGTTCAGCCTGATGGCGGCCGTCCTGCTGGTCGGCGGCGTGCTCGTGCCGGCGTCCCCGGCGGTGGCCGCGCCCACCTTCAAGGTGCCGTTCCCCTGCGGTCAGTCCTGGTCCGGCCAGACCCGCAGTGACCACAGCCCGGCCTACGCGATCGACTTCAACCGCACCGACGACCTCGGCGACCCGGTGGTGGCCAGCGCGCCCGGAACCGTCGACCGGGTCACCGACCTGGGGGGCACCAGCTACGGAAAGTACGTCCGGATCAGTCACGCCGGCGGCTACCACACCTACTACGCCCACCTGAGCGGCTTCAACGTCTCCGTCGGCCAGAGCGTCGGCTACGGCAAGGTCATCGGCTGGGTGGGCAGCACCGGCGGCTCCACCGGCCCGCACCTGCACTACGAGCAGCGGTTGAACGGCGGCGACATCCAGGTCCGGTTCAACGGCGCCCTCGCCCTCTACTGGGGCACCAAGTCCTACAGCAGCGACAACGGCTGCTCCTCGGGCGCCGGCACCGGCACGGTCGACACCAGCGGCACCCCGTTGACCGTCCGCTCCGGGCCCGGCACCGGCTACAGCTCGGTCGGCACGGTGGCCGACGGCACCCGGGTGACCATCCAGTGCCAGACCAGCGGCACCAGCGTCACCGGCACGTACGGCACCAGCACGATCTGGGACCGGATCGGCTCCGGCCGCTTCATCTCCGACGCGTACGTCTACACCGGCCACGACGGTTACATCCCGAACGTCCCCCGCTGCTGACTCCCGACGCGACGGCCTCCGGCGGGCGGCGCTCGCCGGAGACCGGTGGGTCAGGTGTTCAACCGCCAGATCGACAGGTTCAACGCGGCGGCGAAGGTCACCCAGGCCCAGTAGGGCAGCAGCAGCGCCGCGGCGACCCGGGACACCCGGGCGAAGAGCACGACGGTGAGCCCGATCGCCAGCCACATCGCCACGATGTCGGCGAACGCCAGACCGTACCGACCCGCGCCGAAGAACAGCGGCGTCCAGATGGCGTTGAGCACCAGTTGGGCGGTCCACGCCCAGAGGGCGGGGGAGAAGCCGACCCGCCGCCACACCAGCCAGCCGGCGACGGCGATCAGCGCGTAGAGCAGCGACCACACCGGGCCGAACAGCCACGAGGGCGGCGCCCAGGCGGGCTGGCGCAGACTCGCGTACTCGTCGGTGGTGCCCTGCACCCCCAGTCCGCCGATCGCGGCCGCCACGAACACCGCCGCCGCGAAACCGGCAAGGGCCCACCAGGCGCGTCGGCCGGAGGGCGCGGCTACGTCCCGGGTCGTCCCCATGTCGCCCTCTCCCTCCGGTCGGTCAGGCCGAACCTGGCGGCGCACCGGAGAAACAGCGCCGGGGTCGCCGTGTCCGGTGCTCCTGTCGGGAGGACGGAGACCGGTCACGACGACCCCGGCGGGTCCAGGGGCCAGCAAGGCCCGTCAGGTGTTGAAGATGCTGACGCCGCCAGGGCCGACGAGCAGACCGACGATGATGAGGACGATGCCCCACAGGATCTGCCGGCGGAACAGCGCCAGGATGCCGGCAACGACCAGTACGACCGCGAGAATCCAGAGAATCAGCTCCATGGTTGATCAGGTACCCGATGCGTCGACTCGGGAAACCTCGCCCGGATCGAGATGATCACCCAGGTGGAAGATGCTGTACGCCTGCTTGATCACCGGGTGCGCGACGTTGCGGACGCGGACCCCGCCCGGCGTCGTGCCCCGCTCCGAGCCCGCGTGGGCGTGCCCGTGCAGGGCCAGCGCGGTCGGCGCCGAGTCGATCGCCTGACCGAGCTGGTACGACCCGAGGAACGGGTAGATCTCCAGCGGCTCGCCGGCCAGAGTGTCGGGCACGGGGGCGTAGTGGGTCAGGGCCACCAGCAGGTCGCAGTCCAGGCTGTGCAGCGCGTCGGCCAGCCGGTCGGCGCTCTCCGTGGTCGTCCGGACGAACGCCTTCATCTCCGGCTCACCGAAGTCGCTGGCGCAGCGGCCGGCGAAGCCGCCGCCGAAGCCCTTGACCCCCGCGATCCCGAGCCGGCCACCGGCGCACTCCAGCACCACGCCCGTGCCCTCCAGCACGGTGATGCCCGCGTCCTCCAGCACCTTGACCACCTGGGGCACCTGGTCGCACTGGTGGTCGTGGTTGCCGAGCACGGTGATCACCGGTACGCCCAACCCACCGAACTCCTGCGCCACGCACTGCGCCTCGGCCTCGGTGCCGTGCCGGGTCAGGTCACCGGCGAGCAGCAGCGCGTCCGCGCAGTCGGGCAGCTCCTCCAGCGCCGGCCGGAACCGGCCGACAACGTCCTTGTCCAGATGCACGTCGCCGACGGCAGCGATCCGGATCACCATGAACCTCCCTCAGGGCAGTTGCTCGATCTCCGTCGGCGCCTGCGCGCGGATCACCCCGATCTCGCTGGTGACCGGCAGGTCCGGGAACCGCTCGGAGACCCGGCGCAGGATCTCCTCCCGTCGGTGGCGGCTCTCGACCTCGCCGTAGAGGACGAGCCCGTTCTCCCGACGGACCACGGTGATCCCCTGCTCGGCGACGGAGGGGTCCTCGGCCAGCAGCCGGTGGATCTCCGCCTCCAGGTACTCGTCGGGTGGTCCGACGCCGGTGTCGCGGTGCTGGGTCACGATGTCCCCTTCTCTGCCGAGGTGCCGGCGTCCGGCACCACCTCGAGCCGGTCCAGCAGCACCAGGAACGCCTCGGCGTACGGCGAGTGCTGCGTCTCCTTCCGTACCCGTTCCCAGTCGATCTGCTCGCGCAGGGAGCGGGCCAACGGCAGCCCCCGGGCGAAGTCGCAGTAGTGCTGGGAGAAGCTGAGGAGCTTGTGCACCATGAGCTGGGTCGCGGAGAGCACCGGCATGTGGATCGCGTCGACCGGCCGCACCACGGTGTCCGCGAACGTCTCCTCCGTCACCGGCGTCTCGATCGGCCGGTGGATCAGGTCCACCATCCGCCCGGCGTCGTAGACCTTCACGAGCCAGTCCTCCGGCGGGCGTTCGGCGGTGAAGCCGGCCTCCACCAGCGCCTCCAGCGCCCGGTCGACGTCCTGCTCCCGGATGAGGAAGTCGACGTCGTGCTCGCTGGAGTGGCCGCCGTGCGCGTACACGGCGAAGCTTCCGCCGAGCGCGAACGGGATCTCGGACTGCTTGAGCACGGCGGCGACCTTCTTGAGAGTGTGTACCAGGGTCTCGTCCCCGCGCTCGGCCATCGGGTGCTCCCGTCGTCGTGAAACAGGCGGCTGGATTCGAACTCCCGTACCCGGCACTCCGCGCGCCCACACCTACGGCCTTCGCGGGCAGGCGCGAAGCGGGATCAAACGGCATATAACGGCAGGGTTGTGAGCGCTGGTCGGATAGCCTGTGCAAGGTGGTCAGATCACTGCGGAAGCGCCGCCGCCGTCGACTGCGCACTGTCGCCCTGATCGGCATCGACGGTTCCGGCAAGACCACTCAGGCGCACCGGCTCGCCGACGCGTTGACCGCGGCCGGCCGCCCCGCCACCTACCACCGCAACGCCGGGGGCCGCCGCTGGCTCGGCCGGATCGCGCAGCGGGTCGGCCGGTCCGACGCCCAGCGGCTCGTCGGCCGCGACGGCCTGCTGGCGGTCGAGTCCGTGCTGCGCTGGTTGGCCATCGCCGCCGCGCTGGTCAGCTGCCTGCTCACCGGGCGCACCGCCGTCATGGATCGCTACGCCGCCTGCCAGTACGCGAGCATCCGGGCGCACGGCGGGCACCGTTGGGAGCGGCTCGCCCGGGCCGGCTACCGGGTCTTCCCGAGGCCGCAGGTGACCTTCCTGCTCGCCGTGGACCCGGCCGAGGCGTACCACCGGATCGAGCGGCGCGGCACCGACCACGAGACGATGGGCTGGCTCACGGCGGCCGACACCGCCTACCGGACGCTGCCCGAGTATCCGACGTTCGTGCTGGTCGACGCCGGCCGTCCCGCCGAGGAGGTGTCCCGGCAGATCCAGCGCCACCTCGCCGGCTGGCTCCCGTCCGCGGACGCGGGGGAGACGGCCGAGGCCACCCCGGCGATGCCCCCGGACCCGATGCCGCCGGCCCGGCCCGTCACACCGGACCACACCCCGGCACCCGGAGTCGCGACGCCGCTGGCCGCTCGGGCGCACACCTGACCGGTCAGGCCCGCCCGTAGACCGGCACCGCGGCGCCGCTGGTCGGCGCCGACTCGTCGGAGGCCAGGAAGCGGATCACCGTGGCGATCTCGGCCGGCGCCACCCAGCGGGAGTGGTCGGCGTCCGGCTGCGCCGCGCGGTTGGCCGGGGTGTCGATGACGCTGGGCAGGACCGTGTTGGCGCGCACGCCCGACCGTCGGTACTCCACGGCGACCGCGTTGGCGAAGGCGAGCACCGCCGCCTTGGCGGTCGCGTATCCGGCGGCGCCGGGGAACGGGCTGAGCGCGGCCCGGGCCGAGACGCAGACCACGGCGCCCCCGCCGGCGGCAACCAGGTGCGGCAGCGCCGCCCGCGTGACCAGGTAGGTGGGGCGCAGGTTGGCGGTGAGCATCCGCTCGAACTCGTCGATCGGCGTCTCGTGCACCAGCCCGCCGCTGGCGTAACCGCCGACGAGGTTCACCACCGCGCGCAGCGGCACCGTCTCGTCACCGGCCGCCGCCTCGACCGCCCGCGCCGCGCCGGCCGGTTCGGTGAGGTCCGCGGCCAGCCGGACCACGTCGTCGGCCGCCGACTCCGCCGTCGTGCTCCGTCGCTCCGGTACGACCACCCGCCATCCCGCCTCGCGGAACGCGGCGGTGACCGCTCCGCCCAGGCCACCCGTGCCGCCGGTCACCAGTACGCTGCGTCGCACCATGGGGCACACGCTAACCTCGCCGCCTGATCGCCGTAAGCCGGGTGCCCGGTCGGTGGCGCCGGCCGTCCCGCTGGCTGACGCGGTGGCACCATGCGGATGTCACGCTGTCCCGGAGGGTGGACCCGGTCGGCAGTAGTTTCCCGAACACGCGCGGTCGTGGTTGACGCTCACGCCTCATGAAAGTAAGTTTCATCCGTGGCGAAGAGTCCGAAGATTTCTGCGAGTCACGAGCCCGGTGGGCTGATCGTCCACATCAGTGGCTTGCTTCCGTCGCTGTCGCCGGCCGAACAGCGCGTCGCCCGGCTGGTCGTCGCCGACCCGGCCGACGCGGCCCGCCGGACGATCACCGACCTCGCCACCGCGGCCGAGACATCCGAGGCCACCGTCATCCGGTTCTGCCGGTCGGTCGGCATGGACGGCTACCCGCAACTGCGCATCCGGCTCGCCGCCGAGGCCGCGCGCCGGATCGAGCCGCCGGACGCGCGCGTCGTCGGCGGTGACATCCCGCCGGGTGCCGACCTGGCCCAGATCATCGCGACCATCGCGTTCAACGACGCCCGTGCCGTCGAGGAGACGGCCGAGCAACTCGACCCGGCCGTCTGCGAACAGGTGGTGGACGCGATCGCCGGCGCCGGCCGGATCGACGTCTACGGCGCCGGCGCGAGCGGCTTCGTCGCCTCCGACTTCCAGCAGAAGCTGCACCGCATCGGTCGCACCGCCTTCTACTTCCCGGACGTGCACACCGCGTTGACCTCCGCCGCGCTGCTCGGGCGTGGTGACGTCGCCGTCGGCATCTCGCACACCGGCACCACCTCCGACGTGATCGAGGTGCTGGAGCAGGCCCGCGGCCGGGGGGCGACCACCGTCGCGCTGACCAACTTCCCACGCTCCCCGCTGACCGAGGTGGCTGACTTCGTCCTCACCACCGCGGCCCGGGAGACCACCTACCGGTCCGGCGCGATGGCGAGCCGGCTGGCCCAGCTCACCGTGGTCGACTGCCTGTTCGTCGGGGTGGCCGCGCGCAACCGGGCCCGTGCGAAGAAGGCCCTGGAGGCGACGGCCGAGGCCGTCCAGTCGCACCGGGTGGGCGGCGGACGGAGGCGGGGATGACCGCCGGCGCCGTGGAGCCGGACGAGGTGTCGCCACCCAGCACGGAGCCCCGCCCGGTCGTCCGGGTCGGCGCCCCCACCGAACGCCGCAACCCACTCAGCGCAGACCTGGACCTGCTGTCGACCCGGGACATGCTCCGGGTGATCAACGATGCCGACCGGCGGGTGCCGGCCGCGGTCGCCGCGGTGCTCGACGAGATCGCCGCCACGGTCGACCTGGCCGTGGCGGCGCTGCGGGGCGGCCACCGGGTGCACTACTTCGGCGCCGGCACCTCCGGCCGGCTCGGGGTGCTCGACGCCGCCGAGCTCGCCCCGACCTTCAACTCGCCCCGGGGCTGGTTCTGCGCCCACCTGGCCGGCGGCCCCGACGCGATGTGGCAGGCCGTGGAGGACGCCGAGGACGACGACCGGGGCGGGGCGGCCGAGGCGGCGGAATGCGTACGCGCCGGTGACCTGGTGGTCGGTCTGGCCGCCAGCGGACGCACCCCGTACGTCCTGGGGGCGCTCGCCGCGGCCCGCGCCAAGGGGGCCTCGACGGTGCTGCTCTGCGCCAATCCGGAGGCCGAGGCCGCCGGGTCGGTCGACGTGTTCATCGGGGTGGATTCCGGACCCGAGGTGGTCACCGGCTCGACCCGCATGAAGGCGGGCACCGCGCAGAAACTGGTGCTCAACGCGTTCTCGACGGCCGTGATGGTCCGGCTGGGCCGGGTCTACTCGAACCTGATGATCGACATGGTCGCGACCAACGCGAAACTCCGGGGACGGATGATCTCGATCCTCGTGGAGGCGACCGGCTGTTCCGACGAGGTCTCCCGCCGGGCACTCGCCGAGGCCGACGGGGACCTGAAGACCGCCCTGGTCTCACTGGTCTCCGGGGCCGGAGTTCCGGCCGCCCGCGCCGCCCTGGCACGCTCGGCCGACCAGGTCCGGGGCGCCCTCGCTCTGCTCGCCCCCTGACCCGCCGGAGCGCTCACCGGCCCCGGGCATAGAACCGGGCTCCGGATTGTTCAACCAGGCGCGGGGTAATACCGACTCCGTGGATGAACCGACCCGTCCATCGGCGCGTATCTGGCAGTGACCAGGATCGCACCGCACTGGTGACCCGGGTCGCTGTGCCCCACGACATCGCGGTGTTGCCATATCGAGGGGCCGACCGCGACAGGGGTCGCCGACCCGTCCGAGGTGCCCATCGGCGCGCCACCCGGGCGGGGTGCTGACAGCAAACATGGATCGGGCTCTCAGCTACTACTCAGGCATTCGTGACACTTTCGACTCACGACATGGAATCCCCGACACGTCTTATCTGTTGTGTAGGTGTCAGCACCGGGGGGCACAGCGGAAGTTGCGGGGGAGCTGATGGACGTGGGGATGGCAAGGAACCGGGCAACCGGCGCGAGCGAGGGGACCGTGGGCAACGTGGACAAGAACATCGGCATGCGTACCGACGAGGTCGCCGAGGAGCGCGACCTGGTCGGCGTCTACCTGCACGAGATCTCCCGGACGCCACTGCTGGACGCCGCCAAGGAGGTCGACCTCTCCAAGGCGATCGAGGCCGGCCTCTACGCCGAGCACCTGCTCGACGAGGACAGCGTCCCCGCCGGCGTCGACCGGGAGGACCTGGAGCGGCTGGTCGCCGAGGGTGAGCGCGCGAAGGACCTGTTCATCCGCGCCAACCTGCGACTGGTCGTGTCGATCGCCCGCCGTTACGTGCGGTCGGGCATGCCCATGCTGGATCTGATCCAGGAGGGCAACACCGGCCTCGTCCGGGCGGTCGAGAAGTTCGACTACGAGCGTGGCTACAAGTTCTCGACGTACGCCACCTGGTGGATCCGCCAGGCGATCAGCCGGGCGATCGCCCAGCAGGAGCGCACCGTGCGACTGCCGGTGCACCTGGTGGAGGACGTCAACCGGATGCGCAACGTCGCCCGTCAGCTCACCCGTGAGCTGGGCAGCGACCCGGAGCCGGAGCAGATCGCGGCGGCGCTCGGCGTCACGGTCGAGCGGGTCAACGAGCTGGTCCGCTGGTCGCAGGACACCGTGTCGCTGGACACGCCCGTCGGCGACGACGGCGACACCAACCTCGGTGACCTGGTCGCCGACAGCGACGCCCCGTCGCCGGAGGACATCGTCCTGACCGGGCTGGAGCGGCAGCGCATCGAGGGTCTGCTCAACCACCTCGACGACCGCTCGGCGGGCATCATGCGGGCCCGCTACGGGCTGGAGGACGGCCGTGAGCACTCGCTCACCGAGGTCGCCTCGCGGTTCTCGCTCTCCCGGGAGCGGATCCGCCAGCTGGAGATCCAGGCCCTCGGCCGGCTCCGCGAGCTGGCCCGGGCCGAGGGGCTGCAGGCAGCCTGAGCTGGTAGTAATGACGGCGAACGGCCGGCGTCCGATAGGGGGACGCCGGCCGTTCGCCGTCTCGCGGGTCAGGCCGGGGCGCTACCGCACCCGGCCGTAGCCGTGGATCGGCATCATGTTCATTCCGCGCTTGAGCACGTTGCGCCCGGCGCTGGGCGCGTCGATCACCTGCCCGTCGCCGATGTACAGGGCGACGTGCCCGAGCCCGCTGTAGAACACCAGGTCACCCGGCCGGAGCTCGCCCCGGCCGATGTGCGCCACCGCGGCCCACTGCATCCGGGCGTTGTGCGGCAGGGACTTGCCGGCCGCCCGCCAGGCCGCGAGGGTCAGGCCGGAGCAGTCGTAGCCGTGCGGGCCCTCGCCGGCCCACACGTACGGTTTGCCGACCGCGCCGTACGCGTAGCGGACCGCCACGCCCGCCTGGCCGGAGATCGCCGGTGCCTCGTCGCGGGCGGCGGCCGGCCGCGGCGCCGGGGCCTCGGTCGCCCGGCCGTACGCCTGCCGACGCAGCTCGTAGAGCCGGGCCAGGTCGCGTTCGATGCGTACCTTCGCGTTGTCCAGCTCCCGAGCCTGGGCCGCCTGCCGGGCGAGCACCCGGTTCAGTCGGCTCTTCTCGTCGATGAGCTGCCGCTGGCTCGTGGTGAAACCCTCGATCTGTTCCTGCCGCTGCCGGGTCAGCTGGTCGATCGTGCCGAGCCGGTCGAGCACCGCGGCCGAGCCGCCCGGTCGCAGCAGCGCGTCGGCGGTCCGCAGACCGCCCGTCTTGTACGCGGTCGAGGCCAGTTCGGCGACGTCCGCGCGGCTCTGCGCGGCCTGCCGTTCCAGCGGGCCGATGCGGGCCTGTAATCGGGTCGCCGCGGCCTTGTTGGACTTGATCTCCTCGGAGAGCTTGTTGTACGCCTCGACCACCCGCTCCAGCTCGCTGGAGGACTTCTCGATCTTCCGGGTGAGGTCGGCCGGAGACGGTTCGGCGTACGCCGCCGTCGCCGGGGCGATCATCGCGGCCGACAGGCCGGTGACCGCCAGCGTACGCAGCAGTCTGCTCAGGGATGACAAGAGCGGAAGGCTCCTCTCCCACGGCCGCCGGCGGCTTGCTGACGCCCTCGGCGGCACCGGACCGGGGCCCTCCGGGTGGTGGGCGCTGAGCCGGACCGGCTCGCCGAATCTAACCCGGGACACCAGTCGCCCGCAGTGGAAGTCGGGGCGAATGTTGTCGAAGTGGTGGAAAGTGCGGCTGCGGCAGGTGACCCACCGTGATCACTAACGAGGCGAGCGCGCAGGAGACGCGCCAGGGTTGCGGCATTTGCACAGGTGGATGACATTCGTCGTTGTGGGCGTATGCCGCCGGATTGCAGGCCCTCATAACCGACAAAGACCGAAATGGATTCCCTTTCCCGGCAATGTCCCGCCGGGCGTGGCCCCGCTGAGTCGACGAAATGGCGGTACGTGTTGGCGGGGTCACCACACAATGGACCGCGGAGCCGGGATTCCCGCCGACCGGCGCCGACGCCACCACCTCGGCGGGGGCCGACCCGGCCGACCGCCGTGGGAGGGATCCGTGAGTCCTGAAGGCGCCACCACGCGAGCGCCGCGCTCACCGAGGGTGACCGGCGCGAAAACGACGTTGCTCTATGCCCGCCCCGGCATCATCGTGACCGTCGACCGATTCACCGTCGGCCGCGTCACCTTTCAGGTCGCCGAACTGACCCACCTGCGCAGCACCCGGGGCCCGCACGACCGGATCGCCGTGCGCGCCGTTGCCACCAGCGGGGCGGCGATCGGCGGCGTCGGGCTGCTCCTCGGCTTCAGCGGCGGGCTGCAACGGCTCACCGCCGGCGCGTACCTGCTCCTCGGGGCCGTGCTGCTGGTGCCCGCGCTGATCGCCGTCGCCGGCGACCGCTGGCGGCCACCCCCGTACGAGCTGTGGGGGCTCTACCGGGGCGACGGCGTGCTGCTGTTCAGCACCGACGACGAGCGGCAGTTCGGCCAGGTCACCCGAGCCCTGGTGCGGGCCCGCGAGATGAACCGCTACGGCGGGTGGAACGAACCCCTCGCCTCGGTCGACCCCTGGCGACCGAGCCGCTGACCGGTCGGCGCCGGTCAGGCCGACCCCGGCCGGCGCCGACCGGTCAACCGGCGACCGGCTCCGGCGTGCGCTCGGCGGGCCGGTTGACCCAGCCGGTCACCCGCCGCTCGGCGTAGAACGAGACGAAGGGCACGGTGCCGGCCAGCATCACCGCGAGCATCCGCTTCAGCCCCCAGTCCGCCCGGCGGGCCAGGTCGAACGCGGCCACCAGGTAGACCATGTAGAGGAAGCCGTGCGCCGGGCCGACGGTCTCCACCACGACCGGGTTGTCGAACAGGTACTTCAGCGGCATGCCGACCACGACCAGCAGGATCAGCACCACGCCCACGATCCAGGCGATCGCGCGGTACCGGGTAAGGGCTCCGCCCACCTCTGTCCGTCCTTCCGAACCCGGCTCAGCCGGGATAGTCACCGGGCTTCGCCCCCGGATTGGCGTTCAACCATGACAGGTAGTGGTTGTAGGCGGCCAGGTCGGCGTCCTCCACCCCGTCGGGCGCCACCGGCACCCGACGCACCCGGACCGGACGGCGTACCACCGGTCGGTCGGCGCCCGCCGCGGAACCGTCCGCGACGGCGGCCGGAACGTCCGACCCCCCGCCGTCCGCCTCGGCGCCCGCCGGCTCGTCGCCGCGCAGGGTGTGCCGCAGCTCACGCCACCACACGAAGACCACGAACGCCGCGAAGATCGGCCACTCGAAGGCGTACGCCCAGCTGAGCGTGTTGCCCGAGGCCGCGCGGCTGATCTGCCACCAACCCAGCGCGAGGAACGCGCCGACGAGCACGACCATGGCCACGTGGCGGACGATCCACGCCGGTGTCCAGAGCCGATTCATGGCATCGAGGGTACCGGCACGGACGGGCCTCTCCGACGCGGTGTCGTAGTTGTCGGCGGGGCGTGAGGTTTGGTGGCACCCCGGTTGGGCATCCGTCTAGATGCCAGCCCAGACGAGACAGGGGGCCGACGATGACCGGATCAGTACGACAGGACGGATACCCGTCGAGCGGCGGTGCGGACGCCAGCCCCGAACAGCGGTTGCCCGAGTGGAACGGCGACCACCTGGCCGACCCGGCCACCGCCGACCTCGACGGCGGCGGTGAGCTGGGCATCGACCCGGCCGAACTGGCCGACGAGGACCTGATCCGCGAGATGCACAGCCTGCACCGCACCCGGCTCGACACGCTGCGGCACGCCTCCGACTCCGCCCTCGCCAACCACCTGCGGCGCACGGCCGAGCTGGAGACCGAGTACCTGGCCCGCCACCCCGCCCGCGAGGTCGACCCGAGCCGGCTGCGGGACGAGTGATGGGGGCACAGGCCGATCGCGGCATGTCCGCGCCGCCGGAGGTCGTCTTCAGCACCGCGACCGACCCCGACCGGGCCTCCGCCTGGCTGCCCGGCGAGCTGCGCATCGACGGCGCCGCCACGCCGGAGATCACCGGCGAGGAGCTGCGCGCCCGGTGGAGCGCCCCGTCGCCGGCCGAGCTGTCCGGTGAGATCCGGGTCGATCCGGCGGACGCCGGGGGCGCCCGCGTCCGGTTCGAGCTCCTCGGCGACACCGGCACGGCCGACGCCGACCGGCTCGCCACGGAGGCACTGGACGCCCTGGCCCGCGAGGTGGCCGACAACCTCCAGGCCGGCTGAGCCGGCCGGGGCGGCCGCCGCCTCGGCCGGGCCGCCGTTCCCGCCGTTCGGGCCGACCCCGGCACGGCGACACCCGCAGGACGCGAGACGAGGAGATCGGGTGACCGACAGCGGCTTGAAGCAGAAGGTGGCGCGGCTGCGCCAGGCGTACGCGCCCCACGAGCACCGCCCCCTCGGCGGCTACCTGGCCGCCATGGGCACGTACGCGGGTGTCGCGGGCGCGCTCGCCGGCCTGGTCAAGGTGACCGGGCGGCCGGTGCCCGAGCGTCCCTCGCCGGCGGACGTGGTGCTCCTGTCGATCGCCACGCACAAGCTCAGCCGGCTGCTCTCCAAGGACGCCGTGACGAGCCCGCTGCGTGCCCCGTTCACCCGCTACGACCGGCCCATCGGCAGCGGCGAGGTGATGGAGCAGGTCCGCGACTCGGGCAGCTCCGCCCGGCACGCGATCGGGGAGCTGCTGAGCTGCCCGTTCTGCCTGGCGGTCTGGGTCGCCACCGGGCTCACCGGCGGCCTGGTGCTCGCCCCGCGGCTCACCCGCCTGGTGGCCACCGCGCTGACCGCGGTCGCCGCGTCCGACTTCCTCCAGATGGCGTACGCGGTGGCGCAGCAGGCCGCTGAGGGCGGCGGCCACGACGACGAGGACTGACCGGGACACCAGGAGGGGCCGGCGCGATTCGCGCCGGCCCCTCCTTCGGGTGCTCAGGTCGGGGTCGTGCCGTGCTCCTGGCCGGCCCAGCCGCGGGGGGCCTCCGTCTCCCGCTCGTCCTCGTCCGCGTCGGTGATGACGTCCCGGTCCACCGCGGTGCGGTCGTGCTCGTTGGCGAAGTCCGGCTCCGGCAGCGTGTCCACGCCCTCCGGCGGTTGGCCCAGGGCCGGAACGTCCTCGTGCGGCTCCTCGTGGTGGGACATCGGTCTGCTCCTTCCGCCGGGGGTGCGGGGCTGGTCAGGTGACGGATCCGCCGAGCAGGTCCGCCGCCTCGTCCACCGCGTACTCGCCCTCGGGCAGCGCGGCGATGCGGGTGAGCCAGTGCGCGGGCAGCTCGGCCGCGACCGCCCGGCGGTAGATGTCCGCCTGGCTGATCCGCTCCTGGCCGTGGTAGAGGTCCTCGAGCAGGTCGTCGAGGCGTCGGGTGTCCGGCTCGTCGGTCACCGGTGCGTCGTCGGTCACGGCGATCAGCTACCCGCGCCCGAATCGGTCAAACCCACCCGGCGTCGGCGGTCCGACGTACGGAGACCGCGACGCCCCCGACCCGAGGGCCGGGGGCGTCGCTGGGTGTCGGTGTGCAGGTCGCCTCTCGGCGAGTGGCACGACGCGGCTCCAGCCGGACGGTATTCCGCGAGGGCAGATGGGTGAGGCCCGGGGACACTGGACACACCGACACCCCTCACAACCAGGCCACCCCATCCGTTCTTCCACCCCACCCTGTGCCCCCCACCACACCCCGCCCGCCCTGCCCTCCCCGCCGTTCCCGCCGGCTTCACGGGTGATCAAGAGGTTTGCGTCACGAACGCCGGCGAATCTGACGCAAACCTCTTGATCACCGGGGCGAAGGCGGGCGGGGCGGGGCGGGGGCGGGGCGAGCGGGCGGAACGGGGGGGGGTGGGTCAGGCCGGGGTGGGGAGGGTGGCGCGGCGGGCGCGGACGGCGGCGGCGAGCCGGTCGAGGACCTCGTCCGTGGTGTCCCAGCCCATGCAGGCGTCGGTGACGGACTTGCCGTACTCCAGCTCGCGGGTCGGGTCGAGGTCCTGGCGGCCCGGCTGGAGGAAGCTCTCCAACATGATGCCGACGATGCCGCGCTGCCCGGCGGCGAGCTGGGCGGCCACGTCGTCGGCCACCACCGGCTGGTTGCGGTGGTCCTTGCCGCTGTTGGCGTGGCTGGCGTCGACCACCACCCGCTCCGGCAGGCCGGCGGCCCGCAGCAGGTCGATCGCGCCGGCGACCGACTCGGCGTCGTAGTTGGGGCGCCCACCGCCGCCGCGGAGCACCAGGTGCCCGTCCGCGTTGCCACGGGTGTGCATGATCGCCGGGGTGCCGGAGACGTCGATGCCGGGGAAGACGTGCGGTACGCCGGCGGCGCGGATCGCGTCCACGGCGGTGCCGATGCTGCCGTCCGGGCGGTTCTTCATGCCGATCGGCATGGACAGGCCGGAGGCGAGCTGACGGTGCACCTGGCTCTCCACCGTACGGGCGCCGATCGCGCCCCACGCCACGGTGTCCGCGATGTACTGCGGGGTGATCGGGTCGAGGAACTCGCAGCCCACCGGCAGGCCGACGCGCAGGACGTCGAGCAGGAGCGCGCGGGCCAGCCGCAGGCCGGTGTTGACGTCGCCGGAGCCGTCCAGCCCGGGGTCGTTGATCAGGCCCTTCCAGCCGACGGTCGAGCGGGGCTTCTCGAAGTAGACCCGCATGACGACCAGCAGGTCGTCGGCGACCCGGTCGGCCGCCACGCGCAGCCGTCGGGCGTAGTCCAGCGCCGCGGCCGGGTCGTGCACCGAGCACGGGCCCACCACGACGAGCAGGCGGTCGTCCGCGCGGTCGAGCACCCGGCCGACGGCGCGCCGGCCGGCCAGCACGGCCGAGGCGAGCGTGTCGTCCAGGGGTAGTTCGTGGTGCAGCAGGGCCGGGGTCGTCAGCGGCACGACACGATCGATCCGCTGATCACTGACCCGATCGGTCTCCGGGGTCGTCACGGTGGGCATCCTTTCGCCGACCGTGCCCCGGGGCCGGTGCCCGGGTCGAGCCGGCTGCTCGTACACGAAAGGGCAGGAACCTGAGGTCCTGCCCGGCCGGCTCGAAGAGGGTGACGTCAGATCATGGTGAAGTCACCGGCTCCTCCAGCCGGCTGCCTAAACCATCGATACGACCGCGTCACGGGACCAAGCCTACCCGACGTCCGGGGAACCATCAGCCACACGTCCGCCTGGCGGGACCGGCGCGCGGTGGGCTCGGGCGTGTGGACGGCCGGCCGGGGGTATGAGGGGTGCCATGACCGACGAGCAGAACGACCAGGACCGCGTCGAGTCCCGCGCCCACCTGTTGCCCGAGGAGGCGGCGGTCGGCAGTGACGACCCGGAGGCGCAGGCGGAGGCGATCCTCACCGAGTCCGATCTCCGGGAGGACCGCAACGTGGCACCGGACACCTTCCTGGAGCACCGGACCTCGGATCAGACGGTGACCCCCAACGAGCCGCCGGACTGAACCCGGGCCCCACGGGCCTCCCGCGAGCCCCGGTAGGTCTGCGCCCGCAGCCAGGCCATCGGCCCGACGGCGGACAGGCCGGCCGGCAGGTTGCCGATCGGGTCGAAGGCCAGGGCGGCGTCCTGCCGGGCGCTGAGCTGGGTGCCGATGCTGACCTGTCCGAACGGCCGCCACGGCCCGGCGGCGGACGCGACCGCGAGCACCAGCCGAGGCTCGTCCGCCCGGGTCGCGGCGCCGACGTCGGCCAGGCTGCGGCCCAGGTCGGTCGACTCCGGGTCGGCGAGCGCGGCCAGCCACACCCGCCGGCCACCGGCGTGGAGCGGCATGATCGTGGTGTACGTGCCGGCGAAGCGCCGCCGTGGCAGCGGCACCGCCCGCAGGGCCGGCGGCGCGGCGCTGGAACTGGCCAGCAGGTCGAACGGGCGTTCCTCGTCGAGATGCACGCGCACCGCCAGGCCGAGCACGTCCGGCCAGCTCCCCGGCGTCGGGACGCCCTTGGAGAGCCGGACCGTCGCCGGGTACCGCCCCGGTTCGTCGAGCAGGGCGACCCCGGTCGGCGGTCCCGCCGTACCCCAGATCGTCACCTCACCGGCGAAGGAGCGGCCGGCCGGATGGAGCGCGCGGGCCCGGCGCAGGTGGGCCAGCGCGGCGGCGGCCAGGCGCAGGGCGGCGCCGGCGTGCGTCGCGGCGCGGGACGCGACGGGGTGAGGGCTGGGCGCGGACATGCAACCCCCGGTACCCGGGCCGGAGCGGTCGATGCGTCCGGACTCTCCCGCCGCCCGGCCTGTGGTGGATCGCCCCCGGCTCGCCCGGTGACCGCACGTCACCTTTCCGCCCGTGCGATCGGATAGCGTCGTGGTCATGCCCGACAGCGGTTACCCCTGGCCCATCGAGACGACCCGACTGGACAACGGCCTGCGCGTCGTCGTGAGCGAGGACCGCACCGCGCCGGCGGTGGCGGTGAACCTCTGGTACGACGTCGGTTCGCGCCACGAGCCGGAGGGGCAGACCGGGTTCGCCCACCTCTTCGAGCACCTGATGTTCGAGGGCTCGCTCAACGTCGCCAAGACCGAGCACATGAAGCTGATCCAGGGTTCGGGTGGTTCGCTCAACGCCACCACCAACCCGGACCGGACGAACTACTTCGAGACCGTCCCCGCCGAGCACCTGGAGCTCGCCCTGTGGCTGGAGGCGGACCGGATGGGCGGTCTGGTCCCGGCGCTGACCCAGGAGACGCTCGACAACCAGCGCGAGGTGGTCAAGAACGAGCGGCGCCAGCGGTACGAGAACGTGCCCTACGGCGACGCCTGGCTGCGGCTGCTGCCGCTGCTCTACCCGCCCGGACACCCCTACCACCACGCGACGATCGGCTCGATGGCCGACCTGAACGCCGCCGCGCTGGAAACCTTCCAGGAGTTCCACCAGACGTACTACGCGCCGAACAACGCGGTGCTCACGGTGGTCGGCGACGTGTCCGCCGTGGAGGTGTTCGCGCTCGTCGACAAGTACTTCGGCGCCATCCCGGCCCGGGCGGAGATCCCACCCGCGCCGGACGGTCGGACGGTCCCGGCGACCGGGCGGCCCGCCGTCGAGACGGTCACCGCCGACGTGCCGGCCCCCCGGGTGTACGTCGCCCACCGCACCCACCCGTTCGGCAGCCCCGGCTACGACGTGACCACCGTGCTCGCCACGGTGCTCGGCAGCGGCCGGGGCAGCCGGCTCTACCAGCGGCTCGCCGACGGCGAGCGGATCGCGCAGCCGGACCTCGTCGGGGCGTACGGGGTGGACCTGGCGCACGCGCCGGCGCCGCTGATCGCCACCGCCACGGCCCGTCCGGGAGTGAGCGCCGAGCGGCTGGCCGCCGGGCTGCACGCCGTCGTCGACGAGTTGGCCACCGTGCCGGTCACCGCCAGCGAGCTGGACCGCGCCAAGGCGTTGCTCAGCACCGCGTGGTGGCGGCAGATGTCCACCGTGGACGGCCGGGCGGACACGCTCGGCCGCTACACCACCCAGTTCGGCGATCCGGCGCGCGCCGCCGAGCGCCTGCCCGCCTGGCTCGCGGTGACCGCCGAGCAGATCGCCGAGGCGGCCGCCGAGGTGCTGGCCGCCGACGACCGGGTGACCCTGACCTACCACGCCGAGGAGACGTCGTGACCCTGATCGCCTCGCGCCCCGGCCCGGGCGCCGCCCGCCCCTACCGGTTCCCGCCGGTGGTCCGCCGCGCCGTGGCCGGCGGTCAGGTCGTCGCCGCGCACCTGCCCGGGCAGAACCTCGCGGTCGCCCTGCTGCTGCTCGACGCCGGCGCCGGCCGGGAGCCCACCGGCAAGGAGGGCCTCGGCGGG
The DNA here is from genome assembly GCF_900091425.1 of Micromonospora krabiensis. GTDB lineage: Bacteria > Actinomycetota > Actinomycetes > Mycobacteriales > Micromonosporaceae > Micromonospora > Micromonospora krabiensis. The sequence continues at coordinate 6,040,938 of NZ_LT598496.1, forward strand.
GTGCTCGCCAAGGCCCTGGAGGAGGGCACCGCCCAGCGGGACGCGGCGGCGTACGCGCTCGCCGTCGAAGGGCTCGGCACCGAGCTGGTGACCGGGCTGGACTGGGACTCGTTCCAGGTCAGCGTGCAGGTCCCGGTGGACCGGGTGACCGCCGCCGTCGAGCTGCTCGCCGAGGCGGTCCGTACGCCGCGACTCGACCCGGACGACGTCCGCCGGGTACGCGACGACGAGGCTACCGCGCTGCGGATGGACTGGGCCAACCCGGGCCCCCGGGCCGACGCGGCGCTGCGCGCCGACCTGTTCGGCGCGGAGAACCGGTGGGGCCGGCCGATGTACGGCGACCCGGACTCGGTCGCCGGCCTGGACGTGGAGGACGTGACGGTCTTCCACTCCGAGTGGTTCATCCGCCCCGGCACCCTGATCGTCGCCGGTGACCTGGACCGGATCGACCTGGACGCGCTGGGGGCGGCGGCGTTCGCCGGCACCGGCGGCGGGCCGGTGGAGCGCGGCGGGCCGATCGAGGTGCCGCTGCACGACCGCCGACGGATCATCCTGGTCGACCGTCCCGGCTCGGTGCAGTCCACGCTGCGGCTCGGGCACCCGTCGCCGCACCGTGCCCACCCCGACCACGTGCCGACGAGCCTCGCCGGCACGGTGCTCGGCGGCGCGTTCACGTCCCGGCTCAACCACCTCATCCGTGAGGTGCGCGGCTACACGTACGGGATCCGGGGCGACTTCGCGTCGTCCCGCCGGTTCGGCCGGTTCGCGGTCAGCTCCGGTGTGCAGACGGCCGTCACCGCGCCCGCGTTGGTCGAGGCGGTCGGCGAGATCAGCCGTACGCAGAGCGGCGGGGTGACCGAGGAGGAGCTGGCGGTGGCCCGGTCGTGGCGCGCCGGCCAGCTGTCGGTGGAGTTGCAGAGCCCCCGGGCCATCGCCTCGGCGCTGGCCACCCTGGTGGTGCACGACCTGCCGGACGACTACCACGCCCGGCTGCGGGAGGCGCTGCTCGCGGCCGACGTCGACCAGGTGAGCGCGGCGGCCGCGGCGCACCTGCACCCGGAGTCGCTGACGTTGGTGATCGAGGGTGACGCCGCGGTGATCCGTGACGAACTCGCCGCCACCAACCTGGGCGAGCTGATCGACATCCCCCGCTGACCTCCCCGGTTCCGCCTTCGTTCCGGGGAGAGCGGCCTTCCACGCGTCAACGGCCGCTCTCCCCGGGACCGACCGGGCCTCGCGGAGGCCGGGTGTGAGGTGGATCGCAGGTCTGGACGGGCTTCGGTTCCCGGGTTGATCGGGGCCGGATCTTGCGGGCGTGCCGGCTATCGACGGTGGTGTTTCCGCGGCGGGCGCGCCCGTCCGCGCCGGTCGCGCGCGCGGGCCGGTGTGACGTCCGCCCGGGCGCGGGGAAAGCGCTCCCCCTCCCGGGCCGGCGCTGGGTAGCCTCGCGGGCATGAGGATCGGCATTGTGGGGGCCACCGGCCAGGTCGGTGGCGTGATGCGGCAGGTGCTGGCGGAACGGGAGTTCCCAACGGAGCAGGTGCGGTTGTTCGCGTCCGCCCGGTCTGCGGGGCGTGCCCTGCCGTGGCGGGACGGCGAGGTCACCGTGGAGGACGCCGCCACCGCCGACTACTCCGGGCTCGACATCGTGCTCTTCTCGGCGGGCAAGGGCACCGCGAAGGAGCTCGCCCCCCGGGTCGCCGAGGCCGGCGCCGTGGTGATCGACAACTCGTCCGCGTTCCGGATGGACCCGGACGTGCCGCTGGTCGTCGCCGAGGTCAACCCCCACGCCGCCGGCGTACGCCCCAAGGGCATCATCGCCAACCCGAACTGCACCACGATGGCCGCGATGCCGGTGCTGCGTCCGTTGCACGGCGAGGCGGAGCTGGTCAGCCTGGTCGTGTCGACGTACCAGGCGGTGTCCGGTGCCGGCCTGGCCGGCGTCGCCGAACTGGACGAGCAGGTCCGCAAGGTCGCCGAGCACGCCAGCGGGCTCACCTTCGACGGCGGCGCGGTGGAGTTCCCGGCGCCCCGCTCGTTCGCGCAGCCCATCGCGTACAACGTGCTCCCGCTCGCCGGCTCGATCGTCGACGACGGCTCCTTCGAGACCGACGAGGAGCAGAAGCTCCGCAACGAGAGCCGCAAGATCCTTGAGATTCCGGGCCTGAAGGTCTCCGGCACCTGCGTCCGGGTGCCCGTCTTCACCGGCCACTCGCTCCAGATCAACGCGCGGTTCGCCCGGCCGATCACCCCGCAGCACGCCCGTGACCTGCTCGCGGACGCCCCCGGCGTGGCCCTGACGGACGTGCCCACCCCGTTGCAGGCCGCCGGCCAGGACCCGACCTACGTCGGACGGATCCGGGCCGACGAGACCGTCGACAACGGGCTCGCGTTCTTCTGCTCCAACGACAACCTCCGCAAGGGCGCCGCGCTCAACGCGGTGCAGATCGCCGAGCTGGTCGCCGCCGAACGCCGCTGACCGGACCGCGCCGGCGGGTCGTGGAGGCCGAGAAGCATCGGTCTCCGCGATCCGCGGCCGGCAGGTGGGCGCGGCCGGTCAGGCCCGCGGCGGGATGCCGTACGTCCGCTCCACGTGCAGGCGCAGCACCAGTCGCCGCTCGGCGACCATCGCCCGCCGGTAGTCGTCCCAGTCGGGGTGCTCGCCCTGGATCGACCGGTAGACCCCCACGAGCTCCTCGACGGTGGCGTCGCCCGGGTCGGCGGCCACCGGGGTCAACTCGGCGCGCGCCTCGACCACCGCGTACGCCCAGCCGTCCTCGCTGCTCACGTGGAAGGTGGCGCGCGGGTCCCGACGCAGGTTGGCGGTCTTGGCGCGGCCGTCGGTCACCGACACGCGGATGACGCCGGCCGCCCGGTCGAACGAGTGGACCACCGTGGACAGCTGCGGCCGGCCGTCCCGCCGGATGGTCGCGAGAACGCCCAGGTGACGAGCGGCGATCAGGTCGGTCAGGGCACGTTCGGTCTGTTCGTCCGGCACGCTTTCCTCCACAACTCCGGTCGGGTTTCCCATCCAAACACGCCCCCGCCGGCCCCGCGACCGTCATCTCGACGAGGCGCTCGCAGAGCGGATCGGGAGCCTCCCCGCGGCGTTACCCCGCCCCGGGCGGCGGGTAGACGGCCCGTGCCGACACCGAGAGGGGAGCACCATGACAACGGTCGGAGAGTTCATGACGACCCGGTTGGTGACGATGGACGGCAACGACACGCTCACCGCCGCGGCACAGGAGATGCGCGACAGCGCCATCGGCGACGTGGTGGTGACCGATGGCGACGACGTGGTCGGTATCGTGACGGACCGGGACATCACGGTCCGAGCTGTGGCGGAGAACATGGACCCCAGCTCCACCCAGCTCAACCAGATCACGTCGAAGGACGTCGTGACGGTGAGCCAGTACGACGACGCGGTGGCCGCCGCCGACCTGATGCGTACCTACGCGGTGCGCCGTCTTCCGGTCGTCGACGACGGGCGCCTCGTCGGCCTCGTCTCGATGGGTGACCTCGCCGTCGAGCGGGAGCCGCAGTCGGTGCTCGCGGACATCAGCGCCGACGACCCGAACAACTGACGTCCGCCGCGGACTCCGTCGGCTCCCCGGGAACCCCGGGGAGCCGACGCGTCTCCCCTTCCGGGCGGCCCGGCCGCGCTCACCCCATCCGGGCGAGGTTGAGCCCCTCCCCGGCGGGGACCCGTTCTCCGACGTCGGGACGGCCGCCCGGCAGGGACGCGGAGCGGCCGGTAGCGGGCGCGACGGACCAGGAGGGGAGGGACCCCATGCTGGATGCGACCACGAGGTTCTTCGAGGAGTTGGACCGGAGGGGGTACGAGCCACGGCTGGCGAAGACGGCCGGCACGCTCCGGGTCGACCTGCACGAGGGTCCCCGTACCCACCACTGGCTGCTGAACATCGACCGGGGCCGGGTGTCGGTGACCCAGGAGGACCGGGAGGCCGACACGGTCATCGGCACCAGTCCGGCGCTCTTCGAGGAGATCGCCGTCGGCCGCGAGCACGGGATCGCGGCGGTGCTGCGGGGGGACATGACGGTGATGGGGGACGCGCGGCTGCTCGTACAGGTGGAACGTATCTTCCCTGGCCAGCCCGACGCCCGCGGCCCGCGACGGCGCTTTCAGCGGGAGGTGCGGTGATGGGCTCCACCAACACGATCCGAATCCTGGACGGCAACACGTTCGTGGTCTCCGAGGACACCGGGGACATCGAGGCGACGCCGAGCGAGCCGACCGGCCTCTTCTCCCTCGACACCCGGTTCCTGTCGAAGTGGGTGCTGACCGTCAACGGCGAACGCCTCAACGCGCTCTCCTTCGACGACCTCCAGTACTACGAGGCCCGGTTCTTCCTGGTGCCCGGCATGGCCACGCACTACATCGACGCCAAGTTGTCGATCATCCGCGAGCGGGCGGTGGGTGGCAGCTTCCGGGAGCAGATCACGGTCCTCAACCACGACGAGAACCCCGTCGACCTGGAGATCCGGATGGCGGCCGCGTCGGACTTCGCGGACCTGTTCCAGGTGAAGGACGAGATCCTGAACAAGAAGGGCGAGCTCTACACCGAGGTGGAGCCCGACCGGCTGCGGTTGGGCTACCGGCGCGGCAACTTCACCCGGGAGACGGTCATCGCCTCGTCGGCGCCCGCCCGGTACGACCGGGACGGCTTCGCGTTCAGCATCCACCTGGAGCCGAACCAGCAGTGGGAGACCCGGATCGACGTGCACACCGTGGCCGTCGGGCCGGGCGGCCGTGACCTGCGGATGGGTGTGCGGGCCCACGGCACCGAACGGCTCGCGCTCCAGCACGACCTGGAGAAGTGGATCGCCGACGCGCCCAAGGTGAACAGCCAGCACGGCAGGGTCGCGTCGACGTACCGGCGGAGCCTCATCGACCTGGCCGCGTTGCGCTTCTCCCCGCTCTCGCTGGGCGGGGCGACCCTGCCCGCCGCCGGCCTGCCGTGGTTCATGACGATGTTCGGCCGGGACAGCATCCTGACCTGCCTCCAGACCCTGCCGTTCACGCCGCAGCTGTCCAAGACCACGCTGCGCATCCTGGCCGCCCTCCAGGGCACCCGGTTCGACGACTTCCGGGAGGAGGACCCGGGGCGGATCCTGCACGAGATGCGCTACGGCGAGACCGCCGCCTTCGAGGAGCAGCCGCACTCGCCGTACTACGGCTCGGTCGACGCCACCCCGCTGTTCGTGGTGCTGCTCGACGAGTACGAGCGGTGGAGCGGCGACGTCGAACTGGTCAAGGAGTTGGAGCAGGAGTCGCGGGCCGCGCTGCGGTGGATCGACGAGTACGCCGACCTCGTGGGCAACGGCTACATCTGGTACGAGCGGCGCAACACCGACACCGGCCTGGAGAACCAGTGCTGGAAGGACTCCTGGGACTCGATCTCCTATTCGGACGGTCGGCTGCCGCCGTTCCCCCGGGCCACCTGTGAGGTGCAGGGGTACGCGTACGACGCGAAGATGCGGGGTGCCCGGCTGGCCCGGGAGTTCTGGGGCGACGCCGCGTACGCCGACCAGCTGGAGCGGGAGGCGGCGGAGCTGAAGGCGCGCTTCAACCGGGACTGGTGGGTGTCCGACGGCGAGTACTTCGCCCTCGGGCTCGACCCCGACGGACGCCAGTGCGACGTGCTCAGCTCCAACATCGGCCACCTGCTGTGGAGCGGCATCGTCGACCACGACCGGGCCGAGAAGATCGCCCAGCACCTCGTCAGTCCCCGGCTCTTCTCCGGCTGGGGGGTGCGGACGCTGGCCGAGGGGGAGGTGCGCTACAACCCGATCGGCTACCACAACGGCACGATCTGGCCCTTCGACAACTCGTTCATCGCCTGGGGCCTGCGCCGCTACGGGTTCGCCGAGGAGGCGGCCACCGTCGCCAACGGCATCCTGGACGCGGCCACGTACTTCGACGGCCGGCTCCCCGAGGCGTTCGGCGGATACCCGCGGGACCTGACCAAGTTCCCGGTCGAGTACCCGACGGCGTGCAGCCCGCAGGCGTGGTCGACGGGCGCCCCGCTGCTGCTGCTGCGGACCATGCTCGGCATCGAACCCCACGAGGGGCACCTCTCGGTCGATCCCCGGCTGCCGGTCGGCATGGGCCGCATCGAGGTGCTGGACATCCCGGGCCGCTGGGGCCGGGTGGACGCCTTCGCCCGCGGCCGGCTGGACCTGGACAAGCTGGGCGACTGACCGCCGGGCGCCGGCCGGCGCCCGCGGCGCCGGCGCGCCCGGTCAGGCGGGCGGCAGCACGTGGTCGAGGAAGGCCGCCGTCGCCGCCCGCAGGTCCGGACGGTCCAGCGGCAGCGCGTGCCCGCCGTGGGTCAGCCAGCTGTGGACGGGGTGCCCGGCGGCCAGCAGCGCGGCCGTGAGGCCGACGCTCTGGCTCGCCGGCACCGCCCGGTCGTCGGCGCCGTGCACGAGCAGCACCGGCACCCGGTTGCCGATGTGGCTGGTCACGGTCGTGTCGAGCGTCGGCGGATCGTCGGTCGCCGGCGGGTGCCCGAGCAGGTCGGCCCACGGGTCGTCACCGCGGCGCAGCTGCTTCCAGTCCGGCTCCAGCGGGTCGACCGGCGACCAGTACGCCAGCACGGCCGCCACGTCGTCCGGGCGGTCGACGCCGCGCAGGCCGAGCTGCAGGGCGAGCATGCCGCCGGCGGAGTCACCGGCGACCAGCAGCGGCAGGCCACCCGACTCCGCGCGGGCCCGCCGGGCCTCGGCCCGTACGTCGTCGAGCTGCGCCGGCCAGCGCGCCTCGGGCGCCAGGCGGTAGCGGGCGGGCACCACCCGCAGCCCGTGCGCGGTGAGCGCGGCGCCGTCCTCCTCCGCCCGCGCCCGCCAGCCGCCGCCGTGGATCCAGAGCACCACACCCCGCTCGGTCATCCCGCCATGGTGCTGCGGTTCGGCGCGGGCGGCCAGGGTGCTTCGCCAACGGCAGAACCGGCGCCGGGCGGCCGGCGTGGGGGAGGAGGTGACGGAGATCGCTGTCGTTCTCAGGTTGATCCCAGCCGCCCAGGGTAGATTCCGCGGATGCCGGAGCTCGTGTACCCGCCCGTGATCGCGTTCGCCAAGACGATGTTCCGGGTTCTCGACCTGCAGATCACCGTCGAGGGCGCCCACCACGTGCCCCGCGGCGGCGGGGCGGTGCTCGCCAGCAACCACGTCAGCTACCTGGACTTCATCTTCTGCGGTCTCGGCGCGCTGGAGTCCCGCCGGCTGGTCCGGTTCATGGCCAAGCAGTCGGTCTTCACGCACCGGGTCTCCGGCCCGCTGATGCGCGGCATGCGGCACATCCCGGTCGACCGGAAGGCGGGCGCCGACTCGTACGCCGCGGCGGTGGACGCGCTCCGCCGGGGCGAGGTCGTCGGCGTCTTCCCGGAGGCGACGATCAGCCGCTCCTTCACCGTCAAGGACCTCAAGAGCGGCGCGACCCGGATGGCCCGCGAGGCCGGGGTGCCGGTGCTCCCGGTGGCGCTCTGGGGCACCCAGCGGCTCTGGACCAAGGGACGCCCGCGCGCCCTGACCCGCCGGCACACCCCGATCTCCGTCCTCGTCGGCGAGCCCATGGACCCGGCCGGCTGGCCGGACGCCACCGCGATGACGGCCGCGCTCGCCGAGCGGATGACGGCCCTGGTGGATCGGGCGCAGCAGGCGTACCCCGAGCAGCCGGCCGGACCGGACGACCGCTGGTGGCTCCCCGCCCACCTGGGCGGAACCGCGCCCACCGCCGAGGAGGCCGCCGCCCTGGACCGGCCCCGCGCCTGACGGCTCCGACCCCGCACCAGGGCGGTCGTGCCGGGTCCCGGTGGCCCACCCGACCGGCCCAGACAGTGGCCGGATCGTTCCGCATCCGGGCACGATGGTGTCTGCCCTTCCCGGCCCCGTCCCCGCCAGGATCTACGTCATGAGCAGAGCAGCACTCGTCGTGATCGACGTCCAGGAGTCCTTCCGCCAGCGCGCCATCTGGGCGTACGGCTCGAACCCCGACATCGTCGGCCAGGTCGACCGGCTGGTGGCCGCCGCCCGCGAGCGCGGCGACCTCGTCGTCTGGGTCCTGCACAGCGAGCCCGGCACCGGCGGCGTCTTCGACCCGGCCAACGGGCACGTCCGGCTGATCGAGGGCCTGACGCCGGTCGACGGGGAGCCGACGCTGGTCAAGACGTCGCACAACGCGTTCACCACGACCAATCTCCAGCAGGTGCTCACCCTCGCCGAGGTGTCGGAGATCACCGTCTGCGGCATCCGCACCGAGCAGTGCGTCGAGACCACCACCCGGCTCGGCTCCGACCTCGGCTACCGGATGACCTTCGTGACCGATGCGACGATGACGTTCCCCATCCCGCACCGGGACCTGCCGGAGACGGCCACGCTGGCGGAGATCCTCGCCGACCCGCGCACCCTGGGGAACGAGGAGATCATCAGCCGCACCGAGTACGCCCTCGCCGGGCGGTTCGCCACCGTCCGGACGGTGGACGAGGTGACCGGCGCCCTCACCGGCGTCCGGAGCTGATCGTGGCCCGGGTCGTCTTCCTGCTCGTCCCGCAGCTGCACCTGCTGGACCTCGCCGGGCCGGCCCAGGTCTTCTCCGCCGCGGCCGACCTCGGCCTCGACTACCGGCTGCACTACGTGGCCGAGCGGGAACAGGTGCCCAGCGTGCAGGGGGTGCCCCTGGTCGCCGCCACCGAGTGGCCCGAGGTGACCCCGGACGACCTGATCGTGGTGCCCGGGTGGCGCCCCCGCGCGCACGGACCGGGCGGACCGGTCGGCGCGGACGACCTCCGTCGGCTGGCCGCCCACCACGCCGCCGGCGGGACCGTCGCCAGCGTCTGCGCCGGGGCGTACGCCCTCGGGGCCGCCGGGCTGCTCGACGGCCGCCGCTGCACCACCCACCACGACGTGCAGGACGACCTGGCCCGGCGACATCCGGCGGCGCGGGTGGTGCGGGACGTGCTCTACGTGGTCGACGACCGGGTGGTGAGTTCGGCCGGCATCGCCAGCGGCATCGACGTGGCGCTGCACCTGGTGGCCACCCGGCACGGCCCGGCCACCGCCGCGAGCATCGCCCGCACCATGGTCGTGTACGCCCGCCGCAACGGCGACGAACAGCAGGCCAGCGCGATGATGCGGCACCGCTCGCACCTGTCCGACGCGGTGCACCGGGTGCAGGACGTCATCGACAGCCGCTACGCCGAGCCCCTGCCGCTGGCGGACCTGGCCGCCGCCGGCGGCGTCGCCGAACGCACGCTGACCCGGCTGTTCCGCCAGTCCACCGGCCTCACCCCGCTCGGCTACCAGCAGTTGCTCCGCGTCGAGCGGGCCGAGCACCTGATCGGGCACGGCGCCACCGTCGAGGCCGCGGCGCGCGGCGTCGGTTTCACCGATGCCCGGATGCTGCGTCGCCTGCGCGCCCGGGCCCGTCGGACCCCGCCGCCCGCCGGTAGTAGTCGTCGCGGGACCGGAACTCCACCGGCAGCGAGCCGGGCAGCGTGATCCGGGAGTCGTTGGCGATCAGCCCGGCGGTGGCCCGCAGCGCCAGCACGTCGCGTTCCTGGGGCGACAGGTCCACCAGGTGCGGGCGGGTCAGCCGGAACGCGGCAGCCGTCCGGCACACCCGCCGGGCCAGCTCGATGATCTCGTCGGCCGGTCCGGCCAGGGCCAGCGCCGGCTGCTGGATGGTCCGCAGCGCGTCACACACGATCAGCAGCTGAGCCGGGTGGTCCGACCCGGCCGGCAGCATCTCCAACCGGGACGGCCACTGCCACCGCACCTGCCCGCTCATCAGGCCCGGGTGGCGAACCCCCGACCGGTGCCGGGCGGCCCCCGACCCGGCCCGACCAGCGGCCACGACCGCCAGCTGCGACCCCTCGCCCACCCAGACGATCCGCTGGTCGGTGACGGTGACCGACACCGGGTCGGGCAGCGCCCACGCCCGCCGCGTCTCCGTCGGGCCGAGCAGGTGCCCCGCGACCAGCAGTCGGTGCTGCCACAGCACCCGCTCGCCGCCCGCCGGCACCAGTTGGCGCCGGCGGTCGAGCACCGGTCCCACCTCATCGTCCGGCGCGTCGAAGCGGTGCGGACCGATGAAGAAGGGGGACGCATTCCCGTGCATCGTCACGACCTCCCGGGCGGTTGACCTCACCGTCGAGAGTGGCGGATGCCCAGCCCAGATGTCATGACACCCGTTAGGGGGTCGGCCGGTCGTACCTCGCCTGTGACCGGTAGATGCCGATCTCCTCCGGCCGTACGAGGCCGTCCTCGATCGCCCGGGCGAGCAGCGCCGCCTTCGTGGCGGCCGGCCGGCCCGCTCGGGTGTACTTGATGCGCGCCCGGTCGACGTACTGCTTGACCGTGTGTTCGCTGATCTGCATCCGACGGGCCACCGACGCCTTCGACATCGACTGGAACCAGAGCAGCAGCGCCTCGCGCTCCTTGTCGGAGAGGACCGGCCGGTCCGGCCGTGGGTCGCCCACCATCGCGCCCGCCAACGCCGGCGGCACGTACGGGCGGTCGCTGGCCGCCGCCAGAACCGTCGCCACGCAGTGCTCCCGTCCCTCGTGCTTGGCGAGGAAGGCCACCGCGCCCGCGTCGAGCGCCGCGAGCATCGTCTCCGGGTCGGTGTGCTCGGAGTAGACGACGACCCGCCGGCCGGTGGCGCTCAGCTCGGCCAACTTGTCCAGCGCCATCCGCCCGTGCAGGCGCAGGTCGAGCAGGACGACGTCGGCGTCCGGCGCGGCCCGCAGCACCTCGTCCGGGTCGTCACCGGTGGCGAGAACGGTGAGCCGGGGTTCGGTGGCGAGCCAGGCGCGTACGCCGTCGACGACCACCGGGTGGTCGTCGACGATGGCCACCCCGACCGGCCGATCGCCGCTCATCTCCGCCATCGGGTCTGCGCCCATCTGATCTCCCCGTCGCGCTCGTACACCCACTGCACCTGACCGTCACCGCCGGGACCGGCCGGCGGGCCGGTGGCGTCCGGGCCGTCCCGGTCGGGCGTCACCAGACTGACCACCACCTCGTCCGGGCCGGCGACGACCGTCAACCGGGCCCAGCCGCGCGCGTCGGCCAGCAGGGCCGCGAACGGGTCGGCGAGCCGCCGACGGATCGACACCGGCAGCGGCGGCGGCGTGCCGACGGTCACCAGCTCGATCGGCAGGCCGGTGCGCTCCGCCACGTCGGCCGCCGCGCGCAACTCGTGCAGCAGCGGGTCGGGGACGTCGTCCGACTCGGCGATCAACCGGCGGAGTCGGGCGGCGGCGAGCATCGCCCGACGCTGCACCTCCGGGTCGGTCGGGTCGGCGCGACCGTCGGCCAGCTCGGCGAGCACCGTCTCGGCGGTGCCGCTGACCAGGGCCAGCCGGTCGCGCCGGTCCCGCCGGGCCTGCTCGGCCGCGTCCCGCTCGGCGGCCACCGCGTGCGAGGCGGCGGCGGTCGCGGCGCGCTCCCGGGCCAGCGCGGCGATCGCCGCCCCACCGACGAAGACCGCCACCGGCAGCGAGGACGTGCCGTAGACGTACATCGCGAAGCGGGCCAGGTCGGCCGACGCGGTGGCGCCGTGCCCGATGACCGCCACCAGCGCGATCAACGAGTGCGCGACCAGCAGGGCCAGCAGCCCGACCACCCGCCGCCCCCACAGGGCCAGCACGAAGAACCAGGCGAGCGTGCCCCACACCCAGTTGGCGGCCGTGAACAGCTGCGACTCGCCGGCGGCGGCGAAGACCGTCCCGTCGACCACGAGCAGCAGGCCGGCCAGCGGCCACGCCGGCAGCGGACTGCCGCGCAGCAGCCGGACTCCGGCCAGTAGGCCGGTCACCGCCACGAGCACCCAGGCCGCGAGCACGACGGTGGGCGCCGCCAACTCCGACCGGGCGGCCAGCACCGCCGGCAGGGCGATCGCGGAGTGCCACGCCAACGCGATGACGATCGACACGATGCGCGCACCCCGGTCGGAGGCGTGCGCGACGGCGGCCGCCGCCCGGCGTACCTCGTCGACGGCGGGCGCCCCGCCCGGCCCACGGGCCGCCGACAGGCCGGCGGGTGCCGGCGCCGCGGCGGCCGTCGGCGGGTACGCCGCGGTGGATCCCGCCGCGGTGTCGGTCGCGACCACCGTCGGCGGCGCGCCCGACGCCCCACCCCCGCCGTACGCCGGGCCGGGCAGGGCCGCGTTCAGGTCAGCCGACACCGGGCCACTCCAACCGGATGCGGGTCCCCGTGCCGGGCGCCGAGTCGATCCGGGCACTGCCGCCCACCGCGGCCATCCGGCCGAGCACCGACTCGCGTAGCCCGTAGCGGTGCGGGGGGACGCCGGCCGGGTCGAAGCCCGGCCCGTCGTCCACGACCTCGACGGTCACACCGGCCGCGTCCCGACGCAGCCGCAGCTCGGCCGCCGCGCCGGGCGCGTGTCGCACCACGTTGGACAGCGCCGCGTAGACGCTCTCCGCGACCGCGTCGGCCACCGCAGTGGGCACCGCGCAGGACACCAGGTCGACGGTCACCGGCAGGTCGGCCAACCGGTCGCGGACCGCCCGCAGCCGATCGTCCAGCGACACCGGACCGTCGCCGGGCAGCGCCCGGGCGTCGGCCAGGGCCGCGAGCGTACGCAGGTCGGCGGCACAGCGGCGGCGCAGCGCCGCCGACGGGCCGGTGACCGCGCCCTGGCCGACCATGGTCAGGGTGCCGAGCACGGTGTCGTGCAGGTCCCGGTTCTGCCGCCGCTCGGACTCCCGCGCGGTGCGGGCGACCAGCGCCTCCCGGGCCAGCCGCTGATGCTCGACGAACGTGCGGTCGGCGCGGCCGATCCGGCGGCGCATCACCCCCGTCATCACGGCCGTGCAGGCGGTCTGCACCAGCAGCGTCGCCGCGTGCGCGGTGGCCTCGCGGGGGTCGCCGGCCGCGTTGGCGCCGACCACGTAGCCGGCGGTCACCAGGACCCCGGCCGGCACCGACCAGCGGGCCGGGGAGTTGGCCTGCGCGTTGATGACCGTGGTGCTGGCCAGCACGGCGATCCAACTCCCCTCGCCGGGCAGCACCTCGGGCGCCACCAGCCGGGGGATGAGCAGGCAGGCCAGCGTGGTCAGCGCCACGTCGCCGGCCGCCATCGTGAGCGTGACACCACTACGCAGGGCTCGTGCGGCATACCAGATCGACCAGGCGGTGAGCACCGCCACGGCGGGGAGCAGCAGCGCCACCTGCACCGGCGCGGTGCGCACCGAGAGAGCGACCACCGCGCCGAATAGGCCGCAGGTGAGCCGGAGCAGGGCCGGCAGCGTGGTGAAGACGAGGTTGAGCGCGCCGCCGGCCGGGCTGTCCAGCACGGCGGACGGCGCGGTCCGAACAGGAACGGCCGGCATCGGGAGAGGCGTCCTTCCGACAACGACCCGGTCCGGGTCCCTGCGAGCATAGATCGACAAAGGAGAATAACACGCTATCCGACAACTGATCACACACTGTGTGCGACGTGTTGCGGGCGGGTGAACGGCGTTGCGTGTTGGCGCAGGTCAGGCGTCTGCTGCTCGCCGCCCCGTGATTACCGCACGTCAACCCTCGTGCTTTCCGTGCGCGGCCGGAACCCGGCGGACACCGTTGCCGTCCCATCAGCATGACGCGAAGACTGGCGGTGGCCACGGCCGGGATCCTCGGTGTCGTGCTCACCGGCTGCGGGGCGGACGGCCCCACCGGGGAACGCCTCCGCGGCGACGGGCCGCTGCGGGTGACCGAGCGGTGGTCCTCCTGCGCCGACGAGGCCCCGGCGACGGGCATGCTGCCCGCGGGGGCCACCGACGCGCCGACCCTGCCCCTGCTCGACGACACCTTCACACCGGTCGCCGTCATCCTCTGCGGGCAACAGGTGCAGCGTCGCCCCGACGGCGGGCAGGAGTTGGTGGCGACCGAGCGGCGCGCAGGCGAGGTGACGGCCCTGGTCGCCGCGCTCCGGCTGCCCGACGAGCCGCGATACGAGGGCCCCTGCACCCTCGACATGGTCATCCCGCCCTGGCTCGCCCTGCTCGACCAGCAGGGCCGTTGGGTGCGGCCCGGCATCCCGGTCGGGCCGTGCGGTAAGCCCCGCACCGAGGTCACCGAGGCACTGGACCGGCTCTCGACCACCACCGTCGCGACCCGCCCCGTCCAGGAGGTCGAGTCGTCGGAGGCGGCCGCCGCCGGCTGCGCGCAGCGCTGGGCGGACCTGGTCGCCGTGCAGGTGGCCACGGGTGGCCGGACGGGCCCGGTGAGCGGGCCGCCGGCGTACGCGGACCGGATCGTCCTGCGGCTCTGCGTCTACCAGGTCCCCGAGCGGGAACGCGGGAGCGGGAAGCCGGCCGGCGACTTCGCGTACGGCCGGATCCTGACGCCCGACCAGGCCGAGGCCGTGACCGGCGCCCTCGCGGCGACCGGGCCGGTGGTCGCGTGCGCGACGCACGCCGGCCGGTTCGCGGTCCTGCGGCCCGCGCGCGGGCCCGGAGCCGACGTGTACGTCGAACTCGACGGCTGCCGCCGGGTGCTGGTCACCGCGCCGGACGGGTCCGCGTCGCTCGGGCAGGCCGCCCCGGCGCTCACCGAGCTGCTCGCCGGCTGAGCGGCGGACGGCCGCGGGGGCGGCTAGGCGGCGAAGGCACGCGCGAGGATCTGATCGACGACCTCGTTCTTCGCCAGGCTGTAGTCGCCGGCCCGACCGATCGTCTCCCGCGCGAGGCGTCGCTTGGTCGCGGCGTAAAGCTCCCGGTCGTCCGGATGGGTGCGCAGCCAGTCGCGGAAGAGCCGATGCCGCACCGGCTCGGGCGCGTCGTGCGGCCAGATGTGCAGATTCACGTCCTCTGACGAGGCGATCAGCATCCGGTGCCCATGCCACCACGGCTCGCGGAGAACGAGCCGGTAACCGATCCCCTCGAGTGCGGGGAGGTAGCGGGACTCGTCCGTCGTCTCGGGCAGCAGGACGTCGATGTCGATGACGGGCTTCGCCGCCAGGCCCGGCACCGACGTGGACCCGACGTGTTCGATGCCGATGACCAGGTCGCCCAGGACCGCCTTCACCGTCGAACTGGCTGCGGCGAAGCGCTCCGGCCACGCCGGGTCATAGTCCTCGATGACGATGGACTGCCAACTCCTGGGCGGTTCTCCCACCAGGCCGTCAGCTACCTGCTCAGGCGTCCCGTGAAACCGCTGCAGGACGTCGTCCGGATGCTCGGTCATACCCACCTCCCGCACGAACGAAGTCGGCCAGGATACGACAACGGCTCGGGGTGCCGGGTCAGGCCCGCGAGAGACCCTCGATGTCGGGCATCGTCCAGCGGACGATCGTCGGCGCGTCAACGAGGTCGTTGTCCACGACAACGTGCGCGACAGCCTCTGGATCTACTTCACTGCGATACAACGCCTGCCCCGGCAGGTAACGCCCGAGATAGCGCCGCTCGACCTCCTCATGCGTTCCGAAGAGATCGGTGTCGCGGACCATGGCCCGCCGTAGCGTCTCCCGCGGTGACACGCTGAGGTAGACCGACAACGTCCACTGGTCGCGCAGTCGGCTGCGGAGGAGAAACACACCGTCGACGATGAGCACGGCCCGTTCCGGCACGTCCACGGCCCGGACCGGGCGGTCGGCGCCCGCGCGGTGGTCGTACCGTGCGATCTGTACCTGCCCGGCGCCCTCGAGGAACGGGCCGAGGCACTGTCCGAGCAGAGCCGGATAGTCGAACGAGTCGCGGTAGTAGCCCTCAGCCGACAGGTCGCCTCGCCGGTACCGCAGCTCGCGAGGCTGGTGGAAGCCGTCGACCGACGCGCGCAGCGTCGGCACGGGCAGCACCTCGGCGAGCCGGTCGGCCAGCGTCGTCTTGCCTGCCGCGTCCGGTCCGTCGACGCCGACCAGGACGCGGTCCCGGACTCGGGACAGGTCCGTCACCGCTGCGGCGAGCCGCCCCACGAGGTCCATCCGTCGAGGGTCCCACGCGCCTCCGCACCGGGTTGAGGCGCGCGGCCGTCACCCTCGTGCCGAAGTCCGCAGCACCGCGTGCCGATCGTCCGCCCGCGCTCAGGTCTCCGATCGCGGCGCGCCCGAAGGCTTGGCCTTCTGCGCGTGGATGGTCTCGTGACGGGCCAGCATGGCGACGAACTCGGCGATCTTCCGCTCCCGGGTCTGCGCCCGTTTGACGGCATTGAGGCGGTGGATGAGGGAGAACCGGTTGGCGCTGGTGAGCACGTCGAACATGGCCTGGGCGGCGGGCTCGGCGGCGATCGCGGCGAGCAGGTCGGCCGGCACCTCGGCCTCCGACGGTGGGGCGTAGGCGGCCGCCCAGCGTCCGTCGGCCTTCGCGGCCTCCACCGCCGCGCGGCCCGCCGGCGTCACGCGTCCCTGCGCCTCCAACTCGGCCACCCGCGCTACGTTTCGCTGCGACCAGGAACTGCGGGGCCTGCGCGGGGTGAACCGGATCCAGGAGCTCTCCCGGTCCCGTTTACGGGCCTGCCCGTCGATCCAGCCGAAGCAGAGCGCCTCGTCGACCGCCTGCTGCCAGGTCAGCGTGGTGACGGTGCCGCCCTTCCTGGTCAGGGCGAGCCAGACACCGGGCGACGTGGCGTGGTTGGCCGACAGCCACGCGTGCAGCGCCTCGGCGTCCCCGACGATCAACTCATCCAGTTCGGCGCTCGCCATGACGGCAGGGTAACCCGACCCGTCGGTGATCGACTGGACCGGACGCCGTGGCCGTGGACTGTCTCGGTGCGTCTACGGCGGCGGTTCGGCGAGAGGGAAACTCGAGGCGCGCCGCCGGGAGGCTATGGCGAGGTCGCGTCTGCTCTGGAGGACCTGGCAACGTCAGATGCGATGAGGCCGCGTATGGCGAGTTCCACGTGCCGGCTGACGGTGCCTGGGGCCGCGTCGGGAAGTAGTTGAGCGACACGGGTCAGGCCCATCAGTTGGTAGGCGATGTCGCTGGCGGTGACGTCCGCGGCGAGGGTGTGATCGTGGCGCGCTCGGTCGACGGCATCCTGGCCGACCCGGGTGAGGTGGGCGATGCACCGTTGCACGTCCTCGTCGGCCGGTGAGCCGGTGGTCAGGACATCGACCATCGCCCTGTTGTCGGCGAGCTGGGCGATGGCGACGGTGAAGAACTCGCGCAGAGCGTCAGCCGCGGTCCCGCCCACGGGGAGACCGGCGTCGGCGAGGGCGGCGAGGTCAGTGCCGGTCACTGCATGCACGAGGTCGTCTCGCGTGGGGAAGTGTCGGTAGAGGGTGCCGATGCCGACGCCGGAGGCTGCGGCGATCTGGCGCATCTCCGCGCCCATCCCTTCCTGCCGCAAGACCCGTGCGGCGGCGTCAATGATCCGGGCGCGGTTGGCGACGGCATCGCGTCGTTGTCTGCGCTCCCGGACCATCTGCTGAT
The DNA here is from genome assembly GCF_900091425.1 of Micromonospora krabiensis. Lineage (GTDB taxonomy): Bacteria > Actinomycetota > Actinomycetes > Mycobacteriales > Micromonosporaceae > Micromonospora > Micromonospora krabiensis. The sequence continues at coordinate 6,058,334 of NZ_LT598496.1, forward strand.
GATACCAAAACGGAACCAGTGTTCCTCTTGGGTGTTAGAGTGAAGCGGAACATCGGTTCCGCAATGGGGAGTGGTCGTGAGGACGATCGTCATCACTGGAGGCACGGACGGGATGGGAGCGGCGCTGGCACGCCACTTCCTGACAACAGGCGACCGTGTGGTCGTCATCGGCCGCAGTCGCGCGAAGTTCGACGGGCTGCTCTCCGCCCTCGGCGACCCGTCCGCTGCCGATCGGGCGGAGTTCGTTGCCGCGGACCTGTCGCTTCTCGCCGACAGTCGTGGCGTCGTCGCACACCTGTCCGCCCGCCACGAGCAGATCGATGCCCTGGTGCTGGCCGCCTCGTTCATCCGCAGTCGCCGTCACGCCACCGTTGAGGGGCATGAGGCGTCCTGGGCGCTGTTCTTCCTCTCCAAGTACATCCTGGTCACCGGCCTCGCCGAGCAGCTTCGAGCGGCCGGTCGCCCGGTCGTCGTCAACACCTCTGTGCCGGGAGCCAGGGCGGACGCGATCGACTTCGATGATCCCGAATTGACGCAGGGATTCACATTCGGCAAGTCCAACGCGCAGCAGCGGCGAGCCAACGAGCTGCTCGGCATCCTCGCCACGCGAGAAAATCCCGACCTCAGCTACGTGACCTGGGGTCCAGCCCGCCTGGTCCGTTCCGGCTTGGCAGGCGATGTCGGCGCCGGCATGAAGTTCGCTGCCGCGATCCTGGCTCCGCTCCTGGGCCAGCAGCCCGCTGACGCTGTGCGCCCGCTCATCGACCTCATTGACGACCCTGCACCAGGCCGGGCCGCCTACCGCGGCCCCAAGCCCGTCCCGCTCGTCGAGAGCCCCCGCGACGAGCAAGACGTCATCCGTCTCGCCGACCTCGCAAGGGCTGACGAGAGCGGAACATAGGCGGGCGAGATCGTGGGTGATGCACGATCCACGCCGGTGCGGGAACGCCCAGGACCTCACCGTCGTGGTGGTTCATCGTCATTCCCATTCCTCGCGCGGGTGGGGGCCGCGAAGCACCTCCTCGGCTGACCTGCGGTGAGGTGGGTGCGCCCGGCAGGATTCGAACCTGCGGCCTTGGGATTAGAAGTCCCCTGCTCTATCCGCTGAGCTACGGGCGCGTGGCGTGAATGTCGCGCCAGAAGGGTACCGCCCGCCCGCCGGCTGATCGAGGCAACGGGTGCCGACCGCATCGCGGTGGCTCGGCCGTGGTGGCGCGTACCCTCGGCCGGGTGTTGCTTGACCCCGACGTCGAGAACGATGTCGCCTACGAGCTCTGCCAGGTCGTCGGGCGGGCCATCCTGCCGTACCGCCGGATCGGCGACGACCGCGACGGCGGCACCGCCTTCTTCTTCCGCTCGGGGGACGCCGAGTTCCTGCTGACCGCCGACGCCCTCACCAGCGACGAAGCGGGCGAGCTCGGGCTGCGGGGGAGTATCACCGAGCCGGCCGGGGTCGCGCCGGACGCCCTGCCCCTCGCCGGCGACACCGGCGGGTGGATCCACCGCCCCGAGTTCGGGGTGGCGTTCCTGCCGACCGGGGACCTGCACGGGTACGCGCGCGAGGCGGGCTGGGCGTGGCGGACCCAGCCGGTGATCGAGGCCATCGCGGCGGACGCCGCGGTGATCGGCCGACTCGACGCCACGGCCGGGTCGGCGTTCGTGCTGGCGCATGGCGTACGCGAGGACGGCGGGCGTCCGTTGGAGGTGGCCATCGAACGGGTCACTCGGGCGGCCGACGGGGTGCGGATCACCACCGAACTGCCGGCCGGCTACGTCGGTGCGCCGGTCTTCGGGGTGCAGTCGGACGGCGACGGCGACCTGGCCCTGCACTGCCTGGGCCTGGTGCTGCCGGCGATGAACGGGGGTCATCCGGTGGCGACCTTCGACCGGATCCGGTCGGTCCTTCCGTCGGGCGGGCCGAGCGCGGACTGACCTGTGCGGCGAGGGCTTGAGCCAGGGCGGCGCGAGGCCGGCGACGAGTGGCGCCGCCGCGTCGGCAAGCCGAGCCCGGCTCCCCGCGCCCGGGTCAGCCGCCCGTCGACGTCGCGTCGGCCTCGGCGGCCTCCGCGGCGCCCGCCCGGCGGGCCGGGATCGCCGGCGCGGCGTCGCGGGCCGGGGCGGTCGGGCCCGCCCCGAGGAATGCCTCGGCCCAGCGGCCGAGCTCGGTGAAGACCTTCTCGCGTACGGCGGGACCGGAGAGCGTGAGGTCGTGCATTCCGCCGTCGAAGCGGGCCAGGGTGACGTGGCGGCCGAGGCGGGGCGCGTACCGGACCATGTGTTCGACGTCCAGGACGGCGTCGGCGAGGCCGGCCGACTCGTGCCAGCTCCGGCCCTTGAACGACCGCGTGGAGCAGGCGAGCAGCACCGGCACCGGGATGTCCAGACCGGCGCGGAGCTGCCGCTGGGCGGTGCGGATCGCGCCGAGCCAGCCGGCGCGGACCGGGAAACCCGCGAGCGGCTTCCAGCTCAGGTCGTAGCTCCACTCGCCGCGGTGGTCGGAGTGGATGCTCTCGCCGTACACGGTGCCGAGGCCGAACGGAAGGACCCGCTGGGGCGCCCGGCGGCCCAGGCGCGCGACGGCGGCCGCGAGAGGGCGCCGCACCGCCCAGGGGGCGTTGATGTCGAAGAACGGGCTGTTGAGGAAGAGGCCGTCGACGACCCCGGCGTCGCGTCGGGCGTGCGCCCAGAGCGAGAGGAGCAGGCCGCCGGTGGAGTGGCCCATGGCGAGCAGGGTGTCGTGCCCGTCCTCGGTGCGGATGATCTCCGCGGCGGCGTCCAGCTCGGGGAAGTAGTCGGCGAGGTCCCGGCAGAAGTTCGGGGTCTGGTGGGGGAGCAGGCTGCGACCGTACTTGCGCAGGTCGAGCGCGTAGAAGTCCCAGCCCCGCTCGGCGAAGAAGTCGGCCAGATGAGTCTGGAAGAAGTAGTCCACGAAGCCGTGCACGTAGAGGACGGCACGGCCGGTGGGGCGGTCGGCGCGGCGCCGGACCAGGGTGGCGATCACCGGGCCCTCGTCGTCGGTGCCCAGGTCGATGGTGTGCCGCTCGAAGGGCGGGCCCAGCACGTCCGGTTCCACGAAGGCGACGGTACGCCGGCCGGCTACCGGGCGGTAGCCCCGAACGCCAGGGCCGTCGCGGCCCCCGTCCCGCCGCACCTGAGGGCGGGGGCCACGAGCGTACGGGTCAGACGGTCTCCGCGTCGGCCCGCCGCGGGTCGACGGCCGACTCGTCGGGCAGCGGCGCGGCGTCACCGGCCGGCTGGCCGATCTCCCGTACGTGCTTGTTGTGCCGCGGCTCCTGCCGGGTCTTCGCGTCGTTGAGCCGCCGGCGCAGGTCGTCCCGGGCGTCGTTGAGCGCGGCCCGCAGGTCCTCCTCCGAGGAGGTGGTCACGATCTTCTGCCGACCGGCGATCCAGCACTCCAGCGTGACCTTCTGCCCACGGGCATTGCGGTCCTTGACCGACACCTCCAGCTCGGTGGCGTCGGCGTGAAAGGCGGCCAGCCGGGCGTCCAGCGTGGCGAACTGCTCCACGATCCAGTTCCGGTCGCCCTGGGCGAAGCCGGCACCCATCCGCAGGCACTCGGCCACGGTCGCCGGGTTCGTGACGGCGCTCATCGCCGCACCTGACCAGGGACGCGGGTCGGGCCGGTGGTCGTCGTGATCATGAGCGTTGTCCCCTCGTTCGACGTGCTGCTCTCGGCGGTGCGTTGATCTGCTCTCGGCGGTGCGTTGATCGAATCCATACCCAGCCGGACCGGATCCGGAACCGCCTCCGTAGCAGATGTGAGCTTGATCAGGGCGTTGTCCACAGGCGCTCCGGTCGTCCACAGGCCGGGTGGAGGTGGTGGCGCGGGACCGTCGCCACGGGCCAGGCTCGGCCCCGAGTCGACTCGCGATGGCAAGCCCCGACAGCCCCTGGAGGGACGATGTTCGACACGTACGTCACGATCGTCGGCAACGTGCTGACCGCGCCGGAGTGGCGGCGCACCACCCAGAGCAACACCCTGGTGGCCAACTTCAAGGTCGCCTCGACCGCCCGGCGGCTCGATCGGGACAGCGGCCGGTGGGTCGACGGCAACAGCCTGCGGGTGCGCGTGAACTGCTGGCGGAAGCTCGCCGAGGGCGTCGCCGCCTCGGTGATGGTCGGTGACCCGGTGGTGGTCTGCGGCCGGCTCTACACCCGCGACTGGACCGACGACGCCGGCAACCACCGCACGCTCTACGAGCTGGAGGCGGTGGCCGTCGGCCACGACCTGTCCCGGGGTCGGGCCCGCTTCCTGCGTAACCGGCCGAGCACCACCACCAGCGCGGTCGAGGACGCCGAGGCGGAGCGCCGGGTCCACGGCGAGCCGACGGAGCCGGTGCCCGACGAGCAGGCCCCCACGCTGCCCGACAACCGTCCGCCCGACGACGACTTCGAGCTGTCCGACGCGTACCGGGGTGGGCGCGACGACCTGCCGGAGCGGCACCGGGACCCGTTCGCCCGGGCGTTCCACGGTGCCGAGGACCCGGCCGGCGACGACGAGTTGGGCAGCGGCGACGACCTGGTGGGCGGCGACGGGCTGGGCGACGACGAGTTGGCGCCGCAGTCCGGGGAGCCCGCGGACGGCGACGAGCTCGACCCGGTGCGCGACCAGGCCCCGGTCGACCAGCCCCCGGTCGACCAGGCCCCGGCCGGTCGCGGGCGGCGGGGTCGTGGGCGGGTGCCGCAACCGGCGTGACCGCGTTCGGCCGGCGCGACGGGGGTGGGGTGGCGGCGGGCGCTGACCGTCGTCACCCCACGTGTCGGCACGCCGTCTAGGCTGGCCGGCCGGAGGTGGTGCGCGTGCGGCGGTCGGCGCCGGTGGCGAACGCGGCGGGTCTCGTGGCGGGCTACGCCCTGGACCGGCTGCTCGGTGATCCACGGCGATGGCACCCGGTGGCCGGTTTCGGCCGCGCCGCGGGTGCGCTAGAACGGCGCGTCTACCGCCCGGATCGTGCCGCCGGGACGGCCTTCACGGCCGTCGCCGTGGGGCTCCCGGTGCTGCTCGGGGCGGCCGCCACCGTGGCCACCCGGAACCGGCCGGTCGCGCGGGCGGCGCTGGTGGCCGCCGGCACCTGGACGGTGCTGGGCGGGCGGACCCTGCGCCACGAGGCCGAGGTGATGGGCCGGGCGCTGCGCGACGGCGACCTGCCCGCCGCCCGGGAACGGCTCGGCCACCTCTGCGGGCGGGACCCCTCGACGCTGGACGAGCCGGAACTGGCCCGGGCGACCGTGGAGTCCGTCGCCGAGAACACGTCGGACGCGGTCGTCGCCCCACTGCTCTGGGGTGCGGTGGCCGGCCTGCCCGGTCTCCTCGGCTACCGGGCCGCCAACACCCTCGACGCGATGGTCGGGCACCGCTCGCCGCGGTACGCCCGGTTCGGCACCCCGGCCGCCCGCCTGGACGATGCGCTCAACCTGGTGCCGGCGCGGGTGACCGGGCTGCTGACGGTCGCCCTCGCGCCGGTCGGGCGCGGCGACCGGAGCCGCGCCTGGCGGGTGTGGCGGCGGGACCGCAACGACCACCCGAGCCCCAACGCCGGCCAGTGCGAGGCGGCGATGGCCGGGGCGCTCGGCGTACGGCTCGGCGGGCGCAACATCTACTTCGGCCGGTCCGAGGTGCGGCCGTTCCTCGGCGACGGCCCACGCCCCGAGGCGCGGCACCTCGGCCGGGCCGCCCGCATCTCCGGCGCGGTCGGGCTGGCCTCGCTGGCCGTGGCGGCCGCCTACCCGGTGACCGCCGGGCGCCTGGTCGCCGCCGTCGGCGGCCGGACCGTGCGGACGGCACTCGCGGCGACCGGGCGGGGGCGGCGGCGATGAGCGGCGGTCTGCTGGTCGCCGGCACCACCTCCGACGCCGGCAAGAGCGTGCTCACCGCCGGCATCTGCCGCTGGCTGCACCGCCAGGGTGTGAAGGTCGCGCCGTTCAAGGCGCAGAACATGTCGAACAACTCGGCGGTGGTGGTCGGCCCCGACGGGCGCGGTGGCGAGATCGGCCGGGCACAGGCCATGCAGGCGGCCGCCTGCGGGCTCGCCCCGGACCTGCGTTTCAACCCGGTGCTGCTCAAGCCGGGCAGTGACCTCGCCAGCCAGGTGGTGCTGCTCGGCGAGGCGGTGGACACGGTCACCGCCGGCACCTTTCGCGAGCTGCGTCCCCGGTTGGCGCAGACCGCGTACGCGGCGCTGGCCGAACTGCGCGAGGCGTACGACGTGGTGATCTGCGAGGGCGCGGGCAGCCCCGCCGAGATCAACCTGCGGGCCGGCGACTACGTGAACATGGGGTTGGCCCGGCACGCCGGACTGCCCACCATCGTCGTCGGCGACATCGATCGGGGCGGGGCGTTCGCGTCGATGTTCGGCACGGTGGCCCTGCTCGACCCGGCCGACCAGGCGCTGGTCGCCGGTTTCGTGATCAACAAGTTCCGGGGTGACCTCGGGCTGCTCCGCCCCGGGCTGGACATGCTGCGACAGGTCACCGGGCGACCGACGTACGGTGTGCTGCCCTGGTCGCTGGACCTCTGGCTGGACGCCGAGGACTCCCTCGCGTACGGGCGGGTGCTCGGCCGGCCCGCCGCCCCGTACGGCACCGAGTGGCTGGACGTCGCCGTCGTCCGACTGCCGAGGATCAGCAACGCGACCGACGTCGAGGCCCTCGCCACCGAGCCGGGGGTGCGGGTGCGGCTGACCGTCGAGCCAGCCGAGCTGGCCGCGGCCGACCTCGTCGTCCTGCCCGGATCCAAGTCGACCGTGGCGGATCTCGCCTGGCTGCGGGAGACCGGGCTCGCCGACGCGGTGCTCGCCCACGTCGGCGCGGGCAAGCCGCTGCTCGGCATCTGCGGTGGTTTCCAGATGCTCGGCCGGGTGATCCACGACCCGGTCGAGAGCCGCCAGGGCAGCGTCCCCGGCCTGGGCCTGCTGCCCGTCGAGATCACCTTCGACCCGCGCAAGACCGTCCGGCAGTCGGCGGGCACCGTCGGCGACGTGCCGGTCCGTGGCTACGAGATCCATCACGGGTACGTCTCCTCGGCCGACCCGGGCCTCACCCCGCTGCTGACCGACGCGGACGGCGCCGGCGAGGGCGCGGTGGTCGGCGCGGTCCACGGCACGCACTGGCACGGGACGTTCGAGTCCGACGGGTTCCGTCGACGGTTCCTCACCGACGCGGCCCGGCTGGCCGGACGTCACGGCTTCCGGGTCGCACCGGACACGTCGTTCGCGGCGGCCCGGGAACGGTCCCTCGACCTGCTGGGCGACCTGGTCGAGGAGCACCTCGACACGGACGCGCTGTGGCGCCTCGTCGAAACCGGACCGCCCGCGAACCTCCCGTTCATCCCACCCGGAGCCCCGACCACCTGACCCCGCCGCGCGGTGCCCCGCGCCCGCCCCGCCGCGGTCGATCATGCAGTTGTGGTGGGTGACGAAATTCGCCATTGTGGACGATGTAGGCACCGCAACTGCATGATCGGCGGGAACAGGGGGTGGTGCGCGGGGCGGCGTCAGGGGCGGACGTCGGCGGGGGCTTCGGACAGGGGGAGGCCGGCGGCCACCCACGCCTGCACGCCACCGATCATGTCGGTCGCCCGTCGCAGCCCCAGCGCCTGCAGGCTCGCCGCGGCCAGACTGGAGCTGTAGCCGTGCCGGCACACCAGCACGATCTCCCGGTCGTACCCGGTGGCCTCGGGGATCCGCCAGGCGCTGGCCGGGTCCAGCCGCCATTCCAGCACCGTCCGGCAGATGACGATCGCCCCGGGCAGGTCGCCCTGCTCGCGGCGCTGTCGGTCGGTACGGGTGTCGATCAGCAACGCGCCGCCGCGTACCGCCTCGGCGGTCTCGTGCGGAGTCAACCGGTTCAGCCCGGAGCGGGCCTGTTCCAGCAGGGCCTCGACACCGGGGCTCATCACGTCACGGAGCACCTCCCGATCATGCCCAGCGCACCCCCGGCCCGCCTCCTGAACCGGTACGCGGACGCCGGTGGGGGACACGAATCCCCCGGACGTGATCGGTCGCGCGGTAGGTCGTACTCCTAACGGGTTCGGCCGGCCCGGGCGGCATACTGGCGAGGTGCTGACGATCGCCGGCCCGGAGGGCGCGGACGGCCCGGCCATGGGGCGAGGGTGGACGGTGATCCCGGTGGCGGTCGTCGAGCCGTACGCCGAACTGGCCGGGCGGGTGCTGGCCGGTCCGGCGCGGTTGGGGCGTACCCGACTGGTGGCGGTCGACGGGGCGAGCGGCGCGGGCAAGAGCCGGTTCGCGACGCACCTCGCGGACGCCGTCGCGCGCTCCACCGGCGTCCGCCCCCCGGTGGTCCGCACCGACGACCTGCTCGACGGTTGGGACGACCAGCTCACCTTCTGGCCCCGGCTGGAGGAGGGGGTTCTCGGGCCGATCCGCGCGGGGCGGTCCGGGGCCTACCGCCGGTACAGCTGGGTGCGCCGGGCGTTCCTGCCCGATCCGCTGCCGGTCCCGGTCGGCCCGGTGCTGATCGTCGAGGGGGTGAGCGCGGCCCGCGCGGCGGTCGCGCCGGAGCTGACGCTCGCCGTCTTCGTCACCGCGCCGGCCCCGCTGCGGCTGGCCCGCGCGGTCGACCGCGACGGGCCGGCGATCCTGCCGGAGCTGCGCCGCTGGCACGCCGGGGAGGCGGCCCACTTCGCCGCCGACGGTACGGCCGAGCGCGCCGACCTCGTGATCGACGGCGCGCCGGGGCTGCCGCACGACCGCACCCGGTACTACGCGCGTCTCCGCTGGCCGCGCCGGGTTTCCGCCGACCGGGCCGACCTCGGCACGTAAGGCCGGCATACGATGCCGGTCATGACCACTCCGATCATGTCCGAGTCCGAGGTCCGGGCCGCCGTCGAGCGGGAACTGCCGGGGGTACGCGCCGACCTGGAACGCCTCGTCCGCATCCCCGGCATCGCCTTCGAGGGCTTCGACCACTCGCACGTCGAGCGTTCGGCCGAGGCGGTGGCCGAGCTGCTGCGCGGCTGCGGCCTCGACGTCACGATCGCGCGGTCCGGCGGGCAGCCGGCGGTCATCGGCAAGAAGGCGGCGCCGCCCGGTGCGCCGACGGTGCTGCTCTACGCCCACCACGACGTGCAGCCGGTCGGCGACCTGTCGCTGTGGAAGTCCGACCCGTTCGAGCCGGTGGAGCGCGACGGGCGCCTCTACGGTCGGGGCGCCGCCGACGACAAGGCCGGCATCATGGCGCACATCGCGGCGCTGCGCGCGTACGGTGACCGCCTCCCCGTCGGCGTGGTCCTGTTCATCGAGGGTGAGGAGGAGTACGGCTCCGACTCGCTGGAGCAGCTGCTCGCCGACCACCGCGACGAGATCGCCTCGGACGTCATCGTGATCGCCGACTCCGGGAACTGGGACATCGGCGTACCGGCGCTGACCACCTCGCTGCGCGGCATCGTCAACTGCTTCGTCGAGGTCCGGACCCTGGACCACGCCGTGCACAGCGGGATGTTCGGCGGCGCCGTGCCGGACGCGCTGACCACCCTCGTCCGGCTGCTCGCCACCCTGCACACCGACGCCGGTGACGTGGCCGTCGAGGGTCTGGTCGGCCGGGAGGGCGCCACGGTCGACTACCCGGAGGAGCGGGTGCGCGCGGAGGCGGGGCTCGCCGAGGGCGTCTCGTTCATCGGCACCGGCCGGATCACCGACCGCCTCTGGACCAAGCCCGCCCTGTCCGTGCTCGGCATCGACGCCCCGGCCACCGGCGAGGCGCCGAACGCGCTGGTGCCGGCCGCGAAGGCCAAGATCAGCGTACGGCTCGCGCCGGGCGACGACCCCAAGCGGGCGTACGCGGCGCTGCGCGCGCACCTGGAGAAGCACGCCCCGTGGGGCGCCCAGGTCACGGTGACGTTCGAACACGACGGTGACCCGTGCGTCATCGACGCGACCGGCCCGATGTTCGACGCCGCCCGCTCGGCCTTCCGTACCGCCTGGGACGGCACCGACCCCGTCGACATCGGGGTGGGCGGCTCGATCCCGTTCATCGCCACGTTCCAGGAGATGTTCCCGCAGGCGGCGATCCTCGTGACCGGCGTGGAGGACCCGCACGCGCGGGCGCACGGGCCGAACGAGAGCCTGCACCTGGGCGAGTTCGCCAAGGTGTGCCTGGCCGAGGCGTTGCTGCTGGCCAAGGTGGCCGAGGCGGCGCGCGGCTAGGTGTCGAAACCATAACGCCCCGGTCGATTTTGGACTTTGCGGCGTGTCGTCCGGGCTGCTGGTATAGCCTTTCGAACATGAGTACGAACGAGGTGATGGCCCGGTTGCAGGCCGCCGTCAGCGCTCTGGGGGACGTCGACGTCTCCGCGTGGCCCGAGGACACGCTCAAGGAACAGCTCGGTGAGCTCTCCGCCGCACTGGTCTCACTCGACTCGATGCTCACCCGGGTCGCCGACGAGGTCCGCTCGCGTGGGCTGCGGATCGAGGAGCCGGTGTCGGCCTGACCGCCCGGGCCGGCCTGTTCCACCGGGTGATCGACGGTGCCGGCGGCGCTCCGGCGGTCCGGCAGCGCCCGACGGCGCCGGTGGCTGGGCGCGGCAATGGCCTGGTCGTGTCGGGGGTGGCTGGCAGGATGAGAATCGTGCGGTTCCTCGATCTGGCAGCCACCTCCGCCGCCGTGGCCGCCACCAGCGGCCGGCGGGCCAAGGTGGAGCTGCTGGCCGGTGCGCTGCGTGCGCTCGACCCGGCCGAAGTGCCGGCCGGCGCCGGTTGGCTCGCGGGTGAGCTGCGCCAACGGCAGACCGGGGTGGGCTACGCCAGTCTCCGCGACCTGCCGCCGCCGGCCACCGAGCCGACGCTGACCGTCGCCGCGGTCGACGCGGCGATCGACGAGATCGCCGGGGTGCGCGGCGCCGGTTCGCAGGCCCGTCGGCGGGCCCTGCTGAACGGGCTCTACGCCGCCGCCACCGCTGATGAGCAGCGGCTGTTGACCGGCCTGTTCAGCGGTGAGCTGCGACAGGGCGCCCAGTTCGGGCTGCTGGCCGACGCGATCGCCCGGGCCGCCGACGTGCCGGTGACCGCGGTGCGGCGGGCGCTGCTGCTCGCCGGTGACCTGCGGGAGGTCGCGGTGGCCGCGCTCGACGGTGGCGCCGCGGCGCTGGCCGGGTTCGGTCTGCGGGTGGGGCGTCCGCTCGCGCCGATGCTCGCCCAGAGCGCGCCCTCGGTGGACGAGGCGCTCGCCGCGACGGGCACCCCGGCGGTCGTCGACGTCAAGCTCGACGGCATCCGCATCCAGGTGCACCGGTCCGGATCGGACATCGCGGTCTTCACTCGCAGCCTCGACGACATCACCGCCCGGGTGCCGGAGGTGGTCGCCGCGGTGCGCGCCCTGCCCGGCCGGGAGCTGGTCCTCGACGGTGAGGCGATCGGGTTGGACGCCACGGGCCGCCCCCTGCCGTTCCAGCAGACGTCGAGCCGGGCGGCGCGCCGGGTCACGCCGAGCAGCACGGGCCGCAGCCCGGTGGCGCCGGCGGTGCTGGCCGCGGCGGAGACCACCGGCCAGGCGGTGCTGACGCCCTACTTCTTCGACCTGCTGCACCTCGACGGCGAGGATCTGATCGACCTGCCGGGCCGCGAGCGGTGGGCCGCGCTGGCGGGCGCGGTCGACGAGTCGCTGCTGGTCGGCCGGCTGGAGGTCGACGGGCCCGAGCAGGCCGCCGCCGCGTTCGCCGCGGCCCTCGCCGCCGGTCAGGAGGGGGTCGTGGTCAAGGCGCCCGACGCGCCCTACGACGCGGGCCGGCGAGGTGCCGCCTGGGTCAAGGTCAAGCCCCGGCACACACTCGACCTGGTGGTGCTGGCGGTCGAGTGGGGCAGCGGCCGGCGCAAGGGTTGGCTCTCCAACCTGCATCTCGGTGCCCGCGACCCTGCCACCGGCGGCTTCGTCATGCTCGGCAAGACGTTCAAGGGTCTCACCGACGAGCTGCTGCGCTGGCAGACCGAACGGTTCCTCGACCTGGCCGTGGAGCGCGGTGACTGGGTGGTCCGGGTGCGCCCGGAGCAGGTCGTCGAGATCGCCTTCGACGGGGTGCAGACGAGTTCCCGCTACCCGGGCGGCGTGGCGCTGCGGTTCGCCCGCGTGGTGCGCTACCGCGACGACAAGTCGGCCGCCGAGGCGGACACCATCGACGCGGTGCGGGCCATCCAGGCGGGCCCGTCCGGCGGCTGACCCTGGCCGGCGCCGTCACCCCGCACGTCGAGCGGCATCCGGAGCCGCGCCGGCAGCGGGCGTACGGGTCAGGCCCCGCCGGTCGGTGCCGGCTCGGCGGCGCGGTCGGCGGGTCGGGACTCGATCCCCGCCGCGCGGCGGGCCTCCCGGCGGGCCGCCCAGCCATAGCCGACGAGCGTCATCCCGGCGAAGAGCCACCACTGCACCACGTAGCCGAAGTTCTGCCAGTTGTTGGTGTGGCCCACCGGCACCGCGACGAACGTCGGGTCGGCGGCCGGGGTCTGCTCGTCCAGCAGCAGGTAGGCGCCGAAGACCGGGTAGGGCAGCTCACGGGCCAGCCGTGGCACGGCGATCCGTCGGGTCTCCAGGCGGCCGTCGCGTCGGTCGACCGCGCCCGAGCCGCTCTCGGTCTCGTGCACCCGGCCCACCACGGTCACGTCACCGGTGGGCGCGGCGGGAACCTGCGGCTGGGCGGTCGCCCCACCGGGCGCCGGCGGGATCCAGCCACGGTCGACCAGGACGGCGGTGCCGTCGCCGAGCACCAGCGGGGTGAGGATCTCGAAACCGACCTTGCTGTCCACGGTCCGGCCGCGAACCAGGACGGTGTTCGTCGGGTCGTACCGCCCGGTGACGGTGACCCGGGTCCAGACCTTCTCCTCGGCCGGCGCCGGCCCGGTGGTGCCGGCCCCACCGGCCGGGGCGGTCAGGGCGTCGTGCAGGGGGGCCGGCGCCATCCGCTGGCCCGCGTCGATGCGCTCGTTGATCTCGGTGCGGCCCCGGTAGCGGTCCAGCTGCCAGTTGCCGAGCAGCACCATCACCGCGGCGGCGACCAGGGTCAGCGCGAGAATGCCCAGCCAGCGCGGGCTCAGCAGGAACCGGTACACAGCCAAGAGGCTACTCGTATGACGGGAGCCACTGTCCGCGACGGCCCGGTAGCGGACCCGCGACAGGCCCCTGCGGCAGTGCTCGTCCGTCCGTCCGGACCGGTATGGTCACCGGGCGGACCGCTGCTGTGGTCCTCCGCCGCGTCCCCCGTCGCCCACGAGGAGTCGATGATGACCGTCGTGCCGCGCCTGGTGTTCAGCGCGCCGTCCTCCGGGCACGGCAAGAACGCGCTGGCGATCGGGCTGCTCGCCGCGCTCCGGGACCGCGACCTGCGGGTCGCCGGGTTCAAGCTCGGGCCCGACCAGGTCGACGCCGCCTACCTCGGGCTGGCCGCCGGCCGCCCGGGTCGCTCGCTGGACCCTCGGCTGGTCGGCGCCGACCGGCTCGCGCCCCTGCTCGCGCACGGTGCCGAAGGCGCCGAACTCGCCCTGGTCCAGGGCAGCATGGGCCTCTACGACAGCGTCACCGGCCACCCGGAGCGGGACTCGACCGCCGCGGTGGCGACCGCGCTGCGCAGCCCGGTGGTGCTGGTCGTCGACGTGGCGGCGATGGGTCAGTCGGCGGCCGCCCTGGTGCACGGCTTCCGGTCGTTCGACGAGCAGCTCTGGCTCGGCGGGGTGATCCTCACCCGGGTCGCCTCGTCCCGACACGAGGCGATGCTCCGCGAGGCGCTCGACGACATCAACGTGCCCGTCTACGGTGCGCTGCGCCGCCAGGACCTGCCGCCGGTGCTGCCGAGCCGCCGGTTGGGCGTGCTGCCGGCGATCGGCGGGTCCGCGGAGGGCGACCGGGCCGTCCGCCGGCTGGGTGAGGCCGTCGCCGCGACGGTCGACCTGGACCGGCTGCTCGGGTTGGCCCGCTCCGCGCCGCCGCTGCCGGCCACCGCCTGGTCGCCGCGGGACGTGCTGGGTGCTCCGGTGACCGCGGCGACGCCTCCGGTGGTGGCGCTGGCCGGCGCGCCCGGCGGCAGCTTCAGCCCGCCCGAGACCGCCGAGCTGCTTCGGGCGGCCGGCGCCGAGGTGGTCATCGTCGACCCTCTGCGGGACGAGGCGCTGCCCGCGGGCACCCGCGCGCTGGTCGTGGGCGGTGGGCTTCCCGAGTCGTACGCCGAGCAGCTGTCCGCCAACCGCAAGCTCTGCATCGCGGTGGCCGAGCTGGCCCGCACCGGGCGGCCGGTGATCGCCGAGGGTGCCGGCCTGCTCTGGCTCGCCCGGGAGCTGGACGGGCTGCCGATGTGCGGCGTACTGGACGCGGTCGGCGCCACCCGTGACGGGCTGGTCGTGGGTTACCGGGAGGCGACGGCCGCCACGGAGAGCGTGGTGGCCGCCCAGGGCGCGGTGCTGGTGGGGCACAAGGAGCACCGGGCGGTGCTCACGCCGCGTGCCGGCCAGCGGGCGGCGTGGACGTGGTCGGGCGGGGCACCGGAGGGCTTCGTCTGGCGCAACGTGCACGCGTCCCAGCTCACCCTGCACTGGGCCGGCTACCCCGAGATCGCGACGCGGCTGGTGACGGCGGCGCTGGGCGACCCGGCCCCGGAGGCGGTGCACGCCGACCCGGACGGGGTGCCGGCGTGACCGGTCAGATCGCCGTACGCCGGTTCCCTACCCTGACGGTCTCGACGCCGCGCACCGAGGTGCGGCAGCTCGTGGCTACGGACGCGGCGGCGGCCGGGGAGATCTTCGCCGACAAGCTGACCCGGCGGTGGCTGCCGCTGGCCGACGACTCCGGCCCGATCGACGGGCACGCCTGGTGCACCGACCTGGCCCGGCAGCGCCGCGACAGTGGCGACGGCGACCACTACGGGGTGGTCCGCCGGGAGGACGCCCAACTGGTGGGCTGCCTCTGGACGCGGCGCACCGACTGGGGCGCGCGGCTCACCGAGGTGTCGTACGCGATGGCGCCGCACGCCCGGGGCTTCGGCCTGGCGGCGGAGGCGGTGGACGCGGTGGCCATCGCGCTGATCCTGGAGCACGGGTTCCAGCGGGTCGAGCTGCGGGTCGCGCCCGGCAACACCGCGTCCCGTCGGGTGGCGGAGAAGGCCGGTTTCAGCTACGAGGGCCTGCTCCGCAACGCCGGCTACGTCCGGGGCGCGCGCGTCGACCTGGAGCTCTGGTCCTTCGTGGCCGCCGACCTCCGCTGACCCTCCACCCCGGGCCGGCCTCCCCGCCATCCACCGTGCAGTTGATCAAGAGGTTCGCGTCAGGAATCGCGCGGATTCCGACGCGAACCTCTTGATCAACAGGGTCGGGCAGCGCGGGCGGGCCGGGCGGGGCCCGTCAGCCGACCATCGCGTCCGACGGTGGGTTGAACTGGCGGGTGGGTTTGCCCTTGAGGGCGTCGCGCAGGGTCTCGGCGACCGCGGCGATCGGGATCTGGGACTGTCCGTCACCGACCGCGTTGAACGGGTTGTCCGGGTCGGAGATGAAGCTCGCCGCGGCCAGCTCCGGCGTGTAGCCGACGAACCAGGCGGACCGGGTGCTGTCCGTGGTACCGGTCTTGCCGGCCACCGGGCGTCCGACGGTGCCCCGGACGCTGTCCGCCGTCGACCAGCCGCCGCAGCCCCCGCGGGCCGGGGTGTCGCCGGTCGGGCAGCGGGCCGCGTCGGTGGCGGCGCGCGCGGCGTCCGCGTTGACCACCTGCCGGCAGCGCGGTTTGGCGACCTCGCGGGTGATGCCGGACGCGGTGGCGTACGTCGTCGGGGTGCCGTCCCGGTTCATGATCGCCTGCACGGGCATCGCCTCGCAGTAGCGGCCGTCGGCGGCGATGGCCGCGTACGCGTTCGCCATCTCCAGCGGCGTCGCGTCGGAGACGCCCAGGGTGAACGCGCCCCACTTCTTGGCCTTCCCGGGGGAGGCCTGTTCCCGGTCGACGTCGGTGCGCCAGCGCAGCCCCAGCTGCTCGGCCAGCCGGACCGCCGTGTCCGCGCCGACCTGTTCCTCCAGCCAGACGAAGTACGTGTTGACGGACTTGCCGAAGCCGGACCACATGGTCTGCTGTCCGCTCATCGCGCCGCTGGCGTTGGAGGGTGCCCAGCCGTCGTAGACGTTCGACTTGTACCGGTGCGGGGCGTTGAACGAGGTCGACAGCGGCATCCCGGCGTTGAGCGCGGCGAGCATCGGGAACATCTTGAACGTCGATCCGGCCTGGTAGCCCGGCAGGTCACCGCCGCCGAGCAGGGGCGCCACCGTGTTCGGGTAGTTCGCCTTCACCTTCGGCCCGGCCTCCGGGTTGGAGCTCTGCGGGTTGTCCGCCAGGTTCAGCGAGTACGTCCGGTTGACCGCCATCGCCTTCACCCGCCCGGTGCCGGGCTCGGAGACCACGATGCCGTTGGCGAAGGGGCTGCCGGTGCCCGCGCCGAGGTTCTTCTCCGCCGCCTCCTGCACCTTCGGGTCGATGCTGAGGACGATCCGGTAGCCACCGCGGCGCAGCTTGTCCATCCGCTCCAGCCGGTTCTCCCCGAACGCGGGTTGGGCGCTCCACCAGTTCTTCAGGTAGTCGCAGGCGAAGCCCCAGCTGTTGTACTTCTCGGGGATCGCCGCGCAGTCGTTCGGCGGGTAGGTGAGCTTCAGCCGGATCGGCTCGGACTTGGCCGCGGCGGCGGCGTCGGGCGAGAGGTAGCCCAGCTGGGTCATCCGGTCCAGCACGTAGTTGCGCCGGCCGGTGGCGTCCTTCTGGTCGGAGGTGGCCGGGTCGTACTCGCTGGGGGATTTCACCAGCCCGGCGAGGGTGGCCGCCTCGACGGGGGTGAGGTCCTTCGGGGTCTTGGAGAAGAAGATCTCGCTGGCGGCGTAAATGCCGTACGCGCGGTGACCGAAGTACGCGGAGTTGAGGTAGCGCTCGAGGATGTCCTCCTTGCTCATCTCCTTCTCCAGGTCCAGCGCCATCCGCATCTCCTTGACCTTGCGCAGGCTGGTCTGCTGGGTGGCCTCCTGGACCTCCTTCGGGGTGGTCGCGCTGTCCCGCAGGGCCATCCGGACGTACTGCATGGTCAGCGTGGACGCGCCCTGGGACACCCCGCTGGAGCGGGCGTTGGCGACGAACGCGCGGGCGACACCCTTCGGGTCCACGCCCTTGTGCTGGTAGAAGCGGGAGTCCTCGGCGGCCACGATGGCCTGCTGGATGTTCGGGGACATGTCCGACAGCTTCGTGTACTGCCGGTACTCCTCGTAGAACATCGTCAGGACGGTCTTGCCGTCCGGCGCGTAGAGGTAGGACGTCTCTGCGGGCAGTGCGGTGGTCAGCAGCTTGGTCTTGTGTTCCATGGCGTGCACCGTGGCCTTCGCGCCCAGCCCGGTGAAGGCGACCACGGGATAGGCGACGGCGGCGATCACGATGCCGGCGATCAGTCCGGCGCGGAGGAGAGGAACGGCACGACCAGCGGCAGCAAGGGGTCGGTTGCTCACAGGGTCAAGCTATGACATTTCCGATTCGGAAATGAGAAGAATTCATAAACGGGCGGACGGGCGATCGGTCGTGACGCGTCCCACGCCGTGATCGGCTGTCCCGTACGCCGCCTTCCCGGCAGGATCGCGGACATGCGTGGTCAGCCGAGCGGTGCGTCAGCGCGTCCCGGGCACGATCCGGCGCGCGCGGACGGGCCCGACCTCGCCCACCACGGCGACGCGGAGGTGGGCGAGGGCCTGGTCGACCTCGCGGTCAACGTCCGCCGGGCGCCGATGCCGCAGTGGCTGGCCGCGCCGATCGCCGCCTCCCTGACCGACCTGGCCCGCTATCCGGACCCGGCGCCGGCCCGGGCAGCGGTCGCCGCCCGGCACGGCCGTACCCCGGACGAGGTACTGCTCACCGCCGGCGCCGCCGAGGGGTTCGTGCTGCTCGCCCAGGCGCTGCGCGGGGTGCGCCGCCCGGTCGTGGTGCACCCGCAGTTCACCGAGCCCGAGGCCGCGCTGCGCGCCGCCGGTCACGCCGTCGACCGCGTGCTCCTCGACCCGCACGACGACTTCCACCTCGACCCGGCCCGGGTGCCCGACGACGCCGACCTCGTGGTGGTCGGCAACCCGACCAACCCGACCTCCGTCCTGCACCCGGCCGACACCCTCGCCGCGCTGGCCCGGCCCGGTCGGGTGCTGGTGGTCGACGAGGCGTTCGCCGACACCACCCTCGCGCCCGGCCACCCCGGCGAGCCGCAGTCCCTCGCCGCCCGCCGCGACCTGCCCGGGCTCCTGGTGATCCGCAGCCTCACCAAGACGTGGGGGCTGGCCGGGCTGCGGGTCGGCTACCTGCTGGGCGAGGCGGACCTGCTGGCCCGGCTCGCCGCCGTCCAGCCGCTCTGGGCGGTCTCCACACCCGCCCTCGCGGCCGCCGCAGCCTGCGCCACGCCCGCCGCGGTCGAGGCCGAGCGCGCCATCGCCGCGCAACTCGCCGCCGACCGCGACCACCTGGTGGCCCGCCTCGCCGACCTGCCGGGCGTACGCGTGGTCGGGCCCCCGTCCAGCGCCTTCGTCCTCATCCACCGGCCCGGCGCCGCCGCCCTCCGGGCCGCCCTGCGCGAGCGCGGCTGGGCGGTACGCCGGGGCGACACCTTCCCCGGCCTCGGGACGGACTGGTTGCGGATCGCGGTCCGCGACCGGGCCACCACCGACGCGTTCATCCGGATACTGGGCGAGATTCTGGAGGCATGATGCTGGAGACCACGATCGCGGCGATCCGACCGCTGGACGAGCCCGCGATGGCCGCCGCCCGGGAACTGCACGGCCGGCTGACGAAGCCGGCCGGTTCGCTCGGCGCCCTGGAGGAGCTGTCCGTACGCCTGGCCGGCCTCGCCGGGCACTGCCCGCCGCCGCTGCCCGCGCCCGCCGCCGTGGCGATCTTCGCGGGCGACCACGGTGTGCACGCCCAGGGCGTGTCCCCGTGGCCCCAGGAGGTCACCGCGCAGATGATCGGCAACTTCCTGGCCGGCGGCGCGGTGGTCAACGCGTTCGCGCGGCAGGCGGGCGCCGCGGTCACCGTGGTCGACGTGGGGGTGGCCACCCCGGTCTCCGCCGCGCCCGGTGACGGCACGGCGCCGCTCGACCCGGCGTCCCCCCGGCTGGTGAACGCCACCGTCCGGCCGGGCACCCGGGACCTCACGGTGACCGCCGCGCTGACCCGGGACGAAGCCCGCGCCGCCGTGGAGACCGGCATCCGGGTCGCCGACGACCTCGTCGCGGCCGGCGCCGGGATCCTGCTCACCGGTGACATGGGCATCGGCAACACCACGCCCGCCGCCGCGCTGATCGCCGCCTTCACCGGGGCCGACGCCGCCGCCGCGACGGGGCGCGGCACCGGGGTGGACGACCCGACGTACGCCCGCAAGGTCGACGTGGTGCGCGCGGCGCTGGAGCGGCACCGGCCCGACCCGGCGGACCCGCTGGGCGTGCTGGCCGCGGTCGGCGGCCTGGAGCACGCCGCGTTGGCCGGGCTGATCCTCGGCGCCGCCGCCCGCCGGGTGCCGGTGCTGCTGGACGGGGTGATCGCGGTGTCCGCCGCGCTCGCCGCCGCCGCGTTCGCCCCGGACGCGGTCGGCGCCATGGTCGCCGGGCACCGCTCGGCTGAGCCGGGCGCCACGCTGGCACTGCGCCGGCTCGGCCTCGACCCGCTGATCGACCTCGGGCTGCGCCTCGGCGAGGGCACCGGCGCGCTCCTCGCGCTGCCCGTCGTCAGCGGCGCGGTCCGGGTGCTGCACGAGGTCGCCACCTTCGACTCGGCCGGGGTGGCGGAGAAGTGACCGGCCGGACGGGCGCTCCCTCCCGCGTCGCCGCGCGGGCCGGAGTCCGCGCCGCGGAGCGGGTCGGCGGGGCCGTGGCGTGAGCGTCAACCCGTACCCCCTCGGGCTGCGCCTGGCCGGGCGGCGGGTGGTCGTGGTGGGCGGGGGAGCGGTCGCGACCCGGCGGGTGCCGGCGCTGCTGGACGCCGGTGCGGACGTCCTGCTGGTCGCCCCCGAGCTGACCCCGGCGCTGCGCGCCCACCTCGACGCCGGGCGGCTGCGGTGGACGCCGCGCCGGTTCGAGCCCGACGACCTGGACGGCGCCTGGCTGGTGCAGGTGGCGATCGACGACCCGGCCGCCGCGGCGACGGTCAGCGCCGCCGCGGCCGAGCGGCGCGTCTTCTGTGTACGCGCCGACGACCGCAACGCGGCCACCGCGTGGACGCCGGCGGTGACCCGGCACGGGCCCGTCACCGTCGCCGTGCTCGGCGGCGGCGACCCGCGCCGGGCGATGACGGTCCGGGACGCGATCCGCGAGCTGCTGGAGGCCCGGCCGGCCCCGTCCGGCGACGCTACCGCCGGACGGGGCCCGGCATCCGTGGCCGGGGGTCGGGTGGCCCTGGTCGGCGCCGGGCCGGGCGATCCCGAACTGATCACCCTGAAGGGCTGGCGGCTGCTCACCGAGGCGGACGTGGTGGTCGCCGACCGGCTGGTGCCCGGGCTGCTCCTGGACGAGATGCGCGCCGACGTGGAGCTGGTGGACGCCTCGAAGATCCCCTACGGGCCGGCCCGGACCCAGGAGGAGATCAACCGGATCCTGGTGGACCGGGCCCGGGCGGGGGCGTCCGTGGTGCGGCTCAAGGGCGGCGACCCGTACGTCTTCGGTCGCGGCGGGGAGGAGCTGCTGGCGTGCGCGGAGGCGGGCGTTCCGGTGACCGTGGTGCCCGGCGTGACCAGTTCGGTCGCCGCGCCCGCGGCGGCCGGAATCCCGGTGACGCACCGGGGCGTGGCGCACGAGTTCACCGTGGTCTCCGGGCACGTCGCACCCGACTCGCCCGACTCCCTGGTGCGCTGGGACGCCCTGGCGGCCCTGCGCGGCACGCTGGTGATCCTGATGGGGTTGAAGAACCTGGCCGCGATCGCCGACGCGCTGTTGGCGCACGGCCGGCCGGCGGACACCCCGGCGGCGGTGGTCCAGGAGGGCACGACGACCGGCCAGCGGGTGCTCCGGTCGACGCTCGGCGCGGTGGCCGCCGACGTGGTCTCCGCCGACCTGCGCCCACCCGCCGTCGTGGTCCTGGGCGAGGTGGTCACGACCCTGTCCCCGGCAACCCCCACCTGACCCCGCGATCTTGCACTTACTGCCCTGCCGTAACGGACGAATCCCGCAGCCCAGGGGCCAGAACTGCAAGATCGACGGCGAGAAGAGGCGGGGGCGGGGGGAGCAGAAAAGCGGCGGCCGTGGCCCGGGAGGGCCACGGCCGCCGCCGTCCGTGCTCAGGTCACTGCTTGAGCATGTTGTCCAGCAGCAGGGCGCAGCGGATCAGGCCGAGGTGGCTGTAGGCCTGCGGGTGGTTGCCCAGCCCGCGCTCGGCCAGCGGGTCGTACTGCTCGGGGAGCAGCCCGGTCGGCCCGGCGGTGTCGATCATCTGCGTGAACAGCTCCTCGGCGTCGGTACGCCGGCCGGTCCGCAGGTACGCCTCGATCAACCACGCCGTGCAGATGTGGAAGCCGCCCTCGCGGCCGGGCAGGCCGTCGTCCCAGTGGTAGCGGTAGACGACCGGGCCGCTCCGGAGGTCCGCCTCGATCTTGAGGACGGTGGAGAGGAAGCGCGGGTCGTCACCCGGGAGCAGCCCGGAGAGGCCGATCCAGAGCGACGAGGCGTCCATGTCCTCGTCCCCGTACGCGACGCTGTAGGCCTCGGCGTGCTCGTGCCAGCCGTGCTCCAGCACGTTGTCGGCGATGCGGTCGCGCAGCTCCACCCACTCCGGCCGGTCCGAGCCGCCGTGCTGGCGCATCACGTGCAGCGCCCGGTCGACGGTCATCCAGCACATCACCTTGGAGAAGATGTGGTGCCGCGGAGGGAGGCGGGCCTCCCAGATGCCGTGGTCGGGCTCGTGCCAGCGGCGGCTGACCGCCTCGACCATCGACTCCAGCACCCGCCACTCGGTGTCTCGTACCGAGCCGCGCAGGTCGGCCACGGCGGCGATCAGGTCGGCGACCGGGCCGAACACGTCCAGCTGGAGCTGGTGGTTGGCCAGGTTGCCGACCCGCACGGGCCGGGAGCCGGCGTAGCCGGGCAGGGTGTCGATGACCGCCTCCGCGCCCAGCTCGTAGCCGTCGACGGTGTAGAGCGGGTGCAGCCGTTCGGGGTGCCCACCGGTGCGCTCGACGACGCCGTCGATCCACCGCAGCAGCCCCTCGGCCTCCTCGGTCGAGCCGAGGTCGACCAGTGACCGGGCGGTCAGCGCGGCGTCGCGCAGCCAGCAGTAGCGGTAGTCCCAGTTGCGGACGCCGCCCAGCTCCTCGGGGAGCGAGGTGGTCGCGGCGGCCAGGATGGAGCCGGTGGGCTCGTGGCAGAGCCCCCGCAGCGTCAGCGCGCTGCGGACCACGAGGTCGCGGGCGGTGCTGGGCAGCTTCAGTGAGGCCACCCAGTCCTTCCACGGCTGCTCGGCCGCGGCCTGCCGCTCGTGCACCGGCACCCGGTGGTGCTCCACGCTGTGGGTGCCGAAGCGCAGCTCCAGCACGACCTGCCCGCCGGCGGCCCGCAGGTCGACGACCGCCTTGGCCGACTCGTACGGGCCGTCGGCGGTGATCTCCCACTCGACGCCGGGGGCGTAGAGCGCGATGGGTTCGTTCGAGCCGAGCACCAGCAGACCGTCGCCGACGGGTTGCAGCTGCACGGCGACCTGGCCGAACTCGGGCCGGGGGGCGAACTCGATCCGGGCCCGGCCGGTGCCGGTGAGCACCCGGACCAGGGTCGAGTCGCCGGAGACGACCGCCGGGCCGTCCGGTGTGGTCTCCCGGGCCGGGAGGTCCAGCCAGTCGGTGACGGTCAGGCCGGACCAACGGGTCTCCACGGTCATGGTGCCGCTGCGGTAGCGCTGGCCCAGCGGGATGCCCTCGCGCTCCGGGGCGACGGTGAAGTGGCCGGCCGGGCTGCCGCCGACCAGGTCGGCGAAGATCGCCGCCGAGTCCGGCTTGGGGTGGCACAGCCAGGTGACCTTGGCGTCCGGGGTCAGCAGCGCGACGGTGCGGCCGTTGGCGAGCATGGAGTGCCGCTCGATGGGCACGGCCCGCTCACCGAAGAGCCAGTGCCGCCGGGTCTCCAGCAGCAGGCCGAGCGCGCGGGCCGCCTCGATGGGCTCGGCGACGCGGTAGTCGGCCTTCGTCTCGCCCGGGCCGATCTTGATGCCGACATCGGGGCCGTGCAGGTTGCCGAAGGCGTTCTCGTCGGTCACGTCGTCGCCGATGAAGAGCACGGCGCTGGCGGAGAGCTGGGTGCGCAGCTGGTCGACGGCGGTGCCCTTGTGCGTGGCGACCACCGACAGTTCGATGACCTCCTTGCCCTGGGTGACGGTCACGCCCTCCCAGGTGGCGGGGCCACTGCGAACGGCCTCGATGGCGCCGGCCGCGATCTCCGGGGCGACGCCGCGGGTGTGCACCGCGACGCTCGCCGGCTTGCGCTCCAGGCGGATGCCCGGGTGGAGCGCGGCGATCTCGCGCAGCGCGTCGCGCAGCCGGGTGCGTACCTCGATCAGCTCCGGGGAGAGCCGCTCGACGAAGCCGATGTCGAAC
The DNA here is from genome assembly GCF_900091425.1 of Micromonospora krabiensis. Taxonomy (GTDB): domain Bacteria; phylum Actinomycetota; class Actinomycetes; order Mycobacteriales; family Micromonosporaceae; genus Micromonospora; species Micromonospora krabiensis. Next base: position 6,081,912 of record NZ_LT598496.1, read on the forward strand.
TCCGAGCCGTGGCTGCCGACGAGGTGCACCTCGCTGGGCAGCCGGGACAGCGCGGCCAGGTCGCGCAGCGCCCGGCCGGAGACCACGGCCACGGTGGTCTGCGGGAGGGAGGCCAGCGCGCGGATCGCCGCCACCGACTCGGGCAGGGGTACGGCCTTGCTCGGGTCCTCGACGATCGGCGCGAGCGTCCCGTCGTAGTCGCAGGCGATCAGGAGCTGGGGCACCCGGGCGATCCGGCCGATGGCGGCCCGCAGGTCGGGGTCCATGACTCCGGTGGCGACGACGGGGCCGCCGGAAACGGTCGTGCTCACGCGGCCTCCGCCTCCGGCACGCCGAGCTCGGTGAGGAACGACTTGGCCCAGTGGCCGACGTCGTTGGTTCGTAGGTGGCGCTGCATCGTCCGCATCCTGCGGCGGGCCTCCGGCTTCTCCACGTGCACGGCCCGCAGCAGGGCGTCCTTGACCGCGTCAGGGTCGTGCGGATTGCACAAAAATGCCTGGCGCAGCTCGGTGGCTGCGCCGGCGAACTCACTGAGCACGAGCGCGCCGCCCTGGTCGGCGCGCGACGCGACGTACTCCTTGGCCACCAGATTCATCCCGTCTCGCAGCGGGGTCACCATCATCACGTCCGCGGCGACGTACATCGCGGCGAGTTCGCTGCGACTGTACGACTGATGCAGATAATGCACCGCCGGCACGCCCACCCTGCCGAATTCGCCATTAATCCGACCAACCTCGCGTTCCACCTTGACACGGAGGGCCTGGTAGTGCTCCACCCGCTCGCGGCTCGGGGTGGCCACCTGCACCATGACGGCGTCCGGAACACTCAGCTTGCCGTCGGCGAGCAGTTCCCGGAAGGCCTTCAGACGAAGCTCGATGCCCTTCGTGTAGTCGAGCCGGTCGACGCCCAGGATGATCGTCTTCGGGTTGCCCAGCTCCTCACGGATCTCCTTGGCCCGGGCCTGGACGGCCGGGTCGGCGGCCATCCGCTCCATCTCCCTCGTGTCGATCGAGATGGGGAACGCCCCGGCCTTCACCTGACGGCCGTCGACCTGGATCATCTGCCCCTCGTAGCGCAGCCCGAGCAGGTGCCGGGCCAGCCGGACGAAGTTCTGCGCCGCCAGCCGCTGCTGGAACCCGACCAGGTCGGCGCCGAGCAGGCCCCGCAGGATCTCGGTGCGGAAGGGCATCTGCATGAACAGCTCGATCGGCGGGAACGGGATGTGCAGGAAGAACCCGATCCGCAGGTCGGGCCGCAGCTCCCGGAGCATCGCGGGCACGAGTTGGAGCTGGTAGTCCTGCACCCACACCGTCGCGCCCTCGGCCGCGACGTCCGCCGCGGCCTCCGCGAACCGGGCGTTGACCAGCCGGTACGCCTCGCGCCAGCGGCGCTTGTAGGCCGGTGTCTCGACCGCGTCGTGGTAGAGCGGCCAGATGGTGGCGTTGGACTGCCCCTCGTAGTAGCGCTCCAACTCCTCGGCGCTCAGCGGGACCGGGTGCAGACGGATGCCCTCCAGGTCGAACGGGTCGGGAGCGGCGCCGGTGCCACCGGCCCATCCGACCCAGGTGCCCTGGTGCTCGGCGAGGACGGGGTGCAGCGCGGTCACCAGCCCGCCGGGGCTGCGTCGCCACTGCCGCCCGTCGGGTGTGCTCACCTCGTCGACCGGCAGGCGGTTCGCCACTACGACAAAGGAGCTGCGGACGGTCACGTTCGGCCACCTCCGGGTGCTGACGGGTCAACCGCGAATGAGCGTACTGAGCGTAGCTGCGGCGTCTGGGACCCCGTGCCGGAGTTCCCTACCCGCCCCGCGTGCGTCCAACCCATGGGGTGATCTTGTCAACAAGCGCCTGGTCGCGGCGTCGATGGCGGCAATCCCATGGGTCGCGTTCCCGTCCCACCGGTCGGGTCCGGCGGGGCGCCGGGCGACCGGTCCGGGCGGGAATCCGGCTCGCCGTGGCCGCCCCGGGCGGGGTGATGTGGGCGCAGCGGCCCGTACCTGTCAGGATTGACGACGGCGTGCGTGCGGCCGGCTCCCGGCCGGCGGCGGTGGGCGGACGGCCCAGCCGCGCCCCGCACCCGCAGCTCGCGATCGCAACCGACGGAGGTAGCCCGCACCGTGGCCCAGTTCATCTACGTCCTGGAGAAGGCGCGCAAGGCGCACGGCGACAAGGTCGTGCTGGACAACGTGACGCTGAACTTCCTGCCCGGGGCCAAGATCGGTGTGGTCGGCCCGAACGGTGCCGGTAAGTCCAGCCTCCTCAAGATCATGGCAGGGCTGGACCGGCCGAGCAACGGCGAGGCGCGGCTCATGCCCGGATTCACCGTCGGCATGCTCGCCCAGGAGCCGCCGCTCAACGACGCCAAGACCGTGCTGGGCAACGTCGAGGAGGCGGTCGCCGAGATCAAGGCCAAGCTGGAGCGGTTCAACAAGATCGCCGAGCAGATGGCGACGGACTACTCCGACGAGCTGATGGAGGAGATGGGCCGGCTCCAGGAGGAGCTGGACACCGCCGACGCGTGGGACATCGACTCCAAGCTCGAACTGGCCATGGACGCGCTGCGTTGCCCGCCGCCGGACGCCGACGTCACCAAGCTCTCCGGTGGTGAGCGCCGCCGGGTGGCGCTGTGCAAGCTGCTGCTGGAGGCGCCCGACCTGCTGCTGCTCGACGAGCCCACCAACCACCTGGACGCCGAGAGCGTGCAGTGGCTGGAGCAGCACCTGGCCAAGTACGCCGGCACCGTCCTGGCCATCACCCACGACCGCTACTTCCTCGACAACGTGGCCAACTGGATCCTCGAACTGGACCGGGGCCGGGCCTACCCCTACGAGGGCAACTACTCCACCTACCTGGAGAAGAAGGCCGCCCGCCTGGCCGTCGAGGGTCGCCGCGACGCCAAGATGAAGAAGCGCCTCACCGAGGAGCTGGAGTGGGTCCGCTCCAACGCCAAGGCGCGGCAGACCAAGTCCAAGGCCCGGCTCGACCGCTACGACGAGATGGCCGCCGAGGCGGAGAAGACCCGGAAGCTGGACTTCGAGGAGATCCAGATCCCGCCGGGCCCGCGCCTGGGCAATACGGTCATCGAGGCGCAGGGCCTGAGCAAGGGCTTCGGCGACCGGCTGCTGATCGACAACCTGTCGTTCTCGCTGCCCCGTAACGGCATCGTCGGCATCATCGGCCCGAACGGCGTCGGCAAGACCACCCTGTTCAAGACCATCGTCGGGCTGGAGCAGCCGACCAGCGGCAGCGTCCGGGTCGGCGAGACCGTCTCGCTGTCGTACGTCGACCAGAACCGGCAGGGCCTCGACGGTGACAAGACCGTCTGGGAGGTCGTCTCCGACGGGCTGGACCACCTGATGGTGGGCAAGGTCGAGATGCCGTCCCGGGCGTACATCGCGGCGTTCGGCTTCAAGGGCCCGGACCAGCAGAAGCCGACCAAGGTGCTCTCCGGCGGCGAGCGCAACCGGCTCAACCTCGCGTTGACGCTGAAGATCGGCGGCAATGTGATCCTGCTCGACGAGCCGACCAACGACCTGGACGTGGAGACGCTCTCCAGCCTGGAGAACGCGCTGCTGGAGTTCCCCGGCTGCGCCGTGGTCATCTCGCACGACCGGATGTTCCTCGACCGCGTCGCCACGCACATCCTGGCCTGGGAGGGCGACGACCAGAACCCGGCGAAGTGGTTCTGGTTCGAGGGCAACTTCGAGGCGTACGAGAAGAACAAGGTCGACCGGCTCGGTGCCGAGGCGGCGCGGCCGCACCGGGTGACGTACCGCAAGCTGACCCGCGACTGAGCACGACGGACGGGGTGTCAACCCGTGAGTGACCGGTTCGTCTACCACTGCACCCTCCGCTGGTCCGACCTGGACGCGTTCGGCCACGTCAACAACTCGCGCTTCCTCTCGCTCTACGAGGAGGCGCGGGTGGCGTTGATGTTCGCCGGTGGCCGGGCGGCTGGGGTCGAGTCGTTCGGGGCCGGCGTGGTGATCCGCCGGCACGAGGTCGACTACCTCCGCCCGGTGGGCTACGACGTCGGGCCGCGCACCGTCGAGGTGGCGCCGACCGTACGCATCGAGCTCTGGGTGGAGGAGATCCGGCCGTCCCGGTTCACCGTCGCCTACGAGCTCTTCGACGGCGAGGTGCTGGCGAGTCGGGCCCGTTCGGTGCTCGTGCCGTTCGACCTGGACCGGCAGCTGCCCCGGCGGCTCACCGACCAGGAGCGGGCGTTCCTGCTCGGGTACGCCCCCGGCGGCGCCGCGTGAGCGCCCAGGGCGCCGCCGGTCCGGCGGGCCGCGCCGGCGGTGGCGTGGTGGCCGGCGGGCACGGGATCACCGGGGTCGCCGACGCTGGGGCGTTCCTGGCCCGGCTGGTCCGGCTCGATCCGGCGCTCCCGGTCCGGCTCCGCCCGGCCGGCGGCGACCGCACCGCGCTCTGGGCGCGGCTGCCGTGGCAGGTGCTGGTGGTCCGGACGGTCGCCGGGGCGGGCCCGGGCGACGTCACCGTGGCCGCCGCCGAGCTGCTGGCCGAGCTGGAGCGGTCCGGCCCGGCCCTGCCGTCCCGGCGGGACGGGGAGTGGCGCTGGCCGCTGCCGCCAGCGGCCAGTCGGCGGGTGGAGAAACTTCCCGCCGGGGACGTGTGGCGGATCGCCCGGGCCGCCGCCGGTGCGCTGCGCGACGCGACCGAGCACGGGGTGGCGGGCCGGGTGGTGGGGCAGCGCGCGCTGCGGGACGCCCTGCTCGACCACGTGGCCGTGCTGGTCACCCCGGACGACCCACCCGGGCCGCCGGTCGAGGTGTCGCAGCGGCTGGTCCAGGGACTGGTCCGGATGGGTTTCCTGGGTTCTCCGGGTGTCGGCGGGCACGCCGACGCGGCCGCCCCGCCCGCCGACGCCGCGAGCCCGCCCGCCGACGTCCAGGTGCGCGTCGCCGGCCGATGGGTCGGGTTGGTGGGACCTTACGGAGCGGCCTGGTCGCAGAAGGCCACCGATCTTGCCCTGACGCCCCTGGCGGGTCGTCCGAACGGGTGACCCATGGTCGTCCTTCTGGTTTGGGGCGACCGTTGGGGGGATGCCTCAACCCGGCTGTCCGGGTACCGTCCATCCTCGGATCCAACGCACGGTAGGCGGCTGGATCCGCTGGGGAGTGAGGTGCGCGAGCGATGCCGTGGTGGTCATGGCGCCCGGGTCCGGCCGGCGGCGGCGATCCGGAGAGTCGGAGCGGGATCACAGTGGAGGACAGCGTCCGGGTCGGGCCACCGACCCCGCGCCAACCGGGAGACGACTGCACGACCAACGACCGCACCGTGATCGCGGGAATGCCCGCCACCGTCGAGCCGGTCACGCTGAGCCGGGTCTGCGACGCGCTGGACCTGCTCGACGTGCGCTACCTCGCCGACGGCGACGGCAACCTGCTGGCCATGTGGGAGCGGCACGCCGTGCTGGTCACCCTGGAGGGGCCGGAGGACGAGATCCTGGTCATGCGGGCACGTCCACACGCGACGGTCCCGCCCGACTGGGCCGACCGGGCCTACCGGGTGGTCAACGAGTGGAACCACACCCGCCGGTTCTGCAAGGCCTACATCGGCGACCCGACCGAGCGCGGGCAGCTGCCCATCTACGCGGAACTGCAGGTGCCCCTGGGCGCCGGCACGCACGACGCGCTCCTGGTCGAGATGCTCGACTGCGGCGCCGCCGTGGCGACCAGCTTCGTGGACTGGCTGCACGACGAGGGCGCCCTGCTCTGACCCCCGGCCGGCGCGGTGGCCGACCGCCGCCGGCGTCCGTCCGCCCGTCAGGCCGGATCCTCCATCACGTTCACCATGAAGTACGCGGCCCGCTCCAGGTAGTCCCAGAGCGCGGTGGCGTGGTCCGCGGGCAGGTCGAGTCGGTCGACCGCCCGGCGCATGTGCAGCAACCAGGCGTCCCGCTCCGCCGCCCCGATCCGGAACGGCGCGTGCCGCATCCGCAGTCGCGGGTGGCCGCGCTGGGACGAGTAGGTGTTGGGGCCGCCCCAGTACTGGATCAGGAAGAGGGTCAGGCGGTCGGCCGCCGGTCCCAGGTCCTCCTCCGGGTACATCGGCCGCAGCAGCGGGTCGGTGGCGACGCCGGCGTAGAACTCGTCCACCAGCTTGCGGAAGGTGGGCTCGCCGCCGATCGCCTCGAAGAGCGTCATCGACGGCCGGGCGCGGTCGGATTCGCCTGCGGGGTTCACCGTTCCATCCTGCCAGGCACTCGGCGGGCGGACCGTCCTGGACGCCCGGCGACGGCTGTGCGTCGGGTCACGGCGCCGCTGAGTCGGCCCGTAGGGCCCCGGCGGCTTCGTGGGGGGCTTCAGGTGACGGCGTGCCGGCGTCGGCCGGCCTCGCCCGGTTGCCCGGGCGCCGGGTCGCTGGTGGGACGGGGCCGCACCTCGGTCGAGCCCTGCGCGGTGTCCGGGGCGGTCGTCCCCTCGTTCGCCGCGCTCGCCGCCGCCACGGCGGCGTCCACGGTCTCCCGGCTCGGCCAGCGCAGGACGACGACCATCATCAGCACGGCCCCGGCGATGCTCCAGAGTCCGACCACGCGCGGGAGGTTGAAGCGGTCCGCGAGGACGCCGGTGACCAGCACGGCCAGCCCCTGGATGACCTGGACCCCGGTGGCCATCACGCCGAAGGCGCGGGCGCGGAACGCGTTCGGCAGGGCCCGGACGAAGAGCCCGTTGGCCGTCGGCAGCATCCCGGCGACGGCGAAGCCGCAGGCCGCGGCGAGCAGGGCCACCACCCACGGCGGCGGGTTGAGCAGGGCGGGCACCAGGGTCAGCGGGGCGATCACCGCCAGCGGCCGCAGCAGGGTCAGCCGCCGCGCCGGCCCGACCGCCCGGCCGATCAGCAACCCGCCGAGGATGAACCCGACGGGGGTGGCGGCCATGATGACGGCCTGCGCGACGCCCGCGTTGATCTTTTCGTCGGGACGGTTGTTGGCCCAGGCCGCGGCCAGGCCCTCCGGCACGATCGAGAAGAGCATCGCGCTGAACACCAGCACGGCGATCGCCCGCAGCACCGGCGTGCCGAATACGATCTTGAACCCCTCGGCGGTCTCCCGGATCAGGTGGGTGCGGTGCGCCGGGCTCAGCGCCGGCGGCCGCTCTCGGACGCCGACGCGGACCAGGACCGCCGAGGCGGCGAAGGTGAGCGCGTTGATCAGCAGCGCCGCGACCGGGCTGAGCGAGCCGATCGCGGCGCCCAGGAGGTAGCCGAGGATCTGACAGGCCTGGCTGACGCTGGCGTTGAGCGACAACCCGAGCACCAGCCGGTCACCCGCGAGGATCTGCGGCAGCAGCGCCGACTTGGCCGCCTGGCTCGGCGGGTTGGCCAGGGTGGCGAGGAAGAGCAGCACCAGCACGGCGGGGACCGGCAGGCCCGGGATGGCGATGAGCAGCATCAGCACCATCCGGATCAGGTCGCAGGCGACCATGACCCGGCGGTACGGATAGCGCTCGGCGAGCGCCGCGAGCAGCGGGCCGCCGGCCAACCACGGCAGGTAGCTGACCGCGAAGGCGGCCGCGGAGAGCGCGATGGAGGAGGTCGTCTGGTAGACGAGCAGGGTGACAGCGGCCTTGGCGAGGTAGTCGCCGACCCAGGACAGGGCGCCGGCCGTGAAGACCGCCCGGAACTCCCGCTGGGCGAAGACCTCGCGGAAGGTGGCTTGCCCTTCCGGTGAGGGTCGCTCGTCGGACACCGTCGCCTCCATCGTTCCCCGGGGCGCCACTCGTGACGGCGTCGGCCCCGGGAACCGTCGTCAGATCTAGGGATCAGCGAGGACGCCAGCACGCTTCGACGGGAACGCGTGCCCCGGATTCTGCCCGATCGTCTGACAACTGGCTAGGGCGAACGGATAGATCGTCGCATCTCCGACTGAACGAACGGACGATACCTGAGGGGCCGCGTGGCCGCGACCCCCCTGGATTGTCGGTCAGTCGGAAACCGGGCTCAGGTGGCCCCGCCGCGCCCGTCCTCGGCGGAGGCCGGCGGCCGGGTCGGTACGCCCGGGTAGAGCCGGGCGGCGGCGATCTGCGCGGTGATCCCGGAGTTCTCCAGCGCCTCGGCCAACCGTCGCCGCAACTCCCGGCCCACCGCGAACTGACCGTCGGCGGTCGTCTTCACCACCGTGCGGATCACCGCGCCGTCGACCGTCATCTGCTCGACGCCCAGCACCTCGGGCGCCTCGACGATCTCCGGCGCCAGCTCCGGGTCGACCGCGACGGAGGCCGCCGCCGTACGCAGCACCGCGGTCGCCTCCTCGGTGCCGGCGAACCCGATCGGCAGGTCCACCACCACCAGCGCCCAGCCCTGGCTCTTGTTACCGACGCGGATGATCTCGCCGTTGCGGATGTACCAGAGCACGCCGCGCCCGTCGCGGACGGTGGTGACCCGCAGCCCGACCGACTCGACCACGCCGGTCGCCTCGCCGAGGTCGACCGTGTCGCCGACGCCGTACTGGTCCTCGATGAGCATGAACAGGCCGGCGATGAGGTCCTTGACCAGGCTCTGCGCGCCGAACCCGAGGGCCACGCCGGCGATTCCGGCGCTGGCCAGCAACGGCGCCAGGTCGAAGCTGAACTCGCGCAGGATCATCAGCAGCGCGATGCCGAAGATGAACGCCGTCGTCATGCTGCGCAGCACCGAGCCGATGGCCTCGGCCCGCTGCCGTCGCCGCTCCGGGATGAACTCGCCGGGCTCCGCCGCCGCGGTGGGGATCCGTTCGCGCAGCGGCCGCAGCATCGTCGGCACCCCGGCGTCGGTGGTGGTCCGCACCAGCCGGTTGATCGCCCGGTGCAGCGCCCAGCGGGCCACGAACGCCACCAGGATGATCAGCAGCACGCGCAGCGGCTTCAACAGGATCCAGTAGCTGCCCTCGGCGAACCAGGCCGACTTGGTGACGCTGAACAGCCACTCGCAGGAGGTGCTGCCCTGGCAGTCGGGCTGGTTGGCGGCGGGCAGGGCGGAAAGCATCAGTCCGGCGGCACTCACCCTGCTTTCGTACCGCAAGGGTCCGGCCGCGCCGCCGCCGACCCACCGGCGGGTGACGGCCGCCCGCCCGCGGATGACGCACCGGTGAACGGACGAGGGTAAAACCGGTCATCTTGCCAGGCCCGCGGACCGCTTCCGGAGGGACCCCGGATTAGTACGTGCAATCCGGGGTCCGATCAGGGACTATTGGCGCAACGGACGTCGGTGATCCGACCGGCGTCGACCGTGTGGGCCGTCGTGCCCGGTTCCGGTCGACGGCCGCGGCGGTGGCCCGCTGAACCGGGAGGGTGATCGCGATGCCTGACATACGACCCGCGGTGGGCTCCGGTGCGCTGGTCCTCAATGCCACCTACGAGCCGCTGTGTGTCGTGTCGGTGCGTCGTGCCGCGATCCTCGTCCTCTCCGCGAAGGCCGTCTGCGTCGCCGACGGCGACGGTGTCCTCCACAGCGCCCGGGACGCCCTGCCGGTGCCCTCGGTTGTCCGCCTGACCCGGTTCGTCCGGGTGCCCTACCGCACCCACGTGGGCCTGTCCCGCCGGGCGATCTTCGCCCGCGACGGGTGGCGGTGCGCCTACTGCCGGGGGCCGGCCGAGACCATCGACCACGTCTTCCCCCGCAGCCGCGGTGGGCGGCACGCCTGGGAGAACGTGGTCGCCGCCTGCGCCCGGTGCAACCACACCAAGGGCGACAAGACCCCGGCCGAGCTGGGCTGGCGGCTGCACTCGCTGCCCGCGCCCCCGAAGGGCACCGCCTGGCGGGTGCTCGGCCACCGGGCGCCCGACCCGCGCTGGGCCGACTGGCTCGATTTGCGCGAACCCGAGGCGGCCTGAGCCCGGCCGGTCCCGGTGGCGCCCGATCACGTCCGGCGCGCCTTCACGAGCGAGGCGAAGACCACCACGTTGTCCGCGTAGCCGGTCTCCCCGCCCACCCACCGCCCGCCGCAGGTGATCAGTCGCAGGTTGGGGCGGCTGAAGTCGCCGAACACCTCGTCCACGGGCAGTTCCTCCTTGTCGAACCGCTCCACCGAGGTCACCTCGAAGACCGCCACCGTGCCGTCTGACCGGCGTACGTCGACCCGGTCACCGGTGCGCAGCCCCTTCAGTTCGTGGAAGACGGCCGGTCCGGTGGTGGTGTCCACGTGGCCCACGATCACCGCCGGTCCGTACTGGCCGGGGGTGGGGCCCTGGTCGTACCAGCCCGCCTCCTGTGCCCGGGACGCGTCGGGGACGCCGATGCTGCCGTCCGCGGCGATGCCGACGTTGTGCACCGGTGCCCGTACGTCGATCGACGGGATGGTGAGCGCCACCGGTGGGCTCGCCGGCAGCACCGGGAACTTCTTCGGCGGCGGCCGGAGCCCGGCACTGATCTGGTCCGGCAGGACGTTGAGCCCGGTGACCCGCTCGACGCCGAGCATCGCCACGATCAGCACCATGAGCGTCGCGATCACCAGCACCGGCACGCCGGGGCCACCGCGACGGTTCATCCGGCGTGTGGGCGCGACCCGGGCGGCCGGCCGGGGCCGCAGCGGCGGCGCCTTCGGGTCGGTGGTCGGCACGCTGGCCGCGACCGCGTGCCGGGCGACCAGTCGGATCCGGCCCGACGTGCGGACCACCAGCCGACCGGACGCGCGCAGGGCCGACCGGGTCACCGCCCGGAACCGTCTCGGGTCCGGACGCCTGCGGTGCGAGGCTGAGCGGGCCACGACGCCCCCTGGTCAGGATCCCGGCCCGGTCCGTCGGCGGCTGCCCGCCATGCCGAGCGCCACCGCGGCGCCCACCACCGCCACCCCGCCGATCAGCAGCAGGGAGCCGGTGCCCCGCCCCATCGCGGTGCCACCGCCGCCGGTGGCGGGGCCCTTGCTGGGCTGCGCCATGTTCAGCACGGTGAGCGTGGTGGTGGCGGTGTTCCCGTTCTTGCAGCGCAGGTTGACCGGATAGTCCCCCGGCGCCCGGTCGCTGGGCACGGTCGCCGAGCCGGTCAGGAAGCCGTTGTCCGGTCGGAGGAACACCCGGTTGAAGGCGTCCGAGGTGACCTCGGCCTCGCGGTTGTTGTCGTTGTCGCAGCCGGCGCGGATGTGGATCCGGCTGCCGGCCTGGACGCTGTTCGGCGTCACCTCGACGAACGTGTTCTCACCCGCCCCCGCGGGCGCGGCGCCGACCAGGACGAACGCCGCGATCAGGGCGAACGCCCCGAGCAGCCTGATGATGATCGACGGGGCGGGAAACACGCCACCGTCCGGTCGCAGACCCCGCATGATCCTCCCTCCCGGCACCGGTGTACCGGTCCTGCTGGGGCGACCCGCGGTGCATTCCCCCTGCTCTGCCGGCTAACCCGGGAGGCTCAGCGGCGCCGGCCGCCGGGGGCGGGGGCGTCCGGGCCGGCGGTCGGCGGCAGCGGGGTGATCGGGTGCCAGTCCAGCGGGGTGGAGAGCACCATCGTGCTGGACGGCTGGCCGTACGGGGCGAGGCGGTCGATGACCCCCTCGAACTCGTCGATCGAGCCGGCCGCCACCTTGAGCATGCTGCACGCGTCACCGGTGATCCGGTGGATCTCCAGGATCTCCGGCCAGTCGGCAACCTCCGGGTCGCGCAGGATGCAGCGCGACCCGTAGCAGGACATGCGGATCAGGGCCACCACGCTGCGGCCGGCCCGGCTCAGGTCCACCCGGGCGTGGTAGCCGGTGATGACGCCGGACTCCTCCAGCCGGCGTACGCGCTCGGCCACCGCCGGCGGTGAGAGGTGCACCCGGCGGGAGAGCTCGCTGAAGGAGAGGCGCGCGTCGGCCTGCAACTCCCGCAGCAGCGCCCAGTCCATGTCGTCCACGCGGCCACCTTACTTTCCTGAACCCGAACCGCCCTCGCGCCTTGTGGGCGGCAGGTCGGCACCGCGCAGAGCCGTTGATCCGGCATTCCGTGCGCGCGTCCGGTCGGACCATCATTGGCCTGATCCGGTTCATGGAGGAGACGACGGTGGAACAGACGGAGCTGCGGGAGCGTACGCCGACCGCGGCGGTGCGGCCGGTCACGCCCAGGCAGCGGGCGGCCACGGCCGCGCGCAACGGTGGCGAGCCCACGCTGGAGTTCGCCGAGCGGGTGCCCTACGACGTGTACACCCACGCCAGCACCCTGCACGGGTTGCAGCAGACGCTCAGCGACGACCCCGGTGAGATGTCCTTCCTGATGGTCAGCCAGATCATGGAGCTGTACTTCGGGCTGACCCGGTTCGAGCTGCGCGAGGCGCAGCGGCTGATCCGCGAGGACCGGGTGTGGGACGCGCTGGCGCCGCTGCGGCGTGCCGGGCTGCACCTGGAAGGGCTCAACGCCGCCTGGCGGGGCCTGCGCTGGATGACGCCGGCCGACTTCAACCGGTTCCGCAACCTGCTCGGCGAGGGGTCCGGCTTCCAGTCCGCGATGTACCGGCACCTGGAGTTCGTGCTCGGCCTCCGCGATCCGGCGCTGATCCGGCCGTTCCGCCGGCAGACCGAGGTCCACGCGGAGCTGACGGCCACCCTGGCCGCGCCGAGCCTCTGGGACGACGTGATCGCCCTGCTCGCCCGCCGTGGCTTCGACCTGCCCGCCGCGCTGCTGGAGCGGGACGTCGCCGTCGAACACCAGGCCGACCCGCGCGTCGAGGCGGCCTGGGTGGAGATCTACTCCGACAACGGTCCGGACAACCACCTGCGCCTGCTCGGTGAGGCGCTCACCGAGGTCGCCGAGCAGTTCGGCGACTGGCGGTGGCAGCACGTCAAGGCGGTGCAGCGGACGATGGGCGCCAAGGTCGGCAGCGGCGGGTCCGCCGGGCTGGCCTGGCTGCAGCGCAGCATGGCCCGGGTGGTCTTCCCGGAGCTGTGGTCGGCCCGCACCAGCATGTGACCGGAGAGCGAGACACCCCGATGAACGCCCCCCACCCCGTACCGTCACGCCTCGCCGCCACGGAGGCCGAGGCGCACCGGCTGGACGCCGACGACCCCGGGCACCGCCACCTGTTCCTCGTGCCGCCCGCCGACGGCGGACGGTACGCCGAGGCCGCGTACCTGGCCGGCAACTCCCTCGGCCTCCAGCCCCGGGCCACCCGGGAGGAACTCCTCGCCGACCTGGAGGCCTGGAGCCGCCTCGGCGTCGAGGGGCACCTGGAGGCCGAGCGCCCCTGGCTGCCGTACCACGAGCTGCTCACGCTGCCCGCCGCGCGACTGGTCGGCGCCCTGCCGGCGGAGACCGTGGTGATGAACTCACTCACGGTCAACCTGCACCTGCTGATGGTCAGCTTCTACCGCCCGCAGGGCCGGCGGACGCGGATCGTCATCGAGGACAGCGCCTTCCCCTCGGACAGCTACGCCGTCCGCAGCCAGGCCCGCTTCCACGGCCTCGACCCGGACAGCACGGTGGTCCGGCTGCGCCCCCGCCCCGGCGAGGACACCCTGCGCACCTCCGACGTGTGCGACTTCCTGGCAGCCGAGGGCGACACCGTGGCGCTGGTGCTGCTGGGCGGGGTCAACTACCTCACCGGCGAGCTGATGGACATTCCCGCGATCACGGCGGCCGGTCGGGCCGCGGGCGCGGTGGTCGGCTGGGACCTCGCGCACGCCGCCGGCAACGTCCCGTTGTCCCTGCACGACTGGGACGTGGACTTCGCCGCCTGGTGCTCGTACAAGTACCTGAACTCCGGTCCCGGCGCGCTGGCCGGTGTCTTCGTGCACGAGCGGCACGTCGGCGACCCGCGGCTGCCCCGCTTCGAGGGCTGGTGGAGCACCGAGGCGGCGACGCGCTTCGAGATGACGCCGACCTCCCGGCCACCGGCCACCGTGGAGGCGTGGCAGATCTCCAATCCGCCGATCTTCGCGATGGGCCCGGTGCGGACCTCGCTGGAGCTCTTCGACCGGGTGGGCATGCCGGCGCTGCGGGAACGCAGCCTGCGGCTCACCGGTTACCTGGAGCGGCTCCTCGACGAGGTGACGGCCGGCCGGCCGCTGACCGTGGTCACCCCGCGTGACCCGCGGCGGCGGGGCTGCCAGCTCTCCGTACGGATCGGGGTGGGCAGCGCCAACGAGTTGACGAAGCGGCTGCGGCACGAGCACGGTGTGATCGCCGACGCCCGGGAGCCGGACATCGTCCGGTTCGCGCCGGTGCCCCTGTACTCGACGTACCACGACTGCTGGCGGGTCGCCGACGCGCTGGCCGCGACGGTGGAGGCCGACTCATGACGACCGAACACGAGGAGATCGCGGTCGTCGGCGCCGGGCTGGCCGGCTGCCTGACCGCCTGTTTCCTGGCCCGGCGCGGCTACCGGGTGGCGCTGTACGAGCGGCGGCCCGACCCGCGTACCGGACGGATCGAGCGGGGACGCTCGATCAACCTGGCGCTCTCCGAGCGGGGCCTCGACGCGCTGCGCCGCATCGGGCTCGACGAGCAGGTGATGGCCGACGCGCTGCCGATGCGCGGCCGGATGATCCACCCGGTGGCGGGCGAGCCGCAGTTCCAGTCGTACAGCGCGTCGGGCGATCGGGCGATCAACTCGATCAGCCGGGGTGCCCTGAACAACGCGCTGCTCGACGCGGCGTCGGCCCTGCCCGGGGTGCGGATCGCGTTCGACCACCGGTTGGTCGGGCTCGACCCGGCCACCGGGGAGATGACCTTCGAGACGCCGCAGGGCAAGGTCACCGAGACCGCCGCGGTGGTGCTCGGCGCCGACGGGGCCGGCTCGGCCGTACGCGGGCAGCTGGTCGGCCACGGGCTGCTCACCGAGAGCCTGGACTTCCTCGACTACGGATACAAGGAGCTGACCATCCCGCCGCTGGGCGGCGACTTCGCGCTCGACCCGGACGCCCTGCACATCTGGCCGCGCGGCACCTCGATGATGATCGCCCTGCCGAACCCGGACCGCTCCTTCACCTGCACGCTCTTCTGGCCCACCCACGGCACGGCGGCGTTCGCCTCGCTGGGCAGCCCGGCGGCGATCGAGCGGCACTTCGCCGAGCACTACCCGGACCTGATCCCGCTCGCGCCGAACCTGGTGGACGACTACCAGCACAACCCGGTCGGCGTGCTGGGCACGGTGCGCAGCACGCCCTGGCAGGTGGACGGGCGGGTCGGGCTGCTCGGCGACGCGGCGCACGCCATCGTGCCGTTCTACGGCCAGGGCGCGAACTGCGCCTTCGAGGACGTGGTGGAGCTGGACCGCTGCCTGGACGAGTGCGCCGACGACTGGGCGGCGGCCCTGCCGCTGTTCCAGCAGCGCCGGCAGGGCAACGCCGAGGCGATCGCCCGGATGGCCCTGACCAACTTCGTGGAGATGCGGGACAAGGTCGCGTCGCCGCTGTTCCAGGCCCGCAAGCGGGTCGAGCACGCGCTGGAGCGGGCCCTGCCCGGTCGGTACGTCTCCCAGTACGAGCTGGTGTCGTTCTCCACCACCCCGTATGCGGAGGTGCGCCGCCGGGTGCGCCGGCAGCACCGGCTGTTGGGTGTGGTCGTCGCGGGCGCGGCGGCCCTGGTGGCCGGCGCGGTCGGCGCGGCCGTGCGAGGGAGGCGTCGATGACGGTCCGGTGGGATCCACGGTTGATGACCGGGCGGGCGCCGGACGGCCCGCCCCTGTTGCGCAACTTCGTGGGCGGCGAGTTCGTCGACGCCGGCCGCACCTTCATCAAGCGCAGCCCGGTGACCGGTGAGCCGGTGTTCGAGGTGGCCGAGGCCGACGCATCCTGTGTGGACGACGCCGTGAACGCCGCCCGGGCCGCGCTGCGCGGCCCCTGGGGGCGGATGGGGGAGCGGGAGCGGGCCGAGGTGCTGCGCCGCGTCGCCGACGAGTTGGAGCGCCGCTTCGACGACCTGGTCGCCGCCGAGGTCGCCGACACCGGAAAGTCGATCTCACAGGCCCGCACCCTGGACATTCCGCGCGGTGCCGCGAACTTCCGGGCCTTCGCCGAGATCGTCGCGACCGCGCCCACCGAGTCGTTCACCACCGTCACCCCCACCGGTGGCCGGGCACTCAACTACGCCGTCCGCAAGCCGGTCGGCGTGGTGGCCGTGATCGTGCCGTGGAACCTGCCGCTGCTGCTGCTCACCTGGAAGGTGGCGCCGGCCCTGGCGTGCGGCAACGCGGTGGTGGTGAAGCCCAGCGAGGAGACCCCCGCGTCCGCGACGCTACTGGCCGAGGTGATGGCCGCGGCCGGCGTCCCGGACGGGGTGTTCAACCTGGTGCACGGCTTCGGGCCGGACTCGGCCGGCGAGTTCCTCACCCGGCACCCCGGCGTCGACGCGATCACCTTCACCGGCGAGTCGGCCACCGGCAGCGCCATCATGCGCGCCGCCGCCGACGGGGTGAAGGCGGTCAGCTTCGAGTTGGGCGGCAAGAACGCCGGCCTGGTCTTCGCCGACACCGACCTGGACGCCGCCGTGGCCGGCTCAATCCGGTCCAGCTTCACCAACGGCGGCCAGGTGTGCCTCTGCACCGAGCGCATCTACGTGCAGCGGCCGGTCTTCGAGGAGTTCACCGCGCGGTTGGCGAAGCGGGCCGGCGAGCTGGCGTACGGGTGGCCGACCGACGAGGCCACCGCCACGATGCCGCTGATCTCGCACGGCCACCGGGCCAAGGTGCTCGGCCACTACGAGCTGGCCCGGGC
Source organism: Micromonospora krabiensis (assembly GCF_900091425.1). Classification (GTDB taxonomy): domain Bacteria; phylum Actinomycetota; class Actinomycetes; order Mycobacteriales; family Micromonosporaceae; genus Micromonospora; species Micromonospora krabiensis. The sequence goes on from NZ_LT598496.1 coordinate 6,098,532, forward strand.
CGAGGGCGCCGAGGTGCTGACCGGGGGTGGCACGCCGCGCTTCGGCGACGCCCGCGACGGCGGCGCGTACGTGCAGCCGACCGTGCTGACCGGGCTCGGGCCGGACGCCCGGACCAACCGCGAGGAGATCTTCGGTCCGGTCGTCCACGTCGCCCCCTTCGACGACGAGGAGGAGGCGTACGCGCTCGCGAACGGCACCGAGTACGGGCTGGCGGCGACGGTGTGGACCCGCGACGTGGGCCGGGCGCACCGGGCCGGTGCCCGGCTCGACGCCGGCATAGTCTGGGTCAACACCTGGTTCCTGCGCGACCTGCGCACCCCGTTCGGCGGGGTGAAGGCGTCCGGGATCGGGCGCGAGGGCGGGGTCCACTCGCTGGACTTCTACTCCGAACTCACCAACGTCTGCGTGGACCTGTCGTGAACGGGCGCGGCGAGGAGCGGCATGAGCGTACGCGGGAAGCGGACCACCGGCCGGGCACCCCGGAGTCGTCGGGCGGTGACGCCGTGAACGTCGACATCGAGGCCGCGAACCGGGAGCTGGCCGAGGCGCGCAGCAGCGGGAAGCCGTGCGCTCCGCTGCGCGGACGGCTGCTGCCGGAGGGGGACGTCGAGGCGGCGTACCGGGTACAGCAGCTCCAGGCGCGGGCCTGGCAGGGGCGTGGCGAGCGCCGGGTGGGCGCGAAGATCGGGCTGACCTCGCGGGCGGTGCAGGAGGCCTTCGGGGTCTTCCAGCCCGACTTCGGGATCCTCACCGACGTCATGGCGGTCGCCGACGGCGCCGAGGTGGCGATCGGCCGGCTGCTGCAGCCGCGGGTGGAGGCGGAGATCGCCTTCGTGCTCGGCGCGGACCTGCCCGACGAGCGGATCACCACCGTCGACCTGATCCGGGCGGTCGACCACGTGCTACCGGCGATCGAGATCGTCGACTCGCGGATCGCCGACTGGGACATCTCCATCGTGGACACCGTCGCCGACAACGCCTCCAGTGGGCTGTTCGTGCTCGGCACCACGCCCCGCCGGGTGGCGGACGTGGACCTTCGGCTGTGCGGGATGGTCCTGGACCACGCGGGGGAGCCCGTCTCGGTCGGCGCCGGGGCGGCCTGCCTCGGCAACCCGCTGCACGCGCTGGCGTGGCTGGCCGGCACGCTGGCCCGCTCCGGCGACCCGTTGAAGGCCGGGGACGTGGTGCTCTCCGGCGCGCTCGGCCCGATGGTGCCGGTCACCCCCGGCGCCGCGTACGAGGCCCGGATCTCCGGTGTCGGGTCGGTGCGGACCTGTTTCTCCAAGGAGGCCCAGTGACCGTCGGTGTGGCGGTGATCGGTTCCGGCAACATCGGCACCGACCTGATGATCAAGGTGCTGCGGCTCAGTGACAGCCTGCGGATGGTCGCGATGGCCGGCATCGACCCGGCCTCCGACGGCCTGGCCCGGGCTCGGCGGCTCGGCGTGGCGACCACCGCCCAGGGCGTGGACGGGCTCGTGGCGATGCCCGAGTTCGCCGACGTCGAGCTGGTCTTCGACGCCACGTCGGCGGGCGCGCACCGCCGGCACGACGAGGTGCTGCGCGCGCACGGCCGCACGGTGGTCGACCTGACGCCGGCCGCGATCGGCCCGTACGTGGTGCCGCCGGTCAACCTCGACGAGCACCTGCACGAGGCCAACGTCAACATGGTGACCTGCGGCGGTCAGGCCACCGTGCCGATCGTCGCCGCGGTCGGCCGGGTCACCCCGGTCGGGTACGGGGAGATCGTCGCCTCGATCGCGTCGAAGTCCGCCGGGCCGGGCACCCGGGCGAACATCGACGAGTTCACCGAGACCACCGCCCGCGCCATCGAGGTGGTCGGCGGCGCCGAGCGCGGCAAGGCGATCATCGTGCTCAACCCGGCCGACCCGCCTCTGCTGATGCGCGATACCGTCTACTGCCTCTGCCCGGACGTCGACGCCGACCGGGCCGCCATCGCCGCCTCGGTGGCGGACATGGTGGCCACGGTGCAGGAGTACGTGCCGGGCTACCGGCTCAAGCAGGACGTGCAGTTCGACCGCGTCGACACGTACGTCCCGTCGCTGGGGCGGCACCTGGTCGGCCTCCAGGTCTCCGTCTTCCTGGAGGTCTCCGGCGCCGGGCACTACCTGCCCGCGTACGCCGGAAACCTGGACATCATGACCTCGGCCGCGCTGCGGACCGCGGAGCGGCTGGTGGCTCTCCGGTCGACGGCGCCGGGCGCGCTGGAGGTGACCGCGTGACCGACCTGTACATCCAGGACGTGACGCTGCGCGACGGCATGCACGCCATCGCGCACCGCTACACCGTCGACCAGGTGCGGTCCATCGCCGCGGCGCTGGACGCCGCCGGGGTGGCCGCGATCGAGGTGGCGCACGGCGACGGCCTGGCCGGGTCGAGCGTCAACTACGGCCACGGCGCGGCCGGCGACGCCGACTGGATCGCCGCGGCGGCCGAGGTCCTGACGACCGCGCGGCTGACCACCCTGCTGCTGCCCGGCATCGGCACCATCGCCGACCTGAAGGCCGCGAAGGCGCTCGGCGTGACCAGCGTCCGGATCGCCACCCACTGCACCGAGGCGGACATCTCCGCGCAGCACATCTCCTGGGCGCGCGAGAACGGCATGGACGTCGCCGGGTTCCTGATGATGTCGCACATGAACGACCCGGCCGGGCTGGCCGGCCAGGCCAAGCTCATGGAGTCGTACGGGGCGCACTGCGTCTACGTCACCGACTCCGGCGGCCGGCTGCTGATGTCCGACGTCGCCGAGCGGGTCGACGCGTACCGGCAGGTGCTCGACCCGCACACGCAGATCGGCATCCACGCCCACCACAACCTGTCGCTCGGGGTGGCGAACAGCGTGCTCGCGGTCGAGCACGGCCGGATCGTCGGGGACGGGCCGCTCGGCTCGCCCGCCGGCCGGACGGTCCGGGTGGACGCGTCGCTGGCCGGCATGGGCGCCGGTGCCGGCAACGCGCCGCTGGAGGTGTTCGTCGCGGTCGCCGAGCTGCACGGCTGGAAGCACGGCTGCGACGTGTTCGCGTTGATGGACGCCGCCGACGACCTGGTCCGCCCGTTGCAGGACCGGCCCGTCCAGGTGGACCGGGAGACGCTCTCGCTCGGCTACGCCGGGGTCTACTCCAGCTTCCTGCGCCACGCCGAGCGCGCCTCCGCCAGGTACGGCGTCGACGTCCGCTCGATCCTCGTCGAGCTGGGCCGTCGCCGCATGGTCGGCGGCCAGGAGGACATGATCGTCGACGTCGCGCTGGACCTCGCGAGCGGGGGAAACTCATGATCGGGCCGGACACCGCGGGCATCGCCGAGCGCCTCGGCGAGGCGGCGGACACCGCCACCGCCATCGCCCAGCTCGCCGCCGAGACGGGCCTGGACGCCGACGCCGCGTACGCGGTGCAGACCGCCCTGCTCCAGCGCCGCCTCGCGCGGGGCGAGCGGCTCGTCGGCCTCAAGATGGGGCTGACCAGCCGGGCGAAGATGGCCCAGGTCGGGGTGGACGAGGTCATCTGGGGCCGGCTCACCGACGCCATGCGGGTGCCCGACGGGGGCAGCGTCGACGTGGGGGCGTACATCCACCCGAGGGTGGAGCCGGAGGTGGCGTTCCTGCTGGACCGGCTGCCCGAGCCGGGCGAGCCGGTCGGCGACTTCACCGACGCGGTCCGCGCCGTCGCCCCCGCGATCGAGCTGATCGACTCCCGGTACGCCAACTTCACCTTCTCGCTGCCCGACGTGATCGCCGACAACACCTCCGCCGCCGCGTTCGTGGTGGGGCCGTGGTCGCCGGTGCCGGACGGGTTGGAGAACCTCGGCGTGCTGCTGGAGGTCGACGGCCGGGTGGCGCAGGTCGGCTCGACCGCGGCGATCCTCGGCGACCCGCGCCGCGCCCTCGACGAGGGCATCCGGCTGGCCGGTCGGCACGGCGTGCGGCTGCGTGAGGGCTGGGTGTTCCTCGCCGGTGCGGCCACCGCCGCCGTGCCGCTGCGACCCGGCGCCCACGTGCGCGCCGTGGTCGAGAAGCTCGGTACGGCGTCCCTGAAGGCGCTGCCGTGAGCGGGTCGAACGGTGCCGACCCCGGCGTCGTGAGCGCCCGCGTCGTCGCGGGCAAGGCCGTGCCGCGCGGCGCCTTCCCGCACGTCAAGGTCGCCGGCGGTTTCGTCTTCGTCTCCGGCACGTCGTCCCGCCGCCCCGACAACACGTTCGCGGGTGTGTCGGTGGACGAGTTCGGCACCACCGACCTGGACATCCGGGCGCAGACCCGGGCCGTCGTCGAGAACATCCGCGACCTGCTGCGCTCGGTCGGCGCCGACCTGTCCGACCTGGTCCAGGTCACCTCGTACCTGGTCAACATGAACGACTTCGGTGGCTACAACGAGGTCTGGGCGGAGTTCTTCGACGCCACCGGCCCGACCCGCACCACCGTCGCCGTCCACCAACTGCCGCACCCCCACCTGCTCATCGAGATGCAGGCCGTGGCCCTTCACCCCTCCGGAGGTCAGTCGTGAGCGAGATCGCCGAGCCGTTCAGCTTCCCGGGCTGGATCGCGGACAACCAGCACCTGCTCAAGCCGCCGGTCGGCAACAAGGAGATGCTGCCGGGCAGCGACGACTTCATCGTGATGGTCGTCGGCGGGCCCAACCAGCGCACCGACTTCCACGTCGACCCGTACGAGGAGTTCTTCTACCAGGTCAAGGGCAACATGCACGTCAACCTGATGCTCCCGGAGGGCCCGCGTACGGTCCACATCCGCGAGGGTCAGATGTGGATGCTGCCGCGCAACACCCCGCACTCGCCGCAGCGCCCGGAGGCCGGCTCGATCGGGATGGTGATCGAGCGGGTCCGCGAGGAGGGCACGCTGGAGAAGTTCCAGTGGTACTGCGCCGAGTGCGGCAACAAGGTGCACGAGGTGGAGCTCCAGGTCCGCGACATCGCCGCCGACCTGCCGCCGGTCTTCCAGGCGTTCTACGCCGACGAGAAGGCGCGCACCTGCACCGACTGCGGCGCGCTGCACCCGGGCAAGGGCTGATGCCCGGGCCCGTCGTGGACGTGCACACGCACGTCGTACCGAAGGGCTGGCCGGCCCTCGACGCGGCGTGCGGCGGGTCCGGCTGGCCCTGGCTGCGGGTCGACTCCGAGCGAGCCGCCATGATCATGGTCGGCTCGGCCGAGTTCCGGCCGATCGGCGCGGAGTGCTGGGACGCGCCCACCCGGCTGGCCGACATGGACGCCGACGGCGTCGACATGCAGGTCGTCTCGCCCACCCCGGTCTTCTTCAGCTACGACCGGCCGGCGCGGCAGGCGGTGCAGGTGGCCCGCATCTTCAACGACCTGACGCTGGAGGTCACCGCGGCCGGCGGGGACCGGCTGGTGCCGTTCTGCCAGGTGCCCCTTCAGGACCCGGACGCGGCCTGCGCCGAGCTGGACCGCTGCCTCGACGCCGGGCACGTCGGGGTCGAGATCGGCAACCACGTCGGCGACCGCGACCTGGACGACGCGGGTGTCGTCGAGTTCCTCCAGCACTGCGCGCGGGTGGGCGCCCCGGTCTTCGTCCACCCGTGGGACATGCCCGGCGGCCCCCGGCTGGACCGGTGGATGGCCCGCTGGCTGACCGGCATGCCCGCCGAGACGCACCTGTCGGTGCTGGCGCTGATCCTCGGTGGCGTCTTCGACCGCGTGCCGGCCTCGCTGCGGATCTGCTTCGCGCACGGCGGCGGCAGCTTCCCGTTCTGGCTGGGCCGCGCCGACAACGCCTGGCACCGCCGGGGCGACCTGGTCCGGGGGGCGTCCACCGCGCCGCCCAGCTCCTATGTCGACCGTTTCCACGTCGACTCGGTGGTCTTCGAACCGGCGGCGCTGCGGCTGCTCGTCGACACGGTGGGGGAGGACCGGGTACTGCTGGGCAGCGACTACCCGTACCCGCTGGGCGAACGCCCGGTCGGGCAGGTGGTCCGCAAGGCCGACTTCCTCACCGCCGACCAGCGGGACAAGCTGCTCTCCCGCAACGCGCTGCGCTTCCTGCACGGCTGAGCGCGCCCCGGGCCTCTACCGTGGGGGCCGGACGCGACCGGCGGTCCGGCGCGTGAGAGGTGCGTCCGTCCTGGTAGCCCGGCAGGATGAGGGCATGGCCGAGCCGCACGACCTGACCGCGCTGGAGCAGGCCGCCGCGATCGAGCGCGGCGAGCTGTCCAGCGCCGACCTGGTCGCGCACCACCTCGACCGGGTGGCCGCGCTCGGCGACACCGTCGGCGCGTTCGTGACGGTCACCGCCGAGCCCGCGGCGCGGGCCGCCGAGGCGGCCGACGCCGCGCCGGCCGACCGGCGCGGCCCACTGCACGGCGTACCGACCGCGATCAAGGACCTGACCCTCACCGCCGGCGTGCGGACCACCTTCGGCTCGGCCGCGTTCGCGGACTTCGTCCCACCGGTCGACGCCGACGTGGTCCGGTTCATGAAGGCGGCCGGCCTGGTCAGCCTCGGCAAGACCACCACCTCCGAGCTGGGGTGCTCGCTCTACTCCGAGGGGCGGGTCGCACCGCCGGCCCGCAACCCGTGGAACCTCGCGTACACCGCCGGGGGATCCAGCGGCGGCGCGGCGGCGGCCGTCGCGGCCGGGCTGGTCCCGGTCGCGCAGGGCTCCGACGGCGGCGGGTCGCTGCGCATTCCCGCGGCCCTCTGCGGCCTGGTCGGCTACAAGCCCAGCCGCGGCCTGGTCTCCGGCGGCCCGCTCGGCTTCGGCGCGTTCGGCCTGCCCACCCACGGGCCCATCGGTCGTACGGTCACCGACGTCGCCGCCCTGCTGGACGTGCTGGCCCAGCCGGTGCCCGGCGAGCCCTACCTGCCGCCCGCCGCGCCCCCCGGCGGCTACCTGGCGGCGGCCCGCGCCGCCGCGCCCGGGCGGCTGCGGATCGGGCGGTTCACCGCGCCGATGCTCGCCGACGAGCCGGTCCACCCGGACTGCGTGGCCGCCGTCGACCGGGCGGCCGCGCTGCTCACCGCCGCCGGCCACGAGGTGGTCGAGGTCGCAGCGCCGCTCGGCCCCACGACGTGGCCGCTCTTCGAGATCGTCTGGTACGTCCTCGCGCTGTCACCCGTCCCGCCCGAGCGGGAGAGCGAGCTGCTGCCGCTGACCCGGTTCCTGCGGGGCCGGGGCGCCGAGATCTCCGCCGGCACCCTGGCCGCCACGCTCGGCGAACTCCAGGCGCAGGTACGCCTCGGCGCCCGCCGGACGGCCACCTGCGACCTGCTGCTCTGTCCCACCCTCGCCGCGCCGCAGGCACCGGTCGGCTGGTTCACCGCCGACGGTGACCCGGAGGCGGATTTCGACCGGCAACGCCGGTTCTCGCCGTACTGCGCCATCTTCAACGTGACGGGGGAGCCGTCCGTCTCGCTGCCGGTCGGCGTGACGGCGGACGGGATGCCGGTCGGGGTGCTCCTCACCGGCCGGTACGGTGACGACGCGCGGCTGATCGCGACCGCTGCGGAACTGGAGAACTCCAGTGGCGGATGGGATCGCCACCCCGCGATCTGGCGGGCCGTCGACTCCGCTAACGTGAATGGCAGCGGAGTCGGGCGGTCGACGCCCTGAACCTGTCCACCCGACCTGGCTGTCCGAGGTCACTTCTTCCGCCTGGGGGCGTTGGGATTGTCTGTTACCGACACGTTGCTGGTCTTCGTCGGCATCCCGGCGGCAGCCGTACTGGTGATCGGCGGCCTGGCGTACGTGGCCAGCCGTGGTGGCGGCGGTGGCGGGGGCGCGAAGCGCTACCGCCCGGGCCGGCCCTTCGACTTCACGCCGGTCTGGTTCCTGGCCCGGCCGGAGCAGCTGGCCGACCCGGCCGGCGCCGCCCTGGCCGCGGGTGCGCAGGCGCCGGCGCTGACCGCCCACAAGCAGGAGTTGGCCGGCCGGGAGGCGCCGGCCGGTGGAACCGGAGGCGCAAGTGACCGTTGGTGAGACGCACCTCCGCGAGGGCAACCCGCCGGAGGTGCTGGACGGCCCGTTCTCGACCCGCCAGCTGCTGCGCATCGACGAGGCGCTGCGCCTGGCCGACCAGGGCACCGGCCTGGTGTTCTCGGTCTTCGTCGGCGGTCTGGACGAGCCGATCCGCGAGCACGCCGAGCGGCTGCACCGTCAGCTCGCCGACCCGGACCGCTCGGTGCTGATCGCGGTGTCGCCCAACCAGCGGCAGCTGGAGGTCGTCACCGGCCGGCACGCGCGCAAGCGCATCCCGGACACGTACGCCAAGCTCGCCGCGCTCTCCATGGTCGCGGCGTTCGGTGGCGGCGACCTGACCGGCGGCATCATCAACGGCCTCGACCAGTTGGCCAGCCACGCCGGCCGGGGCTGACCCCCTACGCACCCGAAAGCCCGGTCCGCCGCAGGCGGACCGGGCTTTCTCGTCATGAGCGCCGGTTTCGTGAATCTGTCGTGCCGGCGACTACCGGGTGACTCGACCTCCACGACCAGTGCGATGTCGACCGATTCGGCCCACATCCGGCCTCGTGGCACGTCCGGCCTCGGCACGGTGATGTCGGGGATGAGGTACGTCCACCTCCTTCCGCCACCATAAGGGCCCGGGGCCGGTGCGGGCTCGCGCCCACACCGGCCCCGGCCGGTCGTCCCCCGCTCAGGCCGTGCGCGCGTCCCGCTCGCGGGCCCGCAGCGCGCGGACCACGCCGTCGCGCCCCTCGGCCACGAGCCGGCGCAGCGGCGCCGGGTGCCCCTCCTGCGCCAGCCAGGCGTCGGTGGCCGCCACGGTGTCGTCGTCCACCTGGTACGCCGGGTAGGCGAGCTGCGCGAACTCCTGCGCCGGCTCGCTGTCCCGGCTGGCCCACACCTGACCGACCGCCTCGAAGTACCGCTCCCGGTAGGGCGCGACCAGGTCGACCTGGGTGGGGTGCACGAAGCCCTGCAGCAGCGCCCGGTGCCGCCAGTTCGGCAGCGCCTCCGCGCCGGTCAGCTGAGCCCAGACGGCCGCCTTGTTCTCCGCGGTCGGCACCAGCGCGTGCACGTAGGCCGCCTCCCGCTCGCCGCTCGCGGTGCGGTCGCCGGCCAGTTCGGCGTCCACCTCGGCGGCGCCGGCCGCGCCGTTGGCCACCAGCGCGGCGAGCACGCCCCAGCGCAGCTCGGTGTCGATGGTCAGCCCGGCCGGCACGCCCGTGCCGTCCAACCAGCCGCGCAGCGTGGCCAGGTCCTCGCTGGACCGGGCCGCCGAGGCGTACGCCCGCGCCCAGGCGAGCTGGAAGCCACTGCCGGGCTCGGCAGTGGCGAGCGCCGCCTTCGCGGTGCGGGCCAGGTCCGCCCAGCCGGTCGGCGCCCACGCCGGGTCGGCGTAGAAGGTGAGCGTGGTGGTGGCCTGCCGGAGGGTGGCGGTGACCAGGTTGATGTCGTCCTCGGCGGGCAGCCCGGCCAGCACCAGCGCCACGTAGTCGCGGGCGGCCAGTTCGGCGTCGCGGATCATGTCCCACGCGGCGGTCCAGCAGAGCGCGCGGGCCAGCGACGACTCGAAGCCGGCGATGTGCTGCACCACGGTGGCCAGCGACCGCTCGTCGAGCCGCAGCTTCGCGTACGTGAGGTCGTCGTCGTTGAGCAGCAGCACGTCGGCCGCCGGCACGCCGACGAGGTCGGTGAGCTCGGTGCGGTCCCCGGCCACGTCGACCTCCAGCCGCTCCCGGCGGACCAGTCGGCCGTCGGTGAGGTCGTAGAGGCCGACCCCGATGCGGTGGGTGCGCAGCGTCGGGTAGCCGGACGGCGCCTCCTGCCGCACCACCACCTGCTGGTAGCTGCCGTCCGCGCCGATGGTCACCTCCGGACGCAGCGTGTTGACCTGTGCGGTCTCCAGCCACTGCGCGGCGAACTTGCGCAGCTCCCGCCCGGAGGCCGCCTCCAACTCGGAGAGCAGGTCGTCGAAGGTGGCGTTGCCCCACGCGTGCTTGCCGAAGTAGGCGCGCAGACCCGCCAGGAACGGCTCCTCACCCACGTACGCGACGAGCTGCTTGAGCACGCTCGCGCCCTTGGCGTACGTGATGCCGTCGAAGTTGACCTCGACGGCCTCCAGGTCTGGCATCTCGCAGTAGACCGGGTGGGTGGAGGAGAGCTGGTCCTGCCGGTAGCCCCAGTTCTTACGGATCGACAGGAACGTCGTCCAGGCGTCACCGAACCGGGTGGCGTGGGTGTTGCACCAGTGGCTCGCCCACTCGGCGAACGACTCGTTGAGCCACAGGTCGTTCCACCAGCGCATGGTGACCAGGTCGCCGAACCACATGTGGGCCAGCTCGTGCAGGATCGTGTTGGCGCGCTGCTCGTACTCGAAGTCGGTGACCTGCGACCGGAAGATGTAGTGCGACTCGGCGTGCGTCACGCAGCCGAAGTTCTCCATCGCACCGGCGTTGAAGTCGGGCACCCAGAGCTGGTCGTACTTGGGCAGTGGGTAGCGCACGCCGAACTTCTCGTGGAAGAAGTCGAAGCCCTGCTTGGTGATGAGGAAGAGGTCGTCCGCGTCGAGGTACTGCGCCATCGACGCCCGGCAGTAGACGCCCAGGTCGATGCCGTCGTGGCTGTCCCGCACCTCGTGGTAGGGGCCCGCGCAGAGCGCGGTGATGTAGGTGCTCATCCGGGCCGACCGGCCGAAGTGGATGGTCTTCAGGCCCTCACCCGCCGGCTCCTCCCGCTCCACCGGCGAGTTGGACACCACCCGCCAGTGGTCCGGCACGGTGGCGTGCCAGGTGTACTCGCTCTTCAGGTCGGGCTGGTCGAAGCAGGCGAACACCCGCTGCGCGTCAGCCGTCTCGAACTGGCTGTAGAGGTAGGTCTCACCGTCGACCGGGTCGACCGTGCGGTGCAGGCCCTGACCGCTGTTGGAGTAGCCGAAGTCGGCGTCCACCACCAGCGTGTTCTCGCTGTCCAGACCGGACAGCGTGAGCCCTTTCTCCGCCGACCAGTCGGTCAGGTCCACCGGCGTGCCGTTGAGCGTCGCCGACCGCACCGACTCGGCGGCGACCTCGATGAACGTGGTGGCCCCCGGCTCGGCGCAGCGGAACCGCACCTCCGTCGTGGACCGGAACGTGCGACCCTCGGCCGCCTGCACAGCGGTCGACAGGTCCAGACTGATGTCGTACCCGGTCACGTCGAGCAGTCGGGCCCGTTCGGTCGCCTCGACCTGTGTCAGGTTGCGCACTCCCGGCACTGTTCGTCTCCATCCCACTCTCGCCGTACGCCGCCGTGGCGCCTCCGCCGGCCACTGCTCGTGGTCGGCCCGGCACCGAGTCTTCCATGCACCGGCTCACGGCGGTGGGCGAGGTCACGCTCTCATTCCGCTGTCGGTCGGCGGTCCGGGGGGTGAAGATCGAGGTGAGGCGTCGCAGGCGCGGCGTCACCCGTCGTGAAGGGACCGCACCGTGACCGATCGTGTCACCGTCGACATGTGGTTCGACCCGGCCTGCCCGTGGGCCTGGATCACCTCCCGCTGGCTGCTCGAGGTCGAGCAGGTCCGTGACCTGGACATCCGTTTCCACGTGATGAGCCTCGCCGTGCTCAACGAGGGTCGGGACCACCTGCCCGAGGAGTACCGGGAGTTCCTCCGCACCGCCTGGGGCCCGGTCCGGGTCTGTATCGCGGCAGAGCAGCGGTACGGCACGGACGCCCTGCGCCCGCTCTACACCGCGCTCGGCACCCGGATCCACCTCGGCAAGGAGGAGCGGGGCCAGGAGCTGTACGTCGCCGCGCTGACCGACGCCGGCCTCGACCCGGCGCTCGCCGCCGCCGCCGACAGCACCGATTACGACGAGGCCCTGCGGGCCAGCCACGAGGCGGGCATGCGGCCGGTCGGGCAGGACGTCGGCACCCCGGTCATCCACGCACCCGGCCCGGACGGCGGTTCGGTCGCGTTCTTCGGACCGGTGATCACCCCGGCGCCGAAGGGCGAGGCCGCCGGGCGGCTCTGGGACGGCGTCCTGCTGGTCGCCGGCACCCCGGGCTTCTACGAGCTGAAGCGGACCCGCGAGCAGGGCCCGATCTTCGACTGACCCGGTCGGTGGCCCCGGTACCGGTACGTCCCGGGGCCGGGGCCACCGTTGTTAACACCGTGACGGGGCCCGTCACCGGGCGCTGTCGATGTCGTTTTGCCGGATGTCCGCCGCAGCGATTCGCAAACCGCAACCCGCAGCTCGTGGAGGCATCCCGATGGCCAAGCACCGCCTCGTGTCCGGTGACGATCCGCTGACCCGGGAGGAGGCGGCCGACACCCCGGCGTACTGGTCGGTCGACGACTCCCGCTGGCCCACCCTGCGGCCCGACCTCCCCTCGGACGTCGCGGACCTGCTCGCCCCGCCGATCGTGGTGGGCGTGGCCCGGGTGGCGCCCACGTCCCGGCTGACCCCGCCCGGTGTCGCCACCCCGGTCCGGCGCACGTTGCCCACGCCCGCCCCCGTCGGCGCCACCACGGTGCCGGTGCCCTCGCCCGCCACCGCCGGTCCGATCGGTGCGGCGGCGCCCAGCGGACGCCACCGCCGCCCGGCCGAACACACCAGCTGACCGTGGCCGCCGCCGGGCCGTCGCTGTCACCCGGTGGACGACGGTTGTCGCTTTCACCTGGTGGACGACGGCCCGGGTCCGCGTCCCGGTCAGACGCGGCGACGGTAGCGTCAGCAAGCATGACGGTCGTGCATCCGATCGCCCGGGCCTGGATCACCACTGGCGGCACCGGCGCGCAGAACTACGACGAGTTCGCCGACGACGCGGAGATCACCGCGATCATCGAGGCGAACCCGCACAGTGCCCTCGGCATCGAGATGCCGCACCGGGCCCCGGAGAGCCTCGGGAAGTCGTTCCTCGACGCCCTGCCCGACGCGGTGGCCCGCCTCGGCGAGGCCAAGGCCGACGGCAGCTACACCCCCGCCGAGCAGGTCGTGGTGCTCTACCGGATCAGCGCGCCGGGGGAGGAGCCGGCCTACGGGCTCTTCGCCATGGTCGACACCGACCAGATCTCCACCCGGGCCGACGAGCCCGGCCTGGTGATCCGCAACGAGGACGTCTTCATCGCGAAGGTGCGCGAGCGGGTCGCCCTGGCCGACGCCCTCGGGCACCTGCTCTCACCGGTGCTGCTGCTCCAGACCGGCCAGGGTGAGCAGCTGCACGAGGCCCTCGCCGCCGCGGTCGAGGCGGCCGGCGCGCCCGCGGCCACCGACACCGACCAGGCCGGGCGTACGCACGCGATCTGGCTGGTCGGCCCCGGCGCGCGGCAGGACGAGCTGACGGCGCTCGCCGGTGGCGGGGAACTCGTGGTCGCCGACGGCAACCACCGCAGCCTCGCCGCCCAGACCGGCGACCTGCCGCGGTTCCTGGCGGTCGTCACCACGCCCCGCTCGGTGGCCATCCAGCCCTACAACCGGCTGGTCAGCGAGCTGACCACCACCGGTGCCGACCTGCTCGACCGGCTCGCGGCGGCCGGTGCGCGGATCACCCCGATCGACGGCCCGGTGGAGGTGCCGGCGACCGGCGGCACCGTCCACCTCCGGCTCCCCGGCCAGGGGTACGCGGTGACCCTGCCGCCCGTCGACGGCGGCCGGCTGGAGAACCTCGACCACGCCCTGGTCGAGCGGCTGCTGCTGCGCGACGCGCTCGGCCTCGACCCGGGCGACAAGCGGATCACGTACGTCGGCGGTGACTACCCGGCGAGCTGGCTCACCGGCGAGGTCGACGCCGGCCGGGCGGAACTGGCCGTCCTGATCGCCCCGGTGACCGTGGACGACTTCGTCGCGGTGAACCTCGCCCGGGAGAAGATGCCGCGCAAGAGCACCTGGTTCACGCCGAAGGCGCGCGGCGGCCTGGTGGTGGCCGAGCTCAACCGCTGACCGGGAGGGTCCGCCGTCCGGGTGCTGTGACGAAATCACCTCGGTGACGCGGCCGAGGCGGCACACCGGGCGGCGGCCTGACAGACTTCGCGGTATGCGCGTCTACCTGGGATCCGACCACGCCGGCTACGAGTTGAAGGTGCACCTCGCCAACTACCTGGCCAAGCACGACCACGAGGTGGTGGACGTCGGTCCGCACGTCTTCGACCCGGACGACGACTACCCGGCCTTCTGCCTGAACACGGGTGCCCGCGTGGTGGCCGACGAGGGCAGCCTCGGGGTGGTCATCGGCGGCTCCGGCAACGGGGAGCAGATCGCCGCGAACAAGATCGACGGGGTACGGGCGGCGCTGGCCTGGAGCCTCGAGACGGCCCAGCTCGCCCGCGAGCACAACGACGCGAACATCGTGGCGATCGGTGCCCGCCAGCACACCCTGGACGAGGCGACCGCGATCGTCGAGGTGTTCCTGAGCACCCCGTTCTCCGGCAACGAGCGGCACGCGCGGCGGATCACCCAGGTCGCCGCGTACGAGCAGAGCCGGGAGCTGCCGCCGCTGCCCTGACCGGGCGGCGTTCCGCGCGGCCGGGTGCTCAGCGCGGGGAGCGGGGCAGCTCCTCGCGCGGCACCCAGTTCCGTCGTACGACGACCACCCGCTCCTCGGCCTCCGCCAGGTCCGCGTCGGTGGGCCGGGCCGCGTCGCGGGCCCGCAGGGCTGCGCTCAGCCCGACCTGCGAGGAGCCCGACCCGACCAGCCCGCGCAGCCCCCGCTCCCCGTCCCGGTCGTCACCGGCCGGGCCGCGTCGGCGGGGCGGCTCCCCGTCGTGGACGCCGGCCGTGCTGGCCGACGAGCCCTCGGTGCGTCCCGCGACGTCCCCGTCGGGGTGCCGCATCCGCCGCCGTCGTCGCTCCGCGTCGCCCATACCCCGACCGTACCGCCGCGCCCTGCCGCCGGCTCGCCGTGGCCCGGTCCGCGGCGTTGGTGGCATGGTGGGGTCGGCGACCGGTTTGCGCCGTGGCTACGCTCGGGTTCGGACGGCTGGCGGATCGGGCCGGTTCTGCGGGCGGCCGTCGGGCCGAGCCGGCGGCCGAAGGGGGAGGAAACGAGATGTCGGACCAGACGCAGCCCTGGGCGGAGCGCACCGTCGAGGTGCCGCCGCAGTCCGGCGCGGGGGTGCCGTCCCAACGGGACGCGTTCCGCCGGGGCGTGGCCCAGGTGGGGCAGCCGCGGGAGCGGCGAACCGAGCCGTTCCCCACGGTCGACCAGGAGCCGACCGGCACCGGATGGCCGGACGCACCGGCCCCTCGCCGACCGTTGAGCTGGCACGTCGCGCAGTTGAAGCGCGGCGGCGAGTGGAGCACCGCGGGCGCGCTGTTCGCCTTCGTCTGCTGGGGGATCTGGGCGATCTCCGGCGAGGGCAACCTGACCGGGCCCTTCCTGATCTTCGTGCTGAGCCTGCTGGTGGCGGTCGGCCTCTTCGCGCTGTCCCGCCTCGTCGGGCGCGTCGTCATCGAGCGGCAGATGGGCCGGGTACGCCGCAGCGCTCGCGGCGCCCACCTGGTCACGGCCCTCTTCCTGGCCGGACTGGGCGTCGCGTGGCTCCAGCAGACCGAGTGGGTCGTCTCCGCCTGGAACTGGATCACCAACAACTGACGCGCCGCCATCCCGGCATCCCCGGGCGGGTGCCGTCGGGCGGCCGATCGACACGTTGCCGGGCGGTACGCCGGGGCGGGCGACGTTGCCCGCCCGGCGTACCGGTCGCGGGACGCCGCGACCCCGGTCGTTCTCCACCAGGATGGCGCTTCTTACCCGACCGTCCGCGGTTCATCCGCGCAGCCCGGCCCGGTTGCGGCGGCCACCCTCGGCGCTGTCAGTCGCCGTGGCCCTCGGCGTCGGCCCGCGGGGTGGCGACCCGGGCGGCGGGGTCCTCCACGCCCGGCTCACCGCCGCCCGGGGCGACCATGCCGTCGTAGTTGTAGATCGTCGCGCCGTCGCCGTGCTGCTTCGTGGTCCGGATGTACCGGTGAATCATGCCGTCGATCTCCACCTCGATCAGGGCGTCGCCGCCCGCGTCGTGGGTGCTGCCGTCGCGTGGGCCGCCGACCAGGTGTGCGGTGGTGTTCGTGTCCATGACCCCTGCCCTACCCGGGACGAGTCGGCGCAAAACGACTACTCTCCCGGGTGCCCCACGTGCGGTCCTGGTCGGCGAGCAGGCGGCCGGTGACGGGTTGCTCTGGCATGGCCGCCCGACTTCCGTGAAGTCGGGCTGATCACCACCTCCCGACACCCCGACTTTCAGAAATCCGAGTCGATCACGCCGCTGGCCGGCCCGAGTCGATCACGGCGCTGGCCGGCCCGAGGACGACGGGCCGGCCGGCTCGCTTGGTCAGCGCTCGTTGCTGGGCTCGGGGGCGGGTTGGGCGGCGGCGTAGTCGCGGGCCACGTGGACCAGTTCGACCAGGCCGCCCGCGTACTCCTGGGACTCGGCGTGTGCCTCGTCGAACGGCGGCTGGAAGCCGACGCCCTCCCACTGGTTGGTGGTGGCGTTCCAGCGGTCGTTGCCGACCTCGAAGTCCCACGCGAAGATGCCCAGCTCGTAGTAGAGCTGGTCGGCCGAGTTGCCGGCCGCCGAGTAGAGCACGTCCGCGACCGGGCCGGTCTGCGACGGCCAGGTGACCGTTCCGCGTTCCTGGGCGATCGCCCCGACGATGCGTCGGGCGCTGTCCAGGAAGAGCTTCGACTCGTCGATGGAGGGGCGGGGCAGGGTGACCCGCCCGTCCGCCCGGTACGCCCCCGGCGGCCACATGAAGTACCCGCCGTAGGAGTGCACGTTCATGGCGAACCGGATGTTCTCGTGGGCCTGCGCCAGCGCGATGACGTTGCGGCTCTCCGCCTCGGAGAGCTCGTCGGTGCCGGCGTAGTTGCCGGAGAGGCAGTTGGCGCTGGCGCCCACGTACCCGTCGAAGTAGGAGCCCACGGTGTAGTTGCGGTTGACGTCGACGCCCCACGAGGTGCGGTAGCGGGGGTCGCGGTTCGCGCCGGTGCAGTGGTTCACCAGGTTCTTGCGCTGGAAGTTGTAGTCGTGGAAGGAGTAGTTGGCGCCGTCCGGGTTGACCGTGGGGATGACAAAGATGTCCACCTGCTCCAGCAACTCGCGGGTGGCCGGGTCGGTGCGGTAGTTGGCCAGCATCCGCTCCGCGAACTCCAGCGTGACCAGTGGCGTCGCCCACTCGCGGGCGTGCTCCTGCGAGTAGGCCAGGACCCCGATCCGGGAACCGTCGCGGTGGACGCCGATGCGCAACGCCTGCACCGTCCACGGCCGGTTCGGCACCTCGGTGCCCTGGAGGCCGTCGTCGAGCCGGCTGGGTCCGGCGACCGGCATGGGCAGCCCGCCGGAGCCCTCCTCGACGTACGCCTGGAACCTGTCGGGGAACCGGGAGCCGATCGCGGCGGCGACCTCGTCGGTGCTGCTGGTGGTCTTGCCGGCGCCGTCGGTGGCGAGCGAGACGGTGAGCACCCGGTCCCGGTAGGTGACGCTCAGCGGCCGGTTCGGCCGGCCCGGGTCGACGGTGCGCGCCTGGACGCCGTTCATGCCCTGGTCGCCGAAGCGCACCGACTCCACCACCACGGCCGCGGCGGCCGGGTCGCCGAGGTACGCGGCGGCGGTCCGCCGGTAGCCCTGCGTGCGGTGCGGGAGGTCGATGACGTCGACCAGTCCCCGGTACTGGCGCGCCAGCCGCTTGATCCGCGCCTGGATGTCCACCGGCGTCAGGTACGCGTCGATGAAGTCCTTCTGGTAGCCCGCGGGCAGCGGCGGCGGGGCGGCGTTCGGCCACGGCGCCGGGGTGACGGCCCGGGTCGCGCCGCCGAGGCTGGACGTCGCGGTCACCTGCACGGGCCGGCTCGGCACGGCCTGGGGGAGCGCGTAGTGGTATTGGTACTCGCCGGAATCCTCGAACCGGAACAGCGGGAAGGCGCCGGTCACGCCGTCGGCGGTCCGCCAGCTGACGGTGATCTCCACGTCCGGGTCGGCGGTGGCGGTCGTGGCCACCTGGGTCTGCAGGAACGTCTGGCCACCGGTGCTCCACCAGTACGCCTGGAGGAACTGGAGCGTGTCCACGGCGGCCGCCGCGCGGTCGCTGTCGGCGCTCGGCGCGCGGAGGCCGGCCCGGGTGCGGCTCTGCGCCGCGCGGACGCTCTCCGCGAGGTGCCGCGTGCCGTCGCCCTCGCGCTGCACCACCTGGACCGCGGTGGCGCCCTCCGCGGTGAGGGCGGCGAGTTGCGCGCCGGTCAGCACCAGGTCGGCGAGCACCCGGCCGTCGGCGGAGCGGGGGCGGTTGGCCAGGTCGGCGCCGGCGGCCACGAGCCGGTCGAGCTGCGCCTGGTCGCGCAACTGCACCCGGACGACCGCGGTCTCGGCGCTGCTCAGGGTGACCGCTGGTCGTGGTGCGGCCGGCGCGGCGGCGCCGGGGCCGGGATGGGACAGCACCGCGCTGACCAGGATCGCTGCGGTCGCGGCTGCCGTCCACCGTCGTCGGACGATCATGTGCCCTCCTGACGGACATCGATGTCACAGGTACTCCACACCAGTGCATGGATCGATGACTGTCAAGGCCGGGTCGGTGGTGGCGGTGTTTCGTGGCGGACGGAGGGGGAACGCGGTAGGCCCGCCGGAAGGAGGCGCAGATGCCGGACCTGCCCAGCCAGGAGGACCCGCGCCTGACCCGGGTCGTCGCCAACGACCGCGTCTGCACCGGTGTCACCACCGTCGACGGGCGGATCTTCGTGAGCTTCCCGGGAGCGGACGGACCCGGTGTGCAGGTCGCCGAGGCGTTGCCCGACGGGCGGCGGAAACCCTGGCCGGACACCGCCTGGAACGCCATCCGCGACGAGCCGTCCACCGAGGGGACGTACGTGCACGTCAACGGCCTGCGGATTGGCCCGGACGGACAGCTGTGGATCATCGACTCGGGCGCGCCGGAGCTGGGCCGGCCGCAGGTGCCCGGCGGTGCCCGGCTGATCGTCGTGGACCCCGGCTCGGGCGAGGTGACCCGGATCCACGACCTCGGCGCGGCGGTGCGGGAGACCAGCTACGTCGACGACGTCCGGTTCAACGACGACACCGCCTACCTGACCGACGCCGGCGCGCCGGGGCTGATCGTGCTCGACCTGGGGACCGGGCGGGCCCGCCGGGTGCTCGACGGCCACCCGAGCACGGTCGGCGGGCGGCTGGTGGCCGACGGCGAGGTGCTGCGCGACCCGGACGGCGCCGAGGTCGTCCTGCACGCCGACCAACTGGAGGTGTCGCCGGACGGGCGGTACCTGTACTACCAGCCGGCCTCGGGCGGGCTGTCCCGCATCGAGACCCGCTGGCTCGACGATCCGACGGTCGCGCCGGAGACGGTGGCCGCGCACGTCGTGCGCTGGTTGGACACGCCGACGACCGGCGGCACCGCCATCGACGCGGCGGGCACGATCTACCTCAGCGACGTCGAGCGCCGCCGGGTCCTCGCCATCTCGCCGGATCGCGACGTGGCGACGCTGGTCGCCGACCCGCGCCTGATCTGGGTGGACGCCATGTGGGTCGACAGCGACGGCGACCTGTGGCTGCCCGCCGCGCAGCTGCACCGGACGCCGGGCCTCTCCGGCGGCACCGGCCGGGTCGACTACCCGGTCTGGATCTACCGGCTGAGCGTCGGCACAGGCCCGGCACCGAACGACCACGCCTGAACGCATCGCCTCCAGGCCCACCCGGCCCCGGGCCGCTATTGTCGCCCGGTGCCTGAGCTGATCGCGCCGACCGTCCGTCTCCACACCGCTTGGCGGGAGGCGCACGCCGAGTGGGACCCGGGCGCGCACGAGGACGGGTTCGGGCTGCGGCCGTCCGACGACACCGCGTCACCGGCCGGGTTCGCGGCCTGGGTGGCCCGGCTGGCCGCCGAGTCGGAGCCGCACGACGGCGCGACGGCGTGCGCGTACCGGTGGATCGTGGAGGACGACCGGGTGCTCGGCGGGATCGCGCTGCGGTTCGGACCCGACGACGTGGTGCGGCGGATCGGCCACATCGGGTACGGCATCCGGCCGTCCGCCCGCCGGCGTGGGCTGGCCACCTGGGCGCTGGGCCGGATGCTGGCCGAGGCGCGGTCGGCGGGCCTGGACCGGTTGCTGGTCGTCTGCGCGGCGGACAACCTCCCGTCGGCGCGGACCGTCGAGCGCCACGATGGTGTGCTGGAGGAGGTCCGGAACACCGAGTTCGGACCCGCGCGCCGGTACGCGATCGTGCTGTAGCGGCGCCGCCCGTTTCGGGGGCGGTGACCGCGCCCCCCGGGGACGGTGACCGCTCAGCGGGCGCGCAGCAGCGCCGCCGCGTCGGCGAGGAAGCGGTCCTCCGCCGCCGCGGCGGCCGGTGACACGTCCCGCAGGCTCGGGAAGTTGTGCACCAGCCCGGCCTCGCGCCGGTGCACCACGGGCACGCCCGCGTCGGCGAGGCGCCGGGCGTAGGCGTCGCCTTCGTCACGCAGCGGGTCATGCTCCGCGGTCACCACGACGGCCGGCGGCAGCCCGGTCAGGTCGGCGACGAGGGCGTTGACGTCGGCCGAGCCCCGTACGGCGTCGTCGGGCAGCCACATCGCGACCCACCGCCGCAGATCGTCGGCGTCGAGCAGCCAGCCGTGTGCCTTCTCGACGACACTGGGCAGCCCGAGTGTGGGGTCCGCGTTCGGGCAGACCAGCAGTTGTGCCCGCAACGCCACGTCACCGCGCAACCGCAGCGCCGCCAACACCGCGATGAGCCCGCCGGCGGAGTCACCGGCCACCGCCACCGGCGTCCCGTCCGCCGCGAGGTGGGCGATGACGGTGACCGCGTCGTCGACCGCCGCCGGCCACGGATGCTCCGGAGCGCGCCGGTAGTCGACCGCGACGGCGGTCGCCGCCGTGGCCGCGGCGAGCCGCCGCACCTGCGCGTCGTGGGTGTCGAGATCTCCCAGCACGAAGCCCCCTCCGTGCAGGTAGACGATGACCGGGAGAGAGCCGGGCTGGTACGTCCGTACGGGCACTCCGGCGATCGTCCCGTCCGCGGTGGGCATCGCGGGTCCGGGGGTACGGGCGGCGGCCCGGGCGCGTGCCGACTGCCGCGCCGCCGCGATCTCCGGTACGTCGTGGGGCGGTTGGGCGCGCGCGGTACGCAGCAGCGCGGCCAGCTCGGCATCAGCGACCCGATCGGCATTCACGCGCAGAGCGTAGAGCCCGTACCTGCCCCGCTCAGCCGCACGAGGCAACCGGGCCGGCGCTTCCGGGGCGCCGATCTAGCCCTGGTCCGAGTCTCGGCGGCGGGTGTCGTTCGACGTGCCGGTCCCGGTGTGCAGGAGCGCGCGGGCCTGCTCGGCGGCGCGGGTGATGCTCTCGCTGATGAAGTCGAGGAAACGGGCGATGTTCTCCAGGCGTACGGCGGCGGGGGTGTCCGGGCCGAGGACGGCGACGCCCTGGCGTGCGGTCTCGACGAGGCGGTCGTTGGCGCGGGCGCTGGCGACCGTCGCCTGGTAGAACAGCTCGTCGTCGACGACGTAGCGGTCGCGGCGGCGTTCGTCGCGTTCCCGGCGGACGAGGCTCTGGCTCTCCAGGAAGGTGATCGCCTTGGAGATGGACGCCGGGCTGACCTGGAGGCGCTGGGCGAGCTGGGCGGCGGTGAGGCTGCCCGTGTCGCTGGTGAACAGGCAGGTCAGCACCCGCGCGCCCATCTTGTTCAGGCCGGAGGCCATGAGGACGGTCGTGAACGTCTCCTCGTAGTCGGCCACCGCCTCGGCGTCGCGTCCGTGTGGGTGGGGGGCCGACTCGACCTTCCGGGCGGTGACGGACCTGCGCCGCTGGGCGCGGCGCTCGGTGGCGCGGTGGGCCAGGTCCGCGCGGTAGGCCGTGGGACCACCGTTGCGCATCACCTCCCGGGTGATGGTCGAGGTCGGTCGGTGGAGGCGGCGGGCGATCTCGGCGTACGGGAGATCGTCCGCCAGCCCGAGCGCGATCTGCTGGCGTTCCTGCTGGGTGAGTCGGCCTCCCGGCATGCGCGATCTCCCTCCCCTCGGCGGTCCCTGCTGCGCCCACCATAGCCTTCACGTCCTATCCATTGCAATGCCTCGGAGCGGCGTCGTTGCATTCCAGCGCATGACCGATGCAACGATAATGTGGCGTCTAACTGCTGATATGCATCCCGGGTGCAACATTGTTGTTGCCGCGAATTGGAATGCAACGTAGCTTTTCCCGTGTTGGAAACACCAAGCGAGCACGGGAGAACACCATGCCGAAGTTCGACACCCCCGCCCCGATCACCGCCGTGCTGGCCGTCCCCGCCGGGCGCATCCAGTTCATCGCGGCGGACCGCGCCGACACCGTCGTCGAGGTCCGCCCCACCGATCCCGCCAGGAGCCGCGACGTCAGGGCCGCCGACGGGACCACCGTCACCTACGCCGACGGCATCCTGCGGATCACGGCCCCGACTCCGACCAACACGTTCGTCGGCCCCTCCGGATCCCTGGAGATCACCGTCCAGCTGCCCGCCGACTCCCGCGTCGAGGCCACGGCCGCCAGCGCCGAACTCCGCGGCGTCGGGCGCCTCGGCGACGTCGCCTTCGAGGGCGCGTACCGGCATATCAAGATCGACGAGGCCGCGAACGTCCGCCTGACCGCGATCGACGGCGACGTCGAGGTCGGCCGGCTCAACGGCCCGGCGGAGATCAGCACCGCGAGGGGCGACATCCGGATCGGCGAGGCCGCGCGCGGCACGGTCGTGCTCCGTACCCAGTCGGGCGACATCTCGATCGGCGCTGCCGCCGGCGTCTCCGCCGCGCTCGACGCCGGCACCGGTCACGGCCGGGTCAGCAACGCCCTGAAGAACGACGGCGCCGCGGGACTCGACATCCGCGCCACCACGTCCCACGGCGACATCACCGCCCGCAGCCTCTGAAGACCGCGAACCAGGAGGAGAAGAACATGACCGACAACGCATCCCTGACCGGCTCGCGGTGGACCGGAATGGTGCCGGTCGACGACACGGCCCTGGCGGTCACCGACACCGGCGGCCCAGGTGTCCCCGTCCTCTACCTCAACGGCCAGTTCGCGACCCAGGGGTACTGGCGGCGGGTCGTCGCCGAGCTCGGGACGGGGTGGCGGCACATCACCTACGACGAGCGGGCCCGCGGCAGGTCGAAGCGCTCGGCGGACTACTCCTTCGAGGCGGCCGTGCGGGACGTCGACGCCGTCCTCGCGGCCCGGGGCGTGGACCGGGCCTTGGTCGTGGGCTGGTCCTACGGGGCCGTCGTCGCGGCCCACTGGGCCCACCGCAACCCGGAGCGGGCCGCCGGCGCGGTCCTCGTCGACGGCGCGTTCCCGTACGACTGGCTCGACGAGGCCATGGAGCAGCGGATCCGCAAGCTGTTCCGACGGCTCGGCTGGTTCATGCCGCTGCTACGCCCGACCGGCCTGACCCCGCGGATGACGGCCGAGCAGCAGACCACCAGCAACATCGAGCTCGGCAGGCTCTCGCGGGAGCGCGAACTGGGCCCGGTGCTGGACGCCATCACCGTGCCGGTGCGGTACGTGGTCGCCTCCGGGACGTCCTTCGGCAGTCGCGGCGACGAGCAGGAGCGGATCCGCACCAGCCTCGACGCGGTGACCACCCGCAACCCGCACATCCGGATCGGCGCGAAGGTCACCAGCAACCACGGCGCGCTCCTCAAGAAGGACTTCCGGGCGATCGCCGAGTCCGTACGCGAGGTCGCGGCCCTCGACCGGTAGGCCGTCTCCCGGTGGTGGCGTCGTGCGTGGCCCCGTCCCCGTCGTGGGGTGGCGGGGCCACGCGCTGGTGTCCCGCCCGCCGGACGTCGGGCGGGCCCGTCGGAGGGGCGGGAAGTCGCACGGCCGTCCGACGTGCCTCCTACCGGATCTTCCAGCCCCGTCGCAGCAGCTCCTGGCAGACCTTCTCCGCGCGCAACGCCCAGAAGATCACCGCGTCCTCGTGATCACTCGTCGCGAACCGCACGCCGTCGGCCAGCACAGGCATCCGGCGAAAGCGCGTGATGGCAACCAGGTTGGCCCGCGTCACCTCGAACGTCCCGAACAGCGAGGTGATCAAGATGCGTTCCGCGCCGACGCGGAGCCGGGCGAACGGCCAGGTCGCGTTCTTGTGGATCACGAAGCTCCGCCCCCGTGCCGTCATCCGCGCGCCGACGTGGGCCACTCCACCACGGCTGCTGAACTCGTCCTCTGCCACAGCCGCGATGATCGCCCAGCCGGACAACCGGAGGCGTGAGGCGTGGCCGGCGGACAGTCGCAGGATCGAAGCGGGCAGTGGCCGACCGGCCCAGGATCGGGGACGCACGCCCTGACCTTCGCCTGAGGCTGTTGGAGCGGGCGACGGGAATCGAACCCGCACCGTCAGTTTGGAAGACTGAAGCTCTGCCATTGAGCTACGCCCGCGTGCGCCCGGGACGGACCTGGGCGCGCGGACAGCGTACCCGGTCCCGTGGTTCCCCGCGCAGCCGCGTGCCGGTCCGCCACGCCGGGCGAGCGTCTCAAGATCCGCGCACCTTCAGTGAAGTAGTCCCCTCCCGGCGCCCCGGAGGCCACTCTTTCCCCGAAAGTGGCTTCCGCGCCGGGGCGAAGTGTGGCCTCCGCGCCGGGGCGAAGTGTGGCCTCCGCGCCGGGGTGAAGTGTGGCTTCCGCGCCGGGGTGGGGAGACGCCTCCGGCCGGGGCGTCGGCGGACGGGGGAGTGGTGCCCGTGACCGGGCTCGGGCGGCGCGAAGTGTCGGGTTGGCCGTGCCAGTCGCCCGGGCCGGGTCGCGACGGCATACACTCTTCGTCGCCACGGGGTGTGGCGCAGCTTGGTAGCGCACTCGCTTTGGGAGCGAGGGGCCGTGGGTTCAAATCCCGCCACCCCGACTGTCGTCCGCGGCCGGGTCGTCCCGGGTGCCGCCGTTTCCCGCGCGGTTCCCGGGCGCTGCCGGAGCGCCCGGTCGGCTCGCCTACACTCGATGGGCTGAATCACGCCCAGACTCAACTGAGATCCGTCAAGGAGTACGCCTGTGAAGAGCACCGTCGAGACTCTGAGCCCGACGCGCGTGCGGCTCGCCATCGAGGTGCCGTTCGTCGAGCTCGAGCCGAGCCTCAGGAAGGCGTACCGGGAGATCGGGCAGCAGGTCCAGGTTCCCGGCTTCCGCAAGGGCAAGGTGCCGTCCGCGGTCATCGACCAGCGGGTGGGCCGGGGCACCGTCCTCAACGAGGCGGTGCAGGAGGCCATCCCGCAGAACATCCTCGCCGCGGTCCGCGAGCACGACCTGAAGACGCTCGGCCGTCCGGAGGTGGAGATCACCGAGTTCAACGACGGTGACTCGCTCAACTTCACCGCCGAGGTCGACGTCCGCCCGGAGATCACTCTGCCCGACCTGTCGACGGTCGAGGTGACCGTGGACGAGCTGCAGATCGACGAGAGCGAGATCGACGAGCAGGTCAAGAACCTGCGGGAGCGGTTCGCGACCCTCAAGACCGTCGAGCGGGCCGCCCAGGAGGGCGACTACGTCCAGATCGACCTCAACGCCACCGTCGACGGCGAGGACGTGCCGGGTGGCTCGGCGAGCAACATCTCGCACGAGGTCGGCAGCAAGCAGCTCCTGCCGGGCCTGGACGAGGCCGTGGTGGGCCTGGCCGCGAACGACAGCACGACCTTCAGCACCCAGCTCGTCGGCGGTGACTTCGCCGGCCGGGACGCCGAGGTGGCCGTGACCGTGCGTACGGTCAAGGAGAAGGAGCTGCCGGAGCTCAACGACGAGTTCGCCCAGATGGCGAGCGAGTTCGACACCATGGAGGAGCTCCGCAACGACCTCCGCGAGCGGGTCACCCGCGGCAAGCAGGTCGAGCAGATCTACGCCGCGCGGGACAAGGCCCTGGAGCAGCTGGTCGCCGCCGCCGACGTGCCGGCGCCGGAGGGTGTCGTCCGCGAGGAGGTCGACAGCCGCAAGCAGGCCATGATCGACCAGCTGGAGCGGATCGGCGCCACCCTGGAGGACTACCTCGCCTCGGAGGAGAAGACCGAGGAGCAGATCGACGCCGAGCTGGTCGAGGCGGCGACCGAGGGTGTCAAGATCCAGCTGCTGCTGGACACCCTGGCCGACGCCGAGGACGTCCAGGTCTCGGACGACGAGTTCGGCCACGAGATCGTGCACCGGGCCCAGCGTGCCGGGATGGCCCCGCAGCAGTACTACGACCAGCTGGTGCGCTCGGGTTCCGCCCCCGCCGTGTTCGGTGACGTCCGGCGCGGCAAGG
This sequence comes from Micromonospora krabiensis, assembly GCF_900091425.1. Taxonomy (GTDB): domain Bacteria; phylum Actinomycetota; class Actinomycetes; order Mycobacteriales; family Micromonosporaceae; genus Micromonospora; species Micromonospora krabiensis. Next base: position 6,124,700 of record NZ_LT598496.1, read on the forward strand.
CGCTCGCCTCGGTGATGGAGCGGATCACGATCAAGGACGCCGCCGGCAACGAGGTGAGCCTCGACGCGCTGCGCGCCGCCAACGAGGCCGAGCACCACCACGACCACGAGCACTGATCCTCGGCGGGTGAGGCCGCCGTCCGCCGCTCGCGGCTGACGGCGGCCAAAACCCTTTTCCGGGTACGTCCCGAGGTGGCTGCGCTGAGAGCGAACAGTGCCACGACCGGGACTCTGCCGCCCGGCCGAGCGGTTAGTGTCGGGTAGGACGGTACGGAGAGCGAAGGGCTGCCATGACCGACATGCACATCCCAGCGAAGCCGCTCCGGGCGATCGATGCCCGAGGTGGCGACACCATTGGCAACCTCGACGACTCGGTCTACAACCGGTTGCTCAAGGAGCGCATCATCTTCCTGGGCAGCGAGGTGACCGACCAGGTCGCCAACCGCATCTGCGCGCAGCTGCTGCTGCTCGCCGCGGAGGACCCGGACCGCGACATCAACCTCTGGATCAACTCGCCGGGTGGCTCGGTCTACTCCGGCATGGCGATCTACGACACGATGCAGTTCATCGACAACGACGTGTCCACCGTGGCGATGGGCATGGCTGCCTCCATGGGCCAGCTGCTGCTCTGTGCGGGCACCAAGGGCAAGCGTTACGCCTTGCCGCACGCGCGGATCATGATGCACCAGCCGTCGGGCGGTGTGGGCGGCACGGCCGCCGACATCGCGATCCAGGCGGAGCAGATGCTCTACACGAAGCGGATGTTCCAGGAGCGGGTGGCGCACCACACCGGCCAGTCGCCGACCCAGATCGAGGCCGACTCGGACCGCGACCGTTGGTTCACCGCCCAGGAGGCCGTGGACTACGGCTTCATCGACAAGGTCATCACCGGAGCCACCCAGGTTCCGGAAGGTGCCGGGACCCTGAGCTGAGGAGCTGACGATGACTGACCTGAGTTTGCCGCCCCAGTTCGCGGCCGTGCACAACCGTTACGTGCTGCCGTCGTTCGTCGAGCGCACGTCGTACGGGGTCAAGGAGTCGAACCCGTACAACAAGCTCTTCGAGGACCGGATCATCTTCCTCGGCGTGCAGGTGGACGACGCGTCGGCCAACGACGTGATGGCCCAGCTGCTGACGCTGGAGGGCACCGACCCGGACCGCGACATCATCATGTACATCAACTCGCCGGGTGGTTCGTTCACCGCCATGACGGCGATCTACGACACCATGCAGTACGTCCGGCCGGACATCCAGACGGTCTGCCTCGGGCAGGCGGCGAGCGCGGCCGCGGTGCTGCTCGCGGCCGGCACGCCGGGTAAGCGGATGGCCCTGCCGAACTCGCGGATCATCATCCACCAGCCGGCTACCGAGGGCGGCTACGGGCAGGGCTCGGACATCGAGATCCAGGCTCGGGAGATCCTGCGGATGCGGACGCAGCTGGAGGAGATGCTCTCCCGCCACTGCAACCAGCCGGTCGACAAGGTCCGCAAGGACATCGACCGCGACAAGATCATGACGGCCGAGGAGTCCCGCGAGTACGGGCTGGTCGACACGATCCTGACCAGCCGCAAGAAGGGTCTGCTGGCCGCCAACGCGGCCAGCTGAGCAGTGTCGGGTCGGAGGTCGGCCGGGGCGATGATCCTGGCCGACCTCTGACACACCCGTTTTGGGGGTCGGAGAAAGCTCTCCCAGCGGGTAACGTCGGGTCTGTACCGCTTCGCTGGGTCCGACCGGCGGGGTGAACGAGACGGGCGGGGCGCAGCCGCCGCAGGTCATGGCCGGGTCCCCGGCCGGTGGATGCAGGGAGAACGTAGGTGGCACGGATCGGTGACGGCGGCGACCTACTCAAGTGCTCCTTCTGCGGCAAGTCGCAGAAGCAGGTCAAGAAGCTCATCGCGGGCCCAGGGGTCTACATCTGCGACGAGTGCATCGATCTCTGCAACGAGATCATCGAGGAGGAGCTGGCCGAGTCCGGCGAGGTGAAGTGGGAAGAGCTTCCCAAGCCGATGGAGATCTGCCAGTTCCTCGACAACTACGTGGTGGGCCAGGACCAGGCCAAGAAGGCGCTGGCCGTCGCGGTCTACAACCACTACAAGCGGATCCAGGCCGAGACAGCCGGCGGGTCGGGCTCCGGTGGCGACGCCGTCGAGCTGGCCAAGTCCAACATCCTCCTGCTCGGGCCCACCGGGTGCGGCAAGACCCACCTGGCGCAGACGCTGGCCCGGATGCTGAACGTCCCGTTCGCGATAGCCGACGCCACGGCGCTCACCGAGGCCGGCTACGTCGGCGAGGACGTGGAGAACATCCTCCTCAAGCTCATCCAGGCCGCCGACTACGACATCAAGCGCGCCGAGACGGGCATCATCTACATCGACGAGGTCGACAAGATCGCCCGCAAGTCGGAGAACCCGTCGATCACGCGTGACGTGTCCGGCGAGGGTGTCCAGCAGGCCCTGCTCAAGATGCTCGAAGGCACGGTGGCCAACGTGCCGCCGCAGGGCGGACGGAAACACCCGCACCAGGAGTTCATCCAGATCGACACCACCAACGTGCTGTTCATCTGCGGCGGTGCCTTCGCCGGTCTGGACCAGATCATCGAGGCACGCACCGGGCACGGCGGCACCGGCTTCGGCGCCCGGCTCCGGGCCGTCTCCGAGCGCTCCACCGACGACATCTTCAGCCAGGTGATGCCGGAGGACATGCTCAAGTTCGGGCTCATCCCCGAGTTCATCGGCCGGCTCCCGGTGATCACGAGCGTCCGCAGTCTGGACCGCCAGGCGCTGGTCCGGATCCTCACCGAGCCCCGCAACGCACTGGTCCGGCAATACCAGCGCCTCTTCGAGCTGGACGGTGTCGAGCTGGAGTTCGAGCCGCCGGCGCTGGAGGCGATCGCCGACCAGGCCATGCTGCGCGGCACGGGCGCCCGGGGTCTCCGCGCGATCATGGAAGAGGTCCTGCTCTCCGTGATGTACGAGGTGCCGAGCAACCCCGACGCCGCTCGGGTGCTGATCACCCGCGAGGTCGTCCTGGAGAACGTCAACCCGACCATCGTGCCCCGCGAGTTCACCGGCCGCCGTGCCCGGCGGGACCGCGAGGAGAAGTCGGCCTGACCCGCCGCGCGGCCGTCCCCGGCCTAGCGGCATCGCCGCGCCGGGGCACGGTCGCGCCGCATCGGCTCGTCCTGTCCCGGCGACCGCTCTCCCCGTACGCTGAGAAGCATGCGCGTCGCCGTCTGCCAGCTGAACGCCCGCGATGACCGCAAGGCGAACCTCGCTGCCGCGGAGACGCTCCTGAAACGTGCCGCCGCCGGCGGCGCGGACCTCGCGGTCCTTCCGGAGTACGTCGACTACCTCGGTCCGGGCGCGGGCATGCCGGAGCCGGAGCCCGTCGACGGGGAGGTCGGGCAGTTCTTCGCCGCGACCGCCCGCCGGCTGGGGATGTGGCTCGTCGCCGGCTCGTTCCACGAGGCCGGCCCCGACCCGGAACACACCTTCAACACCTCCCTGGTCTTCGACCGCACGGGCACCCTCGCCGCCAGCTATCGCAAGATCCACCTGTACGACGTGGAGATCCCCGGCCGGGTCTCGTACCGGGAGTCGGCGACGGTGGCGCCGGGGGACCAGCCGGTGACGGTAAGCGTGGAGGGCGTCCGGGTCGGCCTGTCGATCTGCTACGACCTGCGGTTTCCCGAGCTCTACCGGCGGCTCGCCGCCGAGGGCGGCGCCCAGGTGCTCGTGGTGCCGGCCGCGTTCATGGCGCACACCGGGCGGGACCACTGGGAGGTGCTGCTGCGCGCCCGGGCGATCGAGAACCAGTGCTACGTCCTGGCCGCCGGTCAGATCGGCGACCACGAGCCGGGGCGGACCTGCTACGGCCGCAGCATGGTGGTCGACCCGTGGGGGACCGTTGTCGCCCAGATGCCGGACGGGCCCGGGGTCGCGCACGCCGACCTGGACCTGGATCGCCTGGCCACGATTCGCGCGGAGTTGCCGAGTCTGGCCAACCGGCGGCTCTGACGCTCAGCCCTGCAGCAGCACGCCCACGAGGGCGAAGCCGGCGATCGCGGCCGCGGTGACCAGCAGGGCGGTCGTCATCCGGGACCGCCCGCGACGTGCGAGCCGGCCCACCGAGAGCACGACGACGACGAGCACGAACGCGCCGATGACCAGCTGCCAGAACGGCTGGAGAAGCCCGAGCAGCGCCTCCTCGGCGACGAGTACCCCCGGCGCGTCGTCATCCATGCCAGACACTCTGGCACGCCTGGGCCCGCCGCGCTGCCGTGTGACGTGGCGGGTTTCGCCGCCCTTCGCGGTGAGCACGGTTGTCGTCCTCCTACGACGGCCCCGCCCACGAGCCGGCCCGCGCGGACGAGTGGACGGACATCAGAGCGGCTTTCGAGGGGCGCCGTGTGCCGTGGGTGGACGGACGACCGGATCTTCGGTGCGTGGAGAGCGGGTGCCGGCGCCATCCGGTGCTCGTGAATACGCCCAGCTCCCGGGCCTGCTGCCAACGGCGGGACCGCCGGCGCAAAGCCAATGATCACCGTTGATTTGCCTTCTCGGGGCTGTCCGCGTAACTTTCTCTCTGCACGCGGGAGGCCGGACAAACCGGCCGACAACGGGCGCCAGGATCGCGGCGGCGACGCTGACGAGACTGAGACGGGCGGTGCGACACGCTCCGGGGAAATCCGGGGTTGCGATCGCGAAGCCGACCGGGTAGAGTTTCGAAGCCGGCAGGAGCCGGGCGGATGGCCGCGAAGCGGCGATCGGCCGGTCTGCGGTTTCCCACGACAGCAACGACCGCCGAGCTTCGGCGTGCGTCGACGTGGGTCCGACCAACTCTGTTGATCACCTCCTCACCGAGGTTGACCACGAAGTTCGAGTCGGGTAGGTTGGAGAGGTTGCCCCGAAACGGGGTCCCGCAGTGCGGGGCCGCTGATCGGTGTGTGGTTGTTCTTTGAGAACTCAACAGGGTGCTTGATAAGCCAGTGCCAAATTTGTTTGATACCCCGGACTGGTCGGGCCTGATGGTTTCGGCTGGTTGGGATTCCTTTGGCAACACTTTTTGTTGTCGGGATTGCTGTTCGACAAGTTTTTGTTGGAGAGTTTGATCCTGGCTCAGGACGAACGCTGGCGGCGTGCTTAACACATGCAAGTCGAGCGGAAAGGCCCTTCGGGGTACTCGAGCGGCGAACGGGTGAGTAACACGTGAGCAACCTGCCCTAGGCTTTGGGATAACCCTCGGAAACGGGGGCTAATACCGGATAGGACCTTCGGACGCATGTCTGGGGGTGGAAAGTTTTTCGGCCTGGGATGGGCTCGCGGCCTATCAGCTTGTTGGTGGGGTGATGGCCTACCAAGGCGACGACGGGTAGCCGGCCTGAGAGGGCGACCGGCCACACTGGGACTGAGACACGGCCCAGACTCCTACGGGAGGCAGCAGTGGGGAATATTGCACAATGGGCGGAAGCCTGATGCAGCGACGCCGCGTGAGGGATGACGGCCTTCGGGTTGTAAACCTCTTTCAGCAGGGACGAAGCGCAAGTGACGGTACCTGCAGAAGAAGCGCCGGCCAACTACGTGCCAGCAGCCGCGGTAAGACGTAGGGCGCGAGCGTTGTCCGGATTTATTGGGCGTAAAGAGCTCGTAGGCGGCTTGTCGCGTCGACCGTGAAAACTTGGGGCTCAACCCCAAGCCTGCGGTCGATACGGGCAGGCTAGAGTTCGGTAGGGGAGACTGGAATTCCTGGTGTAGCGGTGAAATGCGCAGATATCAGGAGGAACACCGGTGGCGAAGGCGGGTCTCTGGGCCGATACTGACGCTGAGGAGCGAAAGCGTGGGGAGCGAACAGGATTAGATACCCTGGTAGTCCACGCTGTAAACGTTGGGCGCTAGGTGTGGGGGGCCTCTCCGGTTCCCTGTGCCGCAGCTAACGCATTAAGCGCCCCGCCTGGGGAGTACGGCCGCAAGGCTAAAACTCAAAGGAATTGACGGGGGCCCGCACAAGCGGCGGAGCATGCGGATTAATTCGATGCAACGCGAAGAACCTTACCTGGGTTTGACATGGCCGCAAAACCTGCAGAGATGTGGGGTCCTTCGGGGGCGGTCACAGGTGGTGCATGGCTGTCGTCAGCTCGTGTCGTGAGATGTTGGGTTAAGTCCCGCAACGAGCGCAACCCTCGTTCGATGTTGCCAGCGCGTTATGGCGGGGACTCATCGAAGACTGCCGGGGTCAACTCGGAGGAAGGTGGGGATGACGTCAAGTCATCATGCCCCTTATGTCCAGGGCTTCACGCATGCTACAATGGCCGGTACAATGGGCTGCGATACCGTGAGGTGGAGCGAATCCCAAAAAGCCGGTCTCAGTTCGGATCGGGGTCTGCAACTCGACCCCGTGAAGTCGGAGTCGCTAGTAATCGCAGATCAGCAACGCTGCGGTGAATACGTTCCCGGGCCTTGTACACACCGCCCGTCACGTCACGAAAGTCGGCAACACCCGAAGCCGGTGGCCCAACCCTTGTGGAGGGAGCCGTCGAAGGTGGGGCTGGCGATTGGGACGAAGTCGTAACAAGGTAGCCGTACCGGAAGGTGCGGCTGGATCACCTCCTTTCTAAGGAGCACCATCCGTCGAAGGACGGTATGGAGCCCGCGACCTGCGAATGTCGGGTCGGGGTGCTCATTGGCGGAGACACTGGCGAGTCTTTCCCTGGCAACGGCTGGGTTTCTTCTAGTACGGCCACCGTGTGTGGTGTGGAACGAGGTCCTGGTGCGGCTGGGGGGGGATGTAGGGCACCCTGTTGGGTCCTGAAGGAACAACCGTTGGTTGTCTTTCAGAGCCGAAGCTCGAGGCCTGTGGGTCTTGGGGTTGGTTGCCAGGCATGGCCTGGTCTTGCATACCGCCGGCGGTTGTCGGGTCGTGGTGTGGGGCTTGTGGGTTGTGGGTTGGTCGTTTGTTGAGAATTGCACAGTGGACGCGAGCATCTTTGTGGTCAAGTTGTCAAGGGCGAACGGTGGATGCCTTGGCACCAGGAGCCGATGAAGGACGTGGGAGGCCGCGATAGGCCTGGGGGAGCTGTCAACCGAGCTGTGATCCCAGGGTGTCCGAATGGGGGAACCCGGCTGGAGTCATGTCCAGTCACCCACACCTGAACACATAGGGTGTGTGGAGGGAACGCGGGGAAGTGAAACATCTCAGTACCCGTAGGAAGAGAAAACAAATAGTGATTCCGTGAGTAGTGGCGAGCGAAAGCGGATTGAGGCTAAACCGGCTGCGTGTGATACCTGTCAGGGGTTGCGTGGTCGGGGTTGTGGGACCCCGCTGAACATGCTGACACGTGTTCGAGGAGTTACAAAGCCAGTGGCTAGTTGAACAGTCTGGAAAGGCTGACCGTAGACGGTGATAGTCCGGTAGGTGAAAGCTGCTGGTCTTCTGTGGGTGTTCCCGAGTAGCGGCGGACTCCTGAAATCTGCCGTGAATCTGCCAGGACCACCTGGTAAGCCTAAATACTTCCTGGTGACCGATAGCGGACGAGTACCGTGAGGGAATGGTGAAAAGTACCCCGGGAGGGGAGTGAAATAGTACCTGAAACCGTTCGCCTACAATCCGTCGGAGCCTTGCGGGGTGACGGCGTGCCTTTTGAAGAATGAGCCTGCGAGTTAGTGGCATGTGGCGAGGTTAACCCGTGTGGGGGAGCCGTAGCGAAAGCGAGTCTGAATAGGGCGATTCAGTCGCGTGTCCTAGACCCGAAGCGGAGTGATCTAGCCATGGGCAGGCTGAAGCGCGGGTAAGACCGCGTGGAGGGCCGAACCCACCAACGTTGAAAAGTTGGGGGATGACCTGTGGTTAGGGGTGAAAGGCCAATCAAACTCCGTGATAGCTGGTTCTCCCCGAAATGCATTTAGGTGCAGCGTCGCGTGTTTCTTGCCGGAGGTAGAGCACTGGATGGTCTAGGGGGCCCACAAGCTTACCGAAATCAGCCAAACTCCGAATGCCGGTAAGTGAGAGCGCGGCAGTGAGACTGCGGGGGATAAGCTTCGTAGTCGAGAGGGAAACAGCCCAGATCACCAGCTAAGGCCCCTAAGCGTGTGCTAAGTGGAAAAGGATGTGGGGTCGCATAGACAACCAGGAGGTTGGCTTAGAAGCAGCCACCCTTTAAAGAGTGCGTAATAGCTCACTGGTCAAGTGGTTCCGCGCCGACAATGTAGCGGGGCTCAAGCACACCGCCGAAGCTGTGGCATTCACATTTCAACCTCGCTTGGACTTGATTCCTTGTGCAGGTGTGTGGATGGGTAGGGGAGCGTCGTGCCGGGGGTGAAGCAGCGGGGTGACCTAGTTGTGGACGCGGCACGAGTGAGAATGCAGGCATGAGTAGCGAAAGAAGGGTGAGAAACCCTTCCGCCGGATGACCAAGGGTTCCAGGGCCAGGCTAATCCGCCCTGGGTGAGTCGGGACCTAAGGCGAGGCCGAGAGGCGTAGTCGATGGACAACGGGTTGATATTCCCGTACCCGCGAAAGAGCGACCCTGATGAACCTCGTTGTGCTAACCACCCGAGTTGCCTGATGTCTTCGGACGGATGGTGGTGAGCGTGGGAACCTGGCGGGTAGTAGTCAAGCGATGGGGTGACGCAGGAAGGTAGCTGAGCCCGGCCGGTGGTTGTGCCGGGGTAAGCGTGTAGGCCGTGCCGTAGGCAAATCCGCGGCGCATATAGGCTGAGACGTGATGCCGAGCCGATTCAGGTGAAGTCAGTGATCCTATGCTGCCGAGAAAAGCCTCTAGCGAGTTCTTAGCGGCCCGTACCCCAAACCGACACAGGTGGTCAGGTAGAGAATACCGAGGCGATCGGGCGAACTGTGGTTAAGGAACTCGGCAAATTGCCCCCGTAACTTAGGGAGAAGGGGGGCCGGAGACGTGAAGCCCCGCGCGGGTGGAGCGTTGTATGGCCGCAGAGAGCAGGGGGAAGCGACTGTTTACTAAAAACACAGGTCCATGCGAAGAAGTAATTCGATGTATATGGACTGACGCCTGCCCGGTGCTGGAACGTTAAGGGGACCTGTTAGCTCTTTCGGGGGCGAAGCGGAGAACTTAAGCGCCAGTAAACGGCGGTGGTAACTATAACCATCCTAAGGTAGCGAAATTCCTTGTCGGGTAAGTTCCGACCTGCACGAATGGCGTAACGACTTCCCCACTGTCTCAACCACAGGCCCGGCGAAATTGCAGTACGAGTAAAGATGCTCGTTACGCGCGGCAGGACGGAAAGACCCCGGGACCTTTACTATAGCTTGACATTGGTACTCGAATTAGCTTGTGTAGGATAGGTGGGAGCCGGTGAACCATCAACGCCAGTTGGTGGGGAGGCAATCTTGAAATACCACTCTGGTTGATTTGGGTATCTAACTTCGGACCGTTATCCGGTTCAGGGACAGTGTCTGGTGGGTAGTTTAACTGGGGCGGTTGCCTCCTAAAGGGTAACGGAGGCGCCCAAAGGTTCCCTCAGCCTGGTTGGCAATCAGGTGTTGAGTGCAAGTACACAAGGGAGCTTGACTGTGAGACTGACAGGTCGAGCAGGGACGAAAGTCGGGACTAGTGATCCGGCACTTGCGTGTGGAAGCGGTGTCGCTCAACGGATAAAAGGTACCCCGGGGATAACAGGCTGATCTTCCCCAAGAGTCCATATCGACGGGATGGTTTGGCACCTCGATGTCGGCTCGTCGCATCCTGGGGCTGTAGCAGGTCCCAAGGGTTGGGCTGTTCGCCCATTAAAGCGGTACGCGAGCTGGGTTTAGAACGTCGTGAGACAGTTCGGTCCCTATCCGCCGTGCGCGTAGGATACTTGAGAAGGGCTGTCCCTAGTACGAGAGGACCGGGACGGACGAACCTCTGGTGTGCCAGTTGTCCCGCCAGGGGCACGGCTGGTTAGCTACGTTCGGAAGGGATAACCGCTGAAAGCATCTAAGCGGGAAGCTCGCTTCAAGATGAGGTATCCCACCACATTTTTGTGGGTAAGGCCCCCAGCTAGACGACTGGGTTGATAGGCCGGAGATGTAAGCCCGGTAACGGGTTCAGTCGACCGGTACTAATAGGCCGAGGACTTGACTACTAAGCTGCTACGCGTCCACTGTGCAACTCCCGACAAGCGAACAACAGACCCGGTGGGTGTTGTTTGATATGTCGATAGTGTTACGGCGGTCATGGCGGAGGGGAAACGCCCGGTTACATTCCGAACCCGGAAGCTAAGCCCTCCAGCGCCGATGGTACTGCACTCGGGAGGGTGTGGGAGAGTAGGACACCGCCGGACAATCGTTCCGTCAGGGCCATCCTCATCGAGGATGGCCCTGACGCGTTTCCACCCCAAAAACCGCGACGTCGCGCCGGCCGTCCGAGGCGAACTTGCCCGGCGCCGGCGCGTACGCCTCGATGGGCCGCGGTCAGTCGCGGGTCTGGATGCCCGCGCGGAGGTCGCGGAACAGCTTGCTGGCGTCGTCGACGCTGCGCCCGGGGAACATCGCCATTGCGACGCTGCCGTGGTCCGCCCACCCGCAGATCGCGAAGTCGCCGCCCTCGCCGCTGGTGGTCCCGCACTTCATGACGCCGCCCAGGTCGCCGGCGGGCACCTCGCGCAGCCCGTTGACCTTGCCCGTCTCGTCGGACATCAGCCCGAAGAGGCTGTCCAGGTCGCGCTCCGGCTGCCACAGCAGGGTGGTGCCGCCGAACACGAGCACCGAACGCTTGTCGTCGGCCGGGTCCCGGTAGACGGTGCCGAAGCTGCGGTCCAGCTGGATGTCGGCGGCGAAGCCGCTGCGCAGGTAGTCGGCGGTGCTGCGGGCGCGCTCGCTGTCGTCCCGGGTCAGCCCCGCCACCCGGTCGGGGCTGGCGAGCTGGGTGTCCTTCTGCTGGGCGATCCGCCACCCGGCCACCCCGAGTGTCCCCGCGCCGGCGAGGCCGATGGCGAGCGCCACCGACCAGCCGATCCGTCGCCGCCGTGACCGCGCCGACCGCTGCTCCGGGCCGCCGCCGGGCTCCCGGTTGCTCAGCTGGATCGGTTCCTCGGTCAGCTCGACGGGCTCGGGTCCGTCGTCGAGCGGACGCTCAGTGAGATGTGCGTCGGACATAGCCGACACCGTACGCGAAGGAGCGGTGGCGCACGCCAGGTCCGCGGAAGCCCTCCGTAGACTTTCAGGGTGACCGAGAGACTGGATGCCCGACGCCCCGACGCCCCGACCCTTGCCGGCCAGTACCAGCCGAGCGAGGTAGAGCAGCGACGGTATGAGCAGTGGGTAGCCGACGGCCACTTCCGGGCCGGTGCGGACAGCGAGAAGCCGCCGTTCACCATCGTCATCCCGCCGCCGAACGTGACCGGCTCCCTGCACATGGGGCACGCCCTCGACCACACCGTCCAGGACGCCCTGGTGCGGCGGAAGCGGATGCAGGGCTTCGAGGCGCTGTGGCTGCCCGGCATGGACCACGCCGGCATCGCCACCCAGAACGTCGTCGAGCGCCAGCTGGCCGCGCAGGGGCTGTCCCGGCACGACCTGGGTCGGGAGAAGTTCGTCGAGCGGGTCTGGCAGTGGAAGGCCGAGTCCGGCGGTGCCATTCTCGGCCAGATGCGCCGCCTCGGCGACTCCGTCGACTGGGAGCGCGAGCGCTTCACCATGGACGAGGGCCTGTCGCGCGCCGTCCAGACGATCTTCAAGAAGCTGTACGACGACGGTCTCATCTACCGGGCCAACCGGATCATCAACTGGTGCCCGCGCTGCCTCACGGCGCTCTCCGACATCGAGGTGGAGCACACCGACGACGACGGCGAGCTCGTCTCCATCCGCTACAGCGACGAGGTCGTGGTCGCCACCACCCGGGCCGAGACGATGCTCGGTGACACCGCGGTCGCGGTGCATCCGGACGACGAGCGCTACCGGCACCTGGTGGGCACCGAGGTCGAGGTGCCGCTGACCGGCCGGCGGATCCCGATCGTGGCCGACGCGCACGTCGACCCGTCCTTCGGCACCGGCATGGTGAAGGTGACCCCGGCGCACGACCCCAACGACTTCGAGATCGGCCAGCGGCACGACCTGCCCGCGCTGACCGTGATGGACGAGCGCGGCGTGATCACCGTGCCGGGGCCCTTCGAAGGGCTGGACCGGTTCGAGGCGCGGCCGGCGATCGTCGCCGCCCTGCGGGAGCAGGGCCGGATCGTGTCGGAGAAGCGGCCGTACGTGCACGCGGTCGGCCACTGCTCCCGCTGCCGCACGACGGTGGAGCCGCGCCTGTCCCTCCAGTGGTTCGTCAACACCACGCCGCTGGCCCAGGCGGCCGGTGACGCGGTGCGCGACGGCCGGGTGCGGATCGAGCCGGCGGAGCTGGCGAAGCGTTACTTCGCCTGGGTCGACAACATGCACGACTGGTGCATCTCCCGGCAGCTGTGGTGGGGGCACCGCATCCCGGTCTGGTACGGCCCGGACGGCGAGGTGGTGTGCGTCGGGCCGGACGAGCAGCCGCCCTCGGGTGCGGGCTGGCGCCAGGACGAGGACGTGCTGGACACCTGGTTCTCCAGCGCGCTGTGGCCGTTCTCCACGCTGGGCTGGCCGGAGCAGACCGTCGACCTCGCCAAGTTCTATCCGACCAGCGTGCTGGTCACCGGCTACGACATCCTCTTCTTCTGGGTCGCCCGGATGATGATGTTCGGCCTGTACGCGATGGACGGCCGGCCGCCGTTCGACGTGGTTGCCCTGCACGGCATGGTCCGCGACGAGCACGGCAAGAAGATGTCGAAGTCGTTCGGCAACGTGGTCGACCCGCTGGACTGGATCGACCGCTTCGGCGCGGACGCCACCCGGTTCACCCTGGCCCGCGGCGCGAACCCCGGCGGGGACGTGCCGGTCAGCGAGGAGTGGTGCCAGGGCTCCCGGAACTTCTGCAACAAGCTCTGGAACGCGACCCGCTTCGCGCTGATGAACGGCGCGCACACCGAGGGGCCGCTGCCCGCCGCCGAGCAGCTCTCCACCGTCGACCGGTGGATCCTGTCCCGGCTGCAGCACGTCGTGGCCGAGGTGGACGAGCAGTTCGAGGCGTACGAGTTCGCGAAGGTCTGCGACCTGCTCTACCACTTCGCCTGGGACGACGTCTGCGACTGGTACGTGGAGCTGACCAAGCCGGTGCTCGCCGACGGTGGGCCGGCCGCCGAGGCGACCCGGCGGGTCCTCGGTCACGTGCTGGACCAACTGCTGCGGCTGCTGCACCCGATCGTCCCGTTCGTCACCGAGGAGCTGTGGACCGCGCTCACCGGTGGCGAGACGATCATGCGGGCCGCCTGGCCGGTCACCGACCGGGGGCGCGTCGACGACGCCGCGGAGGCGGAGGTCGGCACGGTGCAGCGGGTGGTGACGGAGATCCGTCGGTTCCGCTCCGACCAGGGTCTGCGCCCCACCCAGCGGGTCGCGGCCCGGCTGGAGGGCCTGGCGGGTGCCGGCATCGCCGCGCACGAGTCGCTGATCCGCTCCCTGGTGCGGCTCGACCCGGCCGAGGACGGCTTCCAGGCGAGCGCGACGCTGGCCATGCCGGGCGAGGTGAGCGTGGCACTGGACACCCGGGGCTCGATCGACGTGGCCGCCGAACGCGCCCGCCTCACCAAGGACCGCGCGGCGGCCGAGAAGGAGGTCGCGCAGGCCCGGGCCAAGCTCGACAACCCGGCCTTCGTCGGCAAGGCGCCCGAGGCCGTCGTGGGCAAGATCCGGGACCGGCTGGCCGTCGCCGAGGCGGATCTGGTCCGGATCGACGCCGCACTGGAGGCGCTGCCCTCGTGAGCGATCAGAGCACCTTCGCCGAGGTCGAGGCCGAGCTGGCCGAGCGGGGCTTCACCCGCATGGTTTTCGAGCTGGACCGCATCGAGTCACTGCTGGACCTGCTCGGCAGCCCGCAGCGCGCGTACCCGTCGATCCACCTGACCGGCACCAACGGCAAGACGTCGACGGCCCGGATGATCGACTCGCTGTTGCGCGCGTTCGGGCTGCAAACCGGCCGCTACACCAGCCCGCACCTGGAGACCGTCCGGGAGCGGATCAGCCTGGACGGTGAGCCGGTCAGCGAGGAGCGGTTCGTCGCCACCTACCGCGAGGTCGCCCCGCTGGCCCGGCTCGTCGACGAACGGTCGACCGAGCCGTTGACGTACTTCGACATGACCACGGCGCTGGCGTTCGCCACGTTCGCCGACGCGCCGGTCGACGTGGCGGTGGTCGAAGTGGGGCTCGGCGGCGCCGAGGACTCCACGAACGTCCTCCAGGCCGGGGTCGCGGTGATCACCCCGATCGGGCTGGACCACACCGAATGGCTCGGCGACACGATCGAGGACATCGCCCTGCACAAGGCGGGGATCATCCACCCCGGGGCGACGGTCATCTCGGCGGCGCAGGAGGAGGAGGCGGCCCGCCCGATCCTGGAGCGCTGCGCCGAGGTGGGTGCCACCGTGGCCCGCGAGGGCTCGGAGTTCGGCGTGCTGCGCCGGGCGGTCGCGGTCGGCGGGCAGGTGCTCACCCTGCAGGGACTCGGCGGCGTGTACGAGGAGGTCTTCATCCCGCTGCACGGCGCCCACCAGGCGCAGAACGCGGCCGTGGCGCTCGCCGCGGTCGAGGCGTTCCTCGGTGCCGGTGCCCGCCGGCAGCTCGACGTGGAGGCCGTCCGGGAGGGCTTCGCGACGGCCAGCTCGCCGGGCCGGCTGGAGCGGGTGCGCACCGCGCCGACCATCCTGCTCGACGGCGCCCACAACCCGCACGGGATGACCGCGACGGTCACCGCGCTGCAGGAGGAGTTCGCGTTCAGCAAGCTGGTGGCGGTCGTCGGCGTGCTCGGCGACAAGGACGCGCCGGCGCTGCTGGAGCTGCTGGAGCCGGTGGTCGACCAGGTGGTCGTCACCCAGAACAGTTCGCCCCGGGCGATGCCGGCGCGTGAACTGGCCGCCCTGGCCGCCGAGGTGTTCGGCCCGGAGCGGGTGGAGGTGGCCGAGGAGATGCCGGACGCGATCGAGACCGCCGTGGCGCTGGCCGAGGAGGACGTCCCCGGCGAGCTGAGCGGGGTGGGTGTCGTGATCACGGGGTCGGTGGTGACCGTGGCCGACGCCCGCCGGCTGCTCAAGCGATGACCACGCCGGAGCGGCCCACGCCGGAGCAGCCCGCGTCGGGGTCGACGCTCGGCGCCGGGCCGGAGCAGCCGCCGTCGGCGTCCGGGCCGGAGCCCGGCGGAAACCCGTCGGAGCCGCCGCGGCGGTCCGGGCTGCGCGACCCGGACCGGGCCGTACGCGGCCTCGGCGCCGGCACGCTCGCCATCGAGGCGCTCGTCCTGCTGCTGGCCATCCAGCCGATCCGGGTGGTCGGTGGTGATCTGAGCGGCACGGCGATCGGCGTGGTGGTGGCGCTCGCGGTGGCGGCGGTGGTGCTGGCCGGCATGATGCGGCGGTCGTGGACCTGGCACGCGGGCACCGTCCTGCAGGGGTTGCTGATCCTCGCCGGCCTGCTGCACTGGTCGCTGTTCGTGCTCGGCGTCATCTTCGCCCTGGTCTGGGGGTACGCGCTGCACGTCCGCCGGGTCATCCTCGGCTGACCCGGCGACGTCGGCCGGACGGCGTTGGCCGCCGGCGGGGCCGGCCGCACCGGCGAAGGGGCGCGACGGTTGGGTCAGGCCTCGGCGCGTTCCCGCCACTGGGTCAGCGCGACACCGTGGCCGTCCGGGTCCCGGAACGCCGCGGCCCAGCCCTCCAGTCGGGTGCCCTGGTTGAGGAGCCGGGGCTCCGACGTGAAGCGGATGCCCGCCGCGCGGAGCCGCCGATACGCCGCGTGGATGTCGTCCACCTCGAGGTTGACGTGGACCGCGCGGCGCTTCACCTGCCCGGCCGCGGCGTCCTGCTGGAGCAGCAGCTTGATCGTGCCGGAGGTGAGCACGGCGGTGCGGTCGTCCGCGTCGAGCTCGGTGAAGCCGAGGACGTCCCGATAGAACGCGAGGGAGCGGCCCAGGTCGGCGACCTGGAGGGTCAGGCCGAGGCCGCTGATCGGCGCTCCCGTTCCAGTCGGCTCGTCCGACGTGGTCTCGGACCCGTAGCCGAAGACGACCTCGTCCAGCTGCTCCGGCGTCGGGGTCGCGGCCTGGGACGGTCGGGCGGCCGGCGTGGGGTCGTCCAGCGGCAGGTCGAGTGGGTCGAGCGGGTCGAGCGGCGCGGACCGGGCGGTGCCGGGGCCGCCGGCGGTGCCGGGGGTGTCGGGGCTGCCGGGGGTGCCGGCTCGGCTCGGGCCGTCGGTGGGCGCCGGCTCGTCCGGTAGGACGGTCGAGCCGTACCGCTCCTGCTCCTCGACCGGCGGGCGCGGGGCCGGAGTGGCCCGGTGCGGCAGGGGATTCGCCGGGGCGTCGACCACCGTGCCCTCCAACACCACACCGGTGCCCGGGCGCGGGTGCTGGACCACCAGCGGCTCGTGCTCGTCGGGCGGGCCGGTCGGATCGTCGCGCAGCGGGTCGCCGAGCGGGTCGCGGAAGTCGTCGTCGACCGACCGTCCGGCCCACGGCGGGGCGTCCTGCGCGATCAGCACCTCCTCGACGGGCTCCGGGCCGGCGTACTCGGGGGGCAGGTCGGCGGCCACCGCGGCGGCGCTCTCGGCGTGCGTGGGGACCTCGTCCCAGAGCACCCGCACGTGCCGCTGGTCGTCCAGGGCGACACGGATCGGCAGCGTCTGTCCGAGCGACGGCCACTTGGAGACCGGCACCCGCGGCTCGATGATCTTCTTGCTCCGGGGCGGCAGCCCCGGGGCGTCGATGACGAGCTGCAGCTCGCAGCGGCCGAAGGCGTACTGGGTGGGTGGCTCGGACGCGCTGTGCACGTGCCCCTCGCCGATCACCCAGGTGCGCCCCCCGCCCCGCACGGTGCCCAGCGCGATCGCCAGCACCAGCAGGGCGACACCGAGCGCGACGATCGCCCAGCTGGTCATGCCCAGGCCGAAGAGGATCACGAAGGTCGCCACGGTGCCGAGCACCGCCGCGATCAGCTTGCGTACCGGCGCGATGGGTCGGCTCCCGCCATTCGCCACAGTGGACCTCCCGGGGGTCAAGGGCCAGGCTAGGCCGCGGCGGCCACCGGGGGAAAGGCCAGCCGCCGCGCCGGCGCCGGGACCGGGTCGCTAGGCTGACCGTACCCAGCCGAGCCGTCTTCCGTGCACAGGAGGAACCCAGCGTGTCCAGCCCCAACCCCGACGAGCGCACCCTCGTACTGATCAAGCCGGACGCGGTGCGCCGCGGGCTGGTCGGCGAGGTTCTCTCCCGCTTCGAGCGCAAGGGGCTGCGGATCGAGGCCATGGTGACCCGGACGATGGACGCCGCGCTGGCCGACGAGCACTACGCCGAGCACGTGGACAAGCCGTTCTACCCGCCGCTGAAGGCCTTCATGACCGGCGGGCCGCTGGTCGCCCTGGTGCTCTCCGGCGATCAGGCCATCGAGGTCGTCCGGGCGCTGGTCGGCGCCACCGACGGCCGCCGGGCCGCGGCCGGCACGATCCGTGGTGACCTCTCCCTGTCCAACCGGGAGAACCTGGTGCACGCGTCGGACTCGCCGGACAGCGCGAAGCGCGAGATCGGGCTCTGGTTCCCCGAGCTGGGCTGACCCGCGGCCGACCGGAACGACACCGGCCGGTGCGCGATCCGCGCACCGGCCGTTCCCGTCGCCGTGGTGGCTGCTCAGGCCTCCGTCGGCGGTTGTGTCCGCGTGGTCACGGCGATCCGGTTCCACACGTTGATCGTCGCGATGGCCATCACCAGGTCGGCCAGTTCCTTCTCCGACCACTGCTTCGCGGCGGCGTCCCAGACCTCGTCCGGCACCCCGTGCTCGCCGAGCCGGGTGACCGCGTCGGTCAGCGCCAGTGTGGTGCGCTCCCGCTCGTCGAAGAACGGCGCCTCCCGCCAGGCCGCGACGGCGAACAGCCGCCGGCTCGACTCTCCCGCGCGCAGGGCGTCGCTGCTGTGCATGTCGACGCAGAACGCGCAGCCGTTCAGCATCGAGGCCCGCAGCCTCACCAGCTCCAGGATCGTGTGGTCGACGTTCGCCCGGACGTACTTCTCCAGGCCCAGGACCGCCTGGTACGCCCCCGGCGCCACCTCGGCCGCGTTCATCCGCTGCATGTGAACCCTCCCTGATCGGTGTGACACCCCTGGGACGGTGTGGCCGGTACGGGTCGTGACGGGTCCCGGCTGTGACTCCGGTCATGGCCGGCGGTCGCCCCGGGCCGCCCGGTCGGATCGGCAGCTCGATCCACCGGCCAGTCCGTGTGGGAAGGCCCGGTCCCGGGCACTCCTGTGAGCAAAGGTGGCCGCGTCGGCTACGGTGACACCGCCCGCTCTCACACCACCGCCGGAGGACCAGTGCCGCTGCTCTACACCATCGGCAAGCTCACCGTGGCGCCCGCGATGCGGCTGGCGTTCCGGCCGACCGTGGAGGGGCTGGAGCACGTGCCGGCGACCGGTGGCGCGATCCTCGCCGGCAACCACCTCTCGGTGGCGGACGAACTGTTCGTCGGCACGGTGGTGCCGCGGCATCTCGCCTTCTGGGCCAAGTCCGAGTACTTCAAGGGCACCGGCCTCAAGGGGGCGTTCTCGAAGTTCGTCCTCACCGGGCTCGGGGCGATCCCCGTCGAGCGCGCCGGCGGGCGGGCCGCCCTGACCGCGTTCGACGCGGCCATCCCGGCGCTCAAGGGCGGCGACCTGGTGGTCGTCTACCCGGAGGGCACCCGGTCGCCCGACGGGCGGCTCTACCGTGGTCGCACCGGCGCGGTCCGGCTGGCCGTCTCCGCCGGAGTGCCGATCATCCCGGTCGGCATGATCGGGACCGAGAAGGTGCAGCCGATCGGCGCGCGCGTCCCTCGGCCCGGCACCGGGAAGGTCACGATCCGGTTCGGCAAGCCGCTGGACTTCACCGGGCGGCCGGACGACCGCACTTCGCTGCGGGCGATGACCGACGAGATGATGAGCGAGATCCAGAAGCTCACCGGCCAGGAGTACGTGGCGCGGTACGCGCCGCCGCGCGCCCACCCGGACCCGATCCGCGAGGGCCCGGCCTGACCCGGCGTCAGGGCGGGCCGGCTCCGCGCCGCTTCTCCTGGTCGAGCACCGCGTCCACGTCCGTCAGCCGGTCCAGTTGGGCCATCTGCCGGGCCATCCGGGCGTTGGTCGGTATCCGGTCCCGGTTGCGGGCGAGGAACGCCCAGTACCCGGCGGTGTAGGGGCAGCCCTTCTCACCGAGGCGCTGCTTCGGGTCGTACCGGCAGCCGCCGCAGTAGTCGCTCATCCGGTTGATGTACGACCCGCCGGCGACGTACGGCTTCGTGGTCATCCGGCCCAGGTCGGCGTACTGGCTCATGCCGACCACGTTCACCGTCATCACCCAGGCGTACCCGTCCACGAAGCTGCGGTGGAAGAAGTCCACCATCTCCGCGGGCCGCCAGCCCCGCTGCAGGGCGTAGTTGCCGAGCACCATGAGCCGGGGGATGTGGTGCACCCAGCCGTGGTCGCGCAGGTCGGCCATGACGTCGGAGAGGCAGTGCGCCTGGACCGCGTCGGCGTCGAGGTCGTGGAACCAGTCGGGCACCGACCGGCGGGCGGCCAGCCGGTTGGTGCCCGCGTAGCCGGGTTCGAAGTACCAGTACAGGTTCCACACGAAGTCCCGCCAGCCGATGATCTGCCGGATGAACCCCTCCACGCTGGGCAGCGGCGCGCCCTGCTTGCGGTACGCCTGCTCGGCGCCCCGGACCGCCTCCCTCGGGTCGAGCAGACCGAGGTTGAACGACGACGAGAGCAGGCTGTGCGCCATCCACGGGTCGGTGGAGAGCATCGCGTCCTCGTACGGGCCGAAGTGCGCGAGCCGGTGGCGCAGGAAGTGCCGCAGCCGAGCGGTGGCCTCCCGCGTCGTCGCCGGGAAGCGACGGGGACCGTCCCGGCCGACGAACCGGACACCCTCGCGCTCCCACCGGTCGAGGTCCGCCCGGACCTCGGCGTCGATGTCGTCCTCCTTCGGCATCGGTGGCGGAGGTACGGCGAGCCGCTCCGTGTCCTTCGGCGGCGGCTCCCGGTTCTCCGGGTCCAGGCTCCACCGGCCGCCGACCGGCTCGTCCCCCTCGACGAGCACCCCGTGGTGCTGCCGGGCGAAGCGGTAGAACGCCTCCATCCGGAGCGCGCCCCGGCGACCGTCGGCCCATTCGGCGAAGTCGGCGATGGCGGTGACGAAGCCGCGAGGCGGCAGCACGGTGACCCCGTCGAGCCCGCGGACGAAGCGCAGCGCCGCCCGGGAGGTCGGATGGCACACCTCGAGGGGCTCGCGGACCTTTCGCAGCGCCTCGCGGTAGGTCTCGGCCCGCAGGTAGATCGCCTGGTCGCCCAGTTCCGCCGCGCGGTGCCGCAGGGCCGACAGGACCAGGTGAGCCTTCTGCCGGTGGAAGGCGCGACGCCGGAAGACCGCCTTCGACTCGATCAGCAGCACCGGTTGGCGGCGGTCGTCGAGGAAGTGCGGCCCCAGCTGATCGGCGAACAGCCAACGCCGCGACATGCCCCTATTGTCACTTGTGCGGGGGCTTATCCCCGGCTTGAAGGTGAATTCGAGAACTGTGTCGTCTCAGTTTCGGTCCGGAACGACGATCTGTCCGCGCAGGTCGTCGAGGAGCGCGGCACTGTCGGCCACGTCCAGCCGGGTGAAGACGCCGGTCGCGATGCTGCCGTGGTCGACCGAGGTGCAGACCACCACGCCGGTCCCGTCGGTACGGCCGACCGCGCAGCGCGCGTACCGGCCGCGGACACCGGTGTCGACCGTCTCGACCGATTCGAGCCGGTACCGCTCGGTGAGCCGGGCGATCTCGGCGTCCGCGTCCGCCTCGGGAGTCAGCCGGAAGCCCGTCCCGCCGAAGACCGTGACCCGCTTTCCGTCGGCGGTGGCGTACACACCGGCGAACGTGTCCTCCGCCAGCCAGTGCGCCTTGCGGACCTCGGTCTCCAACTGCCGGGCGGCCTGCGTGCTGCTGCCGTCCTCGCGCAGCGCCAGGTCGTTCACCTGGGCGGGGAGGCTGGCGTTGGCCGGGTACTGCGTCCAGATCGGCATGCCGTAGTAGGCGGGGCACCCGCAGCAGCAGGCCAGCGTGAGCAGCAGCAGCCACGGCCAACGGCGACGTCTGCGGACGGGAACCGGCACGTACCCCCGGGGCGCCTGCCAACCGGGCGGCGGCGTGACGGGCGGCGGCGCGGACCGGCGCTTCGAGCGCCGCTGCTTCGGCGGTGCCGGCGGCGGCGCGGGCGGCGCCGGACGGGCCGTGACCGGCGGGCGGGCAACCGAGAACGGTGAGCCGGGCGGTGGGGCCACGGGCCGGGCGGGTGACACCGGGGCCGGCGGCGGGTGCGCGGCCGGGGGCGGTGACATCGGGTACGGCGGCGTGGCCCGGGGCGGCGCCGAATGCGGCGGCATCGCGTGCGGTGGCGGGACCGGCGCGGCGGCGGCCGGCCCCGGATGGGGGTGCGTGGGTGGCGGCGACGGATAGGGCAGCGTCGGCGGCAGCGGTGGCAACTCGGCCGAGGGCAGCTCCCAGCCGCCGGTGTCCGCGCCCGCCCACGGGTCGACGGGCACCCGGTGCTCCGGGAGCTCCGGCGCCGCGGGTGGTGGTGGCGTCGGCTCGGCCGACTCGCCCCAGGCGCGCTTGCGGACCGGCGGTGGCGGGACGGCGGCGGAGCCGCTCCAGCGCGGTGGTGTCGGATCGCTCGCCGCCTCGACGGCGGGCATCCGGCGTGTGCCGGACGGCCCCGGCGCGGACTCGGTCGGCTCCGCGCGCGTGCGGTGCGGCCCCGTGGGCGCCTCCGGCTCGGCGGGGGCGGAGGGCGCGTCGGGCAGCCGGCGCGTGCCGTCGTCGGTGGCCTCGGCCTCCGGGGCGGACCCGGGGTGCGGCGCGGCCTGTGCATCCGACGCGGCCTCGGCTTGCGGTGCTGCGGCGGCCTCCGGCGCGGACTCGGGCTGCGGTGGCGACCCGGTCTCCGGCCCGCGCTCCGTCTGTGGCGCGGACGGGTCCGCCGGGCCCGGGCGGGAGACGCTCTCCGACGGTGCGGGGGAGGAGGCGGTGTCTCCGGCGGCGGTCGGTTCATGGTCCGACCCGGCACCCGGGGTGTTCCCGTCGGCCGGCCGGTGTGCCTCCGGCGGCGGCTCCGACATCGCGGCAATCTCCTCTCGCGCCGGTCCGAGGTTAGTACCGTCTCGCCACCCACCGGGACCCGCCCGGCGCCCGGCGGCGTTCCCGGGAGGTCGGCCGCCGGGCGGGCGCGTACCCTTGGGCATCATGAGCGTTCCGTCCACCACTTCGCGCCCCGTCGCGGCCAACTCCGTCTGGCCCCGCCTGGAGCCGCTGCTTCCCCAGGTGACAAAGCCCATCCAGTACGTGGGTGGCGAACTGGGTGCCGTGGTCAAGGACTGGGACGCGGCGACCGTGCGCTGGGCGTTGATGTACCCGGACGCGTACGAGGTCGGCCTGCCCAACCAGGGCGTCCAGATCCTCTACGAGGTGCTCAACGAGCTGCCCGACGTGCTCGCCGAGCGGACGTACGCGGTCTGGCCGGACCTGGAGAAGCTGATGCGCGCCCACGGCGTGCCGCAGTTCACCGTCGACGCCCACCGTCCGGTGCGCGACTTCGACGTGTTCGGCGTCTCGTTCTCCACCGAGCTGGGCTACACGAACCTGCTCAACGCCATCAGCCTGGCCGGCATCCCGCTGCTCGCGGCCGACCGGACGGACGCCGACCCGGTGATCCTGGCCGGCGGGCACGCCGCGTTCAACCCGGAGCCGATCGCCGACTTCATCGACGCCGCCGTGCTCGGCGACGGCGAGGAGGCGGTCCTGGAGATCACCGCGATCGTCCGGGAGTGGAAGGCGGAGGGCTCGCCGGGCGGCCGGGACGAGCTGCTGCTGCGGCTGGCCCGCACCGAGAGCGTCTACGTGCCGCGCTTCTACGACGTGGACTACCTGCCGGACGGCCGGATCCAGCGGGTCGTGCCCAACCGGGCGGACGTGCCGTTCCGGGTGCACAAGCGCACGACGATGGACCTGGACGCCTGGCCCTACCCGAAGAAGCCCCTCGTCCCGCTGGCCGAGACGGTCCACGAGCGGTACGCGGTGGAGATCTTCCGTGGCTGCACGCGCGGGTGCCGGTTCTGCCAGGCCGGCATGATCACGCGTCCGGTGCGGGAGCGCTCGATCACGACCGTGGGCCAGATGGTGCAGCAGGGCCTGGAGTTCTCCGGCTTCCACGAGGTCGGGCTGCTCTCGCTCTCCTCCGCCGACCACTCCGAGATCGGTGACATGTGCTCGGGCCTGGCCCAGCAGTACGAGGGCACCAACGTCTCGCTGTCGCTGCCCTCGACCCGCGTGGACGCCTTCAACATCGACCTGGCGCAGGAGCTGTCCCGCAACGGGCGGCGCACCGGCCTGACCTTCGCCCCGGAGGGCGGGTCGGAGCGGATCCGCAAGGTCATCAACAAGATGGTGTCGAAGGACGACCTGATCCGTACGGTCGTCACCGCCTACACCAACGGCTGGCGGCAGGTGAAGCTGTACTTCATGTGCGGCCTGCCCACCGAGACCGACGACGACGTCCTCGAGATCGCGGACATGGCGCACGAGGTCATCCGGGCCGGCCGGGCCGCCACCGGGTCGAAGGACATCCGGTGCACGGTCTCCATCGGCGGGTTCGTGCCGAAGCCGCACACCCCGTTCCAGTGGGCGGCCATGGAGCGGCCCGAGGTGATCGACGCCCGGTTGAAGCTGCTCAAGCAGGCGATCAACGCGGACCGGTCGCTGGGCCGGGCGATCGGCTTCCGCTACCACGACGGTGAGCCGTCGCTCATCGAGGGCCTGCTGAGCCGCGGTGACCGCCGGGTGGGCGCGGTGATCCGCAAGGTGTGGGAGAACGGCGGGCGCTTCGACGGCTGGAGCGAGCACTTCTCCTACCAGCGCTGGGTGGAGGCCGCCGACGAGGTGCTGCCCGCGTTCGGCGTGGACCTCGACTGGTACACCACCCGGGAGCGGGACGAGCTCGAGGTGCTGCCCTGGGACCACCTGGACTCCGGGCTCGACAAGGACTGGCTCTGGCAGGACTGGCAGGACTCCCTCTCCGAGTACGAGCAGGACGACTGCCGGTGGACCCCGTGCTTCGACTGCGGCGTCTGCCCCGCCATGGACACCGAGATCCAGATCGGCCCGACCGGCAAGAAGCTGCTCCCGCTCACCCCGGTCAACGGCGGCGGCCTGCGGGTTCCGTCCGCGACCTGAGGCCGACGACCCTCGGCTCTGGGTGCGTCGCCGAGCGCCGCGTCCGCTACCGTGTCCGACGTCGGCGCGTGCCCGGCGCCGACAGCCCTCTGCGGTCGCGCGCCGTGACCTGAACCGTGGGGGACGATGGTGCTGCACACCGGTGCGGAGCAGGAGCAGGCTGTCCCGGAGTCGAAACGACCGGACGCCGCCGAGCCCGAGGCCAGGCCCGGGCCTGAGACCGGGGCGGAGGCGGAACGCCCGGACGCGTCGCCGATCGTGGAGCGGCGGGCCGGGCCGTCCCGACGCCTGGTCGTCGTGCTGCTCGTGCTGGGCTGGCTGGCCGGGGTCGCCTGGCGGGTCTGGCTGTCCCGCACGGTGCAGATGCCCATCGCGCACACGGACGAGGACAGCTACCTCAACGCCGCCCGGGTCTTCGCCGGCGGCCCGGGGGGCTACAGCTCGGAGAACAGCGTCCTGCGCCGGGCCGGCTACCAACTGCTGATCTCGCCGGCCTTCCTCGGCGACCACACCTTCACCACCAGCTACGGCCTGGTCCGGCTGATCAACGCGATGGTCAACGCGGCCCTGCTGCCGCTGGCGTACCTGCTGGGCACCCGGGTGTTGCGGGTGCCTCGCTGGCCGGCCCTCGGCATCGCGGCCGTGGCGGCCACCATGCCGGCGACCGTCTTCTACTCCCTCTTCGCGCTGACCGACTCCGTGCTCGCGGCGCTGACCGTCGCCTGGATCCTGCTGCTCGCCGCCTGGCTGCGCCGGCCGAACCGGCCGCTCGCCGCGTTCGGCGCCAGCGCCGCGGCGGGCGCGTACTACCTGATCCACGTCCGGGGCACGGTCGTCCTCGCCGTACACCTCCTCGTCGTGCTGGTCTGGGTGGTGCGCCGCCGGACGGGCATCCGGCCGCTGGGGGTCGTGCTGGCCACCGCCGCGGCGGCCGTCGCCGGCAACGAGGTGCTGATCCGGCTGCTCGACGGCAAGCTGGCGCTCGCCGGGAACGACCCGGGCGGGAGCACCCTGCGGGCGTTGCTCAGCACCAAGGGCGCCGGCTTCGTGCTGGCCAGCCTCGCCACCCAGACGTGGTACGTGCTGGTGATCACCGGTGGGCTGGCCGCGCTCGGCTGGTTCGCCGCCGGGCGCCTGGCCCTGGGGCGGGGCACCGACCCGGCGCAGCGCTGGCTGGCGCTGGCCGCGCTCGCCGCCACCGTCGGCGTCGCGCTGGGCTGCGCGCTGATCCTGGTCGGCGTGCCGTCGGCGACCCGCGACGCGGCGTACGCCCGCTACATCCACGCGTTCGCGCCGCTCTGGCTGGTGTACGGCCTCGCGGTCGTGTTCCGCGCCCGCCGGCGCGCGCTCCTCACCGGGTACGCGGTGGCCGCCGCGCTGACCGTCGCCGGCGGTGGGTTCGTCGCGTGGCGGCTGTCCGACGCGGTCCGGCACGGTTCGCCGCTGCGCTACGGGGTCTTCGGCGCGCCCGACCTGATGGCGATGACCGCGGGCTGGACCAGCTTCCGGCCCCTGGTCGGCACCGCGGTCGGCCTCGCCGTCGGCGCCGCGGTGGTGCTGCTCGCCCGGTTCCGGTGGGGTTGGCAGCCGGCGCTGGCCGCCGTGGTGGCCGGGCAGCTCCTGATGATGGGCCTGCTGGCCGATCGGGTGCTGGCCCCGCTCAGCGACTACCTGGGGCCGAGCCCGACCCTCGCACAGCTGGGCCTGCGGGAGGGCGAGTCGGTGGCCACCAGCTCCGCCTACCACCTGGGCATCCGCCTGAACCACGAGCACGAGATCACCTGGATGTCCGTGCCGAACTTCGTCTCCCAGCCGCCCGCCTCGGCCGAGGTGGTGGTGGCGCGGTGGTACCCGCAGCCGGGGCCGCGGCACAGTTGGGATTGGGACGGCACGAAGTACGGGTACCACCGGATCGGCGGGAACCCCGACCAGCACTGGTCGCTGTGGCGTCGCAACGACTGACCCGTCACCGGTCCGCCCGGGTGCGCCCGGTGCCCGAGCTGTCCGTTCCTCTTGTCCGGGTCGTCCGTTTCCGGGCAGGGGAGTGGCCGGTCGGGCGGACGCCGGGCGAGGATGGCAGCAACAGATCGAACAAGGAGCAGGACGATCAGTAAGAGACCACAGCCCGAGGGTGGGCAGGCGCCCGTCGTCCAGCGTGTCCGGATCCGGTACGCCAAGCGCGGCCCGCTGCGGTTCACCTCCCACCGGGACTTCGCGCGGGCCTTCGAGCGGGCCGTACGCCGGGCCGGCGTGCCGATCGCGTACTCGCAGGGCTTCACGCCGCACCCCAAGATCTCGTACGCCAGTGCCGCCCCGACGGGTGTGGCCAGCGAGGCGGAGTACCTGGAGATCGGCCTCCAGGCGCCGGTCGACCCGGTGGCGCTGCGCGACGCGCTGGACGCCGCGCTCTCGCCCGGCCTCGACGTGCTGGAGGCCGTGGTGGCGAGCGGCGGCAGCCTGGCCGACCGGATCGAGGCGTCGTCGTGGCGGATCGAGCTGCCGGAGGTCGACGTGGCGGTGGTCCGCGGCGCGGTGGACGCGTTCACGGCCGCCGACGAGGTGCTGGTCGAGCGGATGACCAAGCAGGGACGCCGCACCTTCGACGCCCGCAGCGCCGTGATCGCCATCGATGTGACGGCACCGTCGGAGACGCCTTCCGGGGGACCGGCCGTACCGTGTGCGATACTCGAAGTGGTCGTGCGGCAGGTCACCCCCTCCGTACGCCCCGATGACGTCCTTTCCGGCCTCCGCGTGGTGGCCGACCTGGAGCCGCCGGTTCCGCCACGGGTGACCCGGCTGGCTCAGGGCACGCTGACCGCGCAGGGCGAGATCGTGGATCCGTTGGACGCGGACCGCGACGGGGCAACCATCGGTGAGCGCTGACCGACGGTCAGTGCTCAGGTAGGCAGACTTCGGCCGGTCGCGCACCGCGTGCCCGGCGGAAACACCTTTGCGGCGACCCTGCGTGGCAGCGCTCACCCGCGCCCGGGGCAGCCAGAACTGGAGAACGTCCATGCTCGAGAACGAGCCCGAGGGCGGCGAACGGACCGGCTCACAGCCGGCCGGTGACACCGCCGAGCAGCACGGCCAGGTCGACGGCGGCGCCGTCGGTAGCGCCACCGGGGCGGAGGGCGGCGGCGACGCCACCGCCGCGGCTCCGGTCAAGCGCGCCCGGGCCAGCCGCCGCCGGACCAGCCCGGTCAACCAGCCGGAGCAGACCGACGCGCCGATCGAGGCGCCCGCCGCGGGCACCGGCAGCGGGGAGTCCCCCCAGGCCGAGGTGCTCGCGCCGATCTCCGGCGACCTGGACGCCCCGGCGAAGGCGACACGTCGTCGGCGCAAGGCGACCACCACCAAGGCCGCCCAGGAGCCGCTGGTCGTCGCGTCGGCCGAGGAGGCCGGCGCCGAGGTGGTCCCCCCGGTCAAGGTGACGCGTACGCGACGCAAGAAGACCGCCCCCGCGGCGGCCGAGCCGGCCGCGGAGACGCTGGCCGAGGCCGCCGGACTGCCGGCGGACGAGCCCGGCGTCCGGCCGACCGAGCCGGCCACCGACGAGGCCCTCGACACGGAGGCCCCCGCGCCCGAGAGCGGGCCGGCGAACACCGAGGACCAGCCGACCCTCGGCGGCGCCGAGGCGCAGTCCGGCGAGGTGTCGCCCGGTGCGGCGGTGCCCGGGACGGCCGAGCCGGCCGAGGTCGTCGAGCCGGAGCAGCCGCGCACCCGTCGCCGGCGGGCCGCGCTCTCCGCACCCACCGTCCTGTTCATGGCACCGCAGGCCGAGGTGCCGCCGACCCGCGTGGTCGAGCCGGCGCCCGCTGCCGCCCCCGTGCCCACCGTCGAGGAGCCGGCCGCCGAGGAGCCGGCCGAGCCGACCCGCCGCCGGCGGCGCGGTCGTCGCGAGGTCGAGCCGGTGGAGCCCGTCGAGGCCGAGGAGGAGTTGGCCGAGGAGGCCGACGAGGCCGTCGAGGCGGACGAGGACGAGGACGAGGAGACCGCGGCCGGCCGCCGGCGGCGCCGGCGCGGCCGTCGTGGCCGGGGTCGCGGCAAGGGCGGCGCCGACGAGGCCGAGGACGAGGAGGCCGAGGAGCCGGCGCAGGCCGAGGCCGAGGCTGAGGACGAGGGCGACGAGGACGAGGAGGCCGAGGGCGGCGACGGGATGACCCGGCGTCGGCGCCGGCGCCGCCGTCGGGGCGCGGGCGACGTCGAGGCGGGCGGCGCCGACGACGGCGTCCCCACCGTGGTCAAGATCCGCGAGCCGCGCCGCACCGTCGACGAGGTCCAGGGCGTCTCCGGCTCGACCCGGCTGGAGGCCAAGCGCCAGCGCCGCCGGGACGGGCGGGAGCAGCGGCGTACGCGGCCGCCGATCCTCAGCGAGTCGGAGTTCCTGGCCCGCCGGGAGGCGGTCGACCGGGTGATGGCGGTCCGCCAGCGCGGCGACCGCACCCAGATCGCGGTGCTGGAGGACGGGGTGCTGGTCGAGCACTACGTCACCCGCAACTCGTCCGGCACCATGGCCGGCAACGTCTACCTGGGCAAGGTGCAGAACGTGCTGCCCAGCATGGAGGCGGCGTTCGTCGACGTCGGCCGGGGCCGCAACGCGGTCCTCTACGCCGGCGAGGTCAACTGGGACACCACCGGCCTGGAGGGTCGGGCCCGCTCGATCGAGCAGGCGCTCAAGTCCGGCGACTCGGTCCTGGTCCAGGTCACCAAGGACCCGATCGGGCACAAGGGCGCCCGCCTGACGAGCCACATCGCGCTCTCCGGCCGCCACCTGGTCTACGTGCCGAACGGCAACGCGTCGGGCATCAGCCGGAAGCTGCCGGACACCGAGCGCAAGCGGCTGCGTGACGTGCTGAAGAAGCTCGTCCCGGACGGCGCCGGTGTGATCGTCCGGACGGCCGCCGAGGGCGCCAGCGAGGACGAGCTCGCCCGGGACGTCAAGCGTCTCCAGGCGCAGTGGGAGGACATCCAGGCCAAGGCTGCCGAGGGCGGCGCTCCGGTGCTGCTCTACGAGGAGCCCGACCTGGTGATCCGGGTGGTGCGGGACCTGTTCAACGAGGACTTCCGCGAGCTGGTGATCGAGGGCGAGCAGTCGTACGACATGGTCGAGTCGTACCTGTCGCACGTCTCGCCGGATCTGGTGGCCCGCCTGCGCCGGCACGTCGGCACGACCGACGTCTTCGCCGAGTACCGGGTCGACGAGCAGATCATCAAGGGCCTCGACCGGAAGGTCTTCCTGCCCTCGGGCGGTTCGCTGGTGATCGACCGCACCGAGGCGATGACGGTGGTCGACGTGAACACCGGCAAGTACACGGGTGCCGGCGGCAACCTGGAGGAGACGGTCACCCGCAACAACCTGGAGGCCGCGGAGGAGATCGTCCGGCAGCTGCGGCTGCGTGACATCGGCGGCATCGTGGTGATCGACTTCATCGACATGGTGCTGGAGTCGAACCGGGAGCTGGTGCTGCGCCGGCTGACCGAGTGCCTCGGCCGGGACCGGACCAAGCACCAGGTCACCGAGATCACCTCACTCGGCCTGGTCCAGATGACCCGGAAGCGGATCGGCGCCGGCCTGCTGGAGGCGTTCAGCGAGACCTGCGAGTGCTGCAAGGGCCGCGGCGTGATCATCCACACCGAGCCGGTGCCGGAGAAGCCGCGCGGCGGCGGGGCCGGCGAGAAGGTCAAGGCGGTCGCGTCGGCGGTCGCCACGCCGGCCGCCGAGACGACCGGCACCTCGCGGCGCCGGGCGCGCAAGGGGGCCGCGGCGGAGCGGACCGTGGCGGAGGTCACCGAGGCGGAGCCGGCCCCGGCGACCGAGCAGGCCGCCGCGAACGGCACGGACACCGACTACTACGACACCATGGGCTACGACCTGTCGCGCTACGAGGCGGACACCGCCGCCGCGCCGGCGGTCGCCGACAGCCAGGAGGGCGACTCCGCCCGACTGGCCGCGGCCGACGACCCGGACGCGCTCGGCGAGGAGGGCGACGAGGAGACCGCCTCCGGTCGGCGTCGGTCCCGTCGTGGCGGCGCACGGCGGCGTACTCGCCCGTGAGCGGCTGACCAGGCAGGTGTTTCGCAGGGCCCCGTCCCCGGCAATGTGACCGGGGGTGGGGCCCTGCCCCGTACCGGCCGGTGGGTGCGTGGTGCGTCGACCGGTCGGGTGGACTGCGAACCGGACGCTGGTCGGGAGGTAGAAGATGCGCCGTCTGCTCGTCGCCGCCCTGGTGGTCGTCCTCTCGTCCGTGGCGGGCTGCGCCACCACCGGGCCGCCCACCGACGTGCCGCCCACCGGTGCGGCGGAGACCGGCGCCACCGGCCCGGCCGGCGGCGGGAACAGCGCCACGGTCTGCGCCGCCGCCCAGCAGGCGGGCGCCACGGCCCTCCGGACGTACGTGGAGGAGGTCGGACGGATGGTCGCGGCGATCGGCGCGAACGACAGCGCGACCGCGGAGGCCGCCCGGCGGCGGGCCGAGGCGGCGCTCACCGGCTGGCGGGCCACCCTGCGGCAGCAGTCGGACCGGGCTGCCGACCCGGAGCTGAAGACGCTGCTCAGCGACATGGAGACCGAGGTGGCCGCCATGGGCGCCGACGTCGACGCGATCGACGAGAGCGAGCTGGACCGGCTCCAGCAGCGCCTCGACCAGCTCTGCCCACGCTGAGCAGCAGGGGTGGTTTGGGCGGCGGGCCGGTCATGGCGTACCCTTGCCGATGGCGCACTTTGGTGTGCCGAGTTCCCGCGTGCCCGCGCCGCCGTGCCACTGCTACCCGGCGAGCCGCCGTGGGAACGACCGCCAGCAGCCTCAACGACAGGGAGTCCGCCTCCGATGTACGCGATCGTCAAGACCGGCGGCAAGCAGTACAAGGTCGCCGAGGGCGACGTGATCGAGGTCGAGAAGCTCGTCGGTGCCCCCGGCGACGCGGTGAAGCTCACCGCGGTGCTCCTCGTCGACGGTGACGACCTGGTGACCGACGCGGCGAAGCTTGCCAAGGTCGCGGTGTCCGGCGAAATCGCCGCGCACACCAAGGGCCCGAAGATCCGGATCCACAAGTTCAAGAACAAGACCGGCTACCACAAGCGCCAGGGTCACCGCCAGCCGCTGACCCAGGTCAAGGTGACCGGCATCTCCAGCGGGAAGTAGGTCGTCCTCCAATGGCTCACAAAAAGGGTGCGTCCAGCTCGCGTAACGGTCGCGATTCCGCGGCCCAGCGGCTCGGCGTGAAGCGCTTCGGTGGTCAGGTCGTCAGCGCGGGTGAGATCCTCATCCGTCAGCGTGGCACCAAGTTCCACCCCGGTGACCTGGTCGGCCGTGGCGGCGACGACACGCTGTTCGCGCTGGCCGCCGGCTCGGTCCAGTTCGGCACCAAGCGCGGTCGCAAGACCGTCAGCATCGTGCCGCAGCAGTAGTTCCAAGGCGAAGCGGGCCGCGGACCTCGGGTCCCGGCCCGCTTCGCTTTTCTCGTGCGGGGCGGTTCCCGCTGGAAGGATTGACGACGTGACGATGTTCGTTGACCGGGTCGTCCTGCACCTGCAGGCCGGCGACGGCGGGCACGGCTGTGTCTCGATCCACCGGGAGAAGTTCAAGCCCTTCGGTGGCCCGGACGGCGGCAACGGGGGGCACGGCGGCAGCGTGTCGCTGGTCGTCGACCCGCAGGTGACCACCCTGCTGGACTTCCACTTCCGTCCGCACGTGAAGGCGCCCAACGGCAAGGGGGGCGCCGGCTCGAACCGCGACGGCGCCAACGGCTCCGACCTGGTGCTCAAGGTGCCCAACGGCACCGTGGTGCAGGCCCTCGACGGCACCGTCCTGGCCGACCTGGTGGGCGTCGGCACCACCTTCGAGGCGGCCCGGGGCGGGCGCGGTGGCCGGGGCAACGCGTCGCTTGCCAACGCCCGGCGCAAGGCGCCCGGCTTCGCCGAACTGGGCGAGCCCGGCGACAAGCTCGACGTGGTGCTGGAGCTGAAGAGCGTCGCCGACGTCGGTCTGGTCGGCTTCCCGTCGGCCGGTAAGTCCTCGCTGATCTCGGTGATCTCCGCGGCCAAGCCGAAGATCGCCGACTACCCGTTCACCACGCTGGTGCCCAACCTCGGCGTGGTCCGGGTCGACAACCACACCTTCACGGTCGCCGACGTGCCCGGCCTGATCCCGGGCGCGGCCAGCGGGAAGGGCCTGGGCCTGGAGTTCCTCCGCCACATCGAGCGCTGCGCCGTGCTGGTGCACGTCATCGACACGGCGACGCTGGAGCCGGGCCGGGACCCGCTGGCCGACATCGACACGATCGAGGCGGAGCTGAACGAGTACGGCGGCCTGGCCGACCGGCCGCGGCTGGTGGCGCTGAACAAGGTCGACGTCCCGGACGGCCGGGACCTGGCCGAGATCGTCCGTCCCGACCTGGAGGCGCGCGGCTTCCGGGTGTTCGAGGTGTCCGCGGCCACCCGCGAAGGGCTCAAGGAGCTCACCTTCGCCATGGCCGAGCTGGTCGAGGAGTCCCGGGCCGCGGCGCCGCCCGCCGAGCCGACCCGGATCGTGATCCGCCCGACGGCGGTGGACGACGCCGGGTTCACCATCGAGGCGGAGTCGGACGGCTCGTACACCGTGCGCGGTGTGCGCCCGGAGCGCTGGGTCCGGCAGACGAACTTCGACAACGACGAGGCGGTCGGCTACCTGGCCGACCGGCTGGCCCGGCTCGGCGTGGAGGAGAAGCTGGCGAAGGCCGGCGCGCAGGCCGGTGACCTGGTGCGCATCGGTGAGCGCGAGTTCGACTGGCAGCCCACCCTGTACGCCGGTGTCGAGTTCACCCCGGGTAACCGCGGCACGGACGTGCGGCTGGAGGAGAAGTCGACGCGGGCCAACGCGGCCGAGCGGCTCGCCGCCCGGAAGGCACGCCGGCAGCGACCGGCCGACGAGATCGAGGCGGAGGCGGCGGCCGACGCGACGGACGACCTGGACGACGTCGACGACGCCGAATAGCTCGGTACCGTCCGTGATGGGGTCGTTCGCCGGAAACCTGGCGGAAATTTGCCGAGCTTAACGTGGGCCCGGTGTTGATCGAGTCGCGGGCGGCCACCGATCCGGAGATCGCCGCCCTGGTCACCGCCCAGCAACGTGAGCTGCGCGAGGCGGACGGCGGTCTGGACGGGCAGGTGACCGTCACCCACAACGACATCCGTTATCTCGCCGGCGTGCTCAACGGCCGGGCGGTCGCCTGCGGCGGCCTCCAGGCGTTGGACGAGGACACCGGCGAGGTCAAGCGGATGTACGTGCGGCCGTCGTACCGAGGCCGGGGAATCGCCCGTCAGTTGCTGGCCGCCCTGGAG
Source organism: Micromonospora krabiensis (assembly GCF_900091425.1). Classification (GTDB taxonomy): domain Bacteria; phylum Actinomycetota; class Actinomycetes; order Mycobacteriales; family Micromonosporaceae; genus Micromonospora; species Micromonospora krabiensis. Next base: position 6,158,327 of record NZ_LT598496.1, read on the forward strand.
GAGTTGGCCTTCCAGCGCGGGCACACGGTGGTGTGCCTGGAGACGGGTACCTATCTGCCGGGGGCGATCGCGCTCTACACCTCGTCCGGCTACGAGCCGATCCCGGTCTACGGCGAGTACGTGGACAACCCGTACAGCGTCTGCTTCGCCAAACGCCTCCCCGTCCGCGCGTAGCGCGCCTGGGCGGCCCGGTTGTCGCCGTTGATCGTGAAGTTGTCGCCCGCCACCTCGGCGTGTCGGGGCGATAACTTCATGATCAAACCCGGGAGGGCGGGGGTGGGGCGGGGTGGGGCCCGGTCAGGAGCCGGTTTGGGCGTGGGGAACGGTGACGGGCTTCGACTCGGGTGAGGCGTGCTGGCGCAGGACGATGCTCAGCACGATCAGCGTGCCGACCGCCAGGAACTCGCTCTGCCAGTTCTGCATCGACTGGAACCAGAAGTCGCTCGTGCCGAGGAACTGCCAGGCGCTGATCGGGGGCGCGCCGCTCTCCAGCGCCTGCTCGGCGTTGTACGCGGCCGTGCCGCCGAGCAGGTGCCCGACGAACGAACCAGCGAAGATCAACAGGAGTGCGAGGGAGAGGCTGTTCCGGTAGACCACCAGCGGCAGCCCGCCGACCCGGACCGGCCAGGGTGACTCGGGGGTGGCCCGGCGCTCGTCGTCCTCCGGACGGTCGGTCTGGCCCTCCGGCTTCGACTCGGCCGACCCCCGCTGCACCAGGTACGCGGTGAGCAGCACGTAGCCGCCCATCTGGAGGAACTCCGACTCCCAGTTCTCGAAGACGGCCTCGGCGAAGTGCCCGCTGGCGAGGTACGCCGGCCACCCGATCGGGTCCGCGCCGAACTCCGTCAACTCCTCGTTGTGCGTCTGCCAGCCGAACACGCTCTGGAGCAGCAGGAAGACGGCGAACGCGGCGAACATCGCGACGGCCAACCCGTTGTCCCGTAACCAGCGCCGCATCCCGGCACCCCCTTCCGCTCGCGACCCGATTTCAGTCCGTTGCCCCCGGCGTCGGGTCGGCAAACGCCGGGCCGGCGTGGCGTCGGCCCAGGCCAGACGCGTCGGCAAACGCCGGGCCGGCGTGGCGTCGGCCCAGGGCGGGACGCATCGGCTCAGGGCGGGACGCGTGCGAACGGGCACCGGCCGGGACCCGGGGTCGGGCCGGCCGGCGTGGGCGGTCGTGACTCAGGGGCGGTCGAAGGGCCGGTCCAGCCGGCCGCCGGTGCCGACCTGGTTGGAGAGGAGCAGGCCGAACGCGAGCATGCCGAAGCCGAGCCCCAGATGCAGCCAGTCGTCGGCGTCGTTCAGCGGCAGGAAGTTGGCCACGCTCTCCTTGTTGACCGCGAACCCGTACAGCCACAGGCCCAGGTAGGCCGCGCCGCCGGCGCCGAGGTAGACCCGGGCGGCCGCGACGCTGCGGGCCATCGCCAGGCCGAGGAGGCCGAAGAGCAGGTGCACCGAGTTGTGCAGGATCGACACCTGGAAGACGCCGAACAGTTTGGCCCCCGAGTGGTGGGTGGCCCCCTGCAACTGGTCGTAGTCCGTGGTGACGCCGGGGACGAAGCCCAGCACTCCGAGGACGAGGAAGACCAGGCCCACCGCCGCCGCGGCCAGCTGGACCAGGGGTTTCGGACCCGCCGGTCGGCCCCCGCGTGCGCCCCGTGCCATCGATGCCACCTCCGTGGTCCGTCCCCGCCCGCCACTGCATATGCGGGCCCGGAGGTGAGAACGCCTCAGCCTCACGGCCGGTGACGGCGACGTCACACAGCCCGACGATCCTCCATTTTGAAGTCGACTCCGGCGTCGGCGCAGAGAAATGAACGAACAGGTATGGACGCGGCGACCCAGGGTAGGTGAATCGGCGTCGGCGGTGCGTCCGGCCGCCGAAATCCCCATTACTACCGCGACGACTTTCCGAGCGGAAGGGACATCATGACCTACGATCTGTCACCCACGCCGACGCCGTACGGCCAGGAGTCGACCAACGGCGGTGGCGTCCGCGAGCAGGCCCGCCACGTCGGGTCGGAGGCCGCCCACGCGGGCGGCGCGGTCGCCGAGACCGCGAAGGAACAGGGCAAGGAGGTCGGTCGCGAGGCTGCCCGGCAGGCCCGCAACCTGTACGGCGAGGCCCGCACACAGCTCGCCGCCCAGACCGGTGAGCAGCAGCGCCGAGCCGCCGGCGGGCTCCGCTCGCTGGCCGACGAGATGCGCGCGATGGCCGACAACGGCGGCCAGGCCGGCCCGGTGAGTGAGCTGGCCCGTCAGGCCGCCGACCGGGTCCACGGCGTCGCCGGTTGGCTGGAGGCCCGCGAGCCCGGCGACCTGATCACCGAGGTACGCGACTACGCGCGGAACAACCCCGGCACATTTCTCGTCGGCGCGGCCGTGCTGGGCGTGCTCGCGGGGCGGCTGACCCGCAACCTCGCCGCCGGCGGCGACTCCGGCGCCGGTCAGCACCAACCCCACGCCGCGTACGACCCGGAGCGGACCGCGGTCCTGCCGACTCCCACCCCCACCCCGCCCGCCGCGCGCCAGGCCCCCGAGCAGGTGCCCCCGGGTGGCTACCTCGACCCGACCCCCGGCGCGTACGCCGACCCGCAGACCACGACCAGCTACGCCGACCCGGCGGGTGGCACCGGGCAGCCGCTGCCCCCGGTGACCCAGACCGACCCGCTGCCCGGCGTGCCGTCCAGCGGGAACGTGCGCCCGTGAGCGACCGAACCATCCGAAGGGAGGCGGCGGCATGAGCATGCCGACGCAGGGGCCCGGACTGGACTCCGGGCACGCCGCCGGTGCTCCGCACACCGCGGCGCAGGTCAAGGGCAGTTCCATCGGTGAGCTGATGCGTCAGGTCACCACCGACCTGTCGACCCTGCTGCGGCAGGAGGTGGAGCTCGCCAAGGCCGAGATCCGCCAGGAGGGCCGAAAGGCGGGCAAGGCCGCCGGGCTCTTCGGCGGTGCCGGCTTCGGTGGCTACATGGTGGCGCTGTTCCTGTCGCTGGCCCTCTGGGCCGGGCTCGCCAACGTGATGGACGCCGGCTGGGCGGCGCTGGTCGTCGCCGTCCTGTGGGCCGCGATCGCCGCGGTCCTCTACTCCATGGCCCGGAAGAACGCGCAGCGCGTACGCGGGCTCAGGCAGACCAACGAGAGCGTGCAGCGCATCCCCGACGCGCTCAAGCCCCACCCGGAGGGAGTCACCCGATGAGCACCGACCCGGAGCAGATCCGCCGGGAGATCGAAGCCACCCGCAGCAACCTGAGCTCCGATGTGGACGCGCTGGCGTACAAGGTCAGCCCCGGCCGCATCGTCGACGACCGTAAGCAGCGGGTTCGCACCGCGCTGCAGAATGTGAGGGACAAGGTCATGGGAACCGCGTCGGACCTCGGCCACGGCACCGGCCACGCCGCCCACTCGGTGGGCGACCGTGCCTCGTCCGCGGCCTCGACCGTGAGCGACGCCGCCCACTCGGCGGCCTCCACCGTGAGCGACGCCGCCCACCGGGCGCCGCAGGTCGTCCGCCAGAAGTCGCAGGGCAACCCGCTCGCCGCCGGCCTGATCGCGTTCGGCGTCGGTTGGCTCGCCTCCTCGCTGATCCCGGCCACCCGCCGCGAACAGCAGGTGGCGACCCAGGTCAAGGAGAAGGCCGGCGAGCACGCCGGCGTGGTGAAGGAGAAGCTGACCGAGGTCGCCGGTGAGCTGAAGGACGAGCTGCGGGAGCCCGCGCAGCACGCCACCGAGTCGGTGAGGGCCACCGCCCAGGACGCGGTGGAGGTCGTCAGGGACGACAGCCGCTCCGCGGCGCAGGACGTCAAGGACCAGGCGCAGCACGCCCGCCAGCAGGTGAGCTCCTGACCGTTCCCGGTCGTACGCCGCAGCTCGCGGCCACATCCGGCGTCTCCCGCCGCGACGTGGCCGCGAGCTGTCGGTTCGGGCCCCGGCGGCTCCGGCGTCCGGCGGACGGAGGGGAAGGGGCCAGCCGACCTCGACGTCAGCTGGCCCCTCCCAGGGGCGCGGAAACCTGGTTCGCTGCGAGGAGCGGCCGGGTGTGGTCGGCCGCAGGCGCGAGCCACCCGACGCGAGGTGGCGCCGGCTCCGGGCCGGGCAGCGACGACCGGGAGGGCAGATGCGGGGCGACAACTCGCCGCACTGGCGACGGATCATCGGGGCGCTCGGCGCGGGGCCGGGCAGGGCGGAGGTGCCCCTGATCGCACCGCCCCGACGGTCCGAGCGGCCACACCGGTTCTTCACCGTGCACCTGGGGTTCACGGCGGTCGGCCCGACCGAGGCCCGGGAACTGGCGGTCGGCTACGCCGAGGCGCTGAGCCTGCTCCGACCCGAGCTGGCGCTCGGCGCCGCCGCCCTGTCGCCGGCCGACGCCTGGCACCGGGCCGAGCGGCTGTTCTGCGGCGCGGTCGGCCCCGACGGGGAGCGGTGCGTCGACGTCACCGGCCACCCGGGTTTCCACCACGCCGCCGGACCGGGCGGACTGGGGTGGGGCGATGGCGACGTGTGACCGCTCAGTCCAGGTCGAACTCGCCGTCCTGGGCGCCGGCGACGAAGGCGTCCCACTCGGCCTGGGTGAAGACCAGCACGGGGCCGTCCGGCTCGGCGGAGTTGCGCATGCCGATGAGGTCGTCGACGAAGGCGACCTCGACGGCGCTCTCGGAGGTGTCGCCCTCGGCCCGTTGCCAGACCGCCCGGGACAGGTCGAATTCGCCCTTCGGGTGCTGAGCGATGGACATGTTCTTCCTCCACTGCTACGGATGAGGGGAAGGCATTCGATCCCCATCGGGCAGGATAAGCGGATGCCCAGCCTGACCCGTGTAGAGGCGACCGCGCGTGGCGCGGCGATTACCGTCGAGTCCTACCAGGTGGACCTCGACCTGACCGGCGGTGGCGAGACGTTCCGCTCCCACGCGACGATCGAGTTCCGCGCCGCGCCCGGGACCGAGACCTTCGCCGAGGTCAAACCCGCGAAACTGCTCGCCGTACGCCTCAACGACGCCGATCTCGACCCCGCCGCGCTGGACGACAACCGGCTGCCCCTCACCGCGCTGCGTGAGCGCAACACGTTGACCGTCGAGGCGGAGATGGCCTACTCCAACACCGGAGAGGGGATGCACCGCTTCGTCGACCCCGCCGACGGGGAGGCCTATCTCTATGCCATGTCCTTCCTCGACGACGTGCAGCGCATCTTCGCCGCCTTCGACCAGCCGGACCTGAAGGCGCCGGTCACCCTGACCGTCACCGCCCCGCCGGAGTGGACGGTCGCGGCGAACGGCCAGGTCGCCGCCACCCCCCGACCGGGACGCTGGGAGTTCGCCCCGACCGTCCCGCTGGCCACGTACTTCTTCTCGCTGATCGCCGGGCCCTACCACGTCCGTCGCGACGAGCACGACGGGATCCCGCTGGGCGTCTACTGCCGGCGATCGCTCGCCGCGCACCTGGACGCCGACGCCGAGGAGATCTTCGCGATCACCCGCCAGTGCCTGGACCGCTTCCATCAGCTCTTCACCGAGCGCTACCCCTTCGGCAAGTACGACCAGGCGTTCGTGCCGGAGTTCAACGCCGGCGCCATGGAGAACCCGGGCCTGGTCACCCTGCGTGACGACTACGTGTTCCGCTCGGCGGTGACCGACACCCAGCGGGAGCTGCGGGCCACCACGATCGCCCACGAGATGGCCCACATGTGGTTCGGCGATCTCGTCACCATGCGCTGGTGGGACGACCTGTGGCTCAACGAGTCGTTCGCGGAGTACCTGGGCACCCGGGTGACCGCCGAGGCGACCCGGTTCGACCAGGCCTGGACGACGTTCGCGCTGCGCCGCAAGGCGTGGGGCTACGCCGCCGACCAGCGCCCCTCCACCCACCCGGTCGCCCCGGAGGAGGTGGCCGACGCCGCCCAGGCGCTGCTCAACTTCGACGGCATCTCGTACGCCAAGGGCGCCAGCGTGCTACGGCAACTCGTTGCCTGGCTCGGCGACGACGCCTTCCTGGCGGGCCTGAACGCCCACTTCGCGGCGCACCGGTTCGGCAACGCCACGCTGGCCGACCTCCTGGGCAGTCTGTCCGCCGCGAGCGGAAGGGACCTGACCGGCTGGGCGCGGCGGTGGCTGCGCGAGGCGCAGGTGAACACCGTCCGCGCCGAGGTGACCGTCGACGCCGACGGGCGATACCGCGAGGTGGCCCTGGTGCAGACGGCGCCCGCGTCCCACCCCGTCCTGCGGCCGCACCGCATCGGGCTGGGTCGGTACGACGAGGACGGCGCCGTGGCCCGGATCGAGGTCGACCTGGACCCGGACGCCGACGGTGGCCGGACCGTCGTCGACGAGCTGACCGGCACGCCGGTAGCCCGGCTGCTGCTGCCCAACGACGGTGACCTGACGTTCGCGAAGGTGCGCCTCGACCCGACGTCGGCGGATGCCGTTCCCCTGGTGCTGCCGAGCCTGACCGACCCGCTGGCCCGGGCGCTGCTCTGGGGCGAGGCGTTGGACGCGGCAACCGACGGGGAGCGGCCGGTGACCGGGGTGGTCGCGCTGATCGCCGCGGCGCTGCCCGGCGAGACCGAGGTGATCATCGCCGAGGACGTGTTGTCGCTGAGCCGGTCCCTGGTGGACCGCTACCTCGACCCGGCAGCCCGGGAGACGGCGCTGGCGCTGATCGCGGTGGCGTGCGGCCGGATGCTCGACGGCGCGCCGGCCGCCGGGTCGATGCAGCTGGCCGCCGCCCGCGCGCTCATCGGGGCCACCACCGACGCCGACCTGTTGACCGGCTGGCTCGCCGGGCGCGGCGTGCCCACCGGGCTGGCCGTCGACGCCGAGCTCCGGTGGGCGGTGCTGCGCCGGCTGGTGGTGCTGGGCGCCGCGGGTGAGCCCGAGATCGCCGCCGAGGCCGCCGCGGACCCGAGCGCGGCCGGTGCCGAGCGCGCCGCCCGCTGCCGTGCCTCCCTGCCCGACGCCGCCGCCAAGCAGAGCGCGTGGGAGATCATCGCCAGCAACACCGAGTTGTCGAACCGACTCGTCGAGGCGACCGCGGAGGGCTTCTGGCTGCCCGAGCAGGCCGAGCTGACGGCGTCGTACGTGGAGCGTTACTTCGCGGACATGCCGGAGGCCGCGCGCCTGCGTACGCCCTGGACGGCCGAACGGGTCGCCAGCCTGGCGTTCCCCCGCTACGCCGTGGCGCAGCCGACCCGGGAGGCCGCCGAGGCGCTGCTGGCCCGCGACGACCTGACCCCGGGTCTGCGCCGTGCGGTGACCGACGCCGCCGACGACCTGCGCCGGGCACTCGTCGCCCGCACCGCAGTAGCCGCCGCCGCAGCCTGACCACCCCACCCCACCCCACCCCGCCCGCCCGCCCCGCCCGTCCCGTCCCGCGATCTTGCACTTTGTGCCCCGGCAACTCGGACAAACGCCGTCCGCCGAGGGCCACAAGTGCAAGATCGCGGGAGCGGGGAGCGGGGAGCGGGGAGCGGGGAGCGGGGAGCGGGGAGCGGGGAGGGGGGAGGGATGGGCGCGTCAGGTTGGGGTTACCGGGGTGTTCCAGTCGATGATGTAGCGCTGTTCGTGGGCGAGGGTCCGTTCCGGGTTCATCGCCGTCTTGACGAACAGCGGCATGAGCAGCGGCATCACCGCGCGCGCCACCGGGCCGGGCGCCTTGGCGCGGTTGATCCGCGCCGCCCGTGCCGCCACCTTCTCCACCCGGTCGCGCCGCAGCCGCTCGTACGCGGTGAACGCGGAACCGACGTCGGGCAGGTCGCGCAGGCAGCGGGCGAGCTGCACGGCGCTCTCGATCGCCAGGGAGGCGCCCTGGCCGGAGCTGTTCGACGGCGCGTGCGCGGCGTCACCGACCAGCACCATCCGACCTCGGTGCCAGCGCGGCACCGGCGGCATGATGAGCAGCGAGCCCACGACCTGGAGCTCGTCGGCGGCACTGGTCTCCATGAGCTGACGGCCGGGGTCGTCGTCAACGTACGCCGCGCGCAGTCTGCGCAGCCACTCGGTCGCCGGCACGGCCCGCGCCTCCGTGAGGGTCGTCGGGCGTTCCTGCGGCAGGTTGACACCCCATCGGGTGCCGCCGCCCGGCTCCGGCCAGTAGAGGTAGTAGCCGCCCCGACCGAAGGCGAAGGTCATGGTTCCCGGCTCGACGTCGACCTCGTGCCGCGCCACCGCCTCGAACCCGAGCAGCCCGGTGTGGTGCGGTCCCGGCGCGTCCGGGTCGATCAACGTGCGGACGGTCGAGCGGATCCCGTCGGCGCCGACCAGGATGTCGGCGGTGGCGGTGGTGCCGTCGGCGAAGTACGCGGTGATCCCGTCGGGTGTCTCCCGCGCGTCGACGAGGCGCCGGCCGTGCTCGATGACGACGCCGCCCGCCACGGCCCGGTCGTGCAGGGCGCGGTGCAGCGCGGCCCGGTGCACCACCTGTAGCGGCGGAACGCCGGCCAGCGTCGGCAGGTCGATCCGCTTGCGGCCGACGGCCATCGCCGTACGGTGCACCGGGGTGGCGATGCCGGTGACGGCGTCCGCCGCGTCGACGGTACGCAGCGCGGCGACCCCGTTGGGGGCGAGCGCGAGGGTGCCCCCGATGCCGTCGGCGGTGTTCGGGTAGGCCTCGTAGACGGTGGCGGCGATGCCCGCTCGGCGTAGTGCCAGCCCGGTCACCGGGCCGGCGATGCCGCCACCGACGACGATGGCGGTGCTCACTGTGGTCATGGTGCTCTCCCTGGTCGTGGTGTGCGTACGTGGCACCGACCTGGGAGGGAGCCCGGCTATCCTCTGGTTGCCGCTTCGGGCCGGTGCACCTTCCCAGGTGCGGTTTCGAGGTGAGGCTCCGGCGCGGTGTTGGCGCACCGCGTCGGAGCCGTTCAGTCACTGCGTCGGGTCGCTCCTCTCGTGGTGGGCCCGCCAGTCATCGAGCCCGGGGTAGCTGCCGTCGGTGAGCTCGGTCAGCAGGGCGCGCACCCAGGCTGCCTCGGCCTCCCGGATGGCCAGGTCGTACTCCGACTCGACCAGGAACAGTCGAGGGATCTCCCGCCGGTGCTCGGCGAGCGTGTCGCGCGCGGCGCGTACGCCCTGCTCCAGCAGGTCGAGGCGGCGTCGCAGCAGCGCTGTGGCCTCGTCGGGATGCAGGGCGGCCAGCACGGAGAGCCCGGCCCGGAAGCGGGGGTGCTCCGGCTCCGGTGTGGACACCAGCTCGCGCGCCCAGTCGATCAGCTCGGCCCGGCCGGCGTCCGTGATCCGGTAGACGGTGCGCTCGGGGCGCCGCCCCGCGCGGATGTTCTCCACCGCCTCGATCAGATCGTGCCGCTCCATGTTCCGGATCACCGTGTAGAACGACCCCCACTTGATCTCCATGTCCTGGTCCTTGCCCCAGGAGCGGAGGGTCGTGGCCATCTCGTACGGGTGCATGGGTCGTTGGGTCAGGACGGAGAGCACGGCCAGGGCCAGCAGGTTGCCGACCTTGCGCTGTTTCGGCATGCCACCCTCCCACTGCTCGCAGACGATTACTCGTAGCCGAGTATATGGCGTGCGCGCCATCCCGGCGATCCCCCCGAACGAACGAACCTGCCGGTGGTGTGGGCCACGGCACCGCAGGAGGTGCCCCCACCGGTGGTCGGCCTACGATCACGGGGTGGAGGAAGATATCCGGCGGATCGGGATCATGGGTGGCACCTTCGACCCGATCCACCACGGGCACCTCGTCGCGGCCAGCGAGGTGGCTGACCGGTTCGGGTTGGACGAGGTCGTCTTCGTCCCCACCGGCCAGCCGTGGCAGAAGGCGGACGAACCGGTCAGCGCGGCTGAGGACCGGTACCTGATGACGGTGATCGCGACCGCCTCCAACCCCCGCTTCCACGTCAGTCGCGTGGACATCGACCGGGGCGGCCCGACCTACACGGTCGACACCCTGCGGGACCTCCAGGCCGAGTACGGCCCGAAGGTGCAGCTCTACTTCATCACCGGCGCCGACGCCCTCGCGAAGATCCTCTCCTGGAAGGATCTCGACGAGATCTTCGAGCTGGCCCACTTCATCGGCGTGACCCGGCCCGGGTTCGTGCTCAGCGACCGGCACCTGCCCGCCGACACGGTGAGCCTGGTGCAGGTGCCCGCCATGGCCATCTCGTCCACCGACTGCCGGGCGCGGGTGGCTCGGGGCGAGCCGGTCTGGTATCTGGTGCCCGACGGTGTGGTCCAGTACATCGCCAAACGCCGCCTCTACCAGCAGTGATCGTGCCCGGTATGTCACCGTCCGGCGGATAGTGGGCCAGAACTGACAAGTCGCGACGCCGCCACGTGTGAGACGCTTGGAGGGTCGCACGGTTGATCGAAGGAGAACGGTGACAGTTTCCGAACGCGCACACGAGTTGGCGATCGCCGCGGCTCAGGCCGCCGCCGACAAGAAGGCGCAGGACATCGTCATCATCGACGTGGGCGACCAGCTCGCCATCACCGACGCGTTCGTGCTCGCCGCGGCCCCGAACGAGCGGCAGGTGCTCGCCATCGTCGACGCCATCGAGGAGCGCCTGCTGGAGCTGCCCGAGAAGGCCAAGCCGGTGCGGCGCGAGGGCGAGCGCGGTGGCCGGTGGGTGCTGCTCGACTACGTCGACATCGTGGTGCACATCCAGCACACGGAGGAGCGCGAGTTCTACGCGCTCGACCGGCTCTGGAAGGACTGCCCGACGATCCCGTTCGTCGACCGCGACCTGGTCGACGCCGAGTCCGGCACGGGTTCCGCCGCGGAATGACCCGGCTGATCGTCTGGCGGCACGGCAACACCGACTGGAACGCCGCCAACCGGGTCCAGGGCCAGACCGACGTACCGCTCAACGACCTCGGCCGGGAGCAGGCCCGCGCGGCCGCTCCGCTGCTGGCCGCGCTGCGCCCGGACGCCCTCGTCGCCAGTGACCTGAGCCGCGCCGCGGACACCGCCGCCGCGCTCGCCGCCGTCACCGGGCTGCCGGTCCGCAGCGACCCCCGCCTGCGCGAGCGCCACTTCGGGCACTGGCAGGGGCTGACTCTCGCCGAGGTGGCCGAGCGGTTCCCCGACGAGCACGCACGCTGGCGGGCCGGCGACCCCGACCCGGGTGCGGGCATCGAGACCCTGGACGACCTGGGCAAGCGGGTCGGGAACGCACTGGCCGAGGCCGCCGAAGCCGTGCCCGGCGGCACGATAGTGGTCGCCACCCACGGTGGGGGCGCCCGGCAGGGCGTGGGGCACCTGCTCGGCTGGGATTCCGTCGTGCTGCGCGCCGTCGGATCCCTGCAGAACTGTCACTGGACGGAGCTGCGCCACGACGACGTGCGAGGCTGGCACCTGCGGGCGCACAACGTGGGTGTGGTGGCCGCTCCGGCCGTGGCCGACGCCGTCTGACACGGTCTCGTCGCGCCGGCCGAGATCGGCTAGCGTGCCGGGCATGCCCGTCGCGGTCGTCACCGACTCCACCGCCTACCTTCCGCCCGAACTGGTGCCCGCGCACCGGCTGACCGTGGTGCCGCTGACCGTCGTGTTCAACGGTGCGGAAGGCCTGGAAGGCGTGGAGATCTCCCCCGCCGACGCGACCCGGGCGCTGGGCGGCCGGCGGGTCTCGGCCACCACCTCGCGCCCGGCCCCGGAGCAGTTCGCGCAGACGTACCGTCGGCTGCTCGACGCGGGCGCCGACGGCGTGGTGTCGGTGCACCTGTCGGCGGACCTGTCCGGCACGGTCGAGGCGGCCCGACTCGCCGCCGAGGAGCTGGGCGGCCGGGTCGCCGTCGTGGACAGCCGCTCCGCCGGCCTGGGACTCGGGTTCCCGGTGATCGCGGCTGCCGAGGCCGCCGCCGGGGGCGCCGACCTGGCGGGCGTACGCCGGGCCGCGCTCGACGCCGTCGACCGGACCACCATCTACTTCTACGTGGACACGCTGGAGTTCCTCCGTCGCGGCGGCCGGATCAACGCGGCCGAGGCGATCCTCGGGACCGCGCTGTCGGTCAAGCCGATCATGCACATGCCGGACGGTGCCATCGTGCTGCGCGACAAGGTCCGCACCGCGAGCCGGGGCATCGCCCGCCTGGTCGACCTCGCGGTCGAGGCGGCTGGGGACGGGGAGGTCGACCTGGGCATCCACCACCTCGCCGCGCCCGAGCGGGCCGAGGCGCTGCGGACCGCGCTGCTGGAGCGGCTCGGTGAGCGGGTGGGGGAGACGTACGTGTCGGAGGCCGGCGCGGTCATCGCCGCGCACGCCGGGCCGGGCCTGGCGTGCGTCGTGGTGCACCGCCGCCCGGAGGTGACGCCCGAGGCCTGACGTCGGGGCTCGGGTCGTCGCGCGGCCGGGGCGGCGTGCTGCGGCCGGTTGGGGCGTCGGCTCGGATCGGGCCGGGTCGGTGCGGAGGCTGTCCAGCTGCCCCAGAAATGGGGCGGGAGCGGGGAGGTACGGCGGTGTCGTGTGTGGTGACCGGGGGCGGCCGGGGAGTCGGCCGGGCCGTCGTGGAGCGGCTGGTGGACGACGGCGGCACGGTGGTGGTGATCGAGCACGACGCCGACGCGCTGGACTGGCTCGACGGCCACCCGGCCGCCGACCGCCTGGTGCCGGTGGTCGGGGACGCCGGTGACGAAGCGGTCGTCGCCCGCGCCGCCGACCTGGCGGAACGGATCGAACCGCTCACGGGCTGGGTGAACAACGCGGCCGTGTTCCGCGACGCCTCGGTGCACAGCGCGCCGGTCGACGAGGTGCTCGACCTGATCGGGGCGAACCTGCGGCCCGCCGTCGTCGGCGCCGCGACGGCCGTCCGCCGCTTCCTCGCCGCCGGCACCGGCGGAGCGATCGTCACCGTCTCGTCCCACCAGTCGGCTCGACCCGTGCCCGGCTGCCTGCCGTACGCCACCGCGAAGGCGGCCGCCGAGGGCCTGACCCGGGCGTTGGCCGTGGAGTACGGAGCGCGCGGCATCCGGGCCAACGCCGTCGCGCTCGGGTCGATCGACAGCGAACGGCACCAAGCCTTCCTGGCCGGTCAGGACCCACGGGACGCGGGGCGGACCCAAGCCGAACTGGCCCGGCTGCACCCGGTCGGCCGGATCGGTCGGGTCGAGGAGGTGGCGGCGGCCGTCGCGTGGCTGCTCTCCCCGGCGGCGGCCTTCGTCACGGGGGTCACCCTGCCGGTCGACGGCGGACGGGCGGCGCTCGGGCTGGATCCGGAGGCGCGCTGAGCGGCCACGACGGTGCCGCTAGCAGACGACAGCATGATCAGGGCGTTGTCCACAGCGCTTCCCGCTGTCCACAGGTGACCTCGCCGGGGACCGGTGGTGACCGTCGGTCGCCGTAGCGTCGCCGCGTGTCAGACGACGAGGAGACCGTGCGGCGGCGGCTGCGGTGGCTGGCGGGGCTACCGGAGGGCTCGCCGTGGTCAGCCCCCGCTCCACCGCGGGAGCCCGGCGGCCGGCCACCGGCGGGCGGTCCGTCCCCGACCTACGGTCCCCGGCCGGGAGCGCACGAGCCCGGCGGCCGGGTGCTGGCGGACGATCCGTCCCCGGCTGACGGCCTCCGGCCCGGAGCACCCGAACCCGGCGCGGGCTCGGCCCGCCGGCTGCCCGGCCCCGGCGCGTTCGATCCGGGGCGCCGGGGCGTGCGGGCCCTGGCCGTCGTGGCGGCCGTGGCGGTGCTCGGGGCCGGCCTCTGGGCCTGGCGGTCGCGTCCCCGGGCCGAGCCGGTCCCGCCGGTGGCGACCGCCGACGTTCCGGTGGCGGGCGGCGCGGTCGAGACCGCCGCCGGTCCGTCGGGCGAGCTGGTGGTCGCGGTCGCCGGCAAGGTACGCCGGCCCGGCCTGGTGCGTCTGCCGGCCGGTGCCCGACTGGCCGACGCGGTGGAGGCAGCCGGTGGGGCGCTGCCCGGAGTGGACGTGGCCCTGCTCAACCCGGCCCGGAAGGTGGCTGACGGCGAGCTGATCGTCGTCGGGCTCACACCGCCACCCGGGGCGGCCCAGCCCGGGGCCGCTCCGGGCGCCGCGCCCGGGGCCGGCAGCGCGCCCGGGGTGGGCGGTCGGCTGAACCTCAACACCGCCACGCTCGCCCAGCTCGACGCGCTGCCCGGCGTCGGCCCGGTGCTCGCCCAGCGCATCCTCGCCCACCGTGAGCGGCAGGGCGGCTTCCGCTCGGTCGGTGACCTCCGCCAGGTCGAGGGAATCGGCGATGCCCGCTACGAACAGCTCAAGGATCTGGTGACGCCGTGAGCGGCCCCGCCGACCGGGCAGAGTCTGCCCGGCCGCCTGTCGCGGGCGGCCCGGCGGAGCAGCCGGAGAGCGGCTTCGGTGCCGCGCCCGAGCCGCCCGATCTGCGGCTGGCCGGGCTGGCCGTGGCGGCCTGGCTGACCGCTCTGGCCGGGTTGCACCTGGGCGCCGCGACCACGCTGGTGATCGCGGGCGTCGCGGCCGTGCTCGCCGCCGCCGGGGCGCTGCACCTGCTCGGTCTGCTCGGCCGCCCCCGGCCCGCGGTCCGGCGTCACGGGTGGATCGCCGTCGCGGTGGGCCTGGGCGTGGTCTGCGGCGGCGCGACGACGGCGGGGCGGCTCGCCGTCCGCGACGCGGCTCCGCTGCGCGCCCTCGCCGAGCAGCGGGCGAGCGTCACCGCCGAGCTGCGGGTACGCGACGATCCGCGGCCGGTCCGCGGTGCGCCCGGGCGCCCGCTCACCCTGATGGTGCCGGTCGAGTTGGTCAGTCTCGACGGCCCCGACGCCCGACGGGTCAGCGCACCCGTCCGCGTCCTGGTGCTGGCCGTCGACCCGGCCTGGGGTGGGCTGCTGCCCGGGCAGCAGCTTCGCGCGGAGGGCCGGCTCGCCGTGCCGCGGGGCGGCGACCTGACGGCTGCCGTGCTCAGCGCCGCCGGCCCACCCGTGCGCCACGGCACGCCGTCCTGGTCGCAGCGGGCCGCCGGCTCGCTTCGCGCCGGCCTGCAACGGGCCTGCGCGCCGCTCCCCGACGAGCAGGGCGGCCTGCTGCCCGGGTTGGTGGTCGGCGACACCAGTCGCCTCCTGCCCACGGTGGAGGAGGACTTCCGGGCCACCGGCATGACGCATGTCATCGCTACGGTAAGGCGGTGACTACCGCTGCGATCTACGTCCGCATCTCGTCCGATGACACCGGGGAAGGGCTCGGCGTGGCCAGGCAGGAGACCGAGTGCCGCGCCATGGCCGAACGCCTCGGATGGACCGTCGCCGAGGTCTACCGCGACAACGACATCAGCGCCTACTCCGGCAAGCTGCGGCCAGGGTATGAGCGCCTGTTGTCCGACATGGCGGCCGGCACCGTGCGCGGCCTGATCGTCTGGCACGCGGACCGCCTCCACCGCTCCCCGAAGGAACTGGAGCGCTTCATCGACCTGGCCGACCGGACCGGCCTCCAGGTCCACACCGTCCAATCCGGGCGGGTGGACCTGTCCACCCCGTCCGGCCGCATGCAGGCCCGGATGCTCGGCACCGTCGCCCGGTACGAGAGCGAGCACAAGTCCGCGCGCATCCGGCTCAAGATGGAGCAGAACGCTCGGGACGGAAAGCCGCACGGCGGGCACCGCCCGTACGGGTGGGAGCCGGACCGCATGACGATCCGGGAGAGCGAGGCGGC
Organism: Micromonospora krabiensis; assembly: GCF_900091425.1. Lineage (GTDB taxonomy): Bacteria > Actinomycetota > Actinomycetes > Mycobacteriales > Micromonosporaceae > Micromonospora > Micromonospora krabiensis. The sequence continues at coordinate 6,173,908 of NZ_LT598496.1, forward strand.
CGTCATCCGCGACGCCGCCAAGCGGGTGCTGGCCGGAGAGCCGTTGCGCTCGATCTTCCGTGACCTGAACGCGCGCGGCCTGCACAACGCCAGCGATAAGCCGTGGACGCACCCGACGTTCCGCAACGTCCTACTTCACGCGCGGCACGCCGGGCTGCGCGAGCACAACGGCCAGGAGATCGGCCCTGCCGCCTGGCCGGAGATCATCCCGCCGGAGACGTGGCGCGCGGTCCGTCGGGTGCTGACCAACCCGGACCGGGTGACCACGCCCGGCCGGGCCGGACGGCTGCACCTGCTCTCCGGGATCGCGCTCTGCGGCGTGTGCGGCTCACCCCTGCGGGTCGGGCACAGCAAGAGCACGGAGGCTTACCGCTGCATGGTCTCGGCTTGCGTCAGCCGCCGCCGGGACCGGCTGGAGGAGTACGTGGAGGCCGTGGTCATCGCCCGCCTGAGCCGGCCGGACGCCGCCGCCCTGCTCACCCCGGACGATGACGGGGGAGAGCGGGAGCGGGCCGCTCAGGCTGCGGAGCGGGTGCGCCTGCGGCTGGATGACGCGGCGGCTAGCTTCGCGTCCGGCGTGATCACGGCCCGCCAGCTAGCCACGATCACCGGCCAGCTTCGCCCCGAACTGGCCGCGCTGGAGGCCGCCGCCGCGCCGCCGCCGGACCGGGCGAGCGTGCTCGGGGAGTTGGTCAGCGCCGACGACGTGGCCGCTGCATGGGAGCGCCTGAGCCCGGACGCGCGCCGGACCGTCGTGCGGCTGCTCATGGAGATCACGGTCGGTCGGGGCCGTCGCGGGCCCGGGTTCAGCACGGATGGGATCGAGATCGTCTGGCGCTGATTTCCCCGTCGCGCAATGGCATCCGTCACTGCGCGACGGGGCAACCCGTCAGTAGCGGTCCGGCCGGTTGCCGGCCAGGCGGAGCGCCTTGATCGCGTCTCGCGCCCACGACAGGCTTTCGCACGCACCGTCCCGGCAACGCCGACACGTCCCGTGGGCACGGTGCTCCCGGATGATCCCCTTGGCCATCAGCGGCAGCCATTCCGCCCGGGATAGCTCCCGCTCGATCACGACTGGCCCTCGGTCACCGCGCGCGCCCACGTCAGCATCCCGCACCCGTCGTCCCGACACTGAGCGCACCGGCCAGGGGCGGAGTGCTGCGCGATCACCCGCCTGGCCGTCCAGAGCGCGAGCGCGGGAGTAACCGGTCCGTCGTCCATGGGCATGGGCCACCTCCAGGAGCGGGCAGGTCCGGGCACCGATCCCCGATCAGGTACCCGGACCGCTATAGGGGACAGGCTCCCTTGCCACGTTCGCAGTGTCAAGGTTGCAAGTGGCAACGTGTGAAGGGCGCACGTACATACCGTCAACCTGTGCGACTGGTTGCCCTCTCCGACATCGCGGACATGCTCGGCGGCGTGTCGCGCACGCGGGCTACCGAGATCACGAACCGCGCCACCTTCCCGCCACCGATCGACACAGTGGCCAGCGGCAAGGTCCGGGTATGGGACCGCGCTGCCGTGGAAGCGTGGATCAGGGAGTACCGGCCGCACCAGGCGCAGGACGAAAGCTGAAACGGCCCGACCCCCGCAGGGATCGGGCCGTCCGTCTGTGACCGCTCAGGCGGCCTGAGCCGCCACCTTGGCCGCGTGCCGCTCCAGGCCAGCCAGCGCCACCGCCGCCCGCTGACGCGCCTCCCGGGCCGCCTCCACCGCGTTACCCGCGATCGGCGAACCGGTGCCGAACAGCCGCCCGGGGGTGGGGGACTCCACGACCTGCCGCACCCGGTCGATCTCGGCCAGGTCGGTGAGTGCGCTCTCCAGTTCCGCCACGATCAGATCCAGCCGGGCGAGCCCGTGCGCGGCCTGGCCGTGCAGGTACGAAAGCCACTCCGCCTGGCGCTCCGTGATCCCGGCGACCACCTGCCGGCGCACCTGCGCCACCGCGTCCCGGGTGCCGTCCGCCGTGATCTGCGCGGCCTGCGCCGCCTCCTGCCGCTCCCGGATCGACCGGGTGACCGCTTCCGCGTCCAGGGGCGTCCCGGCGGCGGCGGCCTCCGCAGCCTGCCGGCGCGCACCGGCCGGCGCGTCGTCCGCCTCCCGCTTGGCCTCCCGGGCGAGAGAGTCCAGGCGGGCGGACTCGGCGGCCAGCGCACCGAGCCGGGCCAGGTCCGCCCGGGTGGCCGGGTGCACGTGCCGGTCCGGGATCACTCCGGCGGCCCGGACGGTCAGCGGCTCGCCTTCCCACGGGGCCGGAGCCTCGCTGCCCGGCGCGGCCGGCTGGAGCGTCGCTGCTCCCGGGTTCGGGAACGCCACCGTGAGCGCGTGCAACTCCGGCCACCGCCCCGCCTTGCCGAGCGTCCGCGCCTGCTCCTCCCCGTCCGCGTTGGCGTGCGGGCACTGGATCGCGTTGGCCGCCCCCGCCACCGCCTCCGCGTCCGGCATCGTGCCGTGCCCGTAGACCACCACCCCGCCGCGCTGGCCGATCCGGTGCACGCCCGGCGGGCCGGTCTGGACGCCACCGCCCAGCGGGCCGGCGTCGCTGAGCACCTCCGGGAAGCACGTGCAGCCCTCCGGCATGTCTCCGGCCTGCCGGGCGTAGTGCATCATCACGGCGAGGATCTGATCGGCTCCGGCGGCGTGGCTCTCCCCGGTGTCCACGACCCACACGGCCAGGTCGGGGGAGTAGCGCACGCGCTTGTCATCGGGGTAGATCACTGGTCGTCTCCGTTCGTCGGGGGTCCGTACGTGCCGTCCGGGCGGAGCGTCCCGCCGCCCATCATCGCCACCCGGAACCGGTGCTGTATCTCCGCGATCTCGTCCGCCTGGCGCGCCTGCCGGGCGGCCAGCGTCGCACGTCTGGCGTCCAGGTGGGCACGGGTGGACGCCTCCCACCGGGCCGCCTCCTCCGCCTGACGCGCCTGATTGGCTTGCCACTCCTCCTCGGGAGTCACTGGTCGTCTCCGTGCAGGTAGGCCGCCGCCGCGACGGCAACGGCCGTCACGCAGTCCGGGCAGGTGCCCTTGCGGCGCGGCGAGCGCGGCAGGGGAGAGGGGCCGGGGTTGCCGTCCAGGTAGGCCAGGGACTCCCGGGCGAGCCGTTCCGTGGCGATCTGCTCATCCAGCGGCGCGGCCGGCTCCGCCATCAGGGGCCGTCGGTGCGTGCGGCACCGACCGAGCGCGCCGGCTCCGGCCATGTCGGGGCGGGCGAGCGGGCTCACTGGCCGGCTCCCTGCTCGATCTGGACGACCACGGCGGACGGCAGGCGTAGCCCGTAGAGCTGTACGCGCTCGCGCTCCAGTGAGAGCAGGAGGTTGAGTACCCGCACCGTGTCCTGCGTGGACAGGTCGGACGCGAGCAGGGCGTTGCACCGTCGCATCCACTCGTTGAAGCGCGCTTCCGACTGGCGTCGCAGGGTGTCCGCCTCCTGCGCCGGGATGCGCTGGAGCGCTGCCCGGATACGTCGCGCGGCGGTCGCGCGGCTCACCTCCAGGCGGTCCGCGATGGTGTCGATCGAGTGACCGGCGTTGGACAACTCCAGCGCCATCAACTCCTGCTGATGGCGCTGGCCGGCAGGCAATCTGGGCATGTCTCATTGTAGCAAGGTTTGTATCAGATAGAGCGCCCATAATACCGGTTATGGTGCGGCGCGGCCCGGTCGTCACCCCGTCGCTCAGCACGTACCTGAACGCGATTCGGTCGGATCGTGGGCGGCCAGGGCGAGCGGGCGCGGCTTCCGCGTGGGCCACGTGTGCGTCATCACGACGGATCTCGGGGTATCCGCTCCACAGTGGAACAGGGCTCGTTTTCGGTACCCATGTCAAGCGAGTGTGTGCCTACGTCACAGTTCCTCGTCAGAGCCTTTGGCCCAGGTCAGGATGGGTGTAGCAGCCTGCGCGCTAGCGACCGGCGGCAGGACGCCTCGGACGCCGAAGGGAGGAGGCAGGCGACCCGAGTGGTGCCGTGACGTGCGGGTGCCACGGGGATGTCCGGTTGACTCGATAGAGTCCTTCACCAGAGACGAGACCCGCAGAATCAAGTCAAGGCGGGTGCCCGGGGCCGCAATCCCCGGGTCCGCCTTGACGGGTCCCGTCTCACCAATGCCCTACTCGAAAAGCCATTAGGAGGATGCAGAACCAATGAACAAGTTAGTCGCTACCACTACCAAGTTCCAGCACAACGCGACGAACAGCACAGACGAAACCCCGATCGCGGCGCTGATGATCATCACGCCGATCCCGATCGCGGCGCTGGTCTGGATCGCGCTGGCCGGCAACGCGACCGACAGCACGACGACGCTCGCGGCCATCTCGGCGGTTGCCGCGATCGGTGGTAGCGCCGTGGGCGGGATCGTCTACACGCTGCGCAAGCGCCCCGGTAGGGGCCGCCGATAGCGGACGGCGGACAGGGATCCGGGTGGACTTCATCGCCGCCCGGGTCTCCGTCCGGACGTGTCCGGACGGCTGGACAGCGCGGACACGGACAGGCCGGACGGCTGGACAGCGCGGACACGGACAGGCTCGACAGCCGGACGTGTCCACGGCAGCACCGGGAAGCCGGTGTCCGAACGGCACCTGACCAGGGAAAGCCGCCCCGCATGTCCTAGGACACAGCGAGACTCCTGACCTGGCAACGGCTCTCTCAGAGCGTGTTGAGCAGGGGAAACGGCCCCGGACCTGTTAACAGGTCCGGGGCCGTGGACATGGACATGCGTCCGGACAGTTGGACGGACGCGGACAGGACAAGGGGCCCGGACAACTCCGCGGTTGTCCGGGCCCGGGTCGTTGTCCAGGTGTCCGCCGTCCTAGCTGTCCGAGTGTCCGGACATCGTGGACAAGCGGGTCCGCCAGCGCAGCGCGTCCGCCACGACGGCCCGGCACGCCCACGTGCCGTTCAACTCCAGGAGCACCCGCGCCTGCGCCGGGTTGGCATCCAGCGGCACGCCGCACAGGTCCAACTCCTCCGCCACCTCGCGGGCGTTCTTCGGGAATCGCCATTCCTCCAGCGGCTCCGGCCGCGACTCCATGTAGATGCTCACCGGGTCACCGCCCGACGGTAGGCGGCGGAGAACCGGCCCCGCCGGCCCGTCACCCATGCCCGCCGGTACGGCTCCGGCTGGATGGTGATGGTCGTGTAGTCGTTGCCGTTCGGGCAGTGCGACACCCGCTCGGTCACCTCACCGGGCGCGTGAAGCGGCCGGGCGACCGTACCGGCCCCGTGCCAATGGAACGTGGCGCAGGGCTCGCAGGGGACGGCCAGGGAGATCGAGCCGGTGTCGGGGTTGGTGAACAGGTATCCGATGGTCGTGGTCGTCATGGTGGTCTCCAGGTCTATCGGTTCGGACGCTATGCAAGTGGGCCGGCGGCGGCCCGGCTGTTCGCTTCGGCCAGGGGAGGGGCGCTGTCCGCTCTCTCTGGCCGGGTACCTGTCCCCTGTCCCCACCCTTAGAAGGGGTGGGGACAGGACAGGTGTGGGGTACCTGTCCTCACCTGTCCCCGTACCTGTCCGGGACAGGTCTGACCTGCGAAAACTCCCCGACCTGTCCTGATCTTGGGGACAGGTCCAGGCCGGAAACTGTCCCGGACAGGTCAGGAGCCCTCCACCTGGCCGGTTTCTCCGGCCTTCCGGCGGCGGACCGCCTCCGCCAGCAACTCCGTACGGGCCTTGACCTTGGCCTTGGCCAGCGCCGCGCGGCACTGGTCCCGGCCGGCGTTCTGCGGCAACCCGAGTTCGTCCAAGAGCCCGATCAGCGTCTTTGCGGCCAGGCCGTCCGGCAGGTAGTTGGGGGACGGCACCTCGCCCGACTCCACGTAGCCGCTGTCCGTGCCCGGCACCAAGGTCAGCTTGAGCGGCACCGGCTCCAGGAGCGCGCCGTCCTTGGCCTTGCGATGGTGCAAGGTCCGCTGCGTGCTGGCGTCCCGGCCGTCCCCGTCCAGCTTGATCAAAAACGACGTGTCCGCGTCATCCTCGATCGAACTGGAGCCTCGCGCCCGCTCTCCCGCGTGGCCGGTGTGGTGCACCAGGATCGTGGTCACCCCGTGCCGCTCGCGCAGTCCCCGGAGCGTGTCGTACATCGGGCCGATCTCCTTGGACTTGTCCTCGTCCGCGCCCGGGGCGCTCGCGTGGAGCGTGTCCACGATCAGGACTTTGATCCCGAACTCCCCGATCAGTTCGTCCACCTCGGCCACGTCCTCCGGCACCAGCAGCCGCGCGGGGACCGGGAGCAGGTAGAACGAGTCCGGCACCGGGCCGTGCGCCGCTTCCCATGCGTCCACGCGCTTCCGGATGCCGTACGCGCCCTCAGCGGCCACGTACAGGACCGGCACCGCCTCCGGTACCTCGTGCCCCATCCACGGCGTGCCGGAGGCCAGGGAGCACCCCATGCCCACGGTCACGAACGATTTGTAGCTACCGAACTTCCCCGCGAGCACCACGATCGTTTCCCGGTGCATCACGTCCGTGATCAGCGGCACCGGCACGGGCAGCTTGCCCAACTCGGACCGCTTGAGCAGCGCCGCGCGGAGCCGCCCGCTGTGCCGTGGCGCGGCAGGGCTGACCAATCCGCCCTGCCCGGTCGCGTCTAGGCCCGGGGCCACCTCCCACGGTCGCGGGTAGCTCATGCCCTTCTCGATCTGGCTGCGGATCGTGTTCTCCATCGCGCCCCGGTCGGCCGGGTGCCGGAAAGTCCAGCCGTCCAGGGCGGAGAGCAGGATCTCCGCCGCCTGCTCTCGGTCGATCTGCCCGGCTCCCACGTACTGCCCCACGTTCCACGCGAGCCGCGCGGCCAGGTTGTTTCCGCCCCCCTCCGGCGCGGCGGCCAGTTCGTCCCGGAGCTGCGTCACCCGCCGGACCACCTCCGGCGTACCCGCCACATCCCCGGTCAGTGCCGGCGCGCTCGGCGTGGCCCTCCGGTCCCGCTTGGCGTGAACGCGCGCCACGATCCCGGCCGTGGAGTCGTCCGCGCCCCGGAACTCCGCCAGCGCCTCCACGTCCGGTTCCACGATCCACCGGTACGGCCGGGCCACCCCGTCCACCTTGGACGGGCGCACGGTCGGGGCGATGAACGCGAACCCACGCCCGGTGCCGTCCGGCGCGCCGGACTGGAGGTCCAGGCCCGGCATGAAGTCGGTTGCCTTGTGCTCCCCGGTCGCGCTGATCAGATCGTGCGTGCCGCCGCTCGGCGTGGCCTGCTGGCCGAAGGATCGCGGCCACTGTCCGGCGGCCCGGACCTCCTCCGCACTGGCGTCTCCGCCGTTGCGTGGGTCCACGTCCAGGATGTCCGCCAGGTAGCCACCGATCGCGCAGAGCGCAAACCCCGGCTTCCACCCATCAATCCACGACTCGTCCGGCCGGATGCCCTCCCATCCATTCGGGTAGAGGAACGTGCCCGGCTTGGAACTGTTCGGCGCGGCAGAGAATACGGGAATTCCAGCCTTGACGAGCCTGCGCGCGATATCGAGAGCGCGGGCCGTTTCCTCCGGGCTGAGCGCAATTCCGATAGACTCCGGGGAGGAGTTAGCGTTGGCGGCCTTGCTGGGGAGCGGGCCGCTTTCGTTTGCCGTCATCAGACACCCACCGCCGGAGCGAACACGGCCCGCAGCTTGGCCACCTGATCGGCGGACAATTCCGGGGCTCGGTTGACGACCGCGTTGACGGCGGAGGCCAGGTGCGCCTTACGGGCGATCTCCCGGCGCTGCTCCGGGGTTGTGCGGGCCACCGTGGCGACCGAGCCAAGGCGGCCACGCTCGGCGTGGGACATGGGCATGACAGGTACTCCCGTTGGGAAGATTCCTGACGGCCACCGCCCGGCTACGGGCTCCCCGCCTTCCATGCCCGGGTGCGCGTCCCGGTCCGACCCGACTCACTACAGGAGTCGGCGCGCCATATTCTGGGCTAACGGCGCTCCGGTCGCTATCCGGTATTGCCTTGCGCCGTGGTGCTGACTCCACGTTAGCCGAGCGCTCGGCGCAATTGCATAGTGGGCAGACGTATTTCTCTGTGACGTGCACCAAACCTATAGTGGAGATGACCCTCCATTCTTGGGCCATTCTTAGTCAGTTCTTAGGGAGTGCGGCAGGCGCACCCGCCGCCTGAGCAGGGCCGACGCCGGAAACCCTTAACCCGCCTTACTTGCGCCATGACACACCTCAACGCGGTGTCCGGTTCCAATGTCGCGATCGTGGTGGGTGCGGTGCTTCTGCTCGCCCGCTGGGCGCGGGCCGGGCCGTGGCTCGCCGCCGGGCTCTGCGCGGTCGCCCTGGCGGGGTTCGTCATCCTGGTGCGTCCCTCGCCCAGTGTGGTGCGCGCCGCCACGATGGGCGCGATCGGTCTCGCCGCGTTGGCGGCCGGCCGCCCCCGGGCGGCGCTGCCCGCGCTGGCCGCCGCGATCACCGTGCTGGTGCTGGTCGATCCCGAACTGGCCGGCGATCCGGGGTTCGCGCTCTCCGTGCTGGCCACCGGCGGCCTGCTGCTGCTCGCACCCCGCTGGCGGGACGCGCTGCGGCGTCGGGGCGTACCGGCGGGGTTGGCGGAGGCGCTGGCCGTGCCGGCGGCTGCCCAACTGGCCTGCGGCCCGGTGGTCGCCGGGCTGTCCGCCACGGTCAGCCTCGTCGCGGTGCCCGCCAACCTGCTCGCGGTGCCCGCCATCGCCCCGGCCACGGTGCTGGGCGTCGCGGCGGCGGTGGTGTCCCCGTTGTGGCCGGCGGGCGCGGAGTTCGCCGCCTGGCTGGCGAGCTGGCCGGCCTGGTGGCTGGTCCTGGTCGCCCGGCACGGCGCCGGGCTGCCGGCGGGCACGTTGCCGTGGCCCGGCGGGGTGTGGGGTGCGCTGCTGCTGGCGGCGCTGACCCTGGCGCTGCTGGTCGCCACGCGGCGTCCCGTGGTGCGTCGACTGGTGGCGGTGGTGACCGTCGCGGTGGTGCTCGGCGCCCTGCCGGTCCGGTTGATCGCGCAGGGGTGGCCGCCGCCCGGCTGGGTGGTGGTGGCCTGTGCGGTCGGGCAGGGCGACGCGGTGGTGCTTCCGGTCTCAGCGGGCCGGGCGGTGGTGGTGGACGCGGGCCCGGAACCGGGAGCCGTGGACACCTGTCTGCGCCGGCTCGGGATCCGTGAGGTGCCGTTGCTGGTGGTCAGCCACTTTCACGCCGACCACGTGGGCGGCGTGGCCGGGGTGTTCCGGGGGCGGCGGGTGAGCGCGGTGCTCACTCCGGCGTGGACGGAGCCGGAGAGCGGTCAGGGCCTGGTGCGGGACGCCGCCGCCGTCGGGCGGGCCGATCTGCTGACCGTCCCGGCCGGCTGGACGTACCGGGCCGGTGGGCTCGCGTTGGTCGTCCTCGGCCCGCCGTACCCGCTGCGCGGCACCCGGTCCGATCCGAACAACAACTCCCTGATCCTGCGGGCGACGGTGGCGGGCACGCGGATCCTGCTCCCCGGTGACGCGGAGTCCGAGGAGCAGCGGGCCCTGCTCGACCGGACGCCGGCCGGCGCCCTGCGGGCCGACGTGCTGAAGGTGGCGCACCACGGTTCGGCCTACCAGGACCCGGCCTTCCTCGCGGCGGTGCGACCGGCCGTGGCGCTGGTGCCGGTGGGGACCGGCAACACCTACGGGCACCCGCACCCGGCGCTGCTCGCCCGGCTGACCGCCGGCGGGGCACGGGTGCTGCGTACCGACACGGACGGCGACGTGGCGGCGGTCCACGGTGACGGCGGGCTCGCCGTGGTGGCCCGCGGTGTCGCGCCCGGGCGGCGACCGTGACCGACCGTCCCCGAGCCCCCTCGCCGACCGGGCGACGCGCGTCCCGTGCTGAGAGCCCTGCCGAACAGCAGCGCAATCCGGCCTGGCTGGTGGCCTCACCAGGACGAAATGGGTCGGCAGTTTGTCTATTAAATGGTGGATTGACATAAATGTCTGGATTTGCACTGAGTGCGGGCTCCACCGCCCGAGCGCCTGATGAGCAGGCACGAACCCGCTGTGGGGCGTGCGAATATGGGCGACGTGCCTCCCGCCAGCTTCGCCCCCATTCTGCTCGTCCTCGGCGACGAGGAACTGCTCGCCACGCGCGCGGTCACCGAAGCCGTCGCGAATGCGCGCAGCGCCGATCCCGATGTGGACGTCCGCGAGTACCAGGCGGGTGCGCTCACCGTGGGAGAGATCGCCGAGATGCTCAGCCCGTCCCTCTTCGGTGGGCGCCGGGTCCTGGTGCTGCGGTCCGGCCAGGACGCCCGGAAGGACCTGGTCGCCGCGCTGCTGGCGTACGCGAAGAATCCCGACCCGGACGTCCAGCTGATCGTGCTGCACCTGGGCGCCGCCAAGGGCAAGGCGTTCGCCGACGGGCTGAAGGCGGCCGGTGCGACGGTCGTGCCGGCGGCGAAGCTCAAGGGGCACCGGGACCGGGTGGCGTTCGTCCGGGACGAGATCCGCCGGGCCGGCGGCAAGTGCACCGAGGACGCGGCGGAGGCGCTGATCGCGGCCGTCGGCAACGACCTGCGCGAGCTGGCCGCCGCCTGCTCGCAGCTGATAGCCGACACCGACGGGCGGATCGGCGCCGACACGGTCGCCCGTTACTACCGGGGTCGGGTGGAGGTCAGCGGCTTCACGGTGGCCGACGCCACGATGGTCGGCGACGTCCCGGCCGCGCTGGAGGCGTTGCGCTGGGCGCTGCACGTCGGGGTCGACCCGGTGCCGATCGCGGACGCCCTCGCCGACGGCGTCCGCACGGTGGCCCGGGTGGCGTCCGCCGGTCGGGGCAGCCCTTACCAGTTGGCGAGCAGCCTCGGGATGCCGGCGTGGAAGATCGAACGCGCGCAGCGCCAGGGTCGGGGCTGGACGCCGGAGGGGTTGGTCCGGGCCATGCAGGTCGCCGCGGAGTGCAACGCGGCGGTCAAGGGCGGCTCGGACGACCGGGCGTACGCGCTGGAGCGGGCGGTGTTCTCGATGGCCGCCGCCCGCGGGGGCGGCGCCCGGTGAGCGGAGTGCCCCGGACGTCGTGGGCCACGCTCGCGGCGGACGAGGACCACTACCGGCCGCTCTACGCGCGCCTTCTCGGCCTGCGGTTCGTCAACCCCGGCGGGGTGCTGTGTTTCCTCTTCTTCGAGGGAGTGGTGGCGCTGGCCGCGCTGCTGGCCCTCGCCGAGCTGGTCAGCTGGTGGGCGGTGCTGATCCTGCCGGCGGCTGTCGCGGTCATGGTGAAGCTCAACGACATGGTGGCGGCGGTCGTGGTGCGATCCGCCGCGCTCGTGCCCGAGCAGGAGCGGGACCGGTTCCGTCGGCAGATGGAGCCGGTGGTCGGTCGCGCCCGGGTGGGCTGGCTCCGGCACAGCCTGCCGGGCATCGTCGTGTCGGTCGAGACCGTCAGCCCGAGCAGCTCTGCCGACGACTCGACGGCCGGCCGGAGCCGCGACGGGTCGTCCTGACCGGCCGGTGACGCCGCGTCGTCCACCACATCGGCGCGGGCCCTCGCCGGCCGGTTCATCCCGGAGTCCTGGCCCCCGGCCCAGCGAAGACGCGCCCCCGGCCCAGCGAAGACGCGAACAGCCGGAAGCCCCCGGTGTTGCCGGGGGCTTCCGGTGAAGTCTGGCGTCGCCTCGGTCAGGCGGCCAGCGAACCGACGCGCTTGGCGATCGCGGACTTACGGTTCGCGGCCTGGTTGGCGTGGATCACGCCCTTGCTGACGGCCTTGTCGAGCTTGCGGGAGGCGTCCCGCATGAGGGCGGCAGCCTGCTCGACGTCGCCGGTCTCGGCGGCCTCGTGGAACTTGCGGATGGCGGTCTTCAGCGACGACTTGACCGACTTGTTACGCAGCCGGCGCTTCTCGTTCTGCCGGTTGCGCTTGATCTGGGACTTGATGTTCGCCACGCGACAGCCTCGTCTTGATAGCTCGGGTTGGTCAGCTTCCGCGCAACGAGCATGCGTCACCGTCGCGCGAAAAGCCAGGTTACCAGGTCCGCCCCGGACGAGCCAAAACGGCCCGGTTCCGGCCGCGTCCCATCCTGCCCGACGACGGCGCACGCGGGCCCGGCCGGCCCACGCGAGCCCCGGCCGACCCACGCCAGCCCGACCCACGCCAGCCCGGCCGGCCCGCCGGGTAGGGGCGCCCGGGTCAGCTCCAGCCCTGGCGGGTGGCGAGCCAGGCCAGGGCCTGCTCGCCGCTCCAGCGGTGGTGCTGGCGGATCGTCGCGGAGGCGGTCGGCGGGGCGGCGGCCGCGCTGGTGAGGAAGTAGCCGGCCAGGGCGGCCAGGGTCGCGTCGAGGGCGTCCGTGGGGGCGCCGGCCGCCGCCGGATGCTCGGCGAAGAGCCGGTCGGCGTCCAGGCCGCTGGCGTACGCGGTGATCAGCAGACCGGCCAGGTCGAACCAGGCCGGCCCCCGGGTCAGCCACGCCCAGTCGCAGAACCAGGCGTGCCCCTCGCGGTCGACGAGCACGTTGTCCAGCCGCAGGTCGCCGTGGATCAGGGCGTTCGGCGGGGCGGCGTCGGCGTACTCCGGCAGCCGGGACTCCAGCGTGACCAGGTCGGGCAGGCGGCTCGCCAGCGTGCCGGGCAGCGCGGGCGTGGGCTCCCGGCCGGCGGCCACCTCGCCCCACCACAGGATGTCCTCGCGGGCCAGCCGGGCGAGTCGGGGCGGGTCGAGGGCGAGCAGGTCGGCGGGCGGGTCGGTGAGCGCGGCGGCCAACTCGGCGTACCCGGCGAGGGTGGCGTCCAGCTCCGCCGGTGCCCAGGGCAGGCCGGGCGTCCGGCCGTCGACGGCGTCCAGGCAGATCACGTGCCAGCCGGCCGCGTCGAGGGTCCAGCGCAACCGGGGGACCGGCAGCCCGGTGGGGAGCCGGGCGAGGACTGCCGCCTCCCGGGCGTACCAGTCGACCAGTCGTGGCTGCTCGACCCGCCCGGCCGCCTTCACGAAGGCGGAGCCGCCGTCGGCGGTGCTCAGCACGGCGGCGAAACCCCGGGTGAAGCCGGCGCCGGCCACCCGGGCCTCGGTGACGGGCGCGCCGAGGCGGGCGGCGACCGCCGCGCGCACGCCCACGGGGAGTGCGGCCCAGGCGGGCCGGGCGGCGGTCGCGTGATAGGGCGGAGGTGGGACGGGCACCCTCCCATGCTGGCGTACGCCGCCGCGCTCTTCCCGCTGCCCGCGCGGCGGGCGGTCTGGGAGACTGCCAGGCCATGAGGACCGACGACTTCTGGCAGTTGATCGACGAGGCACGGGCCGGCGGCGGCGGTGAGGCCGGCGCGGTGGCGGCCCGGGCGGTTGCCCTGCTGGCCGAGCGCGACCCCGCCGAGATCGTCGGCTACGCCCACCACCAGCAGCGGGTGCTCGCCGCCTCGTACAAGGTCGACCTGTGGGGCGCCGCCTACCTGATCAACGGTGGTGCCTCCGACGACGGCTTCGAGTACTTCCGGGGCTGGCTCATGACCCAGGGCCGGCAGGTCTTCGCCCGGGCGGTCGCCGACCCGGACTCGCTGGCCGAGCTGCCGCAGGTCCGGGCCGCCGCGCTCAGCGGTGAGGAGTTCGAGTCGGAGGACATGCTCGCGGCCCCCTGGGAGGCGTACCGCAAGGCGACCGCCACGGACCTGCCGGCCGACCGCGACCCGGTGCCGACGCCGGATCTCAACGACTTCTGGGACTTCGACGACGAGGCCGAGGCGCGGCGGCGGTTGCCCCGGCTCGCCGCGCTCTTCGTGGAGCCGCCGGAGGAGTGATCTGACCGCCCCGGGGCCGGCGTGGGAGCATAGAGGGGGCCGGCGTCGCGTCGGCCCGCTCACGTCAGCCGACCAGAACGGACAGCTGTGCCACCGACGCTCGATTCCGGCGCGAACGCTCCTGGTGCCACCGACCCGGCGCGGATCAGGAACTTCTGCATCATCGCCCACATCGACCACGGGAAGTCGACCCTGGCCGACCGGATGCTGCAGCTCACCGGCGTGGTCGACCCGCGGCAGATGCGGGCGCAGTACCTCGACCGGATGGACATCGAGCGCGAGCGCGGCATCACCATCAAGAGCCAGGCCGTGCGGATGCCGTGGACGATCCGGGAGGGCGACCGCGCCGGTGAGCAGGCCGTGCTCAACATGATCGATACCCCGGGCCACGTCGACTTCACCTACGAGGTCTCCCGGTCGCTGGCCGCCTGCGAGGGCGCGATCCTGCTGGTCGACGCGGCGCAGGGCATCGAGGCGCAGACGCTGGCCAACCTCTACCTGGCGCTCGAGAACGACCTGCACATCATCCCGGTGCTCAACAAGATCGACCTGCCGGCCGCCCAGCCGGAGAAGTACGCCGAGGAGCTGGCCCACCTGATCGGCGGTGACCCGGCGGACTGCATCAAGGTCTCCGGCAAGACCGGCGAGGGAGTGCCGCACCTTCTCGACGAGATCGTCCGGCAGTTCCAGCCACCGGTCGGGAACGCCGACGCGCCGGCCCGGGCGATGATCTTCGACTCGGTCTACGACGTCTACCGGGGCGTGGTCACGTACGTCCGGGTGATCGACGGGCTGATCAGCGCCCGCGACCGGATCAAGATGATGTCGACCGGCGCCGTGCACGAGCTGCTGGAGATCGGCGTGATCTCGCCGGAGATGGTGAAGTCCGAGGCGCTCGGGGTCGGCGAGGTGGGCTACCTGATCACCGGTGTGAAGGACGTCCGCCAGTCGCGGGTCGGTGACACGGTCACCATCAACGCCCGGCCGGCGACCGAGGCCCTGGGTGGCTACAAGGACCCGAAGCCGATGGTCTACTCCGGCCTCTACCCGATCGACGGGTCCGACTACCCGAACCTGCGCGAGGCGCTGGACAAGCTCAAGCTCAACGACGCCGCGCTGACGTACGAGCCGGAGACCTCCGGCGCGCTCGGTTTCGGGTTCCGCTGCGGCTTCCTCGGCCTGCTCCACCTGGAGATCATCCGGGAGCGGCTGGAGCGTGAGTTCAACCTCGACCTGATCTCCACCGCGCCCAACGTCGTCTACCGCGCGATCCAGGACGACGGCCAGGAGGTCGTGGTCACCAACCCGAGCGAGTACCCGACCGGCAAGCTCGCCGAGGTCTACGAGCCGACGGTACGGGCCACCGTGCTGACGCCGAACGACTACGTCGGCGCGGTGATGGAGCTCTGCCAGGGGCGGCGGGGCACGCTGCTCGGCATGGACTACCTGTCGGCCGACCGGGTGGAGCTGCGCTACACCCTGCCGCTCGCCGAGATCATCTTCGACTTCTTCGACCAGTTGAAGAGCCGGACCAAGGGCTACGCGTCGCTGGACTACGAGCCCTCCGGCGAGCAGGCGTCCGACCTCGTCAAGGTCGACATCCTGCTGCACGGTGAGGCGGTCGACGCGTTCAGCGCGATCGTGCACAAGGACAAGGCCTACAACTACGGCGTCTCCATCGCGGCGAAGTTGCGCAACCTCATCCCGCGGCAGCAGTTCGAGGTGCCGATCCAGGCGGCGATCGGCAGCCGGGTGATCGCCCGCGAGACCATCCGGGCGATCCGCAAGGACGTGCTCGCGAAGTGCTACGGCGGTGACATCAGCCGGAAGCGCAAGCTGCTGGAGAAGCAGAAGGAAGGCAAGAAGCGGATGAAGATGGTGGGCCGCGTGGAGGTGCCGCAGGAGGCCTTCATCGCCGCGCTCTCCTCCGACTCCGCCGAGGGTAAGCCCGCCGGTAAGAAGTAGGGCCCACACCCTTCCGACCTGCGTGGACGGTGCCCCGGCGTGGTTCCGCGCGGGTCGGGAATCGACGTTCGCCGAGAGGTCGTACGCGGATTCGGTTTGGGTTTCGCGCGCTTCGGGAACTTGTCGCCCACGACAGGGAAACACACATCGTGTGACAGGTTCTTGGAGGAGGGCGACCGTGGAGCTGACCGTTTGGGGCATCATCACCGCGCTCATCGTTGGTCTGATCGTCGGGGCGCTGGGTCGTCTGGTCGTCCCGGGCCGGCAGGACATGCCGATGTGGCTGCACATGCTGATCGGTGTGGGTGCCGCGCTGCTCGGTACGGTGCTGGCGCGGGCGTTGGGCATCGCGACCGAGACCGCCGGTGTGGACTGGGGCGAGCTGCTGGTGCAGATCGTGCTGGCCGCTATCGCGGTGGCTCTGGTGGCCGGTGTCGGCCGACGCCGCAGCGTCACCCGCTGACGCGGGGACCCGACCCGGCGCCGCTGCCGGCCTGATCGCCGGCGTACGCACCGAAGCACGTTTCGACGGGCGCCCGACCCTCGTGGTCGGGCGCCCGTCCGCGTTCGTCCACCTAGCCGGGAGGTCGGGGCCCCGCCCGGGTCGCGGCGTCCACCGGGAGCGGAGGTACCCGCCCTCCCGCGCGGTCCGGTGGTCTCTGTTCCGGAAGTCGGTTTGGTTTTCCGGCCGATCGGGAACTTAGCGGTCACGACAGGAAGCACACGGACATCGTGTGACAACTTTTGTTGAAGGAGGGCGACCGTGGAGCTGACCGTTTGGGGCATCATCACCGCGCTCATCGTTGGCCTGATCGTCGGGGCGCTGGGTCGTCTGGTCGTCCCGGGCCGGCAGAACATGCCGATGTGGCTGCACATGCTGATCGGTGTGGGTGCCGCGCTGCTCGGTACGGTGCTGGCGCGGGCGTTGGGCATCGCGACCGAGACCGCCGGTGTGGACTGGGGCGAGCTGCTGGTGCAGGTCGTGCTGGCCGCCATCGCGGTGGCTCTGGTGGCCGGTGTCGGCCGACGCCGCAGCGTCACCTACCGGTAATTCGCACACATCGATCCACGAAGGGGCGCCCGACCGGACGGTCGGGCGCCCCTTCGTCTGGGTACGGTCCGGTTCGCCCCGCTGCCTCTGCCTCACGGACCTGGCCTGCGGTACGGTCGCGTCGCTTCCCGTCGATCGCCCCCACTGTCGTAAAGGATTTTTTCCTACTAAGGTGCGGCGGAGAAGGTAAGTGCCAAGCGGTGTGAGGGGAGATGTGGCGTGAACAGGTGGAAGCGGCTGGCCCCGGTCACCGCCGTGGTGGCTTCGGCCGCGATGGTGCTCGCCGGCTGTGGCGGCTCGGGCGACGACACGGCCGACACCAGCAAGCTGACGGTCTGGATGATGGGCGAGGGCAGCGACGCCCAGACGAAGTTCCTCGACGGCGTCGAGACCGAGTTCCGGCAGAAGCACCCGGACACCGACGTGGTCGTGCAGTACATCCCGTGGCTGGAGGCGCCGAAGAAGTTCCAGGCCGCCCTGGCCGGCGGTGAGGGACCGGACGTCACCGAGCTGGGCAACACCGAGACCCAGGGCTGGGCGGCGCAGGAGGCTCTCGCCGACCTGAGCGGCCGGATGAGCGGCTGGGCCGACGCCAAGGACATCCTTCCCGACCTGGTGCGCAACGCCCAGCTCGACGGCAAGCAGTACGGGGTGCCGTGGTACGCGGGCGTACGCGCCATCTACTACCGCACCGACTGGTTCGCCGAGGCCGGCGTGAAGCCTCCGACCACCTGGGACGAGCTGGTCACCGTCGCCAAGGCGGTCCAGGCCAAGAAGCCGAACACGTACGGCATCGCCCTGCCGGGCAACTCGGAGCTGCCCTTCTACTCCTTCCTCTGGGGGGCCGGCGGTGAGATCGCGACCGAGCAGGGCGGCACCTGGAAGTCCGGCTACACCAGCCCGGAGGCGCAGAAGGCGGTCAAGTTCTGGACGGACCTGGTGACCGTGCACAAGGTCGCCCCGCCGGCCGCCGCCGGTTGGAACGAGATCGACGCCCGGACGCAGTTCGCCACCGGCAAGGCGGCGATGGCGTTCGCCGGGAGCTGGCAGCAGGGTGCGATCAAGAAGGACAACCCCGAGATCGAGAAGGTGTGGGGCACGTTCCCGATCCCCGGCCCGGACGGCAAGGCGGCACCCGGATTCGCCGGCGGCTCGGACGTCGCGGTCTGGCGCGACAGCGAACGGCAGGACCTCGCCTGGGACTACCTGACCGTGCTGCTGAACAAGAAGAACGCGCAGACCTTCGCCGACAGCCTCGGCTTCTTCCCGGTCTACCAGGACCTGGTTGCCGGCGGCACGTACGCGAATGACAAGATCATGTCGGCGTTCGCGACCACGATGCAGAACACGAAGGTCACGCCGCTCACCCCGAAGTGGGTGGAGGTCAGCCGTACCAAGACGGTGACCCAGGCGATGAACAGCTCGGTCATGAAGGGTCAGAAGACGGTCGAGAAGGCTACCGCCGACGCGGCCGCGGAGATGGAAAGCATCCTCAACGCCAAGTGACCACGCTGACCGAGGCGCCCGAGACGCCCGCCGCGCGGGAGACCCCCGCGCGGCGGCGTCGACGGGTCGACCGCCTGCCGTACCTGCTGCTCCTGCCCTGCCTGGTGATCATCGGCGGGCTGCTGCTCTGGCCGCTCGGCCAGGTGGTGGCGATGTCGTTCTACCGGCTGAACAACGTCCGGCAGTTGCGCGGCGACCGCGAGTGGCCGTGGGTGGGTCTGGGCAACTACACCCAGATCCTCGGTGACCCGTTCTTCCTCACGGTGCTGCGCAACACCGTGTTGTTCGCGGTCGCCAACGTGGTGCTCACGATGATCCTGGGCACCCTGGTCGGCCTGCTGCTCAACCGACTCGGCCGGAAGATGGCGACCTTCGTGGCGAGCTGCGTGATGCTGGCCTGGGCCACCCCGGCACTGACCGGCACGATCGTCTGGAAATGGATCTTCGACGACACCAGTGGGCTGGTGACCTGGCTGTTCAACGCGCTGCCGGACGGGCTCTCGCAGGGCCTGTTCGGGCGCAGCGACTGGACCGGCTACGGCTGGTTCAACTCTCCGCTGCTGTTCTTCTCGATCCTGACCCTGGTCGTGGTCTGGCACTCGTTCCCGTTCATCGCGGTGAGCGTCCTGGCGGGTCTGAAGAGTGTGCCGAGCGAGCTGCACGAGGCGGCCCGGGTGGACGGCGCCGGACCGTGGCGGGTGTTCTGGCGGATCACCTTCCCGCTGCTGCGCCCGGTCTTCGGGATCCTGATCGTGCTCTCCACGATCTGGGACTTCAAGGTCTTCACCCAGCAGTTCGTGCTGGCCGGCGGCACGCAGGACCGGCCGACGTTCATGCTCTCCATCTACTCGTACGCGGAGGCGTTCTCACCGCCGCCGAAGTACGGCCTCGGCGCGGCCATCGCGGTGATCCTCACGCTGATCCTGCTCGTGGTGACCGGCCTGTACGTACGGATGGTGCTCAAGCAGGAGGACGAGTCGTGAAGAAGGTCGCCCTCAACGGCGCCGGGCTGCTGGTGGCGCTCTTCGCGGCCTTCCCGGTCTACTGGATGATCGCCACCTCGCTGAAGCCCAGCCGGGAGATCTTCTCGGCCACGCCGCAGCCGGTGCCGACGCACCCCACGCTGGAGCACTACCGGGACATCCTGACCGGCAACCTCATCCCCGGCGTGACCTTCGTCGACTTCTTCCTCAACAGCGCGCTGGTGGCCGTCTCGACGGTGCTGCTCAGCGGGCTGGTCGCGCTGCTGGCCGCCACGGCGGTGGCCCGGTTCCGGTTCCGGTTGCGTACCAGCTTCCTGATCATGCTGCTGGTGGTGCAGATGATCCCGCTGGAGGCCCTGGTCATCCCGCTGTTCCTGATGATCCAGCGGCTCGGGCTCTACAACACGCTGCCCAGTCTGATCCTCACCTACCTGGGCTTCTCGCTGCCGTTCGCGGTGTGGATGCTGCGCGGGTTCGTGGCCGCGGTGCCGAAGGAGTTGGAGGAGGCGGCGGCCATCGACGGGGCGAGCCGGGCGCAGACGTTCCGGCGGATCCTCTTCCCGCTCGTCGCGCCGGGCCTGGTGGCCACCAGCATCTTCTCGTTCATCACCGCCTGGAACGAGCTGATCTTCGCGCTCACCTTCATCAACGACCAGGACCGCTACACCCTGCCGGTGGCGATGACCTTCTTCTTCGGCCGGGACGACACCGCGTGGGGTCCGGTCATGGCGGCGTCCACCCTCTTCACGCTGCCGGTGATCATCTTCTTCCTGCTGGTGCAGCGGCGGATGGTCTCCGGGCTCGTCGCCGGCGCGGTCAAGGGCTGAGCCGGCCCTGACGTCCCCACCGGCCCGCCCACTAGGCTGGCTGCCATGACGGGCAGAGTGGCGGCGGTGAACCTCGGCGTGGTCACCGAGGCAGCGTGGGCGGGCGACGCGAGCGGCCGTACGGGCATCGACAAGCGGCCGGTGGACGGGCCGGTGCTGTTCCGCGTCGACGGAGTGGCCGGTGACTTCATCGGCGAGCGCGCCCACCACGGCACCCCGGATCAGGCGGTCTACGCCTACGCCGAGGAGGACGCCGGCTGGTGGTCCGGTGAGCTGGGCCGGTCCGTCGGGCCGGGCGGCCTCGGCGAGAACCTCACGACGTACGCGGTGGACGTCACCGGGGCGGTGATCGGCGAGCAGTGGCTCGTCGGGTCCGCCCTGCTCCAGGTGACCAAGCCGCGCACCCCGTGCCGGACCTTCGCCGGCTTCTGGGGCGTACCGGATCTGATCAAGCGGTTCACGGCGCGGGCGCTGCCCGGGGCGTACCTGCGGGTGCTGCGCGAGGGGGAGGCCGCCGCCGGAGATCCGATCCAGGTGGTGGAGCGGCCGGCGCACGGGGTGACCATCGGTGAGGTGTTCCGCGCGACGAGCCTGGAGCCGGAGCTGCTGCCCCGCCTGCTGGACGCCCCCGATCTGCCCGAGTCGATTCGGGAGAAGGCCCGCCGCCGGCTCGCCGCACGCTGACCGGGGCGGGACGGACGGTCGGAGGCCGACACGGGAAAGGGGCCCCCACGCCGCGCGCGGGAGCCCCTTCCGGTCATCTGCTCAGCGGAGCCAGGGGATGTTGCGGTCCAGCAGGTCGCGCTGCTTGAGCTCCTTGCGCAGCGGGATCTCGTCGTCGATGTAGCCGTCCCAGTTGATGCCCCAGTAGTTCGCGGTGTGCGTGCCCTCACCGAGAAGCTGGCGCTGCACCGGCGTGCGGTTGGCCCACCACTCGCCGTCCTTGTCGATGTGCAGCTCGTCGAGCGGGCGGATCCACCGGTAGGTGTAGCCGACGAAGAGCATCTTGCGGGTGATGTTCGACAGGTTCGTCGACCGGGAGTGCCACTGGCGGCGGTCGAAGATGAACGCGTCGCCCGGGTTGGCGGTGATCTCCACCGTGCCCTCCGGGTCCGGGTTCTGCACGGTCAGGTCCGCCGGCCGGGGGAGCGAGTTCCACAGGTGGCTGCCGGGGATGACCTTGGTGGCGCCGCGGCCGGTCTCGGACAGGTCGGAGAGCACGTACGCGACCTTGAGCGAGAACATCGGGCGGGGCAGGTTCGGGTCCATCGTCTCCGGGTCGGAGTTCTGCCGGTACCCGTCCTGGTGCCAACCCCAGTACGGCTTCTCCGGCTCCAGCGCCGGCGGGGTCACGTCCAGGTGGTTGTGGTGGGTGTAGATGTTCCAGCCGGCCAGGCCCCACATGTACGGGAAGGAGATGGGGTGGGTCAGCAGCTCGCCGAAGAGCTCGTCCCGCTCCAGGAAGCCCAGCAGGTGCAGGGTCCCGTCCTTGGTGGTGTTGCCCTTCGCCTTCTCCTCGGCGTAGACGCGGTCGACCGCCTCTTCCAGGGCTGCCCGGTGGTCCTCGGTCAGGACATTGCGCAGCAGCAGGAAGCCCTGCTCGTGGAACTCCTTGCGGTCAATGTCGCTGATCGGCTCGTAACCGGTCCGGCCTCCGTAGTCGAAACCCACGTCGTACCCCTCCCCAAGCGGAACCCGTCTCTGGCACAGGCCGCCGAGCGTAACGCGCTGTAGCGGCGAGCGCGGGACCCTGACGCTGGGGACCGGGGTAAATCGGGACCCTGGGCCGCCGTTTGATCGCTCAGTGTGACGATCGCGGGAAGATTGGGGCGTCTACGTGGTTTGTCTGTTCGTTCATTTTCTGACGAAGCTGTAATCCCCGGCCGGGCTCAGGAGTCGCCGAACACCTCGGCGACCACTCGCCCGGTCGCCGCCGGCTCGGCCTCCACCTCGGTCCAGGTGCCGTCGCGCGCGGTCCACTCCAGGGCGCCGAAGCGCACCCGCTTCACCCCGTGGTCCTGCGCGTGCGAGACCAGCCAGTGCGCGTACCGCCAGCCGTTGCGCTGGTCGCTCGCCGCCAGGGTGAGGCCGGTCAGGTCCGTCGGCACGGCGCTGCTGGCCAACCCCCAGTCCAGGGTGAGGTTGCGGGTCAGCGCGACCGCCGCGGCCTCGCCGCGCATCACGGGCGTACGTCCCACCGTGCAGGCCACCGCGCCGGTCACGTCGCCGAGGAGCGCCTTGCTGAGCACCTCCGACTCGTCGGCCCACTTCTCGTACGCCTCGGGGAACGCGGAACGCTGCACCCGCTGGGCGGCGTCGGTGACCCGCATCCGCTCCCAGCCCCGAACCTTTCGCAGCGCCTTGTAGAACCGGGTGGCGGCGTAGCGCGGCTCGCGGATGCGCTCGGGGGTGCCCCACCCCTGGCTGGGCCGCTGCTGGAACAGGCCGACCGAGTCGCGGTCGCCGCCGGCGAGGTTGCGCAGGCCGGACTCCTGGTAGGCGGTGGCG
This sequence comes from Micromonospora krabiensis, assembly GCF_900091425.1. Lineage (GTDB taxonomy): Bacteria > Actinomycetota > Actinomycetes > Mycobacteriales > Micromonosporaceae > Micromonospora > Micromonospora krabiensis. The sequence goes on from NZ_LT598496.1 coordinate 6,196,434, forward strand.
AGGGCCACCACGACGGCCCGCTCCGGCATCTCCAGTTGGGCGCCGATCGCCGCGATGGTCGCCGCGTTGGCCATCTGGTCGGCGTCGAGTGTGACCCGGCCGTCGGCCTGCACGGTGCAGATCCTGGTCGCGGTCGGCAGGCGCAGGTCGCCGCCGAGTTTGCGGACGACGAGGAGGACACCCACCACGGCGAGAAGGGCCAGAACGACGCCACCTGCCACGACAGCCCGAGTTCGCACCTACACCCCCTGCTCGACAGTCCGCCAAGAGTACGTCCCGTCCCGGCCCCTCCGGGTCGTCCGACCGGTTCGGACGGTCCCGCGCCGCCGCGTACCGATTGATGTTTCCCGCTCCGGCCCGCCTCTCACCTGCCTGTTGTCAATCTCCCCGTCCGGCCGGTTTCGGCCGATACCGGGGCTGTCCGGCCCTCTGGTGCGTTATCAACCAGTCATGGCAGCCCGCCGCGCCGCCTCCTGTCGCCCGCGTCACTTCGCGGACGGTCGCGGAAGTTCTTGACTGGTCAAGCGGTTCTCGCAATTGACATGTCAATCAGGGGTGCGCCGGCCGACCCGGCGACGCGCCCGAGGGGCCCGGCCGGGCGGTGCGCCAAGCGCCGTCGGGGGCGGGCCACGGATGGAGGAGAACCATGGGAACGCTGGACGGCAAGGTCGTGCTCATCACCGGCACCGGCGGCGGCGTGGGCCGCGTCGCGGCGCTGGCCTTCGCACGCGAGGGCGCGCGGGTCGTCGGCGCGGACATCCAGGTCGACGGCAACAACGAGACCGCCGAACTGGTCCGCCGCGCGGGCGGGGAGATGACCGCCATCGCGCCGGTCGACCTCACCGACCCGGAGCAGGTACGCCGGTTCGTCGACGACGCCGCGGCGGCGTACGGCGGGCTCGACGTGGTCTACAACAACGCGGCCGCGCTCCGCTTCGGCCCCATGCCCGACTTCTCGGTCGAGGACTGGCGGGCGACCATCGTCGGCGAACTCGACATTCCCTTCTACGTGTCGAAGTTCGCGTGGCCGCACCTGGTGCGGCGCGGCGGTGGCGTCATCATCAACGCCGCGTCCATGGCCGGCATGATCGGCGGCGCGGTGCCGCCGATGGTCGGGCACGCCGCCGCGAACGCCGGAATCATCGGCATGACCCGGCAGCTCGCGCTGGAGGGCGCGCCGAGCGGGATCCGCGCGGTGGCGATCAGCCCGGGGCCGATCCTGACCCCGGCCAGCGACCGCGACCTGGGCGACAACCAGGCCGCGCGGGACGCGGTCACCGCGAAGACCCTGCTCAAGCGGTTCGCCCGGCCCGAGGAGGTCGCCGAGCTGGTGGTGTTCCTCGCGTCCGACCGCGCGGGCTACATCACCGGCGCGAACTACCCGGTCGACGGCGGCGCGACCGCGTGGTGAGTCGAGCGGCGGCCGGGACGCAGCCCTCGTGGGTGGCGTCCCGGCCGCCGCGGCCCCACCTCTACCCCCGGCCGTCCGTTCTCGTGTCAGCCGGCATGATCGGCGGGCGCACCGTCAAGAGCGGCCACCCATCGAGTCAATCTCTTGTCCCGGAAGGCCGCCACGCCCTCCCGCCCCTCGTCGGAGAGGAAGTAGGCGGTCGACAGCGCGGCCAGGTCGGCGATCTCGGCCCGCAGGTCGGTGGTCGCGGGGCGGCGCAGCAGCAGCTTCGCCCCGGTCAGGGCGCCGGGCGCGCCGCGCACCAGGGAGGCGCAGTACCGCTCCACCGCCGCGTCCAATCCGTCGGCCGGCACGGCCGCCGTCACCAGCCCGATCTCGGCGGCCCGCCGGCCGTCGAAGGTGTCCCCGGTCAGGTACAGCTCGGCCGCGGCGCGCGGGTGCAGCCGGGGCAGGACGGTCGCCGAGATCACCGCCGGGATCACGCCGATCCGCACCTCGGTGAAGGCGAAGGTCGCCTCCTCGGCGCAGATCGCCAGGTCCGCCGCCGCGATCAGACCCAGCCCGCCGGCCCGGGCCGGCCCGGCCACGCGGGCGAGCACGGGCTTCGGGCACTCCCACACCGCGGCCAGCACGTCACCGAGCATCCCGGCCGGCACCGTCCCGCTGGCGTACGCGGCGGCGGTCTCCTTCAGGTCCGCCCCCGAGCAGAAGACCGGGCCGGTGTGGTCGAGCACGACCATCCGGACGGCCTCGTCGGCGACCGCCGCGGCCAGCCCGTCGAGCAGCTGCGTCATCAGCGGCGTGGAGAGCGCGTTGCGGTTGTGCGGGCTGTCCAGGGTGAGGGTGGTCACCCCACGGGCCGTGGCGACCCGCACGAGCACGTCGGGAGAGGTCATGCCGGGCACACTAGTGGCCATGCCCGGCGTGCTTCCAGAAGGTGAGACGGTCCCCGTCGACGGATCGCTGCCGCCCACGGCGACCGCCGCGGTCGGCGAGCGCGGCTTCGGCGTGTACGTCCACGTGCCGTTCTGCGCCAGCCGCTGCGGCTACTGCGACTTCAACACGTACACGGCTGCGGAGCTCGGCGGCGGCGCGAGCCGGGACGCGTACGCCGACACCGTCCTCGCCGAGCTGCGGCTGGCCGCCCGGGTGCTCGGCGACACCCCGCCGAAGCGGGTCGACACCGTCTTCGTGGGCGGCGGCACCCCCACCCTGCTCCCGGCCGACGACCTGGCCCGGATCCTCGACGCGATCGACCGCACCTGGGGGCTGGCCGCCGACGCCGAGGTGACCACCGAGGCCAACCCCGAGTCGGTCACCCCCGCCTCGCTCAAGGCGCTGCGCGCCGCCGGCTACACCCGCGTCTCCCTGGGCATGCAGTCCGCCTCGCCCGGGGTGCTGGCGATCCTGGACCGTACACACAGCGCCGGACGGGCCACCGCCGCCGCGCTGGAGGCGCGCGACGCCGGTTTCGACCACGTCAACCTTGATCTGATCTACGGGACGCCGGGGGAGAGCGCCGAGGACTTCGCCGCCTCGCTGGATCAGGTGGTGGCCGCGGGCGTCGACCACGTCAGCGCGTACGCCCTGATCGTCGAGGACGGCACCCGGCTCGCCGCCCGGATGCGGCGCGGTGAGCTGGCGTACCCCAGCGACGACGTGGCGGCGGACCGCTACCTGGCGGCGGAGGCGGCGCTCGACGCAGCCGGCTTCTCCTGGTACGAGGTCTCCAACTGGGCCCGTACGCCTGCCGCCCGGTGCCGGCACAACCTGCTCTACTGGGGCGGAGCCGACTGGTGGGGCCTCGGGCCCGGGGCGCACAGCCACGTCGGCGGGGTGCGTTGGTGGAACGTGAAGCACCCGACCGCGTACGCCCAGCGGCTGGCGGCCGGGTCGTCGCCCGGCCTGGCCCGGGAGGTGCTGACCCGGGACGAGGCGCACATGGAGGACGTCATGCTGCGGCTGCGGCTCGCCTCCGGGCTGCCGCTGGACGTGCTGGACGACGCCGGGCGGGCCGGCGCCGAGCGGGCGCTGGCCGACGGGCTGCTCGCCCCCGCCGAGTACGCCGCCGGCCGTGCCGTGCTCACCCTGCGCGGCCGGCTGCTCGCGGACGCCGTCGTGCGTGACCTGCTGCCCTGACCGGGCCGGTCACCGGGCCGCCGCGGTGCCCGACCGGCCGGGGGAGCGGCCGGTCGGCGGTCACTTCACGAGGTTGACGGACATCGGGTAGCGGTAGAGCTGCCCCTCGTTGGCCTTGACCCCGGCGAGGATGCCGAAGAGCGTGCCGAGGATGACCGCCGCGCCGACGCCGAGGAAGCCGATCAGGACGCAGGAGAGCACCCAGCCGACCAGCCCCACGATCGACCAGACCAGCTGGAAGTTGAGCGCCGCCACGGCGTGCGCCCGGACGGTCGGCGACTGGTTGCCCCGGGCCAGCAGGGCGACCAGCGGGGCGATCCAGCCGAGGACGCCGGCGCTGAGGAACATGCCCGCGGCCCCGCCGAAGTGGGCGACGAGCGCCCAGGTCTTGTCCTCGTTGCCGCCGAGGCCGCCGCCGTAGCCACCGGTCGGGTAGCCGCCGCCGGGCGGGGGGTAGCCGCCGCCCGGGTAGCCGCCGCCGGGCGGTGGGTAGCCGCCCGACGACGTTTGGTCACCGGCGGGCGGCGGATAGCCACCGGGTGGGGGATAGCCGCCCGGGCCGGGTGCCCCGGACAGTGGTGCGGTGGGGGGTTCGTCCCCGGCGGACGGGCCGGGAGCGGCCGACGGCGGGTACGGCTGGTTGTCGCCGGGCCCTGCGGCGCCGGGAGGGCGAGGTGGTTCAGTCATGAATGTCACGGTAGGGGCCGTCGGCAACGCCGCACCAGAGCGACATCGCCCGGCTCGCCGGGCCGTTCGGCCCGCGTCCCCCGGTGACGTGGGCGGGGCCGCACCGGTGGTCCGTCGTTGATCATCGCGTCGACGGGCTCGCCGACGTAGACTGGCACTCGCAACAGACGAGTGCCAGGATGTCGTCCGCCGCCGCCCCCAGCGGCGGCCGATGCGCGTAGGAGGTGGGGAGGATGGGTCTGGACGACCGGAAGCTCGCCGTGCTCCGCGCGATCGTCGAGGACTACGTCGCGACGCAGGAACCGGTCGGCAGCCGGGCGCTGGTCGAGCGCCACCAGTTGGGCGTCTCACCGGCGACGGTCCGCAACGACATGGCGGTGCTCGAGGAGGAGGGCTACATCCGGCAGCCGCACACGAGTGCCGGCCGGGTGCCCACCGACCGCGGCTACCGCCTCTTCGTCGACCGGCTCTCCCGCGTCAAGCCGCTCAGCCCGGCGGAGCGCCGGGCGATCGAGCGCTTCCTGGTCGGCGCCGTCGACCTGGACGACGTGGTGCACCGCACGGTCCGCCTGTTGGCCCAGTTGACCCGGCAGGTCGCCGTCGTGCAGTACCCGAGCCTGGCCCGCTCGACGGTCCGCCACCTGGAGCTGGTGCCCATCTCGACCACCCGGCTGATGCTCGTCATGATCGCCGACACCGGGCGGGTCGAGCAGCGGCTCGTCGAGATGCCCGCGCCGATCCTCGCCGACGACGTCACCGACCTGCGCCGGCTGGTCAACGAGAAGCTGGTCGGCAGCCGGTTCTCCGACACGCCGCCGCTGGTGCAGGCGCTGGTCGACGAGGCCCGCCCCGACCAGCGTCCGGCCATGGCCACCCTCGCCACGGTCCTGCTGGAGACGCTCGTCGAGCGCCACGAGGAGCGAATCGCGCTGGCCGGCACGGCCAACCTCACCCGGGGTGGCCTGCTGGATTTCCAGGGCTCGCTGCGGCCGATCCTCGAAGCGCTCGAGGAGGAGGTCGTGCTGCTCAAGCTCATCGGCGAGACCGAGCCCAGCACGACCCGGGTGCTGATCGGCGACGAGAACGAGATCGACAACCTCCGCGCCGCCTCGGTGGTGAGCACCGGCTACGGGCCGGGCGCCACCATCGTCGGTGGCCTGGGGGTGCTGGGGCCGACCCGGATGGACTACCCCGGCACCATCGCCACGGTGAGGGCCGTGGCACGCTACGTGGGCGACCTGCTGGCCCAGAACTGACCGCAGCCAAGGCCGACGACCGGCGCAACGCGAGACGAACATGAGGACACGGAACGCAGTGGCCAGGGACTACTACGGCATTCTCGGTGTGAGCCGAGAAGCCTCCGACGACGAGATCAAGCGCGCCTACCGCAAGCTGGCGCGCCAGTTCCACCCGGACGTCAATCCGGATCCGGAGGCCCAGGAGAAGTTCAAGGACATCAACGCCGCGTACGAGGTCCTCTCGGACGACCGGAAACGGCAGATCGTCGACCTGGGTGGCGACCCGCTCGCCCCGGGCGGCGGGGGCGCCGGCGGCCCGGGCGGCCCCGGCGGCGCCGGCCCGTTCGTCGGGTTCCAGGACATCATGGACGCCTTCTTCGGAGGCGCGGCGGGCGGCTCGCGCGGCCCGCGTCCGCGCACCCGTCCCGGGGCTGACGCGATCCTGCGCCTCGAACTGGACCTGCACGAGACGGCGTTCGGCGTCGAGGCGCCCATCACCGTGGACACGGCCGTCCTCTGCACCACCTGCTCCGGCGCCGGCACCGCGGCGGGCACCCACCTCGCCACCTGCGAGGCGTGCGGCGGTCGCGGTGAGGTGCAGTCGGTGCAGCGCACCTTCCTCGGCCAGGTGGTCTCCGCCCGGCCGTGCACCGTCTGCCAGGGCTACGGCACCACCATCCCGCACCCCTGCCCGACGTGCGCCGGTGACGGCCGGGTCCGCACCCGCCGCTCGCTGACCGTGAAGATCCCGGCCGGTGTCGAGGACGGCATGCGGATCCGGCTGGCCCAGCAGGGCGAAGTCGGTCCGGGCGGTGGCACCGCCGGCGACCTCTACGTCGAGATCCACGAGCGGCCGCACGACGTCTACTCGCGCAAGGGCGACGACCTCCACTGCCGGGTCACCGTGCCGATGACGGCGGCGGCGCTCGGCACCCGACTGACGATCAAGACGCTGGACAGCGAGGAGACCGTCGACGTGAAGCCCGGCACGCAGCCGGCCAGCACGCTGCGGCTGCGCGCCCGCGGCGTGCCGCACCTGCGCGGCACCGGCCGGGGTGACCTCTACGTCCACCTCGACGTGCGCACGCCCACCAAGCTCGACGCCGACCAGGAGCGGATGCTCCGGGAGTTCGCCAAGACGCGGGGCGAGGAGGTCGCCGAGCTGAGCAAGCAGGGCGGCTTCTTCTCCCGGATGCGCGACGCGTTCAACGGTCACGCCTGATCCGGTCGGGCCGTGCGGCCCGCCTTGGTCCGGCGTGCCGTGATCCGGCCCCGCCTTGGTCCGGGCGTGCCGTGATCCGGCCTCGCCGCCCCGGTGTCCGCCGGGGCGGTTAGCCTGACCGTCGTGTCCGCGCCACTGTTCCTCGTCGAGTCGCTGCCCACCACCGACTCGCTGACCCTCGGCGGCCCCGAGGGGCACCACGCGGCGACCGTGCAGCGACTGCGGGTCGGCGAGGAGTTGGTGCTCGCCGACGGTCACGGCGGCACGGCCACCGCCGTGGTCACCGCCGTCGGCCGGGGCAGCCTGGACCTCGACGTGACCTCCCGGGCGTACGCGGACGCGCCCGTCCCGCGGCTCGTGGTGGTGCAGGGCATCGCCAAGGGCGACCGGGGCGAGCTGGCCGTGCAGGCCATGACCGAGGTCGGCGTCGACGAGATCGTCCCCTGGGCGGCGTCCCGGTCGGTGGCGCAGTGGCGCGGCGACCGGGGCGTACGGGCCCGGGACAAGTGGGTGGCGACCGCCCGGGAGGCGGCGAAACAGGCCCGCCGTCCCTGGCTGCCGGTGGTGGCCGGTGCCCCCGACGAGTCGACCGCCCGAGTGGCGCGTCGGATCGGCGGTGCCGCCGCCGCGTTCGTGCTCCACGAGGAGGCCGAGGAGCGGCTCACCACGGCGGACCTGCCCGACCTGGGGGAGATCGTGCTGGTGGTCGGGCCGGAGGGTGGGATCGCCCCGGCCGAGCTGGACGCCTTCGCCGAGGCCGGCGCCCGCCCGGTGCGGCTCGGCCCGTCGGTGCTACGCACCTCCACGGCGGGTGTGGCCGCCCTGAGCGTGCTCGCCACCCGCCTGTCCCGCTGGTAACCCGCGCCCCACGCCGAACACGCCACACGCCCGGCCCCACTGGCCCTCTCCCGCGCGCCCTGGCCCGCGCCGATCATGCAGTTGTGGTGCCTCACAGAAGTGGCGAGACGGTTGATTCCGGGCACCACAAGTGCATGATCAGCGGGAGCGGGAGCGGGAGCGGGAGCGGGAGCGGGTCAGCTGCGGAGGTAGGAGGCGCCGTTGAGGTCGACGATGGTGCCGGAGGCCCACTCCGCCTCGGGGGAGGCGAGCCAGTGCACGGCGGCGGCGATCTCCTCCGGCCGGGCGACCCGGTTGAACGGGCTCTGCGCGCGTACCGCCGCACCGCGCTCGGCCTTCAGGTGCTCGTTGGTCATGTCGGTCTCGACGAAGCCGGGCGCCACGGTGGCCACCGCGATGCCGTACGGGGCCAGCGCCACGGCGAGCGACTGTCCCAGGGCGTTGAGCCCCGCCTTGCTCGCCCCGTACGCCGGGTTGGCCGGCTCGCCCCGGAAGGCGCCGCGGGAGGAGACGTTGACGATCCGGCCACCCCGCCCGCGCATGTGCTGGGCGGCGCACCAGGTGGCGTTGGCCGCGCCGAACAGGTTGGTGTCCAGCACCTCCCGCCAGCGCTGCCGCCACTGCTCGTAGGAGGTGTCGAAGACCGGGTGCGGCGGGTCGGCCGGGCCGAACACGCCGGCGTTGTTCACCAGCACGTCGAGGCCGCCCAGCCGCTGTGCGGCCTCGTCCACCATCGCGCGGACCGCGTCCGGGTCGGCGAGGTCGGCGCGGACCACCACGTGCCCGTCGCCGGGCAGCTCCGCGCGGAGCTTCTCGGCCAGCTCCGCCGAGTCCCGGTGGTGGATCGCCACCCGGTCACCGCCGGCCGCGAAGGCCCGTACCACCGCCCGCCCGATGCCGCGCGAGCCCCCCGTCACCAGTACCGCCCGTGAAGTCACGCGGCCATCATGCCGGAGTGGCCCGGCTTCGCCCACCGGCCCCCGGGGCAGCGCTTAGCATGCCCCGATGGGAACCGACTGCCTGTTCTGCCGCATCGTCGCCGGGGAGATCCCGGCCACCGTCGTCCGGGAGACCCCGACCACGCTCGCGTTTCGCGACATCACACCGAAGGCGCCCGTACACGTGCTGGTGATCCCGAAGGAGCACTACGCGGACGTCGCGACGCTCGCGCAGGGTGACCCGGCGCTGGCCGGCGAGGTGCTGGCCACGGCCGCCGCGGTGGCCGAGGACGAGGGCCTGCTCGGCGACGGTTTCCGGCTGATGTTCAACACCGGGGCGTACGGCGGCCAGGAGGTCTTCCACGCGCACGCCCACCTGCTGGGCGGCGCGCCGCTCGGCCCGATGCTGGCCCGGGACCTCGCGTGACGCAGGCGGCGGACCGCCTGGCGCGGATGGTGCGCCGGGTGCAGGCGAAGGCCCGCGTCCCCGCCGTGTCGGCGGCGCTGTACCGGGCCGACCGGCCCCTGTGGACCTGCACGGTGGGCTGGACCGGCAACGACACCGCCCTGGACCCGCAGACCCGGTTCCGGATCGGCTCGGTCACGAAGACCTTCACGGCGGTGCTGACCATGCAGTGCCGCGACGACGGCCTGCTCGACCTGGACGACCCGATCGGCCGGCACCTGGCCGTGCCGGCGCACGGCGAGCTGACCGTGCGTCGGCTGCTCTCGCACACCGCCGGGCTGCAACGGGAGCCGTACGGCGACGTGTGGGACACCCTGCGCGCCCCGGACGCGGAGCAGTTGCTGGCGGAGCTGGCCCGGGCCGAGCGGGTGCTGCCGCCGGGCCGCCGCTACCACTACTCCAACCTCGGTATGGCGCTGCTGGGCCGGCTGGTGGGGCAGTTGCGCGGCGGCACCTGGGCGGAGGTGCTCACCGAGCGGGTGCTGATCCCGCTGGGGCTGACCACGACCACGGTGGCGCCGGGTCCGCGGGCCGCGACGGGGTTCCTGGTCGACGCGTACTCCGACGAGGCGCACCCGGAGCCGCCGACCGACTTCGGTGCGGTCGGTCCGGCGGCGCAGCTGTGGAGCACCGCCGGGGACATGGCCCGGTGGGCGGCGTTCCTCGCCGACCCGGCGGCCCTGGACGCGACGGGCGCGGTGCTCGCCCCGGCCACCCTGGAGGAGATGCGCTGGCCGGTGACGGTGACCGACGAGGCGCTCTGGGGCGGCGGCTTCGGGCTCGGCCTGATCCTGGTGCCGCAGGGTGGGCGGGTGATGCACGTGGGGCACGACGGGGCCATGCCCGGCTTCCTGGCGGCGGCGTACGGCCGGCGCGGCGGCGAGGGCACGCCGCCGGCGATGGGCGCGGCGGTGCTGGTCTCCTCGGGCACCGCGACGGAGGCCCTCGACCTGCCGCACCGGCTGCTCGCCGCGGCCGTCGAGCACGACCCGGCCGAGATCGAGCCGTGGCGGCCCGGCCCGCCGGCGCCGGAGTCCCTGCGCGGCCTGCTGGGCCGCTGGTGGGGCGAGGGCTACGAGTACGTCTTCTCGTGGCACGACGGGGCGCTGCGGGCGCGTGGCGCGGACGACGCGTCGGGTCGGCCGCCGGCGGTGTTCGCGCCGCTGCCCGACCAGCCGGACGTGTTCCGTACCGTCTCCGGCCGGGAGGTGGGTGAGCTGCTGCGGCTGACCCGGGACGACGACGGCGTCGTGGTGCGGATGCACTGGGCGACCTACCGGTTCACCCGGCACCAGGAGACCTTCGACCGGTACGACTTCCGCGCGGGCGCCTGACGTACGCGAGCCCGGGGGAATTTGCCCGCTTCCTCCGGGTTCCGCCCCGCCCGCCACCCGGCTTCCGGGTCAGGGAAATGCACGCGGTGCCGGCGGTGTTGAACCGATACGATGGGTGGAACGTCCGTACGCCGCGCCACCAGGGCCGGCGCCGAGATCGAGAGCAGGTGGCACAGGGCCCCTCGGCCCGACCTATGACCGGCACCCCACCTCCCGGCCCGCCCCAGGTGCAGACTCGGATCACCGTCCCCGATCCGAAGATCATGGTCAACCTGCTCGGCGCGGGCGACGAGATCCTGCGACTCGTCGAGCGCTCGGTCAACAGTGACGTGCACGTCCGCGGCAACGAGATCACCATCACCGGCGCGCCGGCGGACAACGCCCTCGCCGAGCGACTCTTCACCGAGCTGCTCGAATTCATCGAGAAAGGCGAGACCCTGACCACTGATGCCGTCCGGCGTACCGTCGGCATGCTCGAGCAGGGCAGCGCCGAGCGGCCCGCCGAGGTCCTGACGCTCAACATCCTCTCCCGGCGCGGTCGCACCATCCGCCCGAAGACGCTCGGGCAGAAGCGCTACGTCGACGCGATCGACGCGCACACGATCGTCTTCGGCATCGGTCCCGCCGGCACCGGCAAGACCTACCTGGCGATGGCGAAGGCCGTCCAGGCTCTCCAGGCCAAGCAGGTCAACCGCATCATCCTCACCCGTCCCGCGGTGGAGGCGGGCGAGCGGCTGGGCTTCCTGCCCGGCACCCTCAACGAGAAGATCGACCCGTACCTGCGGCCGCTCTACGACGCGCTGCACGACATGCTCGACCCCGACTCCATCCCGAAGCTGATGGCGGCGGGGACGATCGAGGTCGCGCCGCTGGCGTACATGCGCGGACGGACGTTGAACGACGCCTTCATCATCCTGGACGAGGCGCAGAACACCACGCCCGAGCAGATGAAGATGTTCCTCACCCGTCTCGGCTTCGGTTCGAAGATCGTGGTGACCGGTGACGTCACCCAGGTCGACCTGCCCGGCGGGACGACCAGCGGCCTGCGTATGGTCCGGGACATCCTCGCCGGAGTCGAGGACGTCCACTTCGCGCAGCTGTCCAGCTCCGACGTGGTCCGGCACCGGCTGGTCGGGGAGATCGTCGACGCGTACGCCCGCTGGGATGCCGAGCGGGAGAACCAGCAGGCGCAGAGCGTGCACGCCGTGCCGGGGCGGACCGCCCAGGGCGGTCGTTCCGGCCGGCGCCGCTAGATCAGGGGAAGAATCCAGTTGTCCATCGAGATCGCCAACGAGTCGGGTGTCGAGGTCGACACCGACGCGGTGCTGGCCGTCGCCCGCCACGCCCTCGACGAGATGGGGGTCAACCCTCTCGCCGAGCTGTCCGTGCTGCTGGTCGACATCGACTACATGACCGAGCTCAACCACCGCTGGATGGGTGGTGACGGGCCGACCGACGTGCTCGCGTTCCCCATGGACGAGGGCAGCGTCGACCACGGGCCGGGCGAGAGCGCCCCGGCCGGTGGTGAGCCCGCCCTGCTCGGCGACATCGTGCTGTGCCCCGAGGTGGCGGCCAAGCAGGCGGCCGCGGCCGGCCACTCCGCCGCCGACGAGCTGCACCTGCTCACGGTGCACGGTGTGCTGCACCTGCTCGGCTACGACCACGCCGAGCCGGAGGAGGAGCGGGAGATGTTCGCGCTCCAGGCCCGACTGCTGTCCAGCTGGCGGTCGAGCCGGTCCCAGTGATGACCGTCCAGGCGTCCACGGCCGGCGCCACCGCCGGCCTGCCGGACCTGCAACTGCTCGCGTTCGCCGCCGGGCTGGTGGTGCTGGCCGGGCTGATCGCGATGACCGAGGCGGCGCTCGCCGCGGTCTCGCCGGCCCGCGCCGCCGAACTGGCCCGTGACGGCGCGCGCGGCGCCAGGGCGCTGCAGGCCCTGGCCGGCGACGTCGTACGCCATCTCAACCTGCTCCTGCTGCTGCGGCTGCTCGCCGAGCTGACCGCCACCACGCTGGTGGCGCTGGTCGCGGTGGACACCTTCGGCGCGGGCTGGCGGGCGGCGTTGGTCACCGCCGGCGCGATGACGGTGGTCAGCTTCGTGGTCGTCGGGGTGGCCCCGCGCACCCTCGGCCGGCAGCACGCCTACCCGGTGGGCCGTGCGGTGGCCCCGCTGGTGCGCTGGTTGGGCCGCGCGCTCAACCCGCTCGCCTCGCTGCTGATCCTGATCGGCAATGCGGTCACCCCCGGTCGTGGCTTCCGGGAGGGCCCCTTCGCCACGCAGCTGGAGCTGCGGGAGCTGGTCGACCTGGCCGAGCAGCGCGGCGTGGTGGAGCACGGCGAGCGGCAGATGATCCACTCCGTCTTCGCCCTGGGTGACACGATCGCCCGGGAGGTGATGGTGCCCCGCACCGAGATGGTGTGGATCGAGGAGGGCAAGACGCTGTCCCAGGCGCTCGCGCTCTTCCTCCGCTCCGGCTTCTCCCGGATCCCGGTGATCGGCGAGAGCGTCGACGACGTGCTCGGCGTGCTCTACCTGAAGGACCTGATCCGGCGGGTGAACGGCGACGACGGCGCGGCCGAGCGGCTGTCGGTCGCCGAGCTGATGCGGCCGGCGACCTTCGTCCCGGAGTCGAAGCCGGTGGACGACCTGCTCTCCGAGATGCAGGCCGCCCGCAACCACCTGGTCATCGTCGTCGACGAGTACGGCGGCACCGGCGGCCTCGTCACGATCGAGGACATCCTGGAGGAGATCGTCGGCGAGATCACCGACGAGTACGATGTCGAGCGCCCGCCGGTCGAACGCCTGGCGGACGGGTCGGTGCGGGTCACCGCCCGGCTCCCGGTCGAGGACCTGGGCGAGCTGTTCGACACCGAACTACCCACCGACGAGGTGGAGACGGTCGGCGGTCTGCTCGCCCAGTCGTTGGGCCGGGTGCCGATCCCGGGGGCGCAGGTCGAGATGGCCGGCCTCCGGCTGATCGCCGAGGGCACCACCGGCCGGCGTAACCGGATCGACACGGTGCTCGTGAGCCGGGTCGAGCCGACCGACGAGCAGGAGGTTTCGGGGCGCGGCGAGTCCGCCGAGTCCCGCAACGATCAGAACCGAGCCGAGGAGAGGCAACCCGCCGATGCCTGAGTCGTCCGCCGTGCCCGCCGCCCGGCCAGCCCCGTCCGCGCCGGTCGAGCTGGGCGCCGAGGACGCCAAGCTGGTCGTCCTGGCCCGGGGAGCCCGGGCCCGGGTGGGTGCCGTGGAGGGCGCGGCCGTCCGCGACCAGGACGGTCGGACGTACGCGGCGGCGAGCGTGGCCCTGCCGTCACTCGCGCTCACCGCGTTGCAGCTCGCGGTCGCCTCGGCGGTGGCGGCCGGCGCGACCCGGTTGGAGGCCGCCGTGGTGGTCACCGAGGCGTCGACGCTGGACGGGGCGGGTCACGCCGCCGTCCGCGACCTCGCCGCCGACGCGCCGATCCACGTGGCCGCGCCCGACGGCACCGTCCTCGGCACGGTGGCCGAGTGAGCGGGCCGGTGGCGGACCCGCAGGAGCGGCCCTACCGGGCCGGTTTCGCCTGCTTCGTGGGCCGGCCGAACGCGGGCAAGTCGACGCTCACCAACGCGATCATCGGGCAGAAGATCGCGATCACCTCGAACAAGCCGCAGACCACCCGGCACGTCATCCGGGCCGTGCTGCACCGCCCCGAGTCGCAGCTCGTGCTGGTCGACACGCCGGGCCTGCACCGCCCGCGTACGTTGCTCGGCGAGCGGCTGAACGACCTGGTCCGCGAGACGTGGAGCGAGGTCGACGTGATCGGTCTCTGCATTCCCGCGAACGAGCCGATCGGCCGGGGCGACCGGTTCATCACCGGCGAGTTGGCCAGCCTGAAGGCCACCGTGCTGGCCGTCGTCACCAAGACCGACCTCGTCGACCGGAAGCGGCTGGCCGAGCAGTTGCTCGCGGTCAGCGAGCTGGCCGACTTCGCCGACGTGGTGCCGGTCAGCGCGGTGTCCGGGCACCAGGTGGACACGCTGGTCGACGTGATGACCGGCTACCTGCCGGAGTCGCCGCAGCTCTACCCGGACGACATGCTGACCGACGACCCGGAGCAGGTCATGGTCGCCGAGCTGATCCGTGAGGCGGCCCTGGAGGGGGTCCGCGACGAGCTGCCGCACTCCATCGCCGTCGTGGTGGAGGAGATGATCCCCGAGGGTCAACTCCTGCGCGTCTACGCCGACGTGTACGTCGAGCGACCCAGCCAGAAGGCGATCGTGATCGGTCACCGGGGCAGCCGGCTCAAGGAGGTCGGCACGACCGCCCGTCGACAGATCGAAGAGCTGCTCGGCACGCGGATCTACCTCGACCTGCACGTGCGGGTCGCCAAGGACTGGCAACGCGACCCGAAGCAGCTGCGCAAGCTCGGCTTCTGACCGTTTCGTAGGGGTTCGGCCGGCGACATCCGTCGGCCGAACGGCTCGCTCCTGGCCCCGCTTCGGGCGTCCGGATGTCGACGATCCGCATGGTCATCATCGGTCGAAGGTATGGGGACTCTCACTTCTGGTCGGGGTGCTGGCCGTTTCACGGCGACCCGGCGGAGGGTAGGAGACATTCGCGCCCGTGCCCCCGACACAGATGCAGGCTGATGCGAAACAGATACCTGGACCTGCTCCGCTTTCTGGCCATCGTCCGAGTCGTCGTCTACCACGTGACCGGGTGGGCCTCGCTGACCCTGGTCTTCCCCGCCATGTCGGTGATGTTCGCGCTCGCCGGTTCGCTGATGGCCGCCTCACTGGAGCGGTCCGGGCCGCCCGCGGTGGTCCGCAGGCTGCGTCGCCTCCTGCCGTCCCTGTGGGTGCTGGCCGCGGTCTTCGTGCCGGCGATGCTGCTCAGCGGGCTCCCCCTCACCCCGCACGTGCTGCTCTGGCTGTTCCCCGTCTCCGATCCACCGGCCAACAACTGGGGCGCGTTGGCGCTCAGCGTGATCTGGTACCTGCGCGACTACCTCTGGTTCGTGCTCGCCTCCCCGGTCGCCCTCTGGTTGTTCCGCCGGGCGCCGCTGCCCACCCTGCTCGCCCCGTACGCCCTGCTCGCCGCCATCGAGTCCGGGATCTGGGCGAGCGCACCCGGGATCGCCCGGGAGTTCGGGCTCTACTTCGGCGCGTGGCTGCTCGGCTTCGCCCACCACGCGGGAATGCTGCGGCGGATGGCCAACCGGGTGCTGGTTCCGGCGGCGGTGCTCCTCGCGGCGGCGGGTGGGGCGTGGATCGCCACCCACCCGGGACCACGCGGCTACGACCTCAACGACATCCACCTCGGAAACGCGCTCTGGTCCGCCGCGTTCATCCTCGTCGTGCTCGGCCGCGGCCCGGCCGGCGCGGACTGGATCGCGCGCAGCGCCCTGTTCGACCGCGCGGTGACCGTCGTGAACCGGCGCGCGCTCACCATCTACCTGTGGCACATGCCGTTCGTCGTGGCGCTGACTCCGCTCGTCGACGTCGTGGGCTGGTCCCACCAGGACCCGCTCGGTCTGGCCATCCGGGTGGCGCTCGTCTTCGCGCTCGTGGGTGTGGTGACGCTCGCGGTGGGCTGGGTCGAGGACGTGGCCGCCCGCCGGCCACCCGAACTGGTACCGGGTGCCCGCCGGCCCGTGCCGGCCGGCGTGCCGCCGACCAGCCCGCCGCCGGCCGGTGCCGCGCGTCCGGTGACCGTCGGCGCGGCCGTCGGCGGTGCCAACCCACCGCCGGGCGGGGCCGGGTCCCGCCCGTACGCCGGGTCGGCGCGCGTGCCCGCCCCACGCGCCTCCTCGGACGCGAAGGCGGACGTCAGCGCTGGGTGACCGTGACGTCGCCGCTGTCCGCGGAGACGTCGAGGACCAGGGTGGCGGCGGGGTCGTCGGCCACGCCCAGGGCGACGTCGCCGGAATCGGCGCTGGACCGCACCCGGTAGCGGCCGGCCGGGACGCTCAGGCTCACGTTGCCGCTGGACGCGTGCGCCCGGGCGGACGCCGGCTGGTCCAGCTGCACGTCGACGTCCCCGGACTTCGCCTCCGCGTCGACCTGGCCGGTGAGCCGCCGGGCCGAGATGTTGCCCGAGGACGCCCGCAGGTTGAGCGACCCGCTGACCTCGGACACGTCGATGTCACCCGAGCCGGTCTCCACCCGGACCGGGCCGGTGGCGCCGGTCAGGCGTACGTTGCCGGAGCCCAGATGCATCTCCACCGCGCCCACCCGGCTCAGCTCGACGTCACCGGAGCCGGACTCACCGCGAACGGCGACGCCCTCCGGCGCGATCACCTCGTAGGAGATGCTGCACCGCGAGCCGCACTCGGTGTCCAGCACCAGCTCGTCGCCGGTGATCCGGTACTTCGCCTCCGGCTGGGCGCCCTGGTAGCGCACCACCCGCTTGACCCGTACCTCCCCGGCGGGACCGGTGGCCCGGACCACCACGTCACCCGCGCCGGGCAGCACGCGGATCGTGCTGATCCGCGCCGTCTCGGTGTCGGTGAAGTCCAGCCGGCGGTACGCCAGGTTGTCACACCCGGTGAGGACGATGAGAGCCGTGGCCGTGCCCAGCGCGACCGGCGCGACGCGGCGGCGCGTGGCGCGGCGACCGCCCACGTCGCGGGCCGGGGCGTGCGGCAGGGAGCGGTCGCTGGTGGTGGTGCGGTGCAGGGCCATGGCGAGCACGCTACGGCCGCCGCGGCCTCCGGCGCATCGGGGTTCGTCCGGCCCGCCACCCCGAACGGACCCTGATTTCGCACCCCGAGGGAGAATGGCCCGATGGCCGGTTATCGCCGACAGCTCTACCGCGACGACGCGGTGGTGCTGCGCGTGCAGAAGCTCGGCGAGTCCGACCGGATCATCACGCTGCTCACCCGCCGGCACGGCCGGCTCCGCGCGGTCGCCCGGGGCGTTCGGCGCACCACCAGCAAGTTCGGCGCACGGCTGGAGCCGTTCGGGCACGTCGACCTCCAACTCGCCGGCGACCCCACGGGCAACCAGGGCAGCTCATTGCACACGGTGAGCCAGGTCGAGGGCATCGACCTCTACGGCAAGCGGTTCCTCGGCGACTACCCGCGCTACACCGCCGCCAGCGCCATCGCCGAGACCGCCGAACGGCTCACCCCCGTCGAGCGCGAACCGTCACTGCGGCTGTTCCAACTCACCCTCGGCGCGCTGCGGGCGCTCGCCGACGGCAGCCACGCCACCACGCTGGTGCTCGACGCGTACCTGCTGCGCGGGATGGCGCTCGCCGGGTGGGCGCCGGCGCTGGTCGCCTGCGCGGTCTGCGGCACGCCCGGCCGGCACCGGGCCTTCTCCATCCCCGCCGGGGGCGCGGTCTGCCCGGACTGCCGGCCCCCCGGCGCCGCCCACCCCGCACCGGCGACCATCGACCTGATGTCCGCGCTCAGCACCGGTGACTGGCGGGTGGCCGACGCGACCGAACCCGGGACGCGCCGCGAGTGCAGCGGCCTCGTGGCGGCGCACCTGCAATGGCATCTGGAACGCGCGCTACGCTCGCTGCCGCTGGTCGACCGGGGTGGCCCGACCCCCGGAAGCGACAGCGCGAACAGGGGGAGACAAGAGTGATCCGCACGACGAGGTCCGCCCGCCGCGAGCCGGTGCCGCCGACGCCGCACCCCTCGGGCGCCCGCCCGCCCGCACTGCCGTCCGAGGCGCTGCCCCGGCACGTCGCCGTGGTCATGGACGGCAACGGCCGCTGGGCCAAGGACCGCGGGCTGCCCCGCACCAAGGGCCACGAGGCGGGGGAGCACTCGCTCTTCGACACCATCGAGGGCGCCATCGAGATGGGCATCCCCTACCTGTCGGCGTACGCCTTCTCCACCGAGAACTGGCGGCGCTCCCCGGACGAGGTCCGCTTCCTCATGGGCTTCAACCGCGACGTGATCCGGCGGCGCCGCGACCAGCTCGTCGACCTCGGCGTACGGGTGGTCTGGTCCGGTCGGGCCGGCCGGCTCTGGAAGAGCGTCATCTCGGAGCTGCAGACGGCCGAGGAGATGTCCCGCGGCAACTCGACGCTGACCCTGCAGTTCTGCGTCAACTACGGCGGGCAGGCCGAGATCGCCGACGCGGCCGCCGCGATCGCCCGCGACGTGGCGGCCGGGCGGCTCGACCCGGACAAGGTCACCGAGAAGACCGTGGCGAAGTACCTCTACCACCCCGAGATCCCCGAGGTGGACCTCTTCCTGCGCCCCTCCGGCGAGCAGCGCACCTCCAACTTCCTGCTGTGGCAGACCGCGTACGCCGAGCTGGTCTTCCTCGACACGCTCTGGCCCGACTTCGACCGTCGGCACCTCTGGTACGCGTGCGAGCTGTACGCCCAGCGGGACCGGCGCTTCGGCGGCGCGCTGCCCAACCCGGTGGCGCCTCAGATCTGACCCCCGGCGCGGGGCCTCCCGTCGACGGGAGGCTTATCCGGGCGTCACGCTGGGTATCAGTCTCCCCAGGAGCCACTGACGGAGGTGAGACCACAATGATCCAGAAGCGCATCGCCCAGTGGGCGCTGATGGCGGTCGCCGTGCCGCTGGCGGCGGCCGGCGCACGCCGGCTCAGCCACACGCTGGAGGCCCGTCGCGGCCCTTCCGGGGTGTCCCGCCTGCTCGCCAAGGGCGCCGACACGCTGCGTCCGCAAAAGGCCAAGCGTCGCCGATTCTGGTAACGCCTGATCCCGGGCACCTCCCGTCGCGCAGGTGCCGCCCACACACCGGCGCCGCCCCTGATCCAGGGGCGGCGCCTCCGTGCCGGGCCCCGGCCCCCCGTCGAAGCGACCAAGCCGACCACCGTCCCGGGGCGGGGGAACCGGGTGGCTGTGTGGATTGGGGGGATGGGTTCGGGTTTGCGTGAATAGGATTCACGGTGGGGGCGTCGTGGGTGCGTCCTCGGCGCGGGGGTGGGGATGCGGGATCTCCGGTACAAGATGATGACGGCGCTGAACGCCGCCGACCTGGACGACCCGATCAGCGAGCAGGTGGCCGAGATCTGCGCCGAGGTGGCCGAGCGGCACTGCGCCGAGCTGGGGCACGCTCCGCAGGTGCGGTCCGGCGAGATCGGCGAACTGGCCACCGGGGAGCCGGCCCTGACCTGGGCGCCCGTCGAGCCCGACACCCAGCAACGGGCCTGGTGAGCGCGCGGGCCGGCGGGAAGCCCGCCGGCCCGGCGTCGACGTCCGAAGCCCGACGTGCGGCGAGCGAGCGCCGGTCACGCCTCCACTTCGGTGCGGTCGCCCGCCCAGAGGGTGTGGAAGGTGCCCTCCCGGTCGACCCGCTGGTAGGTGTGGGCGCCGAAGTTGTCCCGCAGCCCCTGGATCAGCGCGGCCGGCAGCCGTTCGGCCCGCAGCGCGTCGAAGTAGGACAGCGACGAGGCGAACGCGGGGATGGGCACCCCGGCGCGGGCCGCGTCGGCCACCACCCGGCGCCAACTCGGCACACCCGCGCCGACCGTGTCGGCGAACCACGGTGCGACCAGCAGCGTCGGCAGGTCGGGCTGCTCGTCGTACGCCTGGCGGATCCGGTCGAGGAAGCGGGCCCGGATGATGCAGCCGCCCCGCCAGATGGTGGCGGTGCCGCCGAGGTCGATGTTCCAGTCGTACTCCTGGCTGCCGGCGCGGATGTGGTCGAAGCCCTGCGCGTACGCGACGATCTTCGACGCCAGCAGCGCGCGGCGTACGTCCTCGACGAACGCGTCCCGGTCGTCCACCTGCCACTTGGTGCCCGCGTCGGCGAACGCCCGACGGGCCGCCTCGCGCTGGTCGACGTGGCCCGACAGCGAGCGGGCGAAGGTCGCCTCGGCGATCCCGGTGATGGGGATGCCCAGGTCGAGCGCGCTCTGCACCGTCCACCGGCCGGTGCCCTTCTGCTCGGCCCGGTCCTGCACGAGGTCGACGAACGGGCGACCGGTGGCCGCGTCGGTGTGCGCCAGCACGTCCGCCGTGATCTCGATGAGGAAGGACTCCAGCTCGCCGCCGTTCCAGGTCCGGAAGATCTCCGCGATCTCCGCCGGCTCCGCGCCGAGACCGGCCCGGAGCAGGTCGTACGCCTCGGCGATGAGCTGCATGTCGGCGTACTCGATGCCGTTGTGCACCATCTTCACGAAGTGGCCGGCGCCGTCCGGGCCGATGTGCCGGCAGCAGGGCACGCCGTCCACCTGGGCGGCGATCTTCTCGAAGATCGGCCCGAGCTTCCGGTAGGACTCCGCGGAGCCGCCGGGCATGATGCTGGGCCCGTGCAGCGCGCCCTCCTCGCCGCCGGAGACGCCGGTGCCGACGAAGTGCAACCCGTGCTCGCGCAGCGCCTCCTCGCGGCGGCGGGTGTCGGCGAAGTGCGCGTTGCCGCAGTCCACCACGATGTCGCCCGGGTCGAGCAGCGGCACCAACTCGTCGATGACGGCGTCGGTGGGCGCGCCGGCCTTCACCATCACGATCACCGCGCGGGGACGTTCCAACGAGGCGACGAAGTCCGCCATCGACTCGCCGGGCACGAACCGCCCCTCGTCGCCGTGTTCGGCGACCAGGCTGCGGGTGCGCTCGGGCGAGCGGTTGTGCACCGCCACCGTGAACCCGTTCCGGGCCAGGTTGCGGGCCAGGTTGCGACCCATCACCGCCAGCCCGGTCACGCCGATCTGTGCCGTCGACTGCTCCGCCATGCCTGAGCCACCTCTCGCTGTCGCTGTCCGCGATCTCGAACCTATCGCGTGCCCGGCGGCGCGGGGTCGGCCGTCGACAGCTGGTCACCGTGCGGTCGGTCACCCTTCCGCGAGTCGCGCCTCCACCCGTGCCACCTTGCCGGTGAGCGCGTCGGTGACGCCGGGGCGGACGTCCGCCTTGAGGACGACGCTCACCCGTGGGGCCTGCGCGGCGACCGCGTCGACCGCTCGCTTCACGACCGCCATCACCTCGTCCCACTCACCCTCGACGGTGGTGAACATGGCGTCGGTCCGGTTGGGCAGGCCGGATTCGCGGACCACCCGGACCGCCTCGGCGACCAGGTCGCCCACGGAGTCGCCGACGCCGAGCGGGGTGATCGAGAACGCGATCAGCATGGGGTCGATCCTGTCAGGTAATTCGGGTGCGCGTCCGCCCGGCACGGGATAGCGTGCGGGCATGCGTAAGTGACGCCCCATCTCCGAGCCGGCCCGCCGCCCGTGTGCGCGGTCCGTGCGCTCCCGGGCGTCCGCATTCCCACCTGCCGCCGAGGCGGCGGTGTGCGCCGTGGTCGATCCCGGGATCCGTCCCCGTCCGTCGTGACCGTGGCTGCGTCCCAGCCCGGTCCCGCCCAGCCGCGACCGTCCCGGCCGCCGCGACCGCTCCGGTGGTCGCGCCCGCCGGCCGGTCCGTCGAGAAGGAGGCCCGGATGCCCGCCAGGCGTAACCCGAAGAAGATCCGTACCCCGAAGACGTCGCCGAGCGTCACGGAGCTGACGCCACCCGACCTCGACCAGTTGGCCGTGACGCCGGTGTCGGCGCCGCCGCTCGACGCCGCTCCGGCGGCCCGGCCGGTCGCGCCGAAGGCCGGGCCGCCGGTGGCCCACGGCCGGTCGGCCGGCGGGCGCGGCGGCCAGCGGTCCGCCCAGCCCCGCCGGTACGCCTTCCGGCGCAGCTGACCGGCCCCGGGTGCGGTCCGCCACGTCGGCGGACCGCACCCGTGAGTCAGTGGTCGGCGCAGCAGGGCGTCGGGTCGGGCACCTCGAAGGGCGCGAGGCCGCCCGTGTGGTGCGGCATCGCCACCAGCGTGAGCTCCCCGTCGCGCCACTGCGGGCGGACGAAGTCCCGGGTGTCCAGCGCCGTCTCCGCCGCGGCGGTCGACCCGCCCAGCACCACGACGCGCGTGATGGCGCTCCCGGTCAGCACCTCGCCCACGGTGAGGGTGCCGACCAGGCGGTCCACGCCCGGGTAGCGGACAGCCCGGCCGGAGCGGCCGGCGGCGTGCTCGGCCGCCGCGCGGTCGGCCGCCTCCCGCAGCTCCGGCGGGGTGGGTGGCAGCGCGGCCAGCCGGTCCGTGGCCGCCGGCACCGATACGCTGAGCGCCACGTGCGGGTATGGCGTGGCGAGCAGGTGGGTGCAGGCGACCATGTCCGGAAGACCGAGCGGCACCACGTGCGTGGTGAGCCAGTGCTCGGCCTCCCGCACGGTCCGGTGACCCAGACTGAGGCCCAGGATCACTGCGGCAGCACCCAGATGGGGTTGGCGTAGAACCAGAGGTCCTCCCACGGGTCCGCGGCGCCGGTGACGTCCAGCGCCGGGCCGAACGGGTCGACCGCCGCACCCATCAGGCCGGGCTGGGTGCGCTTGCCGTCGGTGCCCCGTACGCGCAGGTAGAACGGCTGGTCGACGCGGCCGAAGGAGTAGGTGAAGGAGACCTTCCCGGTGCCCTTGGCGACCTCGAAGGACTTCACCACCTTCGTGTCGGGGGCGGTGAAGGCGTCCTTGTCGGCGACCGGGCCGGTCACCCGGCCGGCGATCACGTCGACCCGGGCGAGCACGGGCACGAACTGCGACCAGTTCGGGATGTCCGCCAGGTCGATGTCGATCGTCACGTCGACGGGCGTACCGCGCTTGACGCGCAGGACGCCGCCGAGCGGGGTGCCCGACTCCCGGCGCCGGTCACCGGCGACCCGGGCGCGGACGTCCAGGCCCTTGATCAGACCGCCGTGGTCCACCCAGACCCGACCGGCCCGCAGGCCGTCCATCACGGCCCGGTAGCTGAACGCGCTCGCGCCCACGTGCGTACGGCTGTACTGGCCCGGCCAGTAGTCGCCGGCCGTGGTGAGCAGCGGCCCGTACACCGGGTCGTTGTGCTTGCCGTTGAGGTCGAAGTTGCTGTCCGGTCCCCGCTGCGCGGTGTCCAGGTAGTTGACGTGCGAGTCGGAGTTGGCGCTGATCCACCAGGCCCGACCCTCGGCGAGCAGGCTGTCCCAGAGGCCGCCGACGGTTGAGGTCATCCAGTCGAAGCCACCCCACGTGCGGTAGCTCTCCAGCGGGTAGCCGGGGAACGACGCGGCGGACGGGTTGTTGTCGTAGTAGCCGCGGTTGCGCCCGCCGCCCGGCAGGCCGGCGGCCTGGTGACCGGGGGCGCCCTCCATGCCGATAGCGACGGTCGGGTCCGCGTCCCGCCAGGCCCGGATCTCGTGCGGGGAGTCGATGCCTCGACGGGCCGGGTGGTTGGCCAGGAAGAGGGCCCCCTCGACGCGGCGCTTGCGCACGGCCTCACCGAGGAACTTGATGCCGGCGATGGCCAGCGCCTCGTTGGCCGGGGTGTTGTCGCCGGCGTTCCTGACGCTGCCGTCGAAGGCGTTCTCGAACTCCTTGAGGACGGCGACCTCGTTGCGTCCGGGGTGGACGAAGACGGTGGCGTGCTCGGCGGCCGGGATGTTCCACTCCAGGCCCTGGTAGATGAGCAGGTCCTTGAGCTGCGCGCGGGCGGCGACGATGTCCGGGTTCACCTTGTCCACGCCGATCTTGGCGTGCGCGGCGCTGCCATGGTCGGTGACGACCATCCAGTCCAGGCCGTACGCCTGCGCGTGGCGGGCCTGGTCGACGACCCGGTACATGGCGTCCGAGCTGAACTGGGTGTGGATGTGGTGGTCGCCGGCCAGCCAGTGGAAGTCGCCGGTGCGGCCGTGGTCACCGCCGGGGCCGTGGTCGTGCCCGCCGGCGAACGCCGGGCTGCCGGCGGCCAGCACGGTGGTGGCGGCGCCGGCGCCGAGCAGGCCGGCGTTGCGCAGGAAACCGCGGCGGCTGAGGTCCGCGGGCGCCAGCTCCGAGTCCGGAACGCTCTGGTCGAGCGCCGGGGGCAGGTCGGTGCCGGCCGCGTGGTCGTGATCGTGGTGGTGCGCGTGGCCGTGGCCCATGTGCTGCTCCAGTCTGATCAGGAGGGTCGTCCGCGCGACAATCTCGTCCGGTCAGGGGAACAGGGCGTGTCCGGTGCGCGGCGCACATGCGAACATGCGACTCAGAGCACGCTTTCGCGCCGCTGGGACCTGGCGCGGGTCAGCCGATCAGCGCGGGTCAGCCGATCAGCGGGCGGAAGGTGCCGAGGAGGATGCTCGCCGTCAGGGCCGCCCCGGCGAGCGCCGCCGCGCCGGCGACGAGGAGCGCGTCGGCGGTGGTGAAGCGCTGGCGGCGGGCCACGGTACGCGGGGTGCCGGCGTCGAAGCCCCGCGCGTCCATGGCCACGGCCAGCCGGGTGCCCCGCCGGATCGCGCCGACCAGCAGGGTGAACGCGGTCGAGACGAAGAGCCGCAGCTTCGCCAGCGGGTTGCGGCCGGCCTCCACCCCACGCGCCCGCCGGGCCATGCTGATCATCTGCCACTCCTGGCCGAGCAGCGGCAGCAACCGGAACGCCGCGAGCGCGCCGATCGCGAACCGGGCCGGCGCCTTCGCGTTCTGCACCAGGGCGTCGGCGAGGTCGGTCGGGTCGGTGGTGGCGAACACGATCACGCCGGGCAGCGCCACCGCGAACATCCGCAGCACCAGACCGAGCGCGGTCAGCAGCACCCCGGAGGTGACCACGGCGGGGCCGGCCTCGACCAGCACCCGACCGGAGCGGTCGGCGGCGAAGAGCACCAGCGTGACCACGATGCCGACGGCGCTGACCAGCAGCGGCCAGGTGCGCCGGGCCAGCGCCCGGTAGCGGACGCCGAACAGCGGGAGCAACGCCAACTCGACCACGATGGCGATCGCCGGCGCGACCGGGTCGAGCGTGGCGACCAGCACGAACGAGAACACCAGCGCCGCCGCGAGCTTGGCCACCGGGTTGCGCCGGGCCAGCGGCGCCCCGGGCACGGCGACCGGCTCGATGCCGATCACGGTCGCTCCAGGGTGAGCTGTCGGTCGGCCAGCGCGGCGACGAAATCCGGGTCGTGGGTGACGGTGACCACGCCGTGGCCGGCGTCGCGCAGCTCGGCGAAGAGGTCGACCAGCTCCCGCCAGGTCCGCCGGTCCTGACCGAAGGTGGGCTCGTCGCAGACGAGCAGGCGGGGCGCGGTGGCCAGGGCCGTCGCCACGCTCAGTCGCCGCTTCTCGCCACCCGACAGGGTGTACGGGTTGGCGCGCGCCAACGCACCGAGCCGCAGCCGGTCGAGCAGTCCGTCCACGGTGGACCGGATCTCCGCCTCGGGGCGTCCGGTTCGGCGGGGCCCGAGCGCCAGCTCGTCGAAGACGGTGCTCGTGACGAACTGGTGCTCCGGGTCCTGGAAGACCGAGCCGATCCGGCCGGCCAGGGCGGGGGCCCGCCAGCGGTGCGGGGGAGTACGCGCGTCCCGTCCGGCCAGCGCGGGGCTCGCGGTCACCGTGCCGCCGCCCGGCCGCAGCAGCCCGCCGAGCAGCAGCGCCAGCGTCGACTTGCCGGCCCCGTTCGGGCCGAGCACGGCGAGCGCCTCTCCGGCGCGTACGGTCAGGTCGGTCGCGGCCAGCCGGGGCGGCAGGCCGAGTCGGTCCGCGGTGACCAGCGGGTCGCCGGGGGCCGTGGTGGCGCGGCGGGGCGGCACGGTCCGGCCGGGCACCCACACCCCTTCGGCGGCGAGCGCGTCCCCGTGGACGCGGAAGACCTCGTCCGGGGTGCCGTCGGCGCGTACGCCGCCGCCCGGTTCGAGCACCACCACCCGCTCCACCAGGGGCAGGGCGTCGGCCACCCGGTGCTCGACCAGGATCAGCGTGGTGTCGGCGTCGAGCGCGCCGGCGACCGCGGAGCGGACCAGCGCGGCGCCGGCCGGGTCGAGGTTGGCGGTCGGCTCGTCGAGCAGCAGCAGGTGCGGGCGCAGGGCGAGGACGCCGGCGAGGGCGAGCCGCTGCTGCTCGCCCCCGGAGAGCGCGGCGGTGGGCCGGTCCCGGTCGTAGGGGAAGCCGACCCGGCGCAGCGCCTCGTCGACCCGGGGCCAGATCTCGGCGCTCGGTACGCCACGGTTCTCCAACCCGAACGCGACGTCGTCGCCGCTGCGGGCCATGACCAGGTGGCTCTCCGGATCCTGGAAGACGATGCCGACCCGCTCCCGGCCCTTGCGCGGGTCCAGCCCGTCGATCTCGACGGTGCCCTCCTGCTGGCCGGAGTCCTCGGGGAGCAGCCCGGCGAGCGCCGCGAGGAGGGTGCTCTTGCCGGCGCCGGAGGGCCCGAGCAGCAGCACCCGCTCGCCGCTCTCGACGCGCAGGTCCAGGCGTCGGACCGCCCAGCGCTTACGCCCGGCGTGCCGCCACCCGAACCCCCGCAGCTCCACCGCCGCCACAGGACCACCTCCCTCGACATCCGCCCGCCCCCGGGCCCGCATCCTGTTGATCATGAAGTTGTTGCGCTTGGCGACGGCGGTTGGGGGAGGGCGGGGTGGGTCAGATCGCGGCGCGTTCGCGGCCGGCGGGGAAGCGGTCCAGGACGCCGGTGTTGGCCAGCGCGCGGGTCAGGGCCCAGCCGCCGACGCCCGCCACCACGGTCGCGCTGACGACGGTGAGCAGCGCGTACGGGATGCGGTAGCTGGTCAGGTCGGTCTCGACGTTCCAGTAGACGAAGTCGAAGATCGCGGCGCTCAGACCGGTCAGCGCGCCGGCCAGCAGCGCGGTCGGCAGCCGGAACGAGCGGTAGCGGAACGCCGCGAACGCCAGTTCGGCGCCGATGCCCTGCATGAGGCCCTGGAGGATGACGATGCTCGCCCACTGGCTGCCCAGCAGGGCGGAGAGGATCGCCGCCACCGTCTCGCAGTAGAGGGCGGCGCCCGGCTTGCGGATCACCAGGCCGCCGAGCACGGCCGGCACCAGCCACACGCCGTAGATCAGTGTCTGCGCGGGCGGGAAGAACGCGAAGGCCGCGTCGGTGGCGCTCCACACCAGGCCCCAGGCCCAGAAGATGACGCCGAACGCGACCGCGATGACCGAGGCCACGACGATGTCGATCGTCCGCCAACGGTTCGTGGAGGTGGTGTCTGTCATGATCGCTCCCAGTTCATGCGACGAACCAGGAGAAGACGCACGCCGCGCCCGGTGGGACCGGACGGCGGCGCGGCTGGAGGTCGACCGAACTCCCTGCGCTGGCATTACCCAGATCAGGTTCGAGGGTCTGCGGGCGTGCCCGCACTCTCAGCGCTGTGCGCTCCCCTGTCGGATGTGAAGTTGTTTCCGCAGACGCTAGCACCGTCGGCAGGGGCGGGGCGATGCCGCCCGACCTGGGTAGGCTGCCGATCATGCGCATCGACGCCCGGGGACTCACGTTCGACGTCCGCGCCGGTGGCCCGGAGGACGGGCCGGCCGTGCTCCTGCTGCACGGTTTCCCGCAGCACGCCGGGGAGTGGGACGAGGTCGTGCCCGCCCTGCACGCCGCCGGCCTGCGCACGTACGCCCTCGACCAGCGCGGCTACTCGCCCGGCGCCCGACCGGCCGACGTGGCCGCCTACCGGGTGCCCGAGCTGGTGGCCGACACGACGGCGGTGCTCGACGCGCTCGGCGTCGACGCCGCGCACGTGGTCGGCCACGACTGGGGCGCCGTCGTCGCCTGGGGCCTCGCGGCGCAGCACCCGGCCCGGGTCCGCACGCTGACCGCGGTGTCCGTGCCCCATCCGGCCGCCTTCGTGTACGCCCTGAACCACGACGTGCGGCAGAAAGCGCGCTCGTCGTACATGGCGCTGTTCCGCCAGCCCGGCGGCAAGGCGGAGAAGGTGCTGCTGGCGCTCAACGCCGTCGCGCTCCGGCGGATGCTCTCCGGGGTGGGCGACGCCACCCGGGTGGCCCGCTACGCCGACCCGATGCGGGAGCCGGGCGCTCTGACCGGCGCGCTGAACTGGTACCGGGCGATGTCGGGGGCCGACCTGAAGGCCGTCGGTCCGGTGCCGGTGCCCACCACGTACGTGTGGAGCGACCGGGACACCGCGATCGGCCGGACCGCCGCCGAGGCCTGCGCGGCCCACGTGCCGGGCGACTACCGCTTCGTCGAGCTGACGGATGTGAGCCACTGGATCCCGGACGAGGCCCCGGCGGCGCTGGCCGAGGCGATCCTCGCCCGGGTGGGGACGGAGGAGTCATGACACTGAGCGCCGAGAGCTACCTGGCGACGGTGACCGCGACGATGGACCGGGTCGCGGCGAGCCAACGGGAGGCCGTCGGCCGGGCCGCCGACCTGATCGCTGACGCGATCCGGGCCGAGGGCGTGGTGCACGCCTTCGGCACCGGGCACTCCGAGGCGCTGTCGATGGAGATCGCGGGGCGGGCCGGCGGGCTGGTGCCCACCAACCGGATCGCGCTGCGCGACCTGGTGCTGCTCGGCGGGGCGCCGGCCGACCTGCTCGGGCCGACGCTGGAACGGGACCCCACGGTCGCGCACCGGCTGTACGAGCTGGCGCCGATCCGCCCGCAGGACGTCTTCGTGGTGGCCTCGAACTCCGGCGTGAACGGGGCGATCGTCGAGTTCGCGGCCCTGGTCAAGGAGCGCGGCCACGGGCTCGTGGCGATCACCTCCGCGCAGCACTCCGGCCAGATGACGTCCCGCCACCCGTCCGGACGGAAGCTGGCCGACTTCGCCGACGTGGTGCTCGACAACGGCGCCCCGTACGGCGACGCGACGCTGCCGCTGCCCGGCGGCGGCGCGGTCGGCGCGGTCTCCTCCATCACGGCGGCGCTGCTCGCGCAGCAGATCACGGTCGAGGTGGTGGCGCGCCTGCTGGACGCGGGGGAGCGGCCCCCGGTCTACCTGTCGGCCAACATCTCCGGCGGCGACGAGCACAACCACGCGCTGGAGGCCCGGTACGCGGGCCGCATCCGTCGCGGTTCCTAGCCGCCGCGTTCCTCGTCGCGCCTTCTCGCCGCGGCCCGCACGTGCCCACGATGCCCGCGCCCTCTCGCCGCGGGGCGCACCCGCCCGTGATGCCCGCGCCCCGCGGTGTGCCGGCGGACGGGTCCTGAGCCGGTTTCGCGGATCTCCCGATCGGGCATTGGCGTGCTGCCGGCGGCCGGGACCCGCCGGCAGTAGCGTCGGACCGGAGGTAGCGCGTGTCGAAGGAAACCGAGAAGCAACGCTGGCAGCGCAACTTCGCCGACCTGCTCCAGGAGTTGCGGGTGGCGCAGACCGGTGTGCAGATCCTCTTCGCGTTCCTGCTGACCCTGCCGTTCAGCAACGGCTTCACCAGGACCAGCAACTTCCAGAAGGACGTCTACATCGTCGCGCTGCTCGCCGCGGCGGCCGCCACCGCGCTGATCATCTCGCCGGTGGCGTTCCACCGCGCCCTGTTCCGCCAGGGTCGCAAGCCGGAGCTGGTGCGCTTCGCGCACCGGATGGCGACCGGCGGGCTGGCGTTCATGCTGATCTCGATGGTCAGCGCGGTGCTGCTGATCACCGACTTCGTGCTCGACCGCCCGATCGCCTTCCTGCTCAGCGCGCTGACCGCGCTCTGGTTCCTCACCTTCTGGGCGGCGCTGCCGTTCGCCCGGCGCAACTGGGGCGACGACGACATCGACGACGAGGACGACAGCCCCCGGGTGGCGAACGACTGACCGGCGATCGGTGAAACTCGATCATCACCGAACGCTACCCCTGGGTAACACCCGGGGGTAGCGTTGCGTGTGTCGAGCACGTTGACGCAGCGGACCGAGGTTCGAGGGGGCAGCCGTGACCACGACGCAGAACAGCCGACCCGCGCCGGGCGAGTCCGGCGACGGCCCGGAGCGACCCGACACCAGCGGTGGCGCCGCCGCCCCGCTGCCCACCGAGGCGGGTCAGGTCTCCGAGAAGGAGGCCCGCCAGGTCGCCGAGGCCGCCCGTCAGTCCACCTGGGACCGTCCGAGCTTCGGCAAGGAGCTCTTCCTCGGCCGCTTCCGGCTCGACCTGATCGACCCGTGGCCGCGTTCCGATCCGGCGGAGGACGCCCGCGCCGAGGAGTTCCTCGACCGGCTGCGGGTCTTCCTCACCACCGAGGTCGACGGCGTGGCCATCGAGCGGGACGCGTACATCCCCGACGAGGTGTTCCACGGGCTGGCCCGGCTCGGCGCGTTCGGCATGAAGATCGACCGCGCCTACGGTGGTCTCGGGCTGAGCAACCTCCAGTACTGCCGGGCGCTGATGCTGGCCGGCTCGATCAGCCCGGCCATCGGCGCGCTGCTCTCCGCGCACCAGTCCATCGGGGTGCCGCAGCCGCTGAAGATGTTCGGCACCGCCGAGCAGAAGCAGCGGTTCCTGCCCCGGCTCGCCGCCGGCGAGGTGTCCGCGTTCCTGCTCACCGAGCCCGACGTCGGCTCCGACCCGGCCCGGCTGGGCACCACCGCCGAGCCGACCGAGGACGGCACCGGCTACCGGCTCAACGGGGTGAAGCTCTGGGCCACCAACGGCACCGTGGCGACGCTGCTGGTGGTGATGGCCCGGGTGCCGGCCGCCGAGGGACGGCGCGGCGGGATCACCGCGTTCGTCGTCGAGGGCGACGCCGAGGGGATCACCGTCGAGCGGCGCAACTCCTTCCTCGGCCTGCGCGGCCTGGAGAACAGCGTCACCCGGTTCCACGACGTCCTCGTGCCGGCGGAGAACGTCATCGGTGGCGAGGGCAAGGGCCTGAAGATCGCCCTGACCACCCTGAACACCGGCCGGTTGTCGCTGCCCGCGATGTGCGTCGGCGCCGGCAAGTGGTCGCTCAACGTGGCCCGGGAGTGGGCCGCCGACCGGGTGCAGTGGGGCCGGGCGGTCGGCGAGCACGAGGCGGTCGCCCAGAAGCTCTCCTTCATCGCCGCGACCACCTACGGCATGGAGACGATGCTCGACCTCTGCTGCCTGCTCGCCGACGACGACCGCAACGACATCCGCATCGAGGCGGCCCTGGTGAAGCTCTACGCGAGCGAGATGGCCTGGCGGATCGCCGACGACCTCATCCAGATCCGGGGCGGGCGCGGCTACGAGACCGCGGAGTCGTTGACCGCCCGCGGTGAACGCCCCGCCGCCGTCGAGCAGATGCTGCGCGACCTGCGGATCAACCGGATCTTCGAGGGCTCGACGGAGATCATGCACCTGCTGATCGCCCGCGAGGCCGTCGACGCCCACCTGTCCGTCGCGGGCGACATCATCGACCCGGACGCCGGTCTCGGCCGCAAGGCGAAGGCGGGCGCCCGCGCCGGCGCGTTCTACGCGCGGTGGCTGCCGACCCTCGCCGTCGGCCGCGGCCAGGCACCCGGGTCGTACGGGGAGTTCGGCCGGCTCGCCGGCCACCTGCGGGTGGTGGAGCGCTCGTCGCGCAAGCTGGCCCGGTCGACCTTCTACGCCATGTCCCGCTGGCAGGGAAAGATGGAACGCAAGCAGGCCTTCCTGGGCCGGGTGGTGGACATCGGCGCGGAGTTGTTCGCGATGGCCGCGGTCTGCGTCCGGGCGCACGCCGAGCGGGACGCCCGGCCGGAGAACGTCGAGTTGGCCGACGTGTTCTGCCGTCAGGCGCGGGTCCGGGTCGACGCGCTCTTCACCGCGCTGTGGGACAACACCGACTCGGTGGACGTGGCCGCCGCCAAGCGCGTCCTCGCCGGCCGCTACGCCGCACTGGAGGACGGCGTCGTCCTGCCGCCGGCCGACGCGCCCTGGGTGGCCCCCTGGACGCCCGGCCCGTCGACCACGCCCGACGTCCGCCGCCGGATCCCGCCACCGCAGTGACCCGACGTTCGGGTGGCGGTGACGCCCCGGGGGCCGGCGCGCCGAGCGGCTCCCGGCGGGTCAGCGCGCGATGGCCCACGCCAGGATCGCCGCCAGGATCAGCCCGTTGAGCGCCGCCAGGCCCAGGTAGGCCGCGGGCGGGATCTTGCGGCCCTTGCGGACGAAGCTGACCAGGACGGCTGCGTAGCCGAGCAGCAGTACGGCGATGACGAGCAGGAAGTAGAACACCCGAAGACCTTAGCGGCCGTCGCGCAGGCCGAGGCGGCGCAGCTCCAGGGAGGCGAGCGCGTCGACGGTGGCGTCGTCGCCGCGACGCCACGCCTCGGCCACGTCCGGGGCGATCCGCGTCAGCCGGCCCAGGGGCTGGGTGGCGAGGGCACGCAGGGCGAGCAGGTCACGGCCGGCGGGCGCGGCGGCCAGCTTCGCGGCCGACCCGGCGCGGCGCATCCAGCGCAGCCGCAGCGGCAGCCACCCGACGAGCACCAGGCCGAGCGGGAAGACCAGGACGGCGACGGCGAGGGCGAGGGCGAGCTGGTCGACGAGGTGCTGCTGGTCGCGTCCGGCCTCGGCGAGCGCGCGGGCCGCGTCCGCCGCACGCTCGAACGGCGCGGTCAGCTCGTCACCCACCAGCGGCACCCGGCCGACCTTCCCGCCCGCCTCGGCGAGGTTGTCGGCGAGGCCGCCGCCGGCCCCCTCCAGCTTCTGCCCGGGTACGGCGAGCTTCTGGACCAGATCGTGCAGCCACAGCGCGAAGCGGACCGCCGCGTACACCCAGGCGACGACGAGCAGGTCGGTGAGGAACTGACGGACGGCGGTCGGGAAGCGATCGGCGTAGATTTTCACGCCGGACAGCGTGCCACGGATGGCCGTCCCCGGCATCCGCCCCGCGCCCCGGCGGGAAGCCGTGGGGTAGGGGCGTCAGTGGACGCAGGACCGGCAGGTGCCGAAGATTTCCAGGGTGTGGCTCACGTCGGCGTAGCCGTGCTGGTCGGCGACCCGTTCGGCCCAGGACTCGACCGCCGGCCCGGCCACCTCCACCGTCCGCCCGCAGGCCCGGCAGACCAGGTGGTGGTGGTGTCCCTCGCTGCACCGGCGGTAGAGGTGCTCGCCGCCCGGCGGGCGCATCACGTCGATCTCGCCGGCGTCGGCCAGTCCTTGCAGCGTCCGGTAGACCGTGGTCAGGCCGACCCGCTCGCCGCGGGCGCGGAGCATGGCGTGCAGGTCCTGCGCGCTGTGGAAACCCTCGACCTCGGCCAGCAGGGCGCTGACCGCGCTGCGCTGGCGGGTGTTGCGCACGGCGGCACCGCTGTCGCTCACCATGTGCCACCTCCGACCCGTCGCTGAATCATGAACCCTCCCCGGCGTGACTCACCGCGTCCGCCACGATGTGCGCGACGTGCTCGTCGACCAGGCTGTACGCGATCTCCCGCCCCCGGCGTGAGCCGCGCACCACGCCGGCGCCCCGCAGCACCCGCAGGTGCTGCGACACCAGCGGCTGCGCCACGGCGAGCTTCTCCACCAACTCGTGGACGCACCGCTCGCCGCCCGCGAGCTCGCTGACGATCGCCAGCCGGATGGGCGCCGACAGCGCACGCAACAGCTCGCTGGCACCCTCGAAGCCGTCGTAGCCGGATCCGCCGCTCACCCTGTAACGGTAACCAATACCGCGGGTCGCGTGACGATCAGCATCACTGGAGCACGACCTCGTGCGGCTCGGGCGCCGGGACCGGAGCCGGTGCGGCGCGTCGGCGCAGCAGCCGCCACGCCGCGGCGGCCAACGCGACCACCAGGAACGACGCGATCGCCATCAGCACCACCGACGCGCCGGGCGCGGTGTCGGCGGTGGCCGCCACCCAGACCCCCGACCCGGCGGCGAACAGCCCGAGCGCCATGGCGGCCGTCATGGTGGTGAGGAAGCCGCGGGCGACCTGCTGGGCGGCGGCGACCGGCACCACCATCAGCGCGCTGATCAGCAGTACGCCGACCGCGCGCATGGCGATGGTCACGGTGACCGCGGTGGTGACCGCGATCAGCATGTTCAGCGTCCGCACCGGCAGGCCGGAGACGCGGGCGTACTCCTCGTCGTGGGAGACCGCGAACAGCGCCGGGCGCAGCGCGAGCATGAGCACCAGGATCGCCGCGCCGAGGACCACGATGGTGGTCAGGTCGGGCGTCGAGATGGTGATGAGCGACCCGAACAGGTACGAGACGAGGTTCGCCGGCGTGCTGTCGGAGAGCCCGACGAGCATCACGCCGCCGGCGATGCCGCCGTAGAAGAGCAACGCCAGCGCGAGGTCTCCCGACGTACGGCCGCGGGAGCGGACCAGCTCGATGGCGATCGCGCCGAGACTCGCCACGACCACCGCCACGAGCACCGGGGACCGGTTGAGCAGCAGGCCGGCGCCGACGCCGGTCAGCGCCACGTGCCCGATCCCGTCGCCGATCAGCGCCAACCGGCGCTGCACCAGGTAGATCCCGAGTGCCGGGGCGGCCAGGCCGATGACCAGCGCGGCGATCAGGGCGCGCTGCATGTAGGGGTACTGGAAGAGTTCCATGTCAGTTGCTCCATAGCCCGACGGGCTCGTCGGGACAGTGCGGGTGCACGTGGTCGTGGCCGGGCTCGGCGTGGTGGCCGGCGGGATCCGGCACCGGGCCGTCGTGGCAGATCCCGCCGGCGTGGACGACCACCGCCCGGCTGATCAGCGGGCGCAGCGGCCCCAGTTCGTGGGCCACCAGCAACACCGTCCCGCCGCCGGCGACGAAGTCGCGCAGCGCGCCGGCGAACGCGTCCTGGCTGGTGGCGTCCACCCCTGCGGTCGGCTCGTCGAGCACCAGCAGCTCCGGCTGACCGGCGAGGGCCCGGGCGATCAGCGTGCGCTGCTGCTGCCCGCCGGAGAGGGTGGCGACCGGGTCACCGGCGCGGTCGGCGAGGCCCACCGCGCGCAGGGCCGTGTCGACGGCCGCCCGGTCGGCGGCGCCGGGCGGGCGGAGGATGCCCCGTCGGGCGAGGCGGCCGGAGGCCACCACCTCCCGGACGGTGGCCGGCACGCCGCCGCCCGCGCCCAGCCGCTGCGGGACGTACCCGATGCGCTCCCACTGCCGGAAACGGCGCTGCGGGCGGCCGAAGAGGGTGACCGAGCCGGCGGTCAGCGGGACCAGGCCGAGCACGGCCCGGATCAGGGTCGACTTGCCGGAGCCGTTCGCGCCGAGGACCGCGACCACCTCACCGGCGGTCACGGTCAGCGACACGTCCCGGAGCACGGGGCGGCCGTCGTAGCCGACCGCCCCGTGCTCGACCTGGATGACAGGTTCGGTCATGAGCAGTCCAAGGCTGTCCGGAGGGTCTGGAGGTTGGCGCGCATCGCCGTGAGGTAGTCGCCGTCGGCCGGCCCACCCTCGATCGGGTCGAGCACGGCGGTCTTCGCGCCGACCTCGGCCGCGATGGTCTCGGCGACCTTCGGGCTGACCAGGGTCTCGAAGAAGATGGTGGTGGCCTTGTGCTCGCGTGCCTCCCGGGCGACCGCGGCCAGCCGCTGCGGGGACGGCTCGGTCTCCGGGGCGAGCCCGGTGATGCCCACCTGCTCCAGCTCGTAGCGCTCGGCCAGATAGCCGAAGGCGGTGTGACTGGTCACGATCTCCCGCCGCTCGCAGGTCCTGAGACCGGCGGTGTAGTCGGCGTCCAGCTTCTCCAGGTCGGCGTGCAGCGTCTTCGCCCGCGCCGTGTAGTCGGCGGCCCGGTCCGGGTCGGCCTTGCCCAGCTGTTCGGCGAGGCGGTCGGCGACGGTGGCGAGTCGGGTCGGGTCGAGCCAGAGGTGCGGGTCCTTGCCGCCGCTCTCCTCGTGGTCGTCGGCCGCCTCCTCGCCCTCGTGCTCGTGGCCGCCGGCGGCGGCGTCCCGCAGCGGCTGGACGGTGGTGACGTCGAACGCGCGGTCGCCGGCGTTCTGGTCGACGGCCTCGTCGACGGCCGGCTGGAAGCCCTTGAGGTAGACGATCAGCTCCGCTTCGCTGATCTGGCCGACCTGGCCCGGGTTGAGCTCCAGGTCGTGCGGCTCGGCACCCGGCTTGACCAGGTTGGTCACCCGGACCGCGTCTCCGCCGACCCGCTCGGCGATGAACTGGAGCGGGTAGAAGGCGGCCACCACGTCGACCCGCTGCGGGTCGGCGCCGGCCGGGCCGTCGGTGGAGCAGGCGGCGGCACCGCCCAGGGTGAGCAGGGTGGCGGTGGCGGCGGCCAGGACACGCGAAGTGGAACGCTTGTTCATGTCCTCAACTGTCCGCGGGAACGATAATGATTGTCAAAAACGCATGATTGCATGTCAGAGCAGCTTCACCAAGGCGACGGCCACCAACAGGGTCAGCATCACAAGCCGCAGCAGCCGGGTCTGCGGCGCCTGAACCTGCCAGGTGGTCGCCAGCAGCGCGATCAGGGCGGCCGCCAGCGCCAGCAGCAGCACCCCGCCGACCGGGCCGGGAGCGAACAGGGCGATCAGCACCAGCACCAGGGTGATCAGGAACACCGCGGTCGGGTTGGCCCGGGCCAACCGGACAAGCAGGGGGTTCTGCGTACGCTGCATCCCACAGACTCTACGAGGAGGCCCCCGGTGCTGGTGACCAACCGGTTCGTGGTCGAGGTCGATGTCGCGGACGACTTCACCGAGCGGGCGCACGCCGCCCTCACCGCGCTCGCCGCCTGCGCCGGCTACCTCCGCGGCCAACTGGTCCGCGCCCTCGACGACCCCCGGCACTGGAGCCTGGTCACCGAGTGGGAGTCCGTGGGCGCCTACCGCCGCGCGCTCGGCGGCTTCGAGGTCAAGGTCAGCGCCGTTCCGCTGCTCGCCCAGTCGGTCGACGAACCGTCCGCGTACGAGGCGTTGGCCAGCGCCGCGCCCGGCGGAGCGGTCGTGGTGACCGCGAGTGATCGGGCCGCTGGTCCTTACCGCTGAGCCCGCGGGCACTACCCTGCTCGTATGACCGCTCCCGGACCGGCGGCCCCACCGCCGCACCCCGCGCCGCCCGGGCACGACGGCGGGCAGCCGCCCGCCCCACCGGCTCCGCCGCCCGGGCCGCCCGCCCCTCCGCCGGGCCCCGGGGTGGCGCCGCCGTTCGCCGCCCCACCCACCGAGGGCCGTCGGGCCCGACTGTGGCTGGCCCTCGGGGTCGGCGCGCTCGCCCTGGTGCTCTGCTTCGGCGGAGGTGGCGCCGCGGTCGTCGGCCTCGCGGTGAGCGGCGTGCAGGCGGTCCGGGAACAGGGCCGGACCGTCTCCACCGACTACTACCAGGCGCTCGTGGACCGGAAGTTCGGCGCGGCGTACGACCAGCTCTGCGACGACGCCAAGCGCGCCGAGTCGCGGGCGGAGTTCGAGCGGCGGGCCGCCGCGGAGCCGCAGGTCGCCGCGTTCCGCGTCGGCGAGGTCGACACCACCAACCTCACCGTCCCCGTCGACGTGACCCTGGAGGGCGGCCGGCGCGAGCGGCAGCAGGTCATCCTCGGCCAGGACCAGCAGACGGGCGGCATGGAGGTGTGCGGGGTCAACTGACCCGCCCCCGGTATTCTGCTGGGCCCGGGGCCCGACGGGTCGTACCGTGGTCCCGAACTGATCCATTCGTCCCTGTCCGGTCCCCAGCGACCACACCGCGTCCCCGCCGGCCGCCAGCCGGCGTAGGAGGAAACATGCCAGCCGACCGTATCGACGCCATCGTCAGCCTCGCCAAGCGCCGGGGCTTCGTCTTTCCCTCCAGCGAGATCTACGGAGGCACCCGGTCGGCGTGGGACTACGGTCCGCTCGGCGTGGAGCTCAAGGAGAACGTCCGCCGGCAGTGGTGGAAGGCCATGGTCCAGCAGCGCGACGACGTCGTCGGCCTGGACTCGGCGGTCATCCTGGCCCGCCAGGTCTGGGAGGCGTCCGGCCACATCGCCGAGTTCGTCGACCCGCTGACCGAGTGCCAGTTCTGCCACAAGCGCTTCCGCGCCGACCACCTGGAAGAGGCTTACGCCGAGAAGCACGGCAAGCCGCTGACCTCGCTCTCCGAGCTGAACTGCCCCAACTGCGGCAACAAGGGCACCTTCACCGAGCCGAAGATGTTCAACGGCCTGATGAAGACCTACCTGGGCCCGGTGGAGAGCGACGAGGGCCTGCACTACCTGCGGCCGGAGACCGCCCAGGGCATCTTCGTCAACTACAAGAACGTGGAGACCGTCGCGCGCAAGAAGCCTCCGTTCGGCATCGCGCAGACCGGCAAGTCGTTCCGCAACGAGATCACCCCGGGCAACTTCATCTTCCGGACCCGAGAGTTCGAGCAGATGGAGATGGAGTTCTTCGTCGAGCCGGGCACCGACGAGCAGTGGCACGAGTACTGGCTCCAGGAGCGCTGGAACTGGTACCTCGACCTGGGTCTCTCCCGCGACAACCTGCGGTTCTACGAGCACCCGAAGGAGAAGCTCTCCCACTACTCGAAGCGCACGGTCGACATCGAGTACCGCTTCCAGTTCGGCGGCACCGAGTTCGCCGAGCTGGAGGGCGTCGCCAACCGGACCGACTTCGACCTGTCGACGCACAGCAAGCACTCCGGCGTCGACCTGTCGTACTTCGACCAGACCAAGGGCGAGCGCTGGA
Source organism: Micromonospora krabiensis (assembly GCF_900091425.1). Classification (GTDB taxonomy): domain Bacteria; phylum Actinomycetota; class Actinomycetes; order Mycobacteriales; family Micromonosporaceae; genus Micromonospora; species Micromonospora krabiensis. The sequence continues at coordinate 6,234,937 of NZ_LT598496.1, forward strand.
CGCCGTACGTCATCGAGCCGGCCGCCGGCCTCACCCGCGCGGTGCTCGCCTTCCTCCTGGAGGCGTACGACGAGGACGAGGCCCCGAACACCAAGGGCGGCGTGGACAAGCGGACGGTCATGCGCTTCGACCCGCGGCTGGCGCCGGTGAAGGTGGCGGTGCTGCCGCTGTCGCGCAACGAGGCGCTCTCCCCGAAGGCGAAGGAGTTGGCGGCCACGCTGCGCAAGCGCTGGGTGGTGGAGTTCGACGACTCGCAGGCGATCGGCCGCCGCTACCGCCGGCAGGACGAGATCGGCACGCCGTTCTGCGTGACCGTCGACTTCGACACCCTCGACGACAACGCCGTGACCGTCCGCAACCGGGACACCATGGCCCAGGAGCGGGTCTCCCTGGACCAGGTCGAGCGCTACCTGATCGAGCGCCTGCCCGGCTGCTGAGCTGGGAGCGGGGGCCTCGGCCGGCGCGGACGGCGCCGGTCGGGGCCCCCGTACACTTGTCGGGTGACCGCCCCGACCCTGCCCCGCCTGCGCCCGCTCACGCTCGGGCGGCACCAGGTCTGGCCGCCGGTGGTTCTCGCCCCGATGGCCGGCATCACGAACGTCGGTTTCCGTCAGCTCTGCCGTGAACAGGGCGGCGGCATCTACGTGTGCGAGATGATCACCACTGTCGCGCTGGTCGAGCGGAACCCGAAGACGCTGCGGATGATCGCCTTCGCCGAGGACGAACAGCCGCGCAGCCTGCAGCTCTACGGCACCGATCCGGAGACCACCGCCGCCGCCGTGCGGATCGTCGTCGAACGGAACCTCGCCGACCACATCGACCTGAACTTCGGCTGCCCCGTACCCAAGGTGACCCGCCGGGGCGGCGGCGCCGCCCTGCCGTGGCGGCGCCGGCTCTTCGCCCGGCTGGTGAAGGCCGCCGTGGACGCCGCCGCACCCGCCGGCGTGCCGGTCACCGTCAAGATGCGCAAGGGCATCGACGACGACCACCTGACGTACGTCGAGGCCGGGCTCGCCGCCCAGGAGGCCGGCGTCGCCGCCGTTGCCCTGCACGGGCGTACGGCCGCGCAGCGCTACTCCGGCACCGCCGACTGGGACGCGATCGCCACCCTCAAGCAGGCGCTGGACGTGCCGGTGCTCGGCAACGGCGACATCTGGGAGGCCGACGACGCGCTCCGGATGGTCGCGCACACCGGCGTCGACGGGGTCGTCATCGGCCGCGGCTGCCTCGGGCGGCCGTGGCTCTTCGCCGACCTGGAGGCCGCCTTCAACGGCCGCCCGGAGCGCCGCCTGCCCACCCTCGGGGAGGTCGCCGCCACCATGCGCCGGCACGCCGAGCTGCTCGTCGACCAGTTCACCGCCGGCTCGCGTACGCCCGAGCGGGGTGAGCGGGACGGCTGCACCGACTTCCGCAAGCACGTGGCCTGGTACCTCAAGGGCTTCCCGGTCGGCAGCGAACTCCGCCGGGAGCTGGCGATGATCGAAAGCCTGGCCCAGCTGGACGACCTGCTCGGCAAGCTCGACGCGGCCGAGCCATTCCCGGTCGCCACCCTGGGCCAGCCGCGCGGCCGTACCAACTCGCCGGGCAAGGTCTTCCTGCCCGACGGTTGGCTCGCCAGCCGTGACGACGACACCGTCCCCGAGGGCGCCGAACTCGCCGACTCCGGCGGCTGACGCTCCGGCGGTAGCCGGTGGCCGGTAGCCCGGTCGCCGACTGTCCGGCGGACCCGGACATGACGAAGGGCCGGCCCCCGTGGTGGGGGCCGGCCCTGTCGCTTGGTGCTGTGTTGCTTTGTTGCTTTGTTGGGGTCAGTTGGTGGAGTAGCCGCGGGTGGCGATCCAGTCGGCCAGGTGGTCGATGCTGACCCAGTAGGAGGCGGTGTTGGGGTCGGCCGAGTCGGCGATCTTCACTTCGGTGCCGCCGTCGCGGTAGCCCACGACGCTGATGTAGTGGCCGCCCTCGTAGGAGTGGGTGTTGCCGTCGGTGTCGGTGGTGGTGCCGGCGATGTTGGCGACGACGGCGCGTCCGTCGTTGATGGTGCGGACGATGTCCTGGCGCAGCTTGTCGGTCTGCTTGTCGTCGGCCTTGGTGGAGCTGATCTCGACGGACTTGTAGACGTTGCTGCCGGTTTCCTTGTTCAGGACGGGGGTGATGTCGTTGATGGAGTTGGTGCCGGCTTCGGTGGTGCCCATTTCCTTGGCCATGGCGTCGACGTTGATGTCCTTGCCTTGGACGGAGAGGGCGTTGCGGGTGGCGGCGGGGCCGCAGTAGTAGAAGTTGGGCTGGGCTTCGTAGCGGACGTTGAGTTCACGCTCGCTGCTGTTGTTCTTGCGGTCCTGGACCTGGGCGGGCTTGGTGTCGGCGGGGGCGGCGTGGGCGGCGATGGCGGGGCCGGCGATGCCGCCGCCGGCGGCGGCGATTCCGGCTGCGGTGAGGACGGTCTTGCGGATCAGATCGGTACGCATGATGTGTGCCTCTCTGTTCGGGGGTGCGCGGCGGCCCGCGTTGGGGGGCGGGTGCCGGGAGGTTCTTGGGGGTGGGGCCGGCTCGGCGGCGTGGCCTGCTCGGGCGGCTCGGGGTTGTAACGACCGGGGGTGGGCCGGTGATTCCGGCGGCCCGGTGACGGTCACGGCCGGGGGCTCGTGGCGTCGGGGGTGTGCAACGACCGGGGTGGGCCGGTCATTCCCGGGTCCGGGGCGGTGGCCCGGGGACCGGGGCGGGTCGGCCGGTGATCCGGCCGGGGCCGGCGGCTCGGGGCCGCGCGGCATGTCATGTTCAACGACCTGGCCGGGCCCAGGATTCCGCCCCGGGTGTGGCCCCGCCCACGGGACGCCGCACCCCGGAACCGGACAGCCCACCCAACCGAACCGGACAAACCCCCCAGGCGGCACGGCCGGGCATGCAGACTTTTTCACTCGCCCTCTTGGGATCTTGGTGAGTTAGTGCCCCTATAGGGGCACTAATCGTCCAAGATCTACAAGCGTCACCCTTGTCCGGGTCGGAGTGCCTTCACGACTTCCTGGAGGTCGGGTTGATCGCCCGGGGCGGACACCCCGACTTCCAGGAACCGGAGTCGATCACGTCGCCCACCCCGCCTGGCCCGCCGTTGACGGACCCGGCCGGAGCCCGTCAACCGGCATCTGCCCTCGGTCGGGCGGGACCCTCGGGTCGGGCCCGTCCCGCCGGGATGGCGTCGGGGTGGGGGTTGGTCGGGATGGGCGGGTCAGGCCTCGTCTGGCGTGATTGCCCCGTCTGCGGATATCGCGCCGTCGGCGCCGGGCGGGCCTTCCACCCGGGTTGTGGTGCCTGCCGGGATTGGGTCGCCCGCGGGGATCGGTGGGGCGGTCGGGGGCGCCTGCCCGGTCGGCTGGGTGGGGATCGTGGCTGCGGGTGCCGTGCCGGGGCCGATGGCCACCGGCCAGGGCACCTCGGGTGCGGCGTGGAAGGTGATGCCCGCGGTGGTCCAGCGGGGCGCGTGACCGGCCAGCCGCTCCCGGAACCCGGCCCAGTCGTGCGTCGACCGGGGTGACCAGCCGAGCTCGGCCACGGCGGGCAGCCGGGGAAACAGCATGAACTCGATCTCGGGCAGCGACGTGACCGACTCGGTCCAGAGGGGCGCCTCCACGCCCAGGATCGCCTCGGCCGGTACGCCCGTGAGGTGGCTGCCCGGATCCCAGTCGTACGCCCGGCGTACGTCGATGAGGCCCGCCCAGTCGTGCCCGATCGGGGTGTCCGGGGCGTACTTCATGTCCAGGTAGATGAGGTTCGCGGGGGAGGCGATGACGCGGGCCCCGCGACGGACCGCCTCGGCGGTGGTGGGGTCGTCGGGCGTGGTGCCCCACCACTGGAGCACCCGGCCCTCGGCGTGCGCGGCCGGGGCGATCTGGTGCCAGCCGACGACGGTCTTGCCGGTGGCCGCCACGAGGCGCTGCACCCGCTCCACGAAGCCGGTGTACGCCTCGCCCTTGACCTTGAACGCCTCGTCGCCACCGATGTGCAGCCACGGCCCCGGAGTGTGGGCGGCCACCTCGCCGAGGACGTCCGCGATGAAGTCGTACGTCCGCTCGCTGGCCGGGTCGACGTAGCTGAAGCCGACCTCGGTGCCCGTGTACGGCGTCGGCGGGTCGACGCCCTCCGGCGCCAGCTCCGGGTAGGCCACGAGGGCGGCGTTGGTGTGCCCGGGCAGGTCGATCTCGGGTACGACGGTGACGTGCCGGTCGGCGGCGTAGCGGACGATCCGCTGGTAGTCGGCGGTGCTGTACGACCCGCCCGGCCCGTCGCCCACCTCGCCCATCCCGCCGACGGTGGTCAGCCGCGGCCACGCGTCGACGGCGATCCGCCAGCCCTGGTCGTCGGTGAGGTGCAGGTGCAGGTGGTTGAGCTTGTAGCGGACCAGGTGGTCGATGACCCGCAGCACGTCGGCGACGGGGAAGAAGTGCCGGGCCACGTCGAGCATCGCGCCCCGGTAGGGAAAGCGGGGCCGGTCGACGATCGACCCGCCGGGGAGGATCCAGGGCCCGGGGACCGGGGTGGCGCTCTCGACGGCAGCGGGCAGCAGTTGGCGCAGCGTCTGGACGGCGTACAGCAGGCCGGCCGGTGCGCCCGCGGTGACCCGCACCGCGTCGCGGTCGACGTCCAGCCGGTAGCCCTCCGGGCCGAGCGCCTCGTCGTCCGTGAGCGTCAGGGTGATGCCACCGCCGGATTCGGGGTCGGCGAGGTCGGTGACGGGCAGCGGGTAGCCGGTGGCCGGGCGCAGCAGCGCCGCGAGCTGGTCGGCGACGGCCCGCGCCGCGGGGTCCGCGCCGACCCGGATCACCGTGTCGGGGCCGAGCCGGTGGTCGGCACCGGGGACGGGGTGGACCTGCTCGGGCGCCGGCACCACGTCACCGAGCCGGGCCGCGGCCGCGTGTCCGAGGGTGGCGGCCGGCGGGACGAGCAGCTCGGTGGCGGCCCGGTCGGCGGCCCGCACCAGGTCCGCGACGGCGGTCTCCCGCAGCGGCACCCCGTCACCGGCGACGGCGGTCTCGCGCGGCGGCACCCCGTCGACGCCGGTGACGGCCGGCTCGCGCGTGGGGGTGGCGTCCCGGTCGGCGGGGGTGGGGAGGGTGGACACGACGGCGGCTCCGGGGTGTATTTGCGTTGGTTATGGCAAAGGTGAAGTTCACCGAAACGCGTGCCTCAAGGGTACGACGGGCGGCGGTACTGCGTGTTCGTGCGCGTGGAAGCGTTCCCAAAAACCGGTACGAACGCGGATAGTCGTGATAGCTGTGCCTATTGTCACCGAACGGTCCCAGGTCACTCGATGTTCGCTTAACCTTCGCCCACCGACCGCTGAGCACCACCGGATTAACGGTGGTCGCTCGCGGGGTATGTCCGAACTGAACCTTCGTTAAGTGTCAATGGCGCGCGTGGGAGGTCTGGTGGCAGTGCGAGAGACGGTGGATCAGAAGTACGTGTACGACTTCGCCGAGGGCAACATGGACCTGAAGGACCTGCTCGGCGGCAAGGGCGCGAACCTGGCCGAGATGACCAACCTCGGCCTTCCGGTCCCGCCCGGTTTCACCATCACCACCGAGGCCTGCAAGGCGTACCTGGCGACCGGCGAGGAGCCGGCCGGACTCGCCGAGCAGATCGCCGCGCACCTGGAGTCGCTGGAGCGGGAGATGGGCCGCCCGCTCGGTGACCCGGACGACCCGCTGCTGGTCTCCGTCCGCTCCGGCGCCAAGTTCTCCATGCCCGGCATGATGGAGACCGTCCTGAACGTGGGCCTCAACGACCGCAGCGTGGTCGGCCTGAGCACCCAGGCGGGGGGGAACGACAGGTTCGCCTGGGACTCCTACCGCCGGCTCATCCAGATGTTCGGCAAGACCGTCTGCGACGTGCCGGGCGAGGAGTTCGAGCACGCGCTCGACGAGGCCAAGCGCGCCAAGGGTACGACCAGCGACCTCGACCTCGACGCCGACGACCTGCGTGGGCTGGTCGACGCGTACAAGAAGATCTTCTCGAAGCACACCGGCCGGGAGTTCCCCCAGGAGCCGCGCGAGCAGCTCGACCTGGCCATCCGCGCCGTGTTCGAGTCGTGGAACGCCGAGCGCGCGGTGGTCTACCGCCGGCAGGAGCGGATCCCGGCCGACCTGGGCACCGCGGTGAACGTGGTGGCGATGGTCTTCGGCAACCTCGGCCCGGACTCCGGCACCGGCGTCGCGTTCACTCGGGACCCGGCCAGCGGGGCGCAGGGCATCTACGGCGACTACCTGGCCAACGCCCAGGGCGAGGACGTGGTCGCCGGCATCCGCAACACCGTTCCGTTGCAGGAGCTGGAGCGGATCGACAAGACGTCGTACGACGAGCTGCTCGGCTACATGGCCCGGCTGGAGGAGCACTACCGGGACCTGTGTGACATCGAGTTCACCATCGAGCGCGGCAAGCTGTGGATGCTCCAGACCCGGGTCGGCAAGCGTACGGCCGCGGCTGCCTTCGTCATCGCCGGTCAGCTGGTGGACGAGGGCCTGATCGACCTGGACGAGGCGCTGCACCGGGTCAACGGGGCGCAGCTCGCCCAGCTGATGTTCCCCCGGTTCCGCCTCGACCACGAGTTCGAGCCGGTGGCCAAGGGCATCGGGGCGTCGCCGGGCGCCGCGTCCGGGAAGGTGGTCTTCAGTTCGGACCGGGCCGTCGAGCTGGCCGCCGAGGGGGAGTCGGTGATCCTGGTCCGCCGGGAGACCAACCCCGACGACCTGAACGGCATGATCGCCGCCAAGGGCATCCTCACGTCCCGGGGCGGCAAGACCAGCCACGCCGCCGTGGTGGCGCGGGGGATGGGCAAGACCTGCGTCTCCGGCGCCGACGACCTGGACGTGAACGTCCCGCAGCGGAGGTTCACCGTCGCCGGGCGGACCGTCAACGAGGGCGACGTCGTCTCCATCGACGGCACGACCGGCAAGGTCTACCTCGGCGAGGTGCCGGTCATGCCCTCCGAGGTGGTGCAGTACTTCGAGGGCACCCTCGACGCGGAGAACACCGACGACCCGCTGGTCCGGGCCGTACACCGGATCATGACGCACGCCGACCAGCGGCGGCGGCTGGCCGTCCGGACGAACGCCGACACCGCGGCGGACGCGGCCCGGGCGCGGCGCTTCGGCGCCGGCGGCATCGGGCTGTGCCGCACCGAGCACATGTTCCTCGGTGACCGCCGTGAGCTGGTCGAACGCCTGATCCTGGCCCGGACCGACCAGGACCGGGACGCGGCGCTCGCCGCGCTGCTGCCGTTGCAGCGGAGCGACTTCGTGGAGATCTTCCGGGCGATGGACGGCCTCCCGGTGACCGTGCGGCTGATCGACCCGCCGCTGCACGAGTTCCTCCCCCCGTTGGAGCAGCTCGCGGTCAACGTGGCGGTCGCGCAGGAGCGCGGCGAGGACGTGGCCAAGGAGGAGGCGCTGCTCGCCGCGGTGCGCCGCATGCACGAGCAGAACCCGATGCTGGGCCTGCGCGGCGTACGCCTGGGGCTGGTCGTCCCCGGCCTGTTCGCGATGCAGGTCCGGGCGATCGCGGAGGCCGCCGTCACCGTGGTCCGCGAGGGCGGCTCGGCCTGCCCGGAGATCATGGTGCCGCTGGTCGGGGCCGTGCAGGAATTGGAGACCGTCCGCACCGAGGCCGAGAAGATCATCGCCGAGGTGGTCGGCGACAGCGGCGTCGAGGTGCTGATCGGCACGATGATCGAGGTGCCGCGCGCGGCGCTGACCGCCGGCCAGATCGCCGAGGCGGCCGAGTTCTTCTCCTTCGGCACCAACGACCTCACCCAGATGGGCTGGGGTTTCTCCCGCGACGACGTGGAGGGCGCGTTCTTCTGGCGCTACCTGGAGCTGGGCATCTTCGGCATCTCGCCGTTCGAGTCGATCGACCGCGAGGGCGTCGGCCGGCTGGTCCGGATCGCCGCCGAGGAGGGCCGCGCGGCCCGACCCGGGCTGAAGCTCGGCGTCTGCGGTGAGCACGGCGGTGACCCGGAGTCGGTGCACTTCTTCCACTCCGTCGGTCTGGACTACGTGTCCTGCTCGCCGTTCCGGGTGCCCGTGGCGAGGCTGGAGGCCGGCCGCGCGGCGGTGGAGACGGCCGGCTCGGACAGCCGCTGATCGTGGTGAGGCGCGGTGCGGCGGGAACCCGGACCTCCCGCCCCGCCGCGCCGGCCACCAGGGCGGGGGCCCGGCGGCCCCGCCGCGCCGGCCAGTACCCCGACTCGCTCGGCGCGCCGCGACGGCGGTCCGGGCGTAACCTTGGCTGGCTCGTACCCCGTCGATGCGGAAGGGTGGACTGCATGAGCAGCGTCTGGGAGAGCCTGACCGTCGACGCCCGCGACCCGGCCCGGCTGGCCCGCTGGTGGGCCGAGGCCCTGGGCTACCAGGTGGTCAACGAGCGGCCCGACGAGGTGGAGATCCGCCAGTCGGCGGACCGGCTCCCCGGCATCGTGTTCGTGCCGGTCACCGACGCCAAGGACACCAAGAACCGCCTGCACATCGACCTGCGCCCCACCGACCAGGAGGCTGAGGTCGAGCGGCTGGTCGACATGGGCGCGCGGCACGTCGACATCGGCCAGGGTGACGTGGAGTGGACGGTCCTCGCCGACCCGGAGGGCAACGAGTTCTGCGTGCTCCGGCAGCGGAAGTAGGTCGACCGGTTGAGCGGTCAGCCGCCCGGCGGCGCGCCGGACGACGAACGGCGGGTCGCGGAGCCGCCGAAGGACAGCGGTCACGGTCGGTCCCCGTACGAGCGGGACCGCGCCCGCGTGCTGCACTCGGCGGGGTTCCGTCGGTTGGCCGCGAAGACGCAGGTGCACACCGCCGGCACCGACGACTTCCTGCGGACGCGCCTCACCCACTCGCTGGAGGTCGCCCAGATCGCCCGGGAGATGGGGGCGCGGCTGGGCTGTGACCCGGACGTGGTGGACGTCGCCGGGCTGGCGCACGACCTCGGTCACCCGCCGTTCGGGCACAACGGCGAGGCCGCCCTGGACCTGCTGGCCAGCCCGTGCGGCGGCTTCGAGGGCAACGCGCAGACGCTGCGGGTGCTCACCCGGCTGGAGGCGAAGGTGGTGGCCCCGGACGGGTCGTCCGCCGGGCTGAACCTCACCCGCGCCTCGCTGGACGCGGTGGCGAAGTATCCCTGGCCGCGCCGCGCGGGGGAGCGCAAGTTCGGGGTGTACGCGGACGACGCCGGCGTGTTCGGTTGGGTCCGGGCAGGCGCGCCGCCGGGTGACCGCCGCTGCCTGGAGGCGCAGGTGATGGACTGGGCGGACGACGTGGCGTACTCGGTGCACGACGTCGAGGACGGCATCCACGGCGGGTACGTCACGCTCCGGCCGTTGCTCGCCGACGCCGACGAGCGGGCGGCCCTCTGCGCAGACGTGGCGGCCGCCTACTCCGGCGAGTCCCCGGCCGACCTCGGTGAGGTGCTGGTCGAGTTGCTGGCCGACCCGGTGCTCGCCCCGCTGGCCGGCTACGACGGCAGCCACCGCGCCCAGGCGGCGCTGAAGGCCACCACCAGCGTGCTGACCGGGCGGTTCGTGTCCGCCGCGGTGGCCGCCACCCAGGAGCGGTTCGGTCCCGGCCCGCTCCGCCGCTACGCCGCGGACCTGGTGGTGCCCCGGCGGGTGCGGGCGCGCTGCGCGCTGCTCAAGGGGATCGCGCTGCGCTACGTGATGCGCCGGGCGGGCGCGGAGGAGCGCTACGACCGGCAGCGGCAGATCCTCGCCGAGCTGGTCGCGGCCCTGGTCGCGGGGGCGCCGGACGGGCTGGACCCGGTCTTCGCCCCGCTGTGGCGGGCGGCGTCGGACGACGCCGCGCGGCTGCGCGTGGTGATCGACCAGGTCGCCTCGCTGACCGACCCGGCGGCGGTGACCTGGCACACCCGGCTGGTCCGGCGTGGTGCACCGCCCGTCAGCAGGACAACTGGTTAGGCTAGCCTAACTAGCATGACGGAGCGCCGTACGACCGTGACGTCGGTTCGGGTCCTGCGGACCGAGCGGCCCACCCCGCACCTGATCCGGCTGACCCTCGGTGGCGAGGAGCTGGCCGGGCTGCCGGTGGGCGAGTTCACCGACCACTACATCAAGCTGGTCTTCCCGCAGCCCGGCGTCGACTACGCGATGCCGCTCGACCTGGCCGCGATCCGTCGGGACCTGCCGCGCGAGCACTGGCCCCGGCTGCGCGCGTACACCGTGCGAGCGTGGGACGCCGCCACGGGCGAGCTGACGGTCGACGTGGTCCACCACGGCGACGAGGGGCTGGCCGGTCCGTGGGCGGCGCGCCTGCGCCCCGGTGACCCGGTGCACTTCGTGGGCCCCGGCGGCGCGTACGCCCCGAGCCCCGAGGCCGACTGGCACCTGCTGGTCGGCGACGAGAGTGCGCTGCCGGCCATCGCCGCCGCGCTGGAGCGGCTGCCGTTCGGCGCGCCCGCCCGGGTGCTGGTCGAGACCAGCGGCCCGGCCGAGGAGCAGCGGCTGCGCAGCCCGGGCGTGGTCGAGCTGACCTGGCTGCACCGGGGGGACCGCCCGGTCGGTGAGGCGCTGGTCGCCGCGGTGCGCGCGTTGGACTTCCCCACCGGCGCCGTGCACGCCTTCGTGCACGGTGAGGCGACGTTCGTTAAGGAGCTGCGCCGGCTGCTGCGCGTCGAGCGGGGAATCCCCCGGGAGATGCTCTCCATCTCCGGCTACTGGCGCCTGGGCCTGGACGACGAGGGCTGGCGGGCCAGCAAGCCCGAGTGGACCCGGCAGGCGGAGGCCGCGGAGTCCGTCGCGGCCTGACCGGGGCTCCGAGCCGGCGAGGAGATCGGACGTCGGTTCAGTCGGCGACGGTGAGTTCGCCCGGCGGCTGCCTCGACCGTTCGCTGTTCAGCAGGACGGTGAACAGCACTGCGTACCCAGCGATCACCGCGCTGAGTAGCACCAGCAGCAGGTGCGGCGCGGAGACGGCCAGGGCGAGCGCCCAGATCGCGGCGGCGGCGCCCCCGAAGAGCAGCGCGGCGGAGAGCGAGACCCGGATCGACAGCCAGTACAGGCCCAGCCCGGAGACGATCCAGAGGGTGGACGCGCCGGCGAGCAGCAGGCGTACCTCCTGGGTCATCGGGATCTCCCCGTGGATCGCCCGCACCGTCTGCCCGAGCGCCCACCCGAGCAGCAGCAGGCCGCTGCCGAGCGAGTAGTGCAGGTAGGCGTAGGGCTGGCCGCCGCGTAGCCGGCGGATCGGGATGCCACTGGTGACGAAGGTGGCGTAGATCCACCAGATAGCCCCCGGCACGATGGCGGCCAGCGCCGCGGTGAGCGCCATCTTCTGGTCCGGGTGGTCCGGCACCGTGGCGAGCAGGTTGGCCACCATGCTGCCGAGCACGATGATGACGAACTGGCCGACCCGCTCCGGCAGGTGCCGGACGTCCACCGGCCACCGGCTCAGCCAGCGGTAGCCGATCCAGGGCGTGGCGAGCTCGATCACCGTCCCGGTGATCCAGAACGCCGGCCGCAGGTGCCCGGGGACGGCCAGTGAGGCCAGCCAGATCAGCCAGCCGAGCCCGAAGCCGATCAGGTAGACGACGGTGCCCGCCCGGGCCACCTTGCTCTGGGGGCGGCCCCGGATGTAGAGCAGGAGCAGCACGCCACGGACGATCAGGTAGCCGACCGGCAGCATCTCGCCGTCGGGCACCTCGTCCACCCCGAGGGTGATCGCTCCGGCGCCGAGCAGCGCGAACAGCAGCAACAACCGGTGCGGCAGGTCGTCCGCCTCGTACCGGGTGGCGTAGTAGGCGTGCCCCACCCAGGCCCACTGCACCAGCAGGAAGAGCCCTATAACGGCGACCACGCCAGCGGGTCGGGGGGTGGGATCGTCGCCGAGCCGGTCGACCACGGCCGCCAGGGCGAAGACGAAGATCACGTCGAAGAAGAGTTCGAACCAGGTGGCGTGCCGGTGGCCGGACTCGTCGACGATGCTGGCCGCCGGCCGCACCGCGATCAACCGACCGGCCAGCCGGGTCCAGCGGGCCCCGTCGCCCCGTCGCCACCGCATGCGTACATGCTCGCCGAGCGGGTCGGGTCTCTGGGACGGAACAGTCCAAAGCGGGCGCGGTCCGCGCCACACCGCGCGCCCCCGCCCGTACGTCGTCGGTCCGGCAGGGCAGGATGTACGCCGAGGGGGTGCATCCATGGCTGGCCGGATCCGGGACGAGGACATCGCGCTGGTCCGCGAGCGCACCTCGATCGCGGAGGTCATCTCCGACACGGTGACCCTGAAGCCGGCGGGCGCCGGAAACCTCAAGGGTCTCTGCCCGTTCCACGACGAGAAGAGCCCGTCGTTCAACGTCTCGCCCGGGCGCAACGTCTGGTACTGCTTCGGCTGCGGCGCCGGCGGCGACGCGATCAAGTTCCTGATGGACGCCGACCACCTCAGCTTCGTCGAGGCGGTCGAGCGGCTCGCCGCCCGGGCCGGCATCCAACTGCGCTACGTCGAGGCCGACAACTCCGCCCCCCGCGCCCGACCGCAGCAGGGGCAGCGGCAGCGGCTCGTCGCCGCGCACGCCGCCGCCGTCGACTTCTACCGCGCCCAGCTCACCACCGCCGGCGCGCGCCCGGCGCGGGAGTTCCTGGCCGCCCGTGGCTTCGACCGGGCCGCCGCCGAGCGCTACGGCTGCGGCTTCGCCCCGGACGCCTGGGACCTGCTCACCAAGCACCTGCGGCAGCAGGGCTTCACCGCCGACGAGCTGACGACCGCCGGGCTGTCCCGCCCGTCGCGCTCCGGGTCGCTGATCGACCGGTTCCGACGGCGGCTCATGTGGCCCATCCGGGACATCACCGGTGACGTGATCGGCTTCGGTGCCCGCAAGCTCTTCGACGACGACGACGGCCCGAAATACCTGAACACTCCCGAGACGCCGATCTACAAGAAGTCGCACGTGCTCTACGGCATCGACCAGGCCAAGCGTGAGATCGCCAAGCAGGGCAAGGTGGTCGTCGTCGAGGGCTACACCGACGTGATGGCCTGCCACCTGGCCGACGTGCCGACGGCGGTCGCCACCTGCGGCACCGCCTTCGGCGCCGACCACATCGCCGTGCTGCGCCGGGTGCTCCTCGACAGCGACGAACGGGCCGGCGAGATCATCTTCACCTTCGACGGCGACGCCGCCGGGCAGAAGGCCGCGCTGCGGGCCTTCGAGGACGACCAGCGCTTCGTCGGGCGTACCTTCATCGCGGTCAGCCCCGACAACATGGACCCGTGTGAGCTGCGGCTGGCCAAGGGCGACCTGGCCGTCCGCGACCTGGTCGCGCGCCGCGAGCCGCTGGTCGACTTCGCGCTGCGGCACGTGATCAGCCGTTACGACCTCGACACCGTCGACGGCCGGGTGGAGGCGATGCGCCGGGCCGCGCCGCTGGTCGCCAAGCTGAAGGACCGGGAGAAGCGTCCGGAGTACGTCCGCAAGCTCGCCGGTGACCTGGGCATGGAGATCGAGCCCGTGCAGCGGGCGGTGCTGGCCGCGGCGTCGGCCCCCGCCGGCCGGGAGGCCGCGGCGCCGGCACCCCGACCGGCCAACCCCGAGCCGAGCGTGGACAGCCCGCAGTCGATGGTCGAACGGGAGGCGTTGAAGCTCGCCCTGCAGCAGCCCGTGCTGGCCGGGCCGATGTTCGACGCGGTGGAGGCGAACGAGTACCGGCACCCGGTGCACGTCGCGGTCCGCGAGGCCGTCGCGGCGGCCGGCGGGGCGTCCACGGCCGCCGGCGGCGCCGTGTGGATCGAGTCGGTGCGGGACGCCGCACCGGACCTCGCCGCCCAGGCCCTCGTCGCCGAGCTGGCAGTCGAGCCGCTGCGGATCGACGGCGAGCCGGACCCGCGGTACGTGTCGGTGACCATGGCCCGCCTCCAGTGGGGGTCGGTGACCGGCCGGATCCGGGACCTGAAGTCCCGCATCCAGCGGATCAACCCGGTCAGCAACAAGGACGAATACTTCGCGCTCTTCGGCGAGCTGCTGTCCCTCGAACAGCACGCCCGGGCGTTGCGGGAACAGGCCGCGGGAGGGCTCTGAGATGGGACTGTTCCACCGCCGGCCCAAGCTGCCGCCGGCCGACCGGCCACCGCTGGCGCCCGACGAGCGAGTGCTGGCCTGGGCCGCGGCCGGCAACGGCGAGGGCGACGGTGTGCTGGTGGCCAGCAACCTCGGGCTCTGGCTGCCCGGCCGGGGTCACCGGCTCGGCTGGCACGACCTGATCAAGGCGGTCTGGTCCGGCCGCGAGCTGACCGTCACCCCGGCCGCGCAGCACGCCGACCGGGGCGACTACCTGGTGGTCGCCGACGCCCCCGCGGAGACCTACCTGCTGCTCGACCCGGGCGACCTGCCGCACCAGGTGCGGGCCCGGGTCACCCGCTCGGTGGCGTACACGCAGCACCACCCGGTCCCCGGCGGCAGCGGCCGGATCGCGGCCCGCCGCGTGCCCGGCGTGGACGGTCTCACCTGGACGGTCCGCTACGACCCGGGCACGCCGGTCGACGACGCCGAGGTGGTCGCCGAGACCGACCGGCTGGTCGCCGCGGCCCGGGCCGCCACCGCCCCCGCCGACGTCTGAGCCGGCGGGAGCGGCGTCCTGCGCTACCGGCAATGCCGGGTAGTTGAGCGGGGACCTGCCGAATGTGCGGACACTTCGCTCGTCCGTGTTTGTTTGGGCGAATGAAGCGGCGTTTGGGGCGGCTCGGCCCTTGGCCGAGCCGCTTTGGTCAGGCTCGGGTGAATTGCATGACCCAGTTGGACTCCCAGGTCTGTCCGCCGTCGGGAGAGAACTCCTGCTCCCATCGCGCCGAGGTGGGTGTGATGTCGGACCAGATGAAGTGTGCCTTGATCGGTTTGCCCTCGTGCGTGTCGTCGCCGTAGAAGTCGCCGCGGCCGTCGCTGAAGGTGCCGACGACCGGCGGGAAGAGCAGGCCTGTGCGGCTGTTCGCCCAGTAGATCGACCATTCCTCTCGCTCGGTGTCGAACAGGCGCAGAGTGAAGCCGCGGCTGCCGAGTGTCGGGAAAATGATCTCTTCGGTGTTGCCGGCACCGTTGAAGATCGGCTGGCAGGTTGTGGTGCCGGGGAAGGTCTCCCAGTCGTCGCTGTCAACGAACAGCGTCCTGAGCCGGCGGTTGACCACGTTCCACGAGCCGACGAAGAAGTCGAAGTCATTCATGTCAACGATCGTGGTGGACTACCCCTGACAGCTTCTGTCAGTGGGTTTGGCAGACTGTCTCGGGTGCGCGCGAGCCGACTGCTGTCCCTGCTGCTGTTGCTGCAGAACCGGGGACGGATGAGTGCCACACAACTGGCCGCGGAACTCGGTGTCACCGCCCGGACCGTCTACCGCGACGTCGAGGCCCTCGCCACTGCGGGTGTGCCGATCTACGCAGAGCAGGGCCCAGCCGGCGGATACCAGCTCATGGACGGCTACCGCACCCGGCTGACCGGTATGACCGCCGATGAGGCGGAGTCGCTGTTCCTGACCGGCATGCCGCAGCCGGCCGCCGAACTGGGTCTGGGCGCCCAGGTGGCCGCTGCCGAACTCAAGCTGATGGCGGCCTTGCCGACCCCGTACCGGGACGCGTCGATGCGAATCCGGCAGCGTTTCCACCTTGACGCACGCGGCTGGTACCGGGAGCCCGACGCGGTGCCACACCTGCTCGCCGTCGCCGAGGCACTCTGGCAGGACCAGACCATCGAAGTCCGCTACCGCCGCTGGGCGCCCCGGCCCGGCGAGGTCACCCGGCGGCTGCACCCGCTGGGACTCGTGCTCAAAGCCGGGGTCTGGTATCTGGTCGCCGCGGGACGCGGCCAGCCGCGTACCTACCGCGTCTCGGCGATCGTGGACCTTCGCCCGCTGCCCGAGACAGTCACCCGGCCGGACAGTTTCGATCTGGCGGACTTCTGGCGTGCCCATGTCGAACGGTACGAGCGGGCTGACACCGACCAGGTCGCCGTTGTGCGCCTGACCCCGAACGGGGTCACCGCCCTCCCCGATGTCCTCGGTCCAAAGGCCGCCCGGCTGGCCCTTCACACCCTCACACCCGCCGACCGGGACGGCTGGCACCAAGCCACCATCCCCATGGAGAACGTGCCACACACCGCCGCAACTCTGCTCCGCCTCGGCCCGAACGCCCAGGCCCTCGCGCCCACGCAGCTGGTCGCCCACCTGACCGACACAATCCAGGAGATGGCCCGCCTCTATCCCGCTTGACCAACACGAGCAACTTCACGACGGCCAGCGCACACTCATGGCCGCGAGGAGCGCGGCGTGCTGATCTGCCGGGAGGCGGGCGCCGGCAGACTGCTTGCCGGTAACCGAGCGTGGCATTGGCGCTAGCGGGCGCCCAGGTCCTGCAACGCCTTGTCCGCACCGCGGTGCAGCGCCACCGGATCGGTCTTGCGGGCGTTGTCCAGGCTGATGCCCTTCGCGGCCGGGTTCGCCTGCGCGAGCGCGTCCCTGCGCTCGAACAGGGTGCGGGTGATGGCGCAGGCGACGTTCGCGTCCAGGTCCTTGCGCACCAGCAGCACGTTCGGCACCACGATGGTCGGGGTGTCGGTCGGGGTGCGGTATGCGTCCTTGCCGATCGTGCCCGCCTGGTAGGCGGGGTTCAGCTCGGCCATCTTCGGCAGCAGCGGCGTGATGTCGAGGAAGCGCACCTTGTCGCCGGCCGTGGTGAACAGGTCGGTCAGGCCACCCGTGGGCAGGCCACCGGACCAGAAGAAGCCATCGATGCTGCCGTCCTTCACGCCGTCGACCGTCTTGCCGAGGTCGAGCCGCTGCGCCTGGATGTCCTTCGCCGGGTCGAGGCCGGCCGCCTCCAGCAGCCGGTTGGCGATGACCTCGGTGCCCGACTTCGGGGATCCGGTGGAGATCCGCTTGCCCCTCATGTCGGCGACCGAGGCGATGCCGGCGTCGGCGCGGACGACCACCTGCGTGTAGTTGTCGTAGATCCGGGCCAGCGCCTCGACCGGCTGCGCCGCGGTGAAGCTGCCCTTGCCCTGCACCGCGTTGACGGCGGTGTCGAAGAGCGAGAAGGCCACGTCGTACTGGCCGGCGACGAGCTGCTCGATGTTCTGCACCGAGGCACCGGTCTCCGCGGCGGTGCCGGTCAGCTTGCCGCCGGTGGCGCTGGACAGCTGCCCGGCGAGGGCGTTGCCGACCACGTAGTAGACGCCGGTGGCGTTGCCGGTCGCGATGCCGACCCGGGTCTCCCGGGTCACCTCGCAGGTGACCTCGCTGCTCGCGTCGTCCTTGGCCGCCCCGCCCTGCTTGCCGCCGCAGCCCACGGCGCCCGCCGCGACGAGCGCGAGCACCCCCACCGCCGCCCCGAGCCGAGTCTTCGTCCCGCTCACTGTCCTACCTCCCTGAGGTCCGCCGGTGATCCGGCCCGCGACCCGCCGTCCCGTCCGGCGGTCCCGCGTCGTACGAACACCCCCGCCACCGCTACGGCGGCCAGGCCGACGCCGATCGCCACGGGCACGGGGTCGAGCCAGAGCAGTGCCACGCCGCCGAGCGCGGCGAGCAGTCGTTCCGGGGCGCCGGCCGGGCCGACACCGGGCAGCCACCCGCCCGCCGCGACGGCCAGCACGGCGACGCTGAGCGCCACGACCAGGCCCGCCACCGCGATGCGTCCGGGCCCGCCGATGCCGAGCAGCCCCAGCCCGGCCGGCGTGATCACGAAGGCGATCGGCGTCAGGTAGGCCGGCAGCGCGTAGCGCAGGGTCTGCCACATGGTGGGCACCAGCCGACCGCCGGTGACCGCGGCGGCCGCGACGGCGGCGAGCGCGGTCGGCGGGGACACCTCGGAGAGCGCCGCGAAGTAGAAGACGAACATGGCGGCGGCCGGCACGGCCACCCCCAGGTCGATCAGGGCCGGCCCGATGATCACCCAGCCGATCACGAACGAGGCGGTGACCGGCACGGCGAGCCCCAACAGGCTGAGCGCGATCGCGGCGAGCACCGCGGTCAGCACCAGGACCAGGGTCGGGTCCGAGGTCACCGCGCGGGCGCCGTCCACCAGCAGCGCCGCTGCCTGCGGGCCGAGGCCGGTCTTCGTGGTGGTCGCCGTGATGATTCCGGCCGCCGCGCAGACGGCCGCCACGGCGAGCACGCCGCGTACGCCGGTGGCCAGGGCGGTCAGCAGTCGCAGCGGGGTGAGCCGGTGCGCGCGGTCCAGGAGGGACAGCAGGGCCGCCAGCGCGGTCGCGAGGACCACCGCCCGGGTCGCCGAGACGCCCACGGCGAGCAGCCCGACGATGACGATCAGCGAGGCGAAGTGATAGCCGAACCGGGCCAGCAGTCGCCACGGCGAGACGGCGTCGATGACCACCGGGCGTACGCCGGAGCGCCGGGCGTCGATCTCGACGGAGAGCAGGATGCCCAGGTAGTAGAGGATCGTCGGCACCGTCGCCCAGCCGAGCACCTGGAGGTAGGAGACGCCCAGGTATTCAGCGATGATGAACGCCGCCGCGCCCAGCGTCGGCGGGGAGAGGATCGCGCCCACACCGGCCGCCGCCAGCATGCCGCCGGCCCGCTCCGGCGGGTAGCCGGCCCGGCGCAGGATCGGCCAGGTGACCGCGCCGATGCTCACCGTCGTCGCCGCGCCCGATCCGGAGACCGTGCCGAGCAGGAACCCGGAGGCGACGGCCGTGCGCCCGGCGGCCGTGCGGGACCGGCGGAACGCCGCGGCCGACAGCTCCACGAAGAACCGTCCCGCGCCGGAGAGGTCGAGCACCGCGCCGTAGATGGTGAACAGCACGATGTACGAGGCGGCCACGTCGAGCGGGGTGCCGTAGAAGCCGCTGTCGGAGTTGTAGAACGCGTCGACCAGCTGGCTGAAGTCGAGCCCCGCGTGCGCCACCGGCCAGGACTGGGGGAGCAGCCCGCCGTAGTAGCCGTAGCCGAGGAAGAGCACGCAGACCGCGGGCAGGACCCACCCGGTGGTGCGCCGGCACGCCTCCAGCAGCAGCAGGAGCAGCACGGTGCCCATGACCAGGTCGAGCGGCACGAGCAGGCCCTGCCGGTCGAGGAAGGCGTCGTAGCCGCCGCCGCCCGAGCCGACGGCGACCGGCAGCACGGGGTAGAGGCAGGCGGCCACCGCCAGCAGCGCCAGCGCCCAGTCGGCGACGGTGGGGCGGGCGCGGATCGGTCCCCGGTCGACGGTCGGCTCGGCGGTGCCGGTCGTCCGGCGGCGTCGCAGCCGCTCGCGCAGCCGCAGGTCGGCGGGGTAGGCGAGGAAGACCAGCGGCAGGATGCCCGCCAGGAAGATGATCAGGTAATACTTGCTGCCCTGCGGCAGCGGCCGGAACACCTGCCACAGCGCGAGCACGCCGACCGCGACGGCCGCCCCGGCGACGAGCAACCCGACCGGCCCGGTCAGCACCCGGCCCGGCTTCTCGTCCTCGAACTGGGCGGCCAGTTCGGGTGCCACCGCCGGCACCGCCGGCCGCCCGACCCGCGTGCCGTCGTCGGGGCCCGCGCCTTCGCCGTGGTGGCCCGACTGCTCGCGGCTGCCGGTTCCCGGCGGCTCGCCGTCGTGCCGGACCGCCTGCTCGCCGCCCCCGGTCTCCGCCTGCTCGCCGTCGTCCCGTGCCGCGCGCTCGTCGCCGGGGGCGGCGCGTTCGCCCTCGTGCGGGGGCTTGCGCGGCGTCGGTGGCGAGCCGTCGGAGGAACGGGTGGTCGACACAGAGGGACGATACACGTCGATGGGTTCCCGGCGGGGGCGCCGCGAGCGGCGGGGCGGCCGTAATTCAGGTGGGCTTGTCGGACCCGGTGGCTAGGGTCTGACAGGTGACCACGGCTCAACCCCTCATCCAGGCCCGAGGGCTGGTGAAGCGGTTCGGCGACTTCACCGCCGTCGGCGGCATCGACGTCGAGGTGCGGCCCGGCGAGGCGTTCGGCTTCCTCGGGCCGAACGGCGCCGGCAAGTCCTCCACCATGCGGATGGTCGGCTGCATCTCGCCACCCAGCGGTGGGGAGCTGCGCATCCTCGGCATGGACCCGGTGGCCGACGGGCCGGCGATCCGCGCCCGGCTCGGCGTCTGCCCCCAGCTCGACAACCTCGATCCCGAGCTGACCGTGCGGGAGAACCTGACCACCTACGCGCGCTATTTCGGCATCCCCCGGCGGGTGGCCCGGGAGCGGGCGGCGGAGCTGCTCGACTTCGTCCAGCTGACCGAGCGGGCCGACAGCAAGGTCGAGCCGCTCTCGGGTGGCATGAAGCGGCGGCTCACCATCGCCCGCGCGCTGGTCAACGAGCCCGACATCGTGCTGCTCGACGAGCCGACCACCGGGCTCGACCCGCAGGCCCGGCACCTGGTGTGGGAGCGGCTGTTCCGGCTCAAGCAGCAGGGCGTGACGCTGGTGCTCACCACGCACTACATGGACGAGGCAGAGCAGCTCTGCGACCGGCTCGTGGTGATGGACGGGGGCCGCATCGTCGCCGAGGGTTCGCCGCGGGCGCTGATCGAGCGACACTCGAC
Organism: Micromonospora krabiensis; assembly: GCF_900091425.1. GTDB lineage: Bacteria > Actinomycetota > Actinomycetes > Mycobacteriales > Micromonosporaceae > Micromonospora > Micromonospora krabiensis. The sequence continues at coordinate 6,255,440 of NZ_LT598496.1, forward strand.
CCGCGAGGTGGTGGAGCTGCGCTTCGCCGCCGAGTCGCAGGAGGCGTTCGCCGGCAAGCTCGACGGGCTGGGGGAGCGCGTCGAGGTGCTGCCCGACCGCATCCTGCTCTACGTCGCCGACGGCGACGCGGCGCTGGCCGAGGTGCACGCGCTGGGCCTCGCCCCGGCCAACGTGCTGGTCCGGCGCAGCAGCCTGGAGGACGTGTTCCTGCACCTCACCGGCCGCACGCTGGTCGACTGAGGCGCCGAGCCGTTCACCGGCCCCGGGCCCAGCCGAGGAAACGGTCGGTCAGGCGGTCGTGGTCGGCGAGGTCGCCGGTCGCCTCCTCGAGCAGCGTGGCGAGGTAGACCAGCAGACCCGTGCGGTTGCCCCGATACTCGCCCAGCAGCGCCAGCCGGGCCGCCGAGCAGGGCCACGCGGCGCCGCACCCGCGGCACCGCCAGGACGGGCGCGCCGCCACGTGCGGACGGTAGCGGGGCATCAGCGCCCCCCGCCGGTCGGCCGGCGACGGCATCGCCTGAAGCTGAGTCTCATGAGGACCCTCCGTCGAGGTGGGAGGGGGCGCCGACGGACCTCGCCGTCCGTCGGCGCCCCGGCCTGGTTCCGCCCGCCGTCCGATCCCGTGAGCGGTTCCGCTGCGTGACAGTCTGGTGAGCAGCCGACTACGGTGGGAGGTTCCGCACGCCGACGACCAGCGCGTACGGCAGCCGTGCCCCGGCGGTACGAGGATGTACGGAGGGTGTCCGTGGAGGGTTCGTCCATGCTGGACCACTTCGCCGAGGAGCTGCGGTTGGCGCGGGCGACCAGTGGCCTGTCGCAGAGCGCGTTGGCCGAGGCGCTCAGCTACTCAGGCGCGCTGGTCGCCAAGGTGGAGACCTCGGAGCGGCGACCGAGCCTCGACTTCGCCCGCCGCTGCGACGTGGTCTTCGGTGCGGCGGGCCGGTTCGAGCGCATCCAGCGCCGGATCAGCCGGGAGACGGTGGTGCCGTGGTTCCGGGACTGGGCCGGCATCGAGCAGGAGGCCAGTGCGCTGCGCTGGTTCGAGCCGCTCTACCTGCCGGGCCTGGTGCAGACCGAGGGCTACGCCCGCGCGGTCCTGGCCGGCGCCGGCCTGTTCGGGACGGACGAGATCGAGCAGCAGGTGACCGCGCGGCTCGATCGGCAGGGCGTGCTGACCCGGGACCGGCCGCCGCTGCTCAGCGTGGTCGTCGACGAGCACACGCTGCGGCGGCGCGTCGGCGGGCCGGAGGTGATGCGGGAGCAGTTGCGCCACCTGGTGAAGGCCGCGACGGCGCTGCCCCGGGTCCGGATCCAGGTCGTGCCGCTGTCGGCCGGTGCGTACGCTGGGCTCGATGGTCCCTTCGTGATCGCCACCGCGCCCGCCGGGGAGGACGTCGTCTACCTGGACGGCCAGCGCCACGGGCAGGTCATCGACCGGTCCGACTACGTGCGGCAGATGGTCGAGGTGTGGGAGTCGATCCGCGGTGAGGCACTATCGCAGCAGCAGTCCCTCGACCTGATCGCGGAAGTGGCGGAGACATGGACCTGACCGGCGCCCGGTGGCGCACGAGCACCCGCAGCAACGGCAGCGGCGGCGCCTGCGTGGAGGTCGCGGACAACCTCCCCGGTGTGGTGGCCGTCCGCGACTCCAAGGACCCGTCCGGCCCCGTGCTGGCCTTCACGCCCGACGCCTGGCGGGTGTTCGTGGCGCGCGGCGTCCGGCGGTAGCGCGCCCCGCCACCGTTCGGGGGACCGGGTGGTCGACCGCGCCGCCCGGGGCGCGGGCCGTCGGCGGCTCAACCATCCCGTCCGGACGGTGGGACCGCGTCGCATCGGGCCGCCGGGGTGGGTAGCTGGTCGCCTCGGTCCGCCGGGGTGGGTCACTGGGCGAGCAGCAGCCCCAGGCCGCTGAGCAGGGCCATGCCGGACAGCGCGGCGAGCGTGACGGCACGCCGGCGGGCGGTGCGTCCGCCGACGAGGCGCAGGGCGAGAGCGAGCGGACCGATGGGAAGCACGGGCGTCTCCTTCCGGGTGGTGACGGTCATCAGGGCGGCGGCGACGGCGGTGCCCGCCGCGATCCGCAGGGGTGACAGGTCGAGTTCGGCGGCGCCGCGAACGTCGGCACGCCACTGTTCGAGGTGGCGGGCGCGCTGCTCGGGGTCGGGCAGCAGCGCCGCCGTGCAGCGGACGAGGGCCAGGGCGACGGTGAGCCGGTTCATGCCGTGACCCCGCCCGGGTCGTGGGCGGTGTGCCCCGCTGTCCGGCGGCTCATCCCGCCGCCCGGGGTCGGGTGGACCGCAGGGCGGTGCGGCCGGCCGTCGCCCGGGCGCAGACCCGGCGTGCCTCGGCGGCGCCGTCCACGGTGAGCCGGTACATCCGTCGACGGGGGCCGCGTCGCTCGGTCTCCGCCTCCCAGGCGGAGGTGACCCAGCCGTGCCGCTCCAGGCGGTCGAGGAGGGGATAGACGCTGCCGGACGGCCGCCCGGTCACCTTGATGATCTCCAGCCCCCAGCGCGGCTCGTCGCTGTCGAGCAGCACCCGCAGCACGTCGACGGTGGCGGCGCCGATCCGTCCGAGCGGTTCCATGCCGCTCAGACTACCTATGTAGATTAAGGTTGTCACCGGGTCGCCCGAAACTGCCGCGACACGTACGCCGGCCGGTCGTATGGTGGCTCGGGCCTGTCGTACCCCCGGGGTAGGAAGGCGTGGCGGAGCGACGGCGACCCGGGGGTGATCGCGTGAGTGTGGCACGACAGGCGGGGGAGCGGGCGCGTCCGTCGCCGCCCCGGGTGCCGGCGCTGGCGGTGCTGCACTACTACCTGGTCGGCTACCGGCGCACCTGGCGGGCCGGTGTCTTCTCCTCGTTCCTGCTGCCGGTGCTGACCGTGCTCGGGTTCGGCGTCGGTGTCGGCGCCTACATCGACCAGGGCGTCGACGGGGTGAGCTACCTCGACTGGTTGGTCCCCGGGCTGATCGCCTCGACCGCCCTCCAGGTGGCGATCGGCGACGCGACCTGGCCGGTGTTCAGCAACTTCCAGTGGATCAAGACCTACTTCGCGCAGGGCGCCGCGCCGCTGCGGGTCGGCGACATCCTGGCCGGTCACCTGCTCTACGTGCTGTTCCGGGTGCTCACCACCATCACGGCGTTCCTGCTGGTCACCGGGGTGTTCGGTGCGCTGCGCTCGCCCTTGGCGGTGGCGGCCCTGCCGGTGGCGGCGCTGCTCGGTCTGGCCGTGGCCGCGCCGACCTTCGCCTACAGCGCGGCGGTCGACAGCGACAGCTGGCTCGCCATGTTGTTCCGCTTCGCGGTCATCCCGATGACGCTGTTCGCCGGCGTGTTCTTCCCGGTCGAGAGCCTGCCGGAGGCGCTGCGCTGGCTGGCCTACGCGACGCCGTTGTGGCACGCGGTCGATCTCTGCCGGGCGGCGACGCTCGGTGTCGCTCCGCAGTGGTCGGTCGTCGGCCACCTGCTCTATCTCGTGGCCTGGGCGTTCGGCGGGTGGCTGCTCGCCCACCGGGTCTTCCGTCGTCGGCTCGTGGTCTAGGAGGGTCTCGTGGTCAGCCTGGTGCTGCCCCGGCTGGTCGACGTCTCGGCCGCGTCCCGGCGCTCGGCCTCGGTGGCCGAGCGCAACGTCGCGGCCCTGAAGTCGGTCTACTGGCTGCTGCTCGTGTCCGGCTTCGTCGAGCCGCTGCTCTACCTGCTCTCCATCGGCGTGGGCGTCGGGGCGCTGGTCGGCGACCTCACGCTGCCCGGCGGCCAGGTGGTGACCTACGCGGCGTTCGTCGCGCCGGCGATGCTCGCCTCGTCGGCGATGACGGGTGCGCTCGCGGAGACCACCTTCAACTTCTTCGGCAAGATGAAGTACATGAAGCTGTACGACGGGGTGATCGCCACCCCGGTACGGCCGTTCGAGATCGCCCTCGGTGAGCTGGGCTGGGCGATGCTGCGGGGCAGCGCCTACTCGGCCGCCTTCCTCGTGGTGATGGCCGCGACCGGCCTGACCAGCGCGGCGCGGGCGGTCACCGCGTTCCCGGCCGCCGTGCTGGTGGGCTTCACCTTCGGGGCGCTCGGCATGGCGCTGTCGACCTTCATGCGCAGCTGGCAGGATTTCGACCTCATGGGCTCCGCCCAGTTCACGCTCTTCCTCTTCTCCGGCACGTTCGTGCCCGCGGAGGCCTATCCGGCCGTGCTGCGTTGGCTGGTCGAGGTCACCCCGCTCTACCGGTCGGTGCACCTGATCCGGGGGATCTCGCTCGGCACCGCCGGTTGGGGTTGGCTGCTCGACGTGCTCTACCTGGTCGTCGTGATGACGCTGGGGCTGCTGGTCGCGTCGCGTCGGATGGGACGGTTGCTCTACAAGTAGCTGGTTATCCGCCGCCGTTGTCGGGGCATGTCCAGGGCGAGACCACCGACGACGAGGGAGGGCGGGATGACCGCCGACGAGTCCTCCGCCCGCAGCGGGCGTGACCGGGACGACAGCGCGGAGCCGGGTGCGGCGGCGACCGGGGGCGCGAGCGGACGCCGGGACCCGTCGCCGGTGGGGCCGGACGAGGGGCCCCAGAGCCCGACCAAACTGCCCGGCACGGGGTGGAAGGCGGCCCTGCGGCGGACGGTCCGGGAGTTCCAGGACGACAACCTGACCGACTGGGCGGCGGCCCTGACCTACTACGGGGTGCTCTCCATCTTCCCCGGCCTGCTGGTGCTGATCTCCATCCTCGGCCTCCTCGGGTCGGGCGCCACCGAGAGCGTCCGGGACACGGTGAGCCAGGCGATCCCCGAGGGCAACATCCAGCGGATCCTGGAGCAGGCGATCGACCAGGCGAAGCAGTCCGGTGGGCTGGCCAGCCTCGCCGCGGTGCTCGGTCTGCTCGCCGCCTTCTGGTCCGCCTCCGGCTACATCGCGGCCTTCATGCGCGCCTCCAACGCCATCTACGACGTGCCGGAGGGGCGGCCGATCTGGAAGACGCTGCCGATCCGGGTCGGCGTGACCGCGGTGGTCGGCGTGCTGCTGCTGGTCAGTGCGGTGATCGTGGTCTTCACCGGCCGCCTGGCCGAGGCGGCCGGTGACGCGATCGGGCTCGGCTCCACCGCGGTGACGGTCTGGAACATCGCGAAGTGGCCGGTGCTGCTGGTGCTGGTCAGCCTGATGTTCGCCATCCTCTACTGGGCCTCGCCCAACGCCCGGCACGGCGGCTTCCGCTGGGTCAGCCCGGGCGGCGTGCTGGCCGTCGTGATCTGGCTGGTGGTGTCCGGCCTGTTCGCCTTCTACGTGACGAACTTCGGCTCGTACAACAAGACGTACGGGACGCTCGCCGGCGTGATCATCTTCCTGGTCTGGCTGTGGCTGACCAACATCGCGATCCTGCTCGGTGCCGAGTTCGACGCCGAGTTGGAACGCAGCCGGGCGATCGCGGCCGGGCACGACGCCGACGAGGAGCCGTACGTGGAGCTGCGTGACGACCGCAAGCTCCGCAAGAAGCAGAAGCGCGGTCGCGCCGGCTGAGCGCGGGGCGCGTACCGACCGCGACCACCCCTTCACCGAGAGAGTGGCCTCCCGTCCGGGGCGGCCACTCTTTCCTTGATCCACTATTAGCTTTTGCTCGTTCGGACAAAAGTTGGAGACGGAATGGCTGAAGCTCTGGACACGCGGCTCGGAAGGCTCCTACTGTGTCGGGCACAACACATCGCGGTTGCGTCGATACGACGTGACCCGATGTGACAGGACCGCGAGGCGGAGGTGATCCCGGTGCGGACGGAAGACCCGCTGCACGTACGCCTCCTGCGGTTGCTCCGCGACGAGGGCGCGGCGTCCCGGGCCGAGCTCGGCGACCGCCTGGAGATGCCCCGCCCCCGACTGTTGGCCGAGTTGGACCGCCTGGTCGCGCTGGGTTACGTGTCCGAGGCCGGCCTGGCCGCCTCGCGGGGCGGCCGACGGTCCACCCTGGTGGAACTCAGCCCGCACCTGCGCTTCGCCGCCGTCGACCTCGGCGCCAGCTCGATGGATGTCGAGGTGGTGAACGGCCGGCTCGAGCCCGTCGCGGCCTACGCCGAGCCCGCCGACATCCGCTCCGGCCCGAAGCTGATCCTCCAGCGGGTCAACGAACTGCTGGACAAGGCCAAGGTGGACGGCGCCTACGAGCGGCTCGACGCGGTCGGCATCGGGGTCCCGGGGCCGGTGAGTTTCCGTGACGGCGTGCCCGTCTCGCCGCCGATCATGCCCGGCTGGGACCGGTTCCCGGTGCGCGAGCTGCTCACCCGCGAGCACGGCTGCCCGGCGGTCGTGGACAACGACGTCAACATCATGGCGATCGGCGAGCGGCACGGCGGCGTCGCTCACTCCGTCGACGACTTCCTGTTCGTGAAGATCGGCACCGGCATCGGCTGCGGGATCTATCTCAGCGGCGAGGTCTACCGGGGCACCGACGGCTGCGCCGGCGACATCGGCCACATCCAGGTCGACTCACACGGTCCGATGTGCTCCTGCGGCAACGTCGGCTGCCTGGAGGCGCTGTTCAGCGGGGCCGCGCTGGCCAAGGACGCGACCGTCGCGGCGCGCGCCGGGGTCTCGCCCGCGCTGGCCGAGCGCCTGGCCGCGAACGGCACGGTGACCGCGCTGGACGTCGCCGAGGGCGCCGTCGAGGGGGACGTCACCTGCATCCAGCTCATCCGGGACGGGGGTCGGCGCGTCGGCGGGGTGCTGGCGGGCCTGGTCAGCTTCACCAACCCGTCCATGATCGTGATCGGCGGTGGGCTGGCCCAGCTCGGGCACATCCTGCTCGCCGAGATCCGCAGCGTGGTCTACCGCCGGTCGCTGCCACTGGCCACCGGCAACCTGCCCGTCGTCCTCTCCGAGCTCGGTCCGCGGGCGGGGGTGGCCGGCGCGGCGGTGCTCGCCAGCGACGTGGCCTTCGGGGAGGCGTCGTGACGGTGTTCTTCGGGGAGGCGTCAAGCGAGAGCGGGAGGAGGGCGTGGTGACCGAGCGCGAACCAGGAGAGCCGGTCGGGGGTGCGCACGGCGGAACGCCGGACGCACCACTGGTCGAGGCTCCGGCCGACACCGTCGCGGGGGAGGTGGTGCTGCGACTCACGGATGTGGTCAAGACCTTCCCGGGCGTCCGCGCGCTGGACGGCGTGCAGTTGGAGGTCCGCGCGGGCGAGGTGCACTGCCTGCTGGGTCAGAACGGCGCCGGCAAGTCGACCCTGATCAAGGTGCTGGCCGGTGTGCACCGCCCCGACTCCGGCCTGGTCGAGTGGCGCGGCGAGCCGGCGAGCTTCGCCAACCCGCAGGCCGCCATGCGCGCCGGCATCGCCACCATCTACCAGGAGCTCGACCTGGTCGAGGACCTCTCCGTCGCGGAGAACGCCTTCCTCGGCCACGAGCCGCGCCAACTGGGCTTCGTCCGGCGGGGCAACATGGCCCGGCGTACGCGGCAGATCCTCGGCCGGCTCGGCCACGCCGAGATCCCGCCAGGGCGCATGGTCCGGCGACTGCCCGCCGCCGGCAAGCAGATCGTCAGCATGGCCCGCGCGCTGTCCCACGAGGCGCGACTGATCATCATGGACGAGCCGAGCGCGGTGCTCGCCCACGACGAGGTCGGCAACCTGTTCCGGATCATCCGTGAGCTGACCGCCCAGGGCATCGCCGTCATCTACATCTCCCACCGGCTGGAGGAGATCCGCGAGATCGGCGACCGGGTGACCGTCCTCAAGGACGGCCGGACGACGGCGGCGAACCTGCCGGCCCGCGACACCCCGACCCGCGACCTGGTGAGCCGGATGACCGGCCGCACCATCGAGTATGTCTTCCCGGACCGCCCGGAGGAGGAGTCGACGGGCGCGGAGCTGCTGGAGGTGGACGGTCTGAGCCGCTCCGGCGAGTTCGCGGACGTGTCGCTGCGGGTCCGGGCCGGTGAGATCGTCGGCATCGCGGGCCTGGTCGGCTCCGGCCGTTCCGAGCTGCTGGAGACCATCTACGGCGCCCGCCGGCCGGAGGCCGGCACGGTGCGGATGTCCGGCCAGACGTTGCGGCCGGGCAGCGTCGGCGCGGCGGTCCGCGCCGGCATGGGCATGGCCCCGGAGGAGCGCAAGAGCCAGGCGCTGCTGCTCGGCGACCCGATCTACCGCAACATCACCCTGGCCACCTTCGCCCGGTACGCCCGCGCCGGCTTCACCAACGCGGCGGCGGAGCGCGCCGAGGCGGACCGGATCGCCGACAGCCTGGAGCTGCGTCCCCGCGACGTCCGGCGGCCGGTGCGCACCCTCTCCGGCGGCAACCAGCAGAAGGTCGTGGTCGGGCGCTGGCTGCTCGGCGACACGAAGCTGCTGCTGCTGGACGAGCCGACCCGGGGTGTGGACGTCGGCGCGCGCGCCGAGCTCTACCAGGTCATCCGCGCCCTGGCCGCACGCGGCGTCGGGGTGCTGCTGGTCTCCAGCGAGGTCCCGGAGGTGCTCGGCCTGGCCGACCGCGTGCTGGTGATGCGGGAGGGGCGCGTCGTCCGCGAGGCTCCGGCCCACGAACTCGACGAGAACACCGTCCTCGACCTCGTCATGGCGGGGTCCCTGATGGAAGGCGTGGCGGCATGAGTGAAGTGACCGATACGACCGCGACGCCGGAGCGGGCGTCGCAGCTACCGGCCCAGTCGCCGCCGGTGGACCCGGCGGAGACGGCGGCCGCGGCCGACCACGCCAGGACGGCGCCGAGGCTGTCCTGGTGGCGCGGCGAGGGCGGCGAGGGAGCCAAGCGCAACCTGGCCCTCATCGGTGTGCTGGCGGTGCTGATCGTGATCGGCGCCGTCACCCGCTCCGACCTGTACTCCAACCCGGACTGGGTGTGGGACAACATTCTCAGCATCCTCCAGCTCGCCTCCGTGGTCGGCGTCGTGACCGTCGGCATGACCTTCGTGATCATCGGTGGCGGCATCGACCTGTCGGTCGGCGCGATCGTCGCGCTCGCCGGGGTGTGGGCCACCACGGTGGCCACCCAGAGCTACGGCACCGGCGGCATGATCTTCTGCGCGCTCACCGTCGGGCTCGCGGTGGGCCTGGTCAACGGCCTGCTCATCTCGTACGGCCGGCTGGTGCCGTTCATCGCCACCCTGGCGATGCTGGTCGCCGCCCGGGGCCTGGCGGCGGAGATCTCCGACAAGCAGACGCAGGTCTCCGAGAACACGTTCATCAACGGCATCGCCAGCACGAAGGTGCTCGGCATCCCGCTGCTGGTCTACATCCTGGCCGCGGTGGTGATCGCCGGTTGGGTGCTGCTCAACCGCACCACCTTCGGCCGCCGCACCGTCGCCGTGGGTGGCAACCCGGAGGCGGCCCGACTGGCCGGCATCAACGTCAAGCGGCACACCGTGCTGCTCTACGGGCTCTCCGGCCTCTGCTGCGGCATCGCCGCGATCATGCTCACCGCCCAGGCCACCTCGGCCCAGGCGGCGATGGCAAACCTCTACGAGCTGGACGCGATCGCCGCCGCGATCATCGGCGGCACGCTGCTCAGCGGCGGGCGGGGCACGATCATCGGGTCCCTGCTCGGCGTGATCATCTTCTCGACGATCACCAACCTCTTCGCGATCAACGGCCTCTCCACGGAGGCCCAGAACATGGTCAAGGGCGGCATCATCGTCGCGGCCGTCCTGATCCAGCAGGTGCAGTTCGGCAGCCTCAGTCAGTTCCTCGGGCGTAACAAGCTCACCACCACCTGACCCACCGCAGCACACCGGTCCACCGCGCGAACGACGGTGGCCTGGCCCCACGCACCCTTTTTCCCTCACACCACCGCGAACATGGAGGTCGTCATGACCCAGCACAGTGGCGATGTGTCCCGCCGCCGTCTGCTCTTCGGCGGGGCCGCCGTCGGCGCCGGCGTGCTGCTCGCCGGCTGCACCAGCAACGAGAGCGCGCCCACCGCCGCGCAGACCAAGGGCGCCGACGCCGCCGCGGGCGGCAACGCGGAGCCCGGCAAGAAGGTGGTCGTCGCCTTCTCCGCCCCGGCCGCCGACCACGGCTGGCTCGCCGCCATCACCACCAACGCCAAGGCGCAGGCCGGCGCGTACTCCGACGTGGAGTTCAAGACGGTCGAGGCCGGCGCGGACGCCGCGGCCCAGCGGGCGGCGATCTCGACGCTGGTCTCGCAGAAGCCGGACATCATCGTGATGCTCCCGCACGACGGCAAGGAGCTGAACGCCGCCGGTCTGGAGGCGATGAAGGCCGGCATCCCGGTGGTCAACCTGGACCGGGCCTTCCCCGACGCGCTCGCCTACCGCCTCCAGATCAAGGGCGACAACTACGGCATGGGTGTGGCCGCGGCCCACTACATCGTCGACCAGCTCAAGGCCAAGAACGTCAGCAACCCGGTGATCGCCGAGATCGCCGGCATGGACGAGCTGGAGCTGACCCAGGAGCGCTCGAAGGGCTTCGCCGACACGCTGGCCCAGAACGGGCTCAAGGTCGCGAACCGGCGCGCCGCGCGGTTCACCGCTGACTCCGGGCAGGCGGAGGCGTCGCAGCTGCTGCGGGCGCTTCCGAAGATCGACGCGGTCTGGAACCACGACGACGATCAGGGCATCGGCGTGCTGGCCGCGATCAACCAGGCCAACCGCAAGGAGTTCTTCATGGTCGGCGGCGCCGGCTCGAAGAAGGCGATCGCGGACATCAAGGCGGACAACACGGTCCTCAAGGCCACTGTCACCTACAGCCCGTCGATGGCCTCGTCGGCCATCTCGCTCGCGCGCCTGATCGCGCAGGGCAAGGGCATGTCGGACCTGGTGGAGCTCCAGGTGCCCAAGGAGATCATCCTCGCCTCCGAGACGATCACGAAGGAGAACGCGAGCAACTACGAGAAGCTCGGGTTCTGATACACGGGGGGAGACCCACCTTGTCCACGAACAACAACGAACTGCGGGTCGGCATGGTCGGCTACGCGTTCATGGGCGCCGCGCACTCGCAGGCCTGGCGCACGGTGAACCGGGTGTACGACCTGCCGGCGCGGGCCCGGATGTCGCTCATCTGCGGCCGGGACGCCGGGAAGGTGGCCGACGCCGCCGACCGGCTCGGCTGGGAGGCGTACACGACGGACTGGCGTGACCTCGTCAACCGGGACGACATCGACGTGGTGGACGTCTGCACGCCGGGCGACAGCCACGCCGAGATCACGCTCGCCGCGCTGGCCGCCGGCAAGCACGTGCTGTGCGAGAAGCCGCTGGCCAACACGGTGGAGGAGGCGCGGGCCATGGCCGCCGCGGCGGCCACGGCCCAGGCCGCCGGGGTGCGCTCGATGTGCGGGTTCAACTACCGCCGGGTTCCCGCGGTCACGATGATGCGGCAGATGATCGCCGACGGGCGGCTCGGGGTGATCCGACACGTCCGGGCGACGTATCTGCAGGACTGGATCGTCGACCCGCAGTTCCCGCTGGTCTGGCGGCTGCAGAAGGACAGGGCGGGCTCCGGCGCGCTCGGCGACATCGGCGCGCACATCATCGACCTCACCCAGTACGTCACCGACCAGCGAATCACCGGGGTCAGCGCGGTGACCGAGACGTTCGTCAAGGAGCGGCCGCTGTCGGCCGAGTCCAGCGGGCTCGCGGCCACCGCCGACGGCAACGGGGACGGGCCGGCGCCGCTCGACGGCCAAGGCCCGGCCACCGGGCAGGTCACCGTCGACGACGCCGCGATCTTCGTGGCCCGGCTCGACGGCGGCGCACTGGGCACGTACGAGGCGAGCCGGTTCGCCACCGGTCGCAAGAACGCCCTGCGGGTCGAGATCAACGGTTCGCTGGGCACCCTGGTGTTCGACCTGGAGCGCCTCAACGAGCTGGAGTTCTACGACGCGACGCTACCCAGCACCGAGCAGGGCTTCAGCCGCATCCTGGTGACCGAGGGCGAGCACCCGTACATGTCGGCCTGGTGGCCGCCGGGCCACATCATCGGGTACGAGCACTCCTTCACCCACCAGATGCGGGACCTCATCGAGGCGATCGCCACCGGCGTCAACCCGGCTCCGTCCTTCGCCGACGCGTTGCAGGTCCAGCTGGTGCTGGACGCGGTGACCCGCTCGGCGGAGCTCGGCTCCTCGTGGACCGAGGTGGAGCCGGCGCTGGCCGCCGTGGCCGTCTGACCGTCGGCCCGGCCGGGCTCCGGTCCGGCCGGGTCACCCACCCCCGACCACCGCGCGGTGGCGGCGTTCCCGCCGGCACCGCCCCGACAGGCCTCCCGGACCGACCGGCGAGGGACCGGCCGCGGTTGCGCCCCGCGGCCGGGACGAGGTCGGTGCCGGAGGACGTGCAGCCGGGCCACGGCCCGGTGGCGCACGAGCAGGACGGTTCTCCGGTGCGGCCGGACCGGGATTCCCCGGCCGCACCGGAGAGCCGCCACCATCCCGACGATCCGGAGGAGCAGATGGCACCACTCGCCTCTCGCGCGACCGTCACCGACCTGATCCGCCGACCCGCGGCGGACCGCGACTGCTGAGACGTCCGGCCGGGACATGTCACGTCCCGGCGCAACGGATGCGGGGGAGGCAGGGTCGAGACGCCGACCCGACCCTGCCTGCCAGCCCCGTCCGCCCGGATCGCACCGGGAGCCGGTCCGGCGCCGTCGCCGCCGACTTCGACGCCGGACCGTCCCACGGACGGGCCGGGTGGACGGGGCCCATCCGAACGTCTCCACTGTTTTCGGGATCATCTATATCGCTCAGAATAAAATTCTGATATTAAGATAATTCGATGCACAACGGTCCTCCTGACCGGGGAAGGGGCGCCATGCGAACGGGTGTCTGGCTGGTGGGGGCGCGTGGTTCGGTCGCGACCACCAGCATCGTCGGAGGGCTCGCGCTGCGCGCCGGGCTCGCCGGGCCGACCGGCTGCGTCACCGAGCTGCCCGAGCTGCGCGGCCCCGCCCTGCCGGCCTTCGCCGACCTGGTCTTCGGCGGTCACGACGTGGCCACCACACCGCTGTGCAAGCGCGCCGAGGCGCTCGCCACCGCCGGGGTGCTGCCCGGCCGCCTGGTCGCCGCCCTGCCCGACGAGCTGGCCGCCGTCGAGGAGGAGTTGCGTCCCGCACCGGGCGTCGGGAGCCAGGCCGAACGGGCCGCCGCCATCGTGCGGGACCTCACCGACTTCCGCGACCGGCACCGGCTCGACCGGGTGGTCGTGGTCAACGTGTCGGCCACCGAGCCGACCGCGACGGCCCACCCCGCCCACGCCGATCCGGCCACCCTGCGCGATGCCCTGACCGGCCCCGACGAGGTGCTGCCCGCCAGCTCGCTCTACGCGTACGCGGCCCTGACCGCCGGCTGCCCCTACGTCGACTTCACCCCGTCAACCGGGGCCCGACTCCCGGCGCTGCACACCCTCGCCGTCGAACGCGGCCTGCCGTACGCGGGGCACGACGGCAAGACCGGGGAGACCCTGGTGAAGTCGGTGCTCGCCCCGATGTTCGCGATGCGGCACCTGACCGTGCGCTCCTGGTCCGGCATCAACCTGCTCGGTGGCGGCGACGGCGCCAACCTGGCCGACCCGGCCGCCAACGCGGCCAAGGTGGAGAGCAAGCAGCGGGTGCTCGGCGAGACGCTCGGCTACGTGCCGCAGGGCGGCACCCGGATCGACTACGTCGAGGAGCTGGGCGACTTCAAGACGGCCTGGGACCTCATTACCTTCTCCGGCTTCCTCGGCACCGGCATGCGGATGGAGTTCACCTGGCACGGCTGCGACTCCGCGCTCGCCGCCCCGCTGGTGCTCGACCTGGCCCGGCTCACGGCCGCCGCGCACGCCGCCGGCCGGGTCGGCCCGCTCACCGACTTGGCGTTCTTCTTCAAGGACCCGCTCGGGTCGCCGACCCACTCGCTCGGCGAGCAGTGGACCCGGCTGGCGGAGTTCACCCGAGCGCTGCACACCGGGCGGGAGAGCGCCGATGGCCAGGCTGGCTGACCTCGTCGAGCTGGTCCGCGCGCCCGCCGCGCTCTCGGTGCCCGGTGACGTGGTCGCCGGCGCCGCCGCGGCCGGAGCGCTCGACCGGCGTACACCCGCCCTGGCCGGTGCCTCGGTGCTGCTCTACTGGGCGGGGATGGCCGCCAACGACTGGGCCGACCGCCGGTTGGACGCCGTGGAGCGGCCGGAGCGGCCCATCCCCAGCGGACGGGTCCACCCCGCCGCCGCGGTCGGTCTCGCCGCCGGCCTCACCGCCGCCGGCCTCGGCCTGGCCACCGCCGCCGGCGGCCGACGGGCCGCGGCCGTCGCGGTGCCGCTGGCCGCGGCCGTCTGGGGGTACGACCTCCGCGCGAAGAACACCGCCGCCGGCCCGGCCGTGATGGCCGCCTGCCGAGGGCTGGACGTGCTGCTCGGCGCCACCGGCGGGCGGCTGACCCGGGCCCTGCCCGCGGCGCTGACCGTGGCCGCGCACACGTGGACGGTCACCGCGCTGTCCCGCCGCGAGGTCACCGGCGCGGACACCGCCCTGCCCCTGGGCACCCTCGCCGGCACCGCGCTGGTCGCCGCGAGCGCCGCAGCCCGACCGCGTCGGCGCCCCGGCGACGACCCCGCGCGGGACACCGACCCGACCCGCGGCGACGCCGGCCCCCGTTCCCCCCAGGAGCGTGCCGCGGCCCGCCGGGACCCGGGCCGCGGCACGCTCCGCCGCGACCGGGCCGAGGCGGGAGCGCGGGACGGGTCGCGCCGGGCCGCGCTCGCCGCCGCGCTGCCGGCGGCCCTGGCCACCTGGTACGCGGCCGGCTACGGCCGGGCGCAGGCGCGGGTGCTCGCCGACCCCAGCGCCGGTCGGGTGCGGGCCGCCGTCGGCGCCGGGATCACCGGGCTGCCCGCGCTCCAGGGCGCGCTGACCGCGCGGGGCGGTGCCGGGCTGCTCGGGCTGGCCGTCGCCGCGGCGGGACCGCTCGGCCGCCGCCTCGCCCGGAAGATCTCGCCGACATGAGCGGTACCCCCCGCCTCGGCTACGGCACCAACGGGTTCGCCAACCACCGGCTGGACGACGCGCTCGCCGTGATCGCCGACCTCGGCTACGTCGGGGTGGCGCTCACCCTCGACCACGACCACCTCGACCCGTTCGCGCCCGCGCTGCCCCGTCGGGTGGCCGCCGTGCGGCGCCGGCTGGAGACGCTCGGTCTCGCGGTGGTGGTCGAGACCGGGGCCCGCTACCTGCTGGACCCGTGGCACAAGCACGCGCCCACGCTGCTGCATGACGACCCGACCCGGCGGATCGAGTTCCTGCGCCGGGCGGTGCGGATCGGCGCGGACCTGGGCGCCGAGGCCGTCTCCTTCTGGGCCGGCGTACGCCCCGAGGCGGTCGCGCCCCGGACGGCCTGGGACCGGCTGGTCGCCGGGTGCGCCACGGTGGTCGACGCGGCCGAGCGGGTCGGTGTGCCGCTGGGCTTCGAGCCCGAGCCCGGCATGCTGGTCGAGGACATCGCCGGCTGGCGTCGGCTGCGCGCCGCTCTCGGCGACCCGGACCCCTTCGGCATCACCCTCGACATCGGACACTGCCGCTGCCTGGAGCCCTGGTCGGTGCCGCAGTGCGTGCACGAGGTGGCCGAGCACCTGGTCAACGTCCAGATCGACGACATGCGTCGGGGCGTGCACGAGCACCTTGAGTTCGGGACCGGTGAGATCGACTTCCCGCCGGTGCTGCGTGCGTTGGACGATGCCGGCTATCGGGGCCTGGTCGCCGTGGAGCTGCCCCGGCACTCGCACGCCGCGCCCGACGTGGCGGCCCGGTCGCTGGAGTTCCTGCGCGCCGCCGCCGGCGCGGGCGGCGTCTGCCCCGACCACACCGACGGACCGGGCGACCCCCGCCCGCCGCGCGTACCGGCGCAGGCGACGGGTGCCGTCCGGGAGGCGACCACCGGCCGTCGCCGGGAGTGAAGCAGAGCTGAGGACGCGGTGCGGCACCCGCCGACCAGCACGAGGGAGGAGACAGGCATGACACCCGACCAACTGCGATCGGCCCTGCGGGGCGTCCGGGACCCCGACTGGCTGGAGACGGCGCTGCTCGAGGTGGCGGCCGACCCGGCGACGATCACGCGGGCCTTCCCGGCCGCCGCTCGCCGCTGCGGCCGCGACGAGCTGCCCGACGCGCCCGGCTGGACCGCCGACGAGGCCGCCCGCACCCTGCTGCTCACGGCCCTGCCCGCCGACCACGCCCCGTACGCCGAGCGCCTCTACCAGCACGGTGACGCCGCCGAGCGGCGGGCGGTGCTCAAGGCGCTGCCGTTCCTGCCGATCGGCGCGGCCGGGGTGCCCCTGCTGCACGACGCGATCCGGACCAACGACACCCGGCTGGTCGCCGCGGCGCTCGGTCCGTACGCCCGGCACCTCGACGCCGCCGCCTGGCGGCAGGCGGTGCTGAAGTGCGTCTTCGTGGGGGTGCCGCTGGCCGTGGTGGCCGACCTCGACGAGCGGGCCGACGGCGAGTTGGCCGTGATGCTGGCCGGTCTCGCCGCCGAGCGGCACGCCGCCGGCCGGACCATGCCCGCCGACGCCACCGACCTGCTCGACCGACTCGGCGCCGGCCGGCTGACCGCTGCCGGCCCGGGCACCGACCACGCCGGCACGGGACCCGCCCGGCTCAGCGCTCAGGAGGCGTGATGCGCATCTTCGACCCGCACATCCACATGACGTCGCGCACCACCGACGACTACGAGCGGATGGCCGCCGCCGGCGTCCGCGCGTTGGTCGAGCCGGCCTTCTGGCTGGGGCAGCCCCGCACCAGTCCGGCCTCCTTCGCCGACTACTTCGACTCGCTGATCGGCTGGGAGCCGTTCCGGGCCGGACAGTTCGGCATCCGGCACCACGCGACGATCGCGCTGAACCCGAAGGAGGCCAACGACCCGCGCTGCCGCCCGGTGCTCGACCTGCTGCCCCGCTACCTGGAGAAGGACGGCGTGGTGGCGGTCGGCGAGATCGGCTACGACTCGATGACCCCGGAGGAGGACGAGGCGTTCGCCGCCCAGCTCGCCCTGGCGGTCGCGCACGAACTGCCGGCGATGGTGCACACCCCGCACCGCGACAAGGCCCGGGGCGTCGAGCGCAGCCTGGCGGTGGTCCGCGAGTCCGGCATCGACCCGGGCCGGGTGGTGCTCGACCACCTCAACGAGGTGACCGTGAAGCTGGTCCGGGACACCGGCTGCTGGCTGGCCTTCTCGATCTACCCCGACACGAAGATGTCGCCGCCGCGGATGGTCGAGCTGCTGCGGGCGTACGGGACCGAGCGGATGTTGGTCAACTCGGCGGCCGACTGGGGCCGGTCCGATCCGCTGCTCACCCGGGCCACCGCCGAGGCGATGCTCGACGCCGGCTTCAGCGCGGACGACGTCGACCGGGTGCTCTGGCGCAACCCCGTCGAGTTCTACGGCCAGTCGGGGCGGCTCGACCTGAGCGACCTCGACCTCGCCGACGCCGGCACGTTCGCCGGCAACTCGATCCTGCGCGGAGGCAGCTGATGCGGCTGCGGCACGCCGGTGGCGAGACCGTCCACCTCGGCTACTGCACCAACGTGCATCCGGCCGAGGACCTCGCCGGCATCCTGGCGCAACTGGACACGTACGCGGTCCCGGTCCGGGCGGCGCTCGGCAGCGACCGGCTGGGGCTCGGGCTCTGGCTGGCCGCCCCGGTCGCCGCCGAGTTGGCCGCCGACCCGGCGACGCGCCGCCGGCTGCGCGGGGAGCTGGACGCCCGGGGGCTGGAGGTGGTCACCCTCAACGGGTTCCCGTACGCGGCGTTCCAGGCCCCCGTCGTCAAGGGCGACGTGTACCACCCGGACTGGACGACCGACGCGCGGCTGGCGTACACCCTCGACCTGGCCCGGGTGCTGGCCGACCTGCTGCCCGACGACGCCGCCCGCGGCTCGATCTCCACCCTGCCACTGGCCTGGCGCACGCCCTGGGACGCCACCCGGTCGTCGGCGGCCCGCCACCGGCTGGACCGGCTCGCCGCCGGTCTCGCCGCGGTGGAGCGGGAGACCGGCCGGCGGATCCGGGTCGGGTTCGAGCCGGAACCCGGCTGTCTGGTGGAGGACACGAAACAATCCGCCGCGATACTGTCCGACATGGACGGTGATCGACTCGGGGTCTGCGTGGACCTCGCGCACCTCGCCTGCGCCTGGGAGGAGCCGGCGGAGGCGTTCGCCCGCCTGCGCGACGCCGGTCTGCCGGTGGTGAAGGTGCAGGTCTCGGCGGCCCTGGAGGCGGCCGACCCGGTCGGCTCCGCCGACGCGCTGCGGCGCTGGGTCGAGCCCCGCTTCCTGCACCAGACCCGGGGCGTCGGCTGCGCGGGAGCGGCGGACCCGGCCGACCCGGCGTACGCGGCCGACGACCTCGACGTCGCCCTCGACGCGCGGCTGCCCGGGCCGTGGCGGGTGCACTACCACGTGCCGCTGCACGCCCCGCCGGAGCCGCCGCTGGAGTCGACCTTGCCCGTCCTGCGGGCCGCGTTGAGAGCGCTCTACGCCGGGCCGGACGCCGGCTGCGACCACCTCGACGTCGAGACGTACACCTGGGGGGTGCTGCCGGAGGCGCGGCGGCCGCGCACCGACGCGGAGCTGGCCGCCGGCATCGCCGCGGAGCTGGCCTTCGCCCGCGACGAGCTGGTCGCGCTCGGCCTCACCCCGGTGGCCCGATCAACCGAACGAAGCGAGGTGGCGGCATGAGCGAGCGCAGCGAGCGAATCGGTCAGTACAGCGCGGTGAGGCCTCATGACGGCGCCGACCGGAGGGAGGGGGCGGCATGAGCGAGCGCAGCGAGCGAATCGGTCAGTACAGCGCGGTGAGGCCTCATGACGGCGCCGACCGGAGGGAGGGGGCGGCATGAGCAAGCAGTTGGTGGTGCTGGACGTGGTGGGCCTGACCCCACGGCTGCTGGCGCATATGCCGCGGCTGCGGTCGGTGGCCGACACCGGGTTCCGGGCCGAGCTGGGGACGGTGCTGCCCGCGGTGACGTGCTCCGTGCAGTCGACGTTCCTCACCGGTGAGCTGCCGGCCGGGCACGGCGTCGTCGGCAACGGTTGGTATTTCCGCGAGCTCGGCGAGGTGCTGCTGTGGCGGCAGCACAACGCGCTGGTCGGCGGGGAGAAGCTGTGGCAGGCGGCCCGCCGGGCCGAGCCGGGCTACACGGTGGCCAACGTCTGCTGGTGGTACGCCATGGGCGCGGACGTGGACTGGACGGTGACCCCGCGCCCGGTCTACTACGCGGACGGGCGCAAGGAGCCGGACTGCTACACCGATCCGCCGGAGCTGCACGACGAGCTGACCGGTCGGCTCGGCACGTTCCCGCTGTTCACCTACTGGGGGCCGGGTGCCGGGATCCCCTCGTCGACCTGGATCTGCCGGGCCGCCGAGCAGATTTTCGCCGACCACTCGCCGGACCTGACCCTCGTGTACGTCCCGCACCTGGACTACGACCTGCAACGGTACGGCTCCTCCTCGCCGCAGGCGGCCGCGGCGGCGGCCGAGCTGGACGCGGTGCTGGGCCCGCTGCTGGACGCCGCCCGGGCCCGAGGCGCGACGGTGGTGGCGCTCTCCGAGTACGGCATCACCGACGTGTCCCGGCCGGTCGACGTGAACCGCCTGCTGCGCGCCGAAGGGCTGCTGCGGGTCCACACCCAGGACGGGATGGAGTATCTCGACCCCTGGACGTCGCGCGCCTTCGCGGTCGCCGACCACCAGGTCGCGCACGTCTACGTGCGGGACCCGGCGGACGTGCCGGCGGTGGCGAAGCTCTGCGCGGGGCTGCCCGGAGTGGCCGAGGTGCTGGACGCCGACGGCAAGGCCGCGCACGGGCTGGACCATCCGCGCGCCGGCGAGCTGGTGCTGGTGGCCGAGCCGGACGCCTGGTTCACCTACTACTACTGGCTGGACGACGCCCGGGCGCCGGACTTCGCGCGGCTCGTCGAGATCCACCGCAAGCCCGGCTACGACCCGGCCGAGCTCTTCTTCGACCCGGCCGCTCCGCTCGCGGCGAAACGCCGCGCCGCCACGGCGCTGGCCCGTAAGAAGCTCGGCATGCGCTACCTGATGAGCGTGGTCGGGCTGGACGCCGGCGCCCGGGCGGTCCGCGGCTCGCACGGCCGGCTGCCCGCCGACCCGGCGGACGCTCCGGTGCTGCTCTGCTCGGACCCGGCGGCGGCGCGGGACCGGATCGCCGCGACCGACGTGAAGGCGCTGCTGCTGGAGCTGGCCGGGCTCGCGCCCACCGCACCATCGACAACGGCGACCGCGCCACCGGGGCCGGGATCGGCGGCCGGGGCACCGGCAGGTTCGGCGGGCGCCGGCGCGGCCGGTCCGGGGGCGGCGGGGGAGGCGCCGTGACGGTCACGGTGGCGCCCACCGACGCGAGCGGGTTGCGCGCGCGCTTCGACGCCGAGCTGGCCGCGTTCCTCGACCGGCAGGGCCCGGACTGGCCGGACGGCGCGCCGCGCGGGGTCTTCACCGCGTTGCAGCGGTTCGTGCTGGCCGGTGGCAAGCGCCTGCGCCCGCTGTTCTGCTACTGGGGTTGGCGGGGCGCCGGTGGCGCGGACGGCACGCCGATCGTGGTGGCGGCGGCCGCGCTGGAGCTGTTCCATGCCTTCGCCCTGATCCACGACGACATCCTCGACGGCAGCGACCGCCGCCGGGGCGAGCCGTCGGTGCACCGGCTCTTCGCCGACCTGCACGCCCGCTCGTCCTGGCGGGGCGACCCCGAGGCGTACGGCCGCAACACCGCGCTGCTCTGCGGCGACCTCTGCGCGGCCTGGTCGGACCAGATGTTCCACGAGTGCGGGCTCGCCACCGAGCAGGTGCACCGGGGGTACGCGATGTTCGCGCTGATGCGTACCGAGGTGATCGCGGGGGAGTACCTGGACCTCGTCTCCGGCGTCGGTGACGGGTCGGTGGCGAGCGCGTTGACGGTGATCCGGATGAAGGCGGCCCGCTACACGGTCACCCGGCCGTTGCAGATCGGCGCGGCGCTGGCCGGTGGCTCGTCGGAGCTGATCGAGGGGTTGGCCGAGTTCGGTGACCCGCTCGGCGACGCGTTCCAGCTCCGCGACGACGTGCTCGGCGTCTTCGGTGACCCGGCGGTGACCGGCAAGTCGGTCCTGGACGACCTGCGGGAGGGCAAGCCCACGGTCATGATGGCGCTGGCCCGCAGCGCCGCCGATCGGTCGCAGACCGCCCGGCTGCGGGAGCTGTTCGGCAACCCCGACCTGGACGCGGACGGCGCGGCGGAGCTGCGCGCGATCATCGAGAGCACCGGCGCCCGGGACCGGATCGAACAGATGATCCGGGTCCGTACGGAGGGGGCGCTGGCCGCGTTGGAGAGCGCGCCGGTGGACGACGCGACCCGCGCGGCGCTCGTCGGTCTCGCCGAGCAGGCCATCGAGCGCCGCTCCTGACCGACCCGTCCTGGGACTTTCCACCAACTCAGCGAAAGTACGGGTTGCACCGGCAGAAGGTATGGACACATCTAAGTCTTCCACTTAATGTCGTGGCCAATACCACACTGTTTCGTCGAGGTGAACCGGCGGCGCGGTAACCCATCGACTGGTGACCTCCGAGCGCGTGGCTCCACCGACCGGTGGTCACGGCCGGCCGGATCGGCACCCGGCCGACCTACCGCAACCCCGCTACGGCACCCGGCGCGTCGGCGCGCGCCCCGCCCTGGCAGTCACTCGTCAGGAAGGGACAGCCCCCGTATGTCCACAAAGGACAGAACACACCACCGGCCCCGACGTTGGTTCTCCGCCGGATCCGCGCTGCTGCTCGTCGTCGCGGCCGGCACGGTCTCGCTCGGCGCCGGCCCCGCCGCACTGGGCGGCCCCACCCCGGCCCAGGCTCACACGATCAACGCCTCCGACTTCCAGCAGGTCGAACTCGCCCGCGGTGTCGCCGAGATGGGCGAGCCGATGTCGTTGGCGGTGCTGCCCGACCGGTCGGTCCTGCACACCGCGCGCAACGGCACCCTGCGGCGTACCGACGCCAACGGCACCACCTCCGTGATCGGGACGCTCGCCGTCTACACCCACGACGAGGAGGGCCTCCAGGGCGTCGGGGTCGACCCGAACTTCGCCACCAACCGGCACATCTTCCTGTACTACGCCCCGCCGCTGTCGACGCCCTCGGGTGACGCCCCGGCCACCGGCACGAGCTTCACCGCCTGGCAGGGCGTCAACCGGCTGTCCCGGTTCACCCTCAACGCCGACTTCACCCTCAACCAGGCCAGCAAGGTCGACGTCCTCGACGTCCCCGCCGACCGGGGCCTGTGCTGCCACGTCGGCGGTGACATCGACTTCGACGCCGCGGGCAACCTCTACCTCTCCACCGGAGACGACACCAATCCGTTCGACTCCGCCGGCTACGCGCCGATCGACGAGCGGACCAACCGCAACCCCGGCTACGACGCGCAGCGCAGCGCCGGCAACACCAACGACCTGCGCGGCAAGATCATCCGCATCAAGGTCAACGCGAACGGGACGTACTCCATCCCGACCGGCAACCTCTTCGCGCCCGGGACCGCCGGCACCCGCCCGGAGATCTACGCGATGGGCTTCCGGAACCCGTTCCGGATGAGCGTCGACAAGGCCACCGGCATCGTCTACGTCGGCGACTACGGGCCGGACGCCGGCTCCACCAGCTCGACCCGCGGCCCGTCCGGCCAGGTCGAGTTCAACCGGGTGACGTCGCCGGGCAACTACGGCTGGCCGTACTGCACGGGCACGAACACCAGCGCCGAGACGTACAACGAGTGGAACTTCGCCACCAACGCGACCGGCCCCAAGTTCAACTGCACCGGCGGGCCGACCAACAACTCCTTCCGCAACACCGGCCTGACCACCCTGCCGGCCGCGCGGCCGTCCTGGATCCGCTACGGCGGCGACGCCGGCACCCCGCCCGCGTTCGGCGGCGGCTCCGAGTCGCCGATGGGCGGCCCGGTCTACCGGTACAACGCCTCCTCCACCTCGACGGTGAAGTTCCCGCAGTCCTTCGACGGGCAGTTCTTCGCCACCGAGTTCGGCCGCGGCTGGATCAAGCCGATCCACGTCAACGCCGACGGGTCGCCGGGCACCATCGACACCTTCCCCTGGACGGGCAAGCAGGTGATGGACTCCGCGTTCGGCCCGGACGGCGCGTACTACGTGCTCGACTACGGCACCGGTTACTTCAACGGTGACGCCAACTCCGCGCTCTACCGCTTCGAGTACATCGGCGGCGGCAACCGCGCGCCGACGGCCGCGGCCAGCGCCAACCGGACCTCCGGCCCGGCGCCGCTGAGCGTGACGTTCTCCTCGGCCGGATCCGCCGACCCCGAGGGCGGCGCGCTGACCTACTCCTGGGCCTTCGGCGACGGCACCACCTCCACGGCGGCCAACCCGACGAAGACCTACAGCACCAACGGGACGTACAACGCCACGCTGACCGTCCGGGACCCGCAGGGCGCCACCGGCAGCGCGAGCGTGCTGATCAGCGTCGGCAACACCGCGCCGACGGTGACGATCAACGCGCCCGGCAACGGCAAGCTCTTCTCCTTCGGCGACACCGTGCCGTTCACCATCACGGTCACCGACCCGGAGGACGGCACGATCGACTGCACCAAGGTGAAGATGACCTACGTGCTCGGCCACGACCAGCACGGTCACCAGATCACCTCGCAGAACGGATGCTCGGGCTCGATCACCATCCCGGTCGACGGTGAACACGACTACGCGGCGAACATCTTCGCGATCTTCGACGCCGAGTACACCGACGCCGGCGGGCTGACCACCCACACCCAGCACACGATGCAGCCGCGGCACCGGCAGGCCGAGCACTTCAAGACCTCGTCGGGCGTCAACACGTTCGACAAGGCGCCCGCCGAGGGCGGCAAGACCGTCGGCGACATCAACAACGGGGACTGGATCGCCTTCCAGCCGTACCAGGTCGGCAACGTCACGTCGTTCTCCGCCCGGGTCTCCTCGGCCGGTGCCGGCGGCACGCTCCAGCTCCGCACCGGATCCGCCACCGGCACCGTGATCGGGTCGGCCACCGTCCCGGTCACCGGCGCCTGGGACACGTTCGCCACGGTGACCGGCACCGTCACCAGCCCGCCGGCCGCCACCACCACGCTCTACCTGACCTTCGCCGGGTCGGGCACCGGGGCGCTGTACGACGTGGACGCGTTCACCCTCAACACCGGCACCACCGGCGGCGGCACCGGCCCGATCCGGGGTCTGGCCAGCAAGTGTCTGGACGTGCGCAACGGCGCCACGGCCGACGGTACGCAGATCCAGCTCTACACCTGCAACGGCACCACGTCGCAGGCGTGGACGGTGACGCCGAACTCGACGATCCGGGCGTTGGGCAAGTGTCTGGACGTCAACGGTGGTGGCTCGGCGGACGGCACGAAGATCCAGTTGTGGACGTGCAACGGCTCGGGTGCGCAGAACTGGTCGGCTCAGGCCGACGGGTCGCTGCGTAACCCGCAGTCGGGCAAGTGCCTGGACGTCTCGGGCAACAACTCGGCCGACAGCACGCCGGTGCACCTGTGGACGTGTATCGCCAACGCGGCCAACCAGAAGTGGATCCTGCCCTGAGTTGAGCGGAGAGCCACCGGTCCCGGCGTAGCGTCGAGACCGGTGGCCCCTCCCGACCGACCCTAGGAGAGCGACATGCGCAGACTCCTGCGACCCGTCCTCGGCGCGGCCACCGCCGTCCTCGCCGTCATCGCCTGCACCACCCCGGCCACCCCGGCCAGCGCCGCCGACGCCCCCTACGACGTGCTGGTCTTCTCGAAGACCGCCGGCTTCCGGCACGACTCGATCGCGGTCGGCACCCAGGCCATCCGCGACCTCGGGGCGGCCAACAACTTCACCGTCACCGCCACCGAGGACGCCGCCGCCTTCACCACCGGCAACCTCGCGCAGTACGAGGCGGTGATCTTCCTCAACACCACCGGCGACGTGCTCAACGCCACCCAGCAGACCGCCTTCGAGTCGTACATCGGCGGTGGCGGTGGCTACGTGGGCGTGCACGCCGCCGCGGACACCGAGTACGGCTGGTCCTTCTACGGCAACCTCGTGGGCGCGTACTTCGCGTCGCACCCCGCCATCCAGCAGGCCAACGTCAAGGTGGAGAACCGGGGCCACGCGGCCACCGCGCACCTGCCGCAGACCTGGACGCGCACCGACGAGTGGTACAACTACCAGACCAACGCGCGCTCCACCGCGCGGGTGCTGGCCACCCTCGACGAGTCGTCCTACTCGGGCGGCGGCATGGGTGCCGACCACCCGCACGCCTGGTGCAAGACCTACAACGGCGGCCGGTCCTTCTACACCGGCGGCGGGCACACCCAGTCCTCGTACGCCGAGCCGGCGTTCCGCGCGCACCTGCTCGGCGGCATCCGGTACGCGGCCGGTCGCAGCAAGGCCGACTGCCGACCCGAGACCGGCTACACGGCGCTCTACAACGGCTCGACCACCGGCTGGTCGCAGGCCGGGCCGGGCAGCTTCACCAACTCGGACGCCACCCTCAGCTCGGTCGGTGGCATGGGCCTGTACTGGTACAGCGCGAAGCAGTTCACCAACTACTCGCTGAAGCTGGACTGGCGAATCGCCGGCGACGACAACTCCGGGGTGTTCATCGGCTTCCCGCCGTCGAGCGACCCGTGGTCCGCGGTCGACAACGGCTACGAGATCCAGATCGACCCCACGGACGCGGTCGACCGGACCACCGGCTCGGTCTACACCTTCAAGTCGGCGGACATCGCGGCCCGGGACGCCGCGCTCAACCCGGCGGGAGAGTGGAACACCTACGAGCTGCTGGTCGAGGGTGAGCGCCTCCAGATCTTCCTGAACGGGGTGAAGATCAACGACTTCACCAACACCAACCCGGTCCGTTCGCTCGCCGGCCACATCGGCATCCAGAACCACGGCACCGGCGACGACGCCTCGTTCCGCAACATCCGGATCAAGGAGTTGGGCACCACCCCGCCGCCGACCGGGAACGTCACCGTCCAGGCCGAGGCGTTCAGCTCGGTCAACGGGGTCTCGGCCGTCGGCAAGACCGGCGCCAACGGCGGGCAGACCCTCGGTTACGTCGACCCGGGCGACTGGGCGGCGTACAACGGCGTCGCGCTGGGCGGGACCACCTCGTTCCGGGCGCGGGTCGTCTCCGGCGGCCCGGGCGGCACCATCCAGGTCCGCACCGGATCGCCCACCGGCACGGTGCTCGGCTCGGTGGCGGTGCCCAACACCGGCGGCTGGAACACCTTCGCCAACGTCACCACCAACCTGTCCAACGTGCCGTCCGGGACCCAGAACCTCTACCTGACCTTCACCGGGTCGGGCACCGGGCTCTTCGACGTGGACGACTTCACCCTGGTGAAGGGGACCACCGGCGGCACCGGCACCGGCCTCATCCGGGGCCTGGCCAACAAGTGTCTGGACGTGCGCAACGCCGGCACCGCCGACGGTACGCAGATCCAGCTCTACACCTGCAGCGGCAGCGCCGCCCAGACGTGGACGGTGACGCCGAACTCGACGATCCGGGCGTTGGGCAAGTGTCTGGACGTCAACGGTGGTGGCTCGGCGGACGGCACGAAGATCCAGTTGTGGACGTGCAACGGCTCGGGTGCGCAGAACTGGTCGGCTCAGGCCGACGGGTCGCTGCGTAACCCGCAGTCGGGCAAGTGCCTGGACGTCTCGGGCAACAACTCGGCCGACAGCACGCCGGTGCACCTGTGGACGTGTATCGCCAACGCGGCCAACCAGAAGTGGGTCCTGCCGTGACCCGCTGACCGTCCCACCCTCTGAACGCGGGGGCCCCGCGCCGACGTTCCCACCGGCGCGGGGCCCCCGTCCCGTCCGCCCCGCGACGCCGCGAGCCCGTCGGGGCCTTCCGCGCCGGCCCCGGCGGACCTAGAGTTGGGGACGGCGACCGTGGAGGTGGCCGGTGACCCGCCGGGAGGCGCAACCCGACGGGCCCAGGTGCGTCCCGCACCCACCGGCGTGCCGCCTCGGCCCGCCGTGCACCGGTTCGACCGGTCACCCTCGCCCCGGTCCGCACGTACGGAATCCCCATCACATCAGGGGAGACAAGGACAATGGCGCGACCCATCACGCTCTTCACCGGCCAGTGGGCCGACCTTCCGTTCGACGAGGTCTGTCGGCTCGCCTCCGAGTGGGGCTACGACGGTCTGGAGATCGCCTGCTGGGGCGACCACTTCGAGGTCGACAAGGCGCTGGCCGACGACTCGTACGTCGACCGGAAGAAGGAGACCCTGGCCAAGCACAACCTGAAGGTCTACACGATCTCGAACCACCTGGTCGGCCAGGCCGTCTGCGACCACCCCATCGACGAGCGGCACCAGGACATCCTGCCCGCGCGGATCTGGGGCGACGGCGAGCCGGAGGGGGTCCGCCAGCGGGCCGCCGAGGAGATCAAGGACACCGCCCGGGCGGCGGCGAAGCTCGGCGTGAAGACCGTCGTCGGCTTCACCGGTTCGTCGATCTGGCACACCCTGGCGATGTTCCCGCCGGTGCCGCCGTCGATGATCGAGCGCGGCTACCAGGACTTCGCCGACCGGTGGAACCCGATCCTCGACGTGTTCGACGAGGTCGGCGTGCGCTTCGCGCACGAGGTGCACCCCAGCGAGATCGCGTACGACTACTGGACGACGAAGCGGACGCTGGAGGCGATCGGCCACCGGCCCGCGTTCGGGCTGAACTGGGACCCGTCGCACTTCGTCTGGCAGGAGCTGGACCCGGTGAACTTCATCTTCGACTTCGCCGACCGGATCTACCACGTCGACTGCAAGGACGCCAAGGTGCGTACGGGCGACGGCCGGCGTGGTCGCCTCTCCTCGCACCTGCCCTGGGCCGACCTGCGGCGCGGCTGGGACTTCGTCTCCACCGGCCACGGCGACGTGCCCTGGGAGGACTGCTTCCGCGCGTTGAACGCGATCGGCTACGACGGGCCGATCTCGGTCGAGTGGGAGGACGCCGGGATGGACCGCCTCGTCGGCGCCCCGGAGGCCCTCCAGTTCGTGCGCCGGCTCGCCTTCGACGCCCCGAGCGCCGCCTTCGACGCGGCCTTCAGCAGCAAGGACTGATTGACACGGGCGACCGGGGGCCGACCACCCTTCGGCCCCCGGTCAGCCCGTCGCGAAGACCTGCTCGCTGACCAGCCGCGCCGCGCCCACCAGCCCCGCCCGGCCACCCAGGTCGGACAGCACGACCGGCATGGTGCCGGTGGCCAGCGGCGCCGACCGGCGGTAGACGACCGAGCGGATCTCGGCGAGCAGGATGTGCCCGATGCCGTCCGCCGCGCCCCCGATCACCACGATGCCGGGGTTGAAGAAGCTGACCAGGCCCACCAGGACCCGCCCGATCCGGCGGGCGGCGTCCCGGAACAGCGTCTGCGCGGCCGGGTCGCCGGCCGTGGCGGCGGCGGCCACGTCGCGTACGGTCAGCGTGCCGGCCGCCGCCAGTCGGCCGGCCAGCTCGGCGGACCGGCCCGCGCGGGCGGCGGCCAGGGCGGCCGCGACCAGCCCGGCGTCCCCGCAGTAGGCCTCCAGGCAGCCGCTCTCCCCGCAGACACAGGTCGGCCCGTCCTCGCCGAGGGGCAGGTGGGCGATGTCACCGGCGCTGCTGGTCGCGCCCCGGTAGAGCGTCCCGCCGAGCACCAGGCCGCAGGCGATCGCGGTGCCGAGCTTGACGTAGAGGAAGTCGTCGACCGTGCGGCCGATGCCGGCGTGCCGCTCGCCGAGGGCGAGGACGTTGGCGTCGTTGTCGACCACGGCCGGGCAGCCCAGCTCGGTGGCGAACGCGTCCCGCACCGGGAACCGCTGCCAGCCGGGCAGTGCCGTCGGCGCGGCCGAGGCGCCCGCCTCGGCGCTGACGGGGCCGGGCAGGCCGATGCCGACACCGGTCAGCTCGGCGATGCCCAACTCCACGCGGAGCTTGTCGACCAGCTCGACCGCCCGGCCGGTCACCGCCTCCGGTCCGGTGCGTACGTCCACCGGCTCACGGGCCTCGGCCAGGACGTTCAGCTCGCCGTCGGTCACCGCCACGGTGACCCGGTCGGGTGCGACGACCACGCCGGCGAAGCGCACTCCACCGCCGAGGCGCAGCAGCGACGAGCGGCGACCGCCGCGGGACGCGGCCGGACCGGCGGTCTCCACCAGGCCCCGCGCGACGAGCCGCTCCAGCTCCACGGTGAGCGTGGACCGGGACAGGCCCAGCGCGTCGCCGAGCTCCACCCGGGACCGGGGGCCGTCGTCGCGGAGCAGACGGACCAGTCGGGCCTGCTGCGCGTTCTCCGGTCGGACCAGCACCATGACCACCACCTCCGCACCCGGAGTCTTCCACGGCGGTGTTACCACCTTGTGGCGACCGGGGGCCGCATCCCGTGACGGATGCGGCCCCCGGGTGGCGGCCGGGTCGGTCAGCTCCGACGACCCGGCGGGTGCCTGGCGGGTGTCTCAGCCCCGCAGGCGCGACATGTGCTGGTAGCTGACCTCGGCGTACCGCAGCGAACGGCCCGGGTCGGCGGCGCCGCCCGGCGCGTTGTCCTGCTCCCACATCGGGTTGTGGTAACCCTTCGCGCCCATGTTGGCGAAGAAGTTGCCGTAGTCGATGTCACCCTCGCCGAGCGGCACCATGTCGTACCCGGCGCTGCTGGCCGGGTTGAACGCCCCGTCCTTCGCGTGGAAGAGCGGGAACCGGATGGTCTGGGCGGCGACCACGGCCAGCGGGTCGAAGACGCTGGTGCGGGTCACCCCGTCCGGGTCGGTGTAGGTGCGGAACCGGTGCTGGGCCACGTGCGCCCAGTAGATGTCCATCTCGAACCACACCCACTCCGGGTTGGTCCGCGCGATGAAGTACTCCAGCTTCCGGACGCCCGAGGACCGGGTGGGCCGCCCCTGGCCGTCCAGCGGGCCGCTGTCCAGGAGGAAGTTGTACGCCGCGTCGTGGTTGTGCGTGTACAGCTTCAGCCCGCGCGCGGCGGCCATCTCGCCGAAGGTGTTCCACCGGTCCACCGCGGCGTCCCAGTCGGCCTTGTAGTTACTGCTGGTCGGGTCGCTGCCGGTGCCGATGTGCGTCATCCCGAGGATCTCGGCGGTGTCGAGCGTCTGCTCGAACGCGGCGATCGTGTCGGGCGTGACGGTGCCGGGGATCGAGGCGTGCGAGCCGTTGGCGCGGAGCCCGTTGTCGTCCAGGATCTTGCGGATCTCGGCGGGGGTGATCTGCCGGCCCAGGATCGAGGTGTGCTGGGTGTACCCGGCGAACTCGACCTCCTTGTAGCCGATCTCGGCGATCCGGCCGAGCACCCGCTCGAAGCCGTACGGCACCCCGGTGGCGTCCGGGGCGGCCGAGATCCGGTCGCGGACGCTGTAGAGGATGATGCCGCGCTTGCCGGGCGGGACGAGCACGCCGTTGCCGGCGAGGGCGGGGGAGCCCAGGCCGGTGGCGCCGACGGCGGCGGCGCCGGCGACGCCGGCGAGCGCGCCGAGCATCCGGCGCCGGCTCATTCCGTGCTGACTGTCGTTCATCGAACCTCGCTCTGGTCGGGCGGATCCGCCTCAGCGTCGGTCGCTGAGGTGGCCGCTGGGGAGTACCAAGAGCCTGGCCAGGTTCTACGCAGGACGATATTTGCGTGTGACACTAAAGAGAAGAGGCGGCTGGTAGAAGTTTTCGTCGATCCGGCCGAACTTCTGCTCCAAACAGGAGAAAGTCTCCCAGCTCTCCAGCGGCTACGATCTGCGCCGGACACGCCGCGGGCCCGACCCGCAGGCGGCGGTCGGGCCCGTGACGAGGTGCGACTACATGCTGGTGCTGGTGCCCGAGCCGGACGGCTTGCTGCTGGTCGACGAGGTCGTGCCCGAGGCGGCCTTCGCGCCGACCGTCGCCGGGCTGCCCGCGAACGCCTGGTCGGCCCCGGTCAGCTCCGGCTTCTTGCCGTTGCCGTTACCGGTGCCGAGCTTCTCGCCCAGCTTGGTCTGGCCGAGCTTGTCCTTGCCCTCGCTGTAGAGGCGGGTGGCCTGCGCCTGCGCGACACCGGCCGCCTCCTGGACGGTCGGGTGGTCGAGCACCTTGCGGCCCCGGACCATCAGCTCCTCGTACTTCTCCCGGCCGGCACGGGCGCCCAGGACGAATCCCGCAGCCAGCCCGCCAAGAAACATGATCTTTCCGCGCATGGCGGCTCCTTCCGTACCTGGCGCGCCGTCGCCCCTTCGGGTGATCCCGTCGGGTGCGACCATCTCGCGCCTGCGTCCTGTCTCCGCAGCTAACTACCCATCCTGCTCCGCGCTCATGCCTCCTTGTGCGCTGATGGCGATTTATCCCGATTGACGTGCCACGCGGACCGGTCGTCCGGGCGGTGGTCCAGGCCGCGCGAAGCTCGGTAACCCCCTGGACCAACACCCCCGGGAATCCTGTACTCTTGTCCCCGTCGCACCGCGCTGGAGAGATCCAACCGCTGGCGATGCAGTCCCCTGTAGCTCAATTGGCAGAGCAGCCGGCTGTTAACCGGCAGGTTATTGGTTCGAGTCCAATCGGGGGAGCCACCGCCACGAAACGCCCGTCGGCCCCGGCCGTCGGGCGTTCGTCGTCTCCGACCACCGTCGCGTCCGGCCCGGTCCAGGCCGGCAGCCGCGACCATCGGCGCAGACTGGACCATTTCACCCCTTAGTCCGCATACCGCCCGGCAGGATGGACGGGTCGGCTCAGGCTTCGGCCGGTGGACGCGTCGATTTCGGGGTGGGGCGGATGTCCGGACCGTGGGGCCGCGGCCGGGTCACGCTGGTCGCGGTGGCCGTGGTGCTGGCGTGGCTGGTCGTCGGCGCGGTCGCCGGCCCCTACTCCGGACGCCTCGGCGACGTCGCGACCAACGACAACGCCGCCTTCCTGCCCGCCGACGCCGAGGCCACCCGCGCCCAGGACCTGGCCGGCGGCTTCGTGGACCGGGAGACCATCCCCGCCCTCGTCGTCTACGAACGGCGCAGCGGCCTCACCGAGCAGGACCGGCGACAGGTGGCCGCCGACGCCGCCCGCCTCGCCCAGGTGCCCGGCGTCGTCGGGCCGCTGCCCCCGCCGATCCCCAGCGCCGACGGGCAGGCCCTGCAACTCGTCGTGCCCGTCGACGACGCCGAGGGGGAGCGGATCGGCACGGTCGTCGAGCGGATCCGGGACGTCACCGGCCCGGGCTCCGGCGGGCTGAGCGTGGCCGTCGCCGGACCGGCCGGCCTGCTCGCCGACCTCATCGAGGTGTTCTCCGGGATCGACGGCCCCCTGCTGCTCGTCACCCTGCTCGTGGTGCTGGTGATCCTGCTGGTCGTCTACCGCAGCCCGGTGCTCTGGATCTTCCCGCTGCTCGCCGCCGGCATGTCGTACGCCGTCGCGTCCCTCTTCGTCTACCTGCTGGCCCGCGCCGACCTGATCACCCTGAACGGGCAGGCACAGGGCATCCTCACCGTGCTGGTCTTCGGCGCCGGCACCGACTACGCGCTGCTGATGGTCGCCCGCTACCGCGAGGAACTGCACCGGCACGACCTGCCGTCGGCCGCGATGCGGGCCGCCTGGCGGGGCGCCGCACCGGCGATCATCGCGTCCGGCGGGACCGTCATCCTCGGCCTGCTCTGCCTCCTGCTGTCCAGCCTCAACTCCAACCGCGCCCTCGGCCCGGTCGCCGCGACCGGCATCGCCGCGACCCTGCTGGTGATGCTCACCTTCCTGCCGGCGCTGCTGGTGCTCGGCGGCCGGTGGGCCTTCTGGCCCCGCCGGCCCCGCCACGACCAGGCCGACCCCCGCGCCGAGCACGGCCTCTGGGCCCGCATCGCCGGCTTCGTGGCCCGGCGGGCCCGGCCGGTCTGGCTGGTCACCACCGTCCTGCTGGGCCTGCTCGCGATCGGCCTCACCCAGCTCGGCACCACCACGCTCGGCCAGTCCGACCTCTTCACCGAGCGCACCCAGTCCGTGGTCGGCCAGGAGGCGATCGCCCGCCACTACCCGGCCGGCACCGGCAGCCCGGTGACCGTCTTCACCCGGCAGGAGGCCGCCGGCGAGGTCACCGCGGCGGCGCGCGCCGTGCCCGGCGTGGCCGCCGTCCGACCCGTCACCGCCGACCGGAACGCCGCGCCCGACGGGCCGCCCGCGGCGCCCCGGGTGGTCGACGGCCGGGTCCAGCTGGACGTCACCCTCGCCGACGAACCGGACAGCACCGCCGCCGAACACACCGTCCGCGAACTCCGCGTCGCCGTCCACCGGGTCCCCGGCGCCGACGCGGTGGTCGGCGGGTTCACGGCGGTCAACGTGGACACCGGCGACGCCGCGGCGCGGGACCAGAAGGTCATCATCCCGGTGGTACTGGCCGTGATCGCGGTCATCCTGGCGCTGCTGCTGCGCGCACTCGTCGCACCGGTCCTGCTGATCGCGACCGTGCTGCTCTCCTTCGCCGCCACCCTCGGGCTGTGCGGGCTGCTGTTCCGCCACGTCTTCGACTTCCCCGGCGTGGACGCGTCCTTCCCGCTGTTCGCCTTCGTCTTCCTGGTCGCCCTCGGCATCGACTACAACATCTTCCTGATGAGCCGGGTGCGGGAGGAATCGCTGCGCCGCGGCACCCGAGCCGGCGTGCTGGTCGGCCTCGCCGTCACCGGCGGCGTCATCACCTCCGCCGGCATCGTGCTCGCCGCGACGTTCTCCGCGCTCGCCGTGCTCCCGTTGGTGGTGCTGGTCGAGCTGGGTACGGCCGTCGCCGTCGGGGTACTCATCGACACCATCGTCGTCCGCTCGCTGCTGGTGCCCGCGCTCGCGTACGACATCGGGCCGAAGATCTGGTGGCCGGGCCGGCTGGCCCGGACGAACCGTGAGGAGGTCGTGCGCGATGCCGGCTGAGACCGACGTCGTCATCGTCGGCGGCGGCCTGGCCGGGCTCGCCGCCGCCCGCCGGCTGCACCGCGCCGGCACACCCTGGCGGCTGCTGGAGGCCGGCGACCGGCTCGGCGGCCGGATCGCCACCGACGCCGTCGACGGCTTCCTGCTCGACCGGGGCTTCCAGGTGCTCAACACCGCCTACCCGAGGTTGGGCACCCTCCTCGACGTCGACCGCCTCGACCTCGGCACCTTCACCCCGGGGGTCCTCGTGCGCCGGGGCGACCGCCTGATCCGACTGGTCAACCCGCTGCGGGAACCCGCCGGCGGGCCCCGCGCCGCGTTCGCCGGCATCGGCTCCCTGACCGACCGGTTGCGCCTCGCCGGACTCGCCGCCGGCTGCGCCACCCTCCCCGCCGCGCGCCTGCTCGCCGCCCCGGAGACCACCAGCGAGGCCGCACTGCGCCGGGCCGGTCTCTCGGACGCGATCATCGAGGAGCTGGTCCGGCCGTTCCTCTCCGGCGTCTTCATCGACTGGGAGCTGGAGACGTCCAGCCGGGTGCTGGCCATGGTGCTCCGCTCGTTCGCCCGCGGCCGCATCGGCCTGCCCGCCGAAGGAATGGCCGCGCTGCCCCGCGCCATCGCCGCCCCGCTGCCGACCGACCTGATCGAGCTGGACACCCCCGTCGCCGAGGTCGCACCCGGCCGGGTCCGCACCCAGGCCGGCGAGATCCACTGCCGCGCCGTCCTGGTCGCCGTCGACCCGCCGGCAGCGAGCACCCTGCTGCCGGGCCTGGCCACGGTACGCATGCACAGCTACACGACCTACTACCACGCCACCGAGGCCGCGCCGCTGGGCGAACCGATCCTGCTCGTCGACGGCGACCGGCGGGAGGTCGTCGCGAACACCGTCGTGGTCAGCCACGCCGCACCGACGTACGCGCCCGACGGCCAGCACCTCGTCGCCACCTCGGTGGTCGGCCCGACACCCCCGCCCGAGCCGACCGTACGCGCCGAACTGACCCGCCTCTACGGCCGCTCCACCGCCGACTGGACCCACCTCACCACCGTGCGGGTGCCGGCGGCGCTGCCCGCCGCGCCACCCCCGCAGGGCCGGCTCCGCAAGCCGGTGGCGCTCGGCGGCGGGCTCTTCGTGGCCGGCGACCACCGGGCCAGCCCGTCCATCCAGGGCGCCCTCGCCAGCGGCTGGCGAGCCGCCGGCGCCGTCCTCGACGAGCTACGCGCGGCCTGACCACGACACCCCGCGCCCGGTGATCCTGGGCCCGCCGCGACGGGTGCGCGCTGTTATCCTCGCGTAGCCCTTCGTGCGCCGCGTGCGGGCGGAGGTCCTCACGACGTGGGTGACGCGGTCGACACGGTGCTGGTCCGGGCCGGATCGACCAGGTTACGATCCCGCGCGGTGCCGGGGCGGTAGCTCAGCCGGTTAGAGCAGGGGACTCATAATCCCTCGGTCGCGGGTTCGAGTCCCGCCCGCCCCACCCATAGCCTTTGAGCTGGGCGAACGTGAGAGTGGATGTGGCGGTACCCGAACCGCCCTGGCGAACGCGCCGTGACCGGGTGAGACCTGGGTGTCTGTGTGGTGCGGCGTCGTCGTGCGCGGACGGCCGAGTGCGCTCAAGGGCCGGGCTCCTCTCGCGGCTCGGCAGTAGTTCTCGGCCATCCGGCCTGCGAGGGCCTTACGAATGCGGAGCGGCCGAGGTAACCAACATGTCGCCGAGGTCGGAGCGGCGGTAGAGCACCGATCGGCCGTGTCGGGTGCCGACCAGCAGTCCGCCCGCACGCAATGCTCGAAGGTGCTGATTGACCGCTGTCGGGGTGACGCCGAGGCGGGCGGCCAACTCGGTGGAGGAGGCGGGCGTGTCGAGGTGGATGAGCAGACCGGCCCGAGTGGTGCCCAGAAGTCCCGCGAGACCGTCCGGCGCGGGCAGGGCCTGCGGCTCCCACAGGGTCGCCGCGCCACGCGCGGCATAGAGGATCATCGGCGGCTCGTCGGCCGAGATGGGTGTCGAGGCGTTGACGGTCCAGAGGCTCGGCACCAGGGTCAGCCCGCCATTGGCGGGTCGCGCGTAGTCGAGCTTCGAGCGCAGCCGTACCTCGACCACGTTTCCGACGAGCCGCACCGTGTCCGACAACCCACTGAGCATCGTGGCGAGACCCCGCTGGGCGATTTGTCGTCCTCGGAACGTGACGTCGCCTTCGAGGATCGCCCGCATCCGTGGCCAGTAAGGCTCGAAGCAGAACCGCCAGTACGTGGCGAGCGCATCGATGATCCGATTGAGCACCGCTGCGGCGGGACCCTGTAGTGGTTCGGGGAGTGGCGTCGCGCCGTGCACCGCTCGCAGGTCTCGTTCGATGACCGTCGGGTCGGTGCTGGCCAGCTTCGCGAGTTCGTCGTCGAAGCGGGTCAGCGGTGAATGCGGACGCGGGTTGAGGAAATCGGGTGTCCACAGCCGTACGTCCGTCAATGCGAGCAGCATGGCCTCGTCAAGGCGGCCGCGCACGTCTTCGAGCGTGTGTAGCCAGCGCAGATGAAGCGGAAATCGCCCCGGATCGCGCCAAGCCCGCAGGGACAGCACCGCCTCGTTGAGCGGGGACACCGCGAACCGGAGATCGGCCACATCCATGCCGAGTAGCTCGTACCGGACCATGAAGCAAAAGGCTACATCGTTGGCGCGGTCGGCCGGTACGCTGCGACAACTGACGGCATGCTTTCCGTGACAGACCGCCACTGGTCAGCGGCGGCCGGCTGGGTTCGGCGGTACCTGCGTCCGGACGATGCCGTCGCCCGCGCGCTGACCTGGGCCACCATGACCACCTCGCTCTCCAAGGGAGTCTTCTTCAGCGTCAGCGTGCTGTTCTTCACCCACGTCGCCGGCTTCTCCGCGACCACGGTCGGGTTCGGCTTGACGATCGCCGGGGCGGTCGCCGTCCCCGCCGCGTTGGGTGCGGGCTACCTGGCCCGTTTTGTCGGCGCGCGCCGGGTGCTGCTCGCCACGACCGCCGGCCAGGGCCTGGCGCTCGTGGCCTACCTCCTGGTGCACACCCCGGCCACGTTCGTTGTCGTCGCCTGTGCCGCCGTCGGGCAACAGGCCATGCAGCGCACCGCTCTGTCGACGATGATCGCCGAATCGTTCACCGGCCCGGACCGTGTGGAGATGCGCGCCCGCCTGCGGGTGATCACCAACGCCTTCATCGGTGTGGGAACCGGGCTGGCGGCCGTCGCCATCGTGCTCGACACGAAACTGGCATATCTGCTGGCGATGCTCGCCACCGGAGCACTGCTGATCGTCTCCGCATTCTTGCTGCGCCGGATGGACCGCGGCGCTGAGCTCACCGCGACCGACGGGTCTCGGACGGCCGGCGTACGCCAATCACCACTGCGCGACCGGACCTATCTGGCCATCACCGGCCTCTACGCCGTCATGAGCATGCAAGTCGGCATGCTCACGGTGGGGGTACCACTCTGGATCGCCGGTTCGACGAAGGCACCTGCGGCGACCATCGCGGCGCTGCTGGCATTGAACACCGTCATCGTGTCCCTGCTTCAGGTCTGGGCGGCGCGCGGTGCGAAAGCAATCCGCTCGGCCGGCCGCGCGGTCGCCTGGGCCGGTACCTTGCTCGCGCTGGCCTGTGGCCTGTACGCCATGGCTGCCCATGGCGCGATCGCTGTCGTCGTGGTGGTGCTGACGCTCGCGACCGTGGCACACAGCCTCGCCGAGATCCTGTCCGAGGCAGGCAGTTGGACGCTCGCCTTCGAGCTTGCCGACCCGGCCAACGTCGGCGCGTACCAGGGTGTCAGCCAGACCGGAGCAGCACTGGGCTCGATGCTCGCGCCGCTGGTCGTGACGGCGACCGCGATTCAGCACGGCTTGCCCGGTTGGATTCTCCTCGGCGTGCTCTTCCTCCTCGCGGGATCATTGACGATGGCGCTGGTCCGACGACAGGTGAACGGGTCGCTGTTGCCTGGCTGAAAGACTGCCGCTCCGACAGATCTGCCGGACAGGTCAGCCCGCCCCGACAGCGGGCAGTGCCGTCCGTCGAACAGTGATGATCGCCAAGCGGGAGCGCTGTCGACCGTTTACGGAGCGAGCAACATCCGTGATGTAGTGGCCTCCGGATCCCGTCGAGGCCCCTACATCACTGATGTTGCTCGTGGCTTCAGCAAGTCGGCGTCGACGGCCGGCTGCCTATCGTCTCGGCGCCAGACTGGCTGCCGTAAGGAAAACCCATTG
Organism: Micromonospora krabiensis; assembly: GCF_900091425.1. Classification (GTDB taxonomy): domain Bacteria; phylum Actinomycetota; class Actinomycetes; order Mycobacteriales; family Micromonosporaceae; genus Micromonospora; species Micromonospora krabiensis. The sequence goes on from NZ_LT598496.1 coordinate 6,293,515, forward strand.
CGAGGGGTGAGGGCCGGATGTCTGGTTGATCGACACGTCTGAAGAGGAGGTAATGCCCGTGTCGCTGCCCACCCCCACGCTGCACACCACCCGCCTCACACTGCGTCCCTTCGAGGACGCGGACGCGAACGACCTCTTCGCGCTGCAGAGCAACGCCCACGTGCTGCGCTACTGGGACTCGCCGCCCTGGACCGAACCCGTACGCGCCGAGCGGTTCATCGCGGCCTGCCGGCAGATGGCAGCGGCGGGCACCGGTGCGCGGCTGGCCGTGGACCGTGACTCCGACGGGGCGTTCATCGGCTGGTGCGGTCTGACCCGGTGGAATCCGGACTACCGCAGCGCGTCGCTGGGTTACTGCTTCGGCGATGCGGCGTGGGGCCACGGTTACGCGACCGAGGCCGCGCATGCGTTGCTGCGGTGGGCGTTCGACACGCTGGACCTGAACCGCGTCCAGGCGGAGACCGACACCCGCAACAGCGCGTCCGCCCGTGTCTTGGAGAAGCTCGGGTTCGTGCGTGAGGGGACGTTGCGGGAAGACTGTGTCGTGAACGGTGAGGTCTCGGACTCCTGGGTCTACGGGCTGATCAGGCGGGAGTGGCGGTCCTCGTCCGAGCCGGCTCCCGCCCGTTGAGTCCGCGCTCCCGCACGAGATGCCGACGCGGGTGCGGGGAGGTGAGGGATGCGCGGGCCGCCGCGCGACCGTGGTGTGTCCACGACCGAACGGGCGCGGCGGCCGGCGATGACGCTCGTCAGAAGGCGCCGCGGACGGTGCCGCCGTCGACGCGGATCGTCGCGCCGCTGATGTACTCGGCGTAAGGGCTGCACAGGTAGGCGACAGCTCCGGCGATCTCGTCGGGCCGCCCGTAGCGCACCCGGTCGTTGGGCACGATCTCGCGGACCGAGTTGTACTCGATCTCGTCCCACGTCTCGCCCCAGCCGCGCTCCGGCGAGAGCTTGGTCAGGAAGTCCTGGACGGCCGGGACGAGGATCGCGCCGGGCGACACGACGTTGGAGGTGACCCGGGTGCCGGCCAGGTCGCGAGCGAGCGAGACGGCCAGGTTGTGCCGGGCGGCCAGCGAGGCGTTGTAGTGCGGGTGGTTGTTGAACGGCTGCATGCTCAGTCCGCCACCGATGGTGATGACCCGTCCGTAGTCCCGCTCCCGCATCGCCGGGACGAGGCGCTGGATCATCCGTACGCCCGACACGACGTTGATGTTGTAGGTCTGCTGCCAGATGTCAGCGGTGGCGCCAGCCCAGTCGAGGTGTTCGTAGGCGCCGGCGTTGTTGACGAGGATGTCGACAACCCCACCGGCCAGTGCGCCCTCGGCGGCCTGGTCGGCGCCCGCGTCGGTGGCGAGATCACCCGTGGTGATCGAGGCCCGACCGCCGTTGTCGACGATCGAGTCGGCCACCGCCTGCGCGCGTTCGGCGGTGCGGCCGTGGATCACGACCTCCACACCTTCGGCGGCGAGCAGCCGAGCGGTGGCCTCGCCCAGCCCGGACGTCGAGCCGGTGACCAGTGCGCGACGCCCCGCCAGTTGCAGATCCATGAGAACTCCTTGATATAGGGGTTGCTTTGTCTACACACGTAGACTACGCCGCTAAGTTGCCACCTGTAGACTTGGTCGGTATGACAACCGCCACGACCAGGCCCCGCGATGCCGGGAATACCCGGCAGGCGATCCTCGATTCGGCGATCACCGCGTTTACCAGGCACGGTTACGACGGGGTGGGCGTGCGTGAGATCGCGGCGAACGCCGGAGTGACGGCGATGCTCGTCAACCGCTACTTCGGTTCCAAGGAAGGTCTGTTCGCCGAGGTCGTCGATGTCTCGTTCGCGCAGCCGACGGTGGTTCCGCGACGTTCCGACCACCTTGCGGCGGAGACCGCGCGCGCCCTGATCGGCCGCACCGCGCCGGACGCCGACCATCTCGGGCCGTTCGCGTTGATGCTCAAGTCGGCGGCCAACCCGCGGGCCGCCGAGATCATCCGGGCCGGCATCGAGAAGCACGTCGGGGCCCGGTTCGCCGACGCCCTCCAGGGGGCGCACGCGCAGGAGCGGGCCGAGCTGGGACTGGCCCTGATCGCCGGCGTGTGGCTCACCCGCCGGATCATCGGCACACGTGGGCTGCGCGACGCCGATCCACAGACGCTGATGGTGTACGTCACCCGCATGCTGGAGACGATCACCGAGCCCTCCGCCTGACCGCTGGGGGTGACACGTGAGCGAGGCTGTTCGCCTGGGTGACGTAAATGACAGGACCCTCTCTCACTTGATAGTGCATGCTCTCACTTATGGCTGATGAAGACACTGTCGCGGGACGCCTGGCCAGTTGGGTGAGCCGCCTACGCTTCGAGGATCTGCCCGCGGAGGTTGTCGAGCGCACCGAGCAGGTGATCCTCGACCAGCTCGGAGTGCAGGTGCTCGGCTCGACCCTGCCCAACATCCAGCCGGTGCGGCAGTTGGCCGCAGCGGCACCGGGTGCACCCGAGAGCACGGTCACCGGCAGCGACCGGAAGACCACGGCAGCGCAGGCCGCTTACGTCAACGGCACACTCGGCCACAGTTGCGAGTACGACGACGCGCACGCCACCGCGTGGCACACCTCCTCGGCCGTGGTGCCGGCCGCGCTGGCGCTCGCCGAGCGTGACGGCGCCGACGGCCGCGAGCTGATCACCGCGGTGGCCGCCGGTATCCAGGTGATGGGACTGTTGGGCGCGGTGACCACCAGCGGCATGCTGGCAACCGGCTGGCACGGTTCCAAGGTTCTCGGGGTGTTCGGCGCGACCGCCGCAGCCGGCCGCATCCTGCGGCTCAGCCCGGCCGAGCTGACCCAGGCATTCGGGATCGTCGGCAGCGACGCCTCCGGCACGATGGAGTACGACCGCAGCGGCGGCGAGGTCAAGCGCCTGCATGCCGGCTCCGCGGCCCGAGCCGGCACGGAGGCCGCGCAACTCGCTCGGCTCGGTCTGACCGGCCCACCGACGATCTTCGAGGGGCACCGCGGCGTCTTCGGTCTCTTCGGCGGCGCCGAGGGGGCGGACATCCCGGAAGCCGCGTGGCAGCACTGGCAGGTACTGGACACGATCTTCCGCTTCTACCCGGCCGTCGGCACCGTGCACGCCCCGCTCGACGCCATCCGCCATCTGCGCGAGGCCACTCCGATCGACCCACAGCAGATCGCGCGGATCCGGATCGGGCTCGTCGACTTCGCGGTCGGCCACGGCGCCGCCATCACCCGCCCGACCGACGCGATCTCCGCCCAGTTCAGCCTGGCGTTCGGCGCCGGCCTGCAGTTCGTCACCGGCCGCAACGCGCCCGCTGACTACTTCGACCCGAACCTGTGGAACGACCCCGCGATCCTGGCCATCGGCGATGTGATCGAGCCGTATGCGATGCCCATCCCGGCAGGTGACCCGGTGTTCAGCGCCCGCGTCGACATCGAACTGCGCGACGGTTCTCACCTGGAGCATTACCAGGCCGGGTTCCGCGGCCACCCAACCCGCCCGGCCACGTCCGCCGACATCGAACGCAAGTTCACCGAGAACGTCGCGGGTGTGCTCGGCGGCGAAACCAGCGCCGCAATCGTCGAGACCGTCGCGACGCTGCACGAGGGGAATTCCGTACCGTCGCTCACAGCGCTGCTCAGGCGGCGGCCGTAGAAAGGAAGATCATGACGTCCGGACCCGCGACCGGCGCACTGCGCCGGGACGCCGCCGCCAACCGGAGGCGCCTACTCGACGCCGCCGAACGCGTGTTCGCCGAACGCGGGCCCGAAGCAAGCATGGAGGAGATCGCCCGCGCGGCGGAGGTCAGCCCGGCCACCCTCTACCGGCGCTTCCCGACCAAGGACGGACTCGTTCGGGAGGTCCTCGCCACGTTCTTCGGCCAACTGGTCGAACTGGCCGGGCAGGCCCTGTCCGAACCACCACAGCGTTGCCTCGACGTCTACTTCGAAACCGTTGGCTACCAGCTGGCCGCCAGGCGTGGCTTCATGCACGGCATGTGGGGCGAGCTCGCACCCGCCCATCTCGTCACCGAACTGGAGGCCCGAACCGGCCAGTTGCTCGACCGCGCCCAGCGCGGGGCCGGAATCGCACAGTCCGTCACCCTCGCCGACATCGCGGCGACCATCTGGGCATTGCGCGGCATCATCCACACCGCCGGGGAGGCCGCGCCGGACGCCTGGCGGCGACACCTCGGCTACGTGCTCGCCGGATTTCGCGGACCTTCTTCCACCGCGTCGGCATCATCGGCCACCATCTCACTGCCGAAGCAAGCCGTGGAGTGAGGAAGGCCGAGACAGCCGCCGACTTCGCTGACCGAGCCACCCGCCTGACCGCCCGCTGCCGCGACCCCCGCGTACGTCGAAGATTCTCTATGATCCGCGGACAAGGCGACGGCGACGGGGGCCGTGAGTGATCGACACGATCTTCTTCGACATCGGCGGGACGATTCTGGACGAGTCCCGCGAGTTCGAGACCTGGGCCGACTGGCTGGGCGTTCCGCGCCACACGTTCTCGGCGGTCTTCGGTGCGGTGGTCGCCCGGGGTCTGGACTATCAGGAGACGTTCCGGGTCTTCCGGCCCGACTTCGACCTCGAGGCCGAGCGTGAGCGCCGAGGCGCCGCCGACAAGCCGGAGTCGTTCGGCGAGGCGGACCTCTACCCGGACGCCCGGTCGTGCCTGACCGCCTTGAAGGCGCAGGGGCTCTTCGTCGGCCTGGCCGGGAACCAGCCAGCCCACGCGGAGGCGCTGCTGCACGCTCTCGACCTGCCGGTGGACGTGATCGGCACGTCGCACGGGTGGGGCGTGGCGAAGCCGTCGCCGGCCTTCTTCGAGCGGGTCGTCCGCGAGGGCGGTGGCGACGCGTCGTCGATCCTCTACGTGGGCGATCGGCCCGACAACGACGCCCGCCCCGCCATGCGGGCCGGCATGCGGGCGTGCCTGGTCCGGCGCGGTCCGTGGGGCCACATCCTCGACCTGCCCGCCGTCGCCGAGCGGTGCCTCTTCCGCGTCGACTCACTGGACGAACTCCCGCACCTGGTCGCCGAACACAACGCGACGAGCACCTGACCCGCCGCCCGGACAGCTCCGCGATCTTGCACTTTGTGCCCGAACAACCCGGGCGTAACGGGCGGTCGAGGGGCCGAAACTGCAAGATCGCGGGGCGCGGGCGCGGGCGCGGGCGCGGGGGTTAGGTCAGGGAGGTGGTGAGCAGGTGGTCGATGCTTGCCTTGATGCGTTCTGGCGTGATGCCCCGCTGGGTGGTGAGGTGACCGATCAGGGTCGGCGTGGTCAGGCCGAGCAGGAGGTCGGCCACGACGTCGACGTCGGCCTCGGGCCGGATCTGGCGCAGCAGCGTAGAGGTGTGCAGGTGCCAGGCCAGGTAGAAGCCGTTGGTGTAGCGCGCGAGGGGTGACGCGCACTCCGCGGCAAGCATGATCGTCATGTGTTCGGCGACGTGGTCGGTGAGCGCGTGGAGGAACGCGCGCAACCGGTCCACGGGCGGGGCGTCGGGGCCCAGCGGCGCGGGTCCGGCCAGGAAGGCCTGCTGGAACTGTCGTTCGCGGTCGTCGAGGAGGGCGAGGAGCAGTTGGCTCACGTCACCGAACCGGCGGTAGACGGTTCCGACGCCGATCCCGGCGATCTGCGCCACGGCGTTCATCGTGACGGCCTCGGGGCCCTGGTCGGCGAGCAGGCGCCCCGCCGCGTCGAGGATGCGCCGGCGGTTGCGTGCCGCGTCCGCGCGCTCGGGCGGTGGTTGGCCGGGGAAGGAGATCTCCATGCCGGCGCTGTTGCGTTCGTCTCTCACCGCGCCGAGGCTACCGGACCGTCTTGGCAATCGGATTGCTATCCGGTTAGCCTCGCCGGGCAACCGGATAGCAATCCGGTTGGTCTCCCTCGGAAGGACGATCATGAGCCCCAAGGTTGCGGTCATCTACTACTCGGCGACCGGCACCGTCTACCAACTCGCCAAGGCGGTCGCCGAAGGCGCGGAGAAGGCCGGCGCGGAGGTGCGCGTACGCCGGGTGGCGGAGCTGGCCCCGGACGCGGCCATCGACTCCAACCCGGCCTGGCGGGAGCACGTCGAGGCGACCCGGCACGTCGAGGTCGCGACTCTCGACGACCTGGCCTGGGCCGACGCCTACGCGTTCGGCACGCCCACCCGGTACGGCAACGTCGCCGCCCAGCTCAAGCAGTTCCTGGACAGCACCGGTGGGCTGTGGCAGCAGGGGGCGCTGGCCGACAAGCCGGCCACCGGCTTCACCAGCGCCGGCAACGCCCACGGCGGCAACGAGTCGACCCTCCTGGCGCTGTACAACACGCTGCACCACTGGGGCTCGATCATCGTGTCGCCCGGCTACACCGACCCGGTCGTCTTCGCGGCCGGCGGCAACCCCTACGGCACCTCGCACCCGGGCGGTGCCGGCGCTCCGGGCGAGGAGCCGCTCGAGGCGGCGCGCTACCAGGGCGAGCGGCTGGCGAAGTTCGCGGCCCGGCTGCGCGGCTGATCGAGGCGGGCGCACGCCCGGTCGCACCGTCGCCACGGTGGGCCCGGACGCCACCGGCATCGCGCCGGGGCGTCGCAGGCCCACCGCGGCGACGGCAGCGCGCGCCACATCCACCGCAGCGCGCGCTACAACCCTGATGTAGTGGCCTCCGGACGCCGCCGAGACCCCTACATCACAGATGTTGCGCGATCAGCCCGTGCGGCGCGGGGGCGGCGTCAGGCGAGCAGGTTGGCGATCGCGACCCGCACCGGGTCGGGGTCGGCCCAGCTCCAGTTGGGGTGCGCGCGGTTGGTGAGCAGGACCAGGACCATCCGCCGGGCCGGATGCACGAGCAGCGAGGTGCCCGTGAAGCCGGTGTGCCCGAAGGTGGCGCCGGTGGCGAGCCGCCCCATGAACCAGGGCTGGTTCAACACGACGCCGAGGCCGTGGTCGGAGGTGCGGTTGGGTCGGTCGGGGTCGACGGCGGGCAGGCCGGCGTTGACGTTCGTGAGCATCCGCCGGGTGATCTCCTCGGAGAGGATGCGGGTGCCCCGGTGGGCGCCGCCGTCCAGCAGCGTCTGCCCGACGACGGCGAGGTCCTCGGCGGTGCTGAAGATGCCGGCGTGCCCGGCGATCCCGCCGAGATGGTTGGCCACGTCGTCGTGGACGATCCCGCGCAGCAGCCCCCGGGAGGAGCGGGCGTCGGTGGCGACCAGCCGGGCGGCCTGGTCGGCCGAGCTGAGCCAGGTCTTCGGGTTGAAGCCGGTGTCGCGCAGGCCGAGCGGGCCGGTGATCCCGGATTGGAGGGCCCTGTCGAGTCGCTGCCCGGTGAGCTTCTCGACGAGTTGGGCGGCGACCATCAGCCCCACGCTGGAGTAGCGGAAGACCGTACCCGGGACGGCGCCCTTGACCAGTGGCGTCGCGAGGACGGCGGCGCGGCGCGCGGCGTCGTCGGGCAGGCCGGTGACGGTGGCCCCGACGGGCAGGCCGCTGGTGTGTGCCAGCAGCATGGCTACGGTGATCTTGTCCTTGCCGGGGCCGGTGAAGCCGGGCAGGTGGTCCACGACGCGGGTGTCGAGGGCGATGCGGCCCCGGTCGACCTGTTGCAGGGTCAGGATCGCGGTGAAGACCTTGGTCAGCGAGGCGATGTCGAAGACCGAGTCGGCGCGCATGGCCACCTGCTTGGACTCCGGCAGGAGCACCGGCCCGGCGTCGTACCGCAGCGCCTTGCCGACCGCGGGCAGGGCGACGACCCGCCCGTCCGCCTGGCAGAGAGCCACCGCGCCGGCGTAGGCGGGGTGCTGCGGGTTCTCCCTGGTCGGTTCGAGGTGGCGGTCGAGCTCCCGGGCGAGGTGGCGGCCGAGCGGCGTGAGCCGGTCGATGCCTCCGGGACCCGCGGCGCCCCCGGGGCCTGCCGCGCCGCCGTTCGCCGCGTCCGAGGCCATTCCCGGTGCGGAGCCGACCGAGGGTGACGCCGATCCGCCGGGGCCGCCGGTCGGACCCGCTCCGGGGCGGGTGGCGCCGGCCGTCCCGAGGGTGCCCGTGCCGCCGGTGGCGGAGGCCGCGGACGACGGCGCGGTCTGCTCGCCGCATCCGGCGACAGCGGCGGTGACGGCGGCCAGGCCGGCGCCGAGCACGGTGCGGCGGTGCAGTGGCATGGCCGCATCATGGCAGCCATCGGCGCCGGCCGTGGCCCGCCGGGCCGCCAGTCGTCGATGGACGAGTGGTCAGTCCGGCGCCCGGACCCCGGCGGCCTGCCACGACCGGCTTTCGCCGCAAGACGGTACGACTGTCCAATAGCGGACAAGACGGTCGGGGGTCCGACGTCGCACTGTTGTAGCAGGTCAAGAGGCTGACGGATGGCGGGCCACATCCCATTCCTCCGCCCGGACAAGGACGTCACCCCATTCCCGGCAGCCGGTCCGGTGACCGGTGCGCGCCCCGCGCGTCCCGGGCACTCCCGGCTCGCCGCATCCCGACGCCCGACCGGACCGGCGGCGGCCGCGAGCCGCGCCGCCCGGGGGCCGAGCAAGGAAGGAGGGGCCGGCATGGCCGCTCCCACCGTGACCGCATCCCTGACCGCCGCCTCGTACTCGCCGGGGGACCCGATGACCCTGACAGTGACCTACGGCGACGCGGACACCAGGCCGTTGACCGTCACGATCGTGGTGACCGACGCGCAGGGCAACAGCAGCGCCCCGGTGCGCGTCGCCGCCGTCATCGACCCACTCACCATCACCGTCAGCGACGACTCCGGCCGCGCCTGGACCCGGCTCTCGGACACCGGGACCGTCGCCGTCTACCGGGCGGTGGCGTGATGCCCCGGGTGACCGTGACCGTGCGCGACAACGGTGGGCGTACCGCCACGGCCAGTGCGGACTACACCATCGCCCAGCCCGTGCTCGGCGGCTACTACCTCTCCGGCGGCGCCGACCCGACCGCCGACCTGGCCGGCGGCAACTTCCGCTCCCTCACCCAGTACCGCAGCTTCGCCGACGGCTACACCTTTCCCGGATACCAGCGACCGTGGCTGATCACGTTGGGCAAGGCCGGGGTCCAGGTGAACATGGTGCTGGAGTTGAAGCACTACGGGGCGCCCAACGCCGGGCCGCAGACGTTCACCGTGGACGGCACGTCGTACACCGTGCCGGAGCCCGCGATGACCATCCAGCAGCGACCGGGCACGAGCTGGCCCAAGGCGTACGGCTACGGCCAGGTCATCGCCGGCCAGTGCGACGGCCTGTTCGCCCGCGCCCTGTCCCAGTACCGCACGATGGGCTTCGCGGTGAACATCCAACTCGCCTCCGAGTTGGACACCGACCACGAGTTCGGCACCAGCGAGGCCGGCCGGGCCTACACGTGGGCGGAGTCCGACGCGCGCGCGGTACAGGCGATGACGTACATCGTGAACTGGTTCCGGGCGCGGACGCTGCCGGCCGGGACGACGTTCTCGGTCGGCGTGGGCGGGTTCGACCGGGCCTGCTTCCAGCGCACCCACCCGGAGGCGCTGATGTCGAAGCTGGACTTCCTCCACTGGAACGTCTACGCGACCAGCGCCGGCGACACCGCGCTCGCCCGGTTCCGACGGACGAAGGACTGGGCCGTCGCCGACCTCGGCCCGATCGGGCTCTCCCGACCGGTGCTCATCGGCGAGTGGGGCGTCCGGGTCGCCGAGGTGCCCGACCAGGCCGGGTGGATCGCCACCGTGCCCGCCGCGATCGCGGCGCTGAACGCCGAGCGGGGACCCAGGATCGTGCGGACCAACTACTTCAACTCCGGCTGGGGCACGCTCACCCCCAAGGCGACCGGGCTCGCCGCGCTGCGCAAGGCGTACGCCACCCGCCCGTACGTCTGAGCGCCGGCCCGCGGCGGGTCACCCTCGGCCCGCCGCCGGCCGGCCTCAGTCCACGCCGAGCCGCCGGGCGTACGCGTGGCGCAGTTCCGGCCAGCCGAACTCCCGCGCCTCCGACCCGCGGATGGGGCCGACCGGGTCACCGTCGAGCAGACGGGCGGCCACGTCGAGGCAGAGGTGCCAGCCGGCGGCGACGCTCGGCACGAGGTGCGGGTCGGCCACCGTGTGCCGCAGCGTGACCAGGCTCCCGTCGGCCGTGGGATCGACCTCCCACCGCAGCAGGTCGTCACCCCAGGTGTACTCCAGCCGGTGCGGCGGCTCGGCCCGGCGAACGGTCGCGGCGTGCTGTTCCCGGTTATCCCCGTCGACGAGGGTGAGCACGGCGGGCCCGGGTGACCCGAGGTCCCGGTCGGCGAGGAACGGCGCCCACTCGGCCAGCCGAGCCGGGGCGGTCAGCAGGGCCCAGACGGTGCCCGCCGGATGCGGCAGCGGGCGGGGCAGGACCAGGGTGCTCGTCCCGTCGGTGGTCTCGCAGCTCGCCGTCAGCGGCGGGCTCGGCTGGAATGCCGTGCGGTCCATCATCGCTCCTGACTGTCGGGGTGGCCCCGTCCGTCGGCGGGCCCGCGAGCGGGTCCATATGCTCAGGTCATGGAACTGCGGATCTTCACCGAACCCCAGCAGGGCGCGAGCTACGACGAACTGCTCGCCGTGGCCCGCTGCGCCGAGGACGCCGGTTACGCGGCGTTCTTCCGCTCCGACCACTATCTCAAGATGGGCGACGTGAGCGGGGACCCCGGCCCGACCGACGCGTGGACCACGCTGGCCGGCCTGGCCCGGGAGACCAGCCGGATCCGGCTCGGCACGCTGATGACCGCCGCCACCTTCCGCCTGCCCGGGCCGCTCGCCATCACCGTCGCCCAGGTCGACCAGATGAGCGGGGGCCGGGTGGAGCTGGGCATCGGCACCGGCTGGTACGGCGAGGAGCACACCGCGTACGGCATCCCGTTCCCGTCGCTGGGCGAGCGGTTCGACCGGCTGGAGGAGCAGCTCGCCGTCATCACCGGCCTCTGGGCGACGCCACCGGGCGAGACGTTCGACTTCGCCGGGCGCTACTACCCGGTGAGCGGCTCGCCCGCGCTGCCGAAGCCGGTGCAGGCACCGCGCCCGCCGATCCTGCTCGGCGGCATGGGCGCGAAGCGCACCCCGCGCCTCACCGCCCGCTACGCCGACGAGTTCAACCTCCCCTTCGCCTCCGTCGAGGACACCGTGGCCCAGTTCGGCCGCGTCCGGGACGCCTGCGCCGAGATCGGACGCGACCCGGCCGAGCTGCGCTGGTCCAACGCGCTGGTGCTCTGCTGCGGCCGGGACGACGCCGAGGTCGCCCGCCGGGCCGAGGCGATCGGCCGGGACCCCGACGAGCTGCGCGAGAACGGCCTGGCCGGCACCCCCGGCGAGGTCATCGAGAAGATCGGCCGGTACGCCGCGACCGGCAGCCAGCGCCTCTACCTCCAGGTGCTCGACCTCGCCGACCTCGACCACCTGGAACTCGTCGCCGCCGAGGTCATGCCGAAGGTCTGACGCCGCTCAGCCCACCGGACCGGGACCGCGCAGCACGGTGTCCAGCCGTCCGTCGCGGTCCCGGTCGAGGTAGGTGACGTCCGGCACGCCGTCGCCGTCCAGGTCGACCTGCACCACGTCGGCCAGACCGTCGCCGTCGAGGTCGGTGACCACCTCGACCGACCCGTCCAGGTGCCGGGTGACGATCGACCGGCCGCCGTCACGCTCCACGCGCGGCGGCGGGCCGGGCGTGGGCACCGGCGTCGGCGCCGGCGGCGGCGCCGGCGTGGGCCGCGGACCCGGCGACGACGCCCCGGGGTACCCGCTGACCGGCTCCAGCCCGCTGCCGGTCGGGTCGATCTCTTCCTCGGACGGGAACACATCGCCGCGTGGGGCGGGATCTCGATAACTACTCATGGGCGTAGGGTTCCCCCCGACGCCGTGGGCAACCGTGCCCGATCGCCCGGTGCCGCCCGGTGCCGGGGTGGCGGAGGATGCTCGCACCGACGACCACGGTCGGGAACGGGGGTCACGTCGTGGAACTGCGCCGGAGCCGAGGATCGCTCGTGCTGCCCCTGGTCTGCGTGCTGGCCGGGGTGTTCCTGCTGGCGCTGCCCAGTCAGGCGGCGGTGCTGCGGACGGCCGTCGCGGTCGGCGTCATCGCCCTCGGTGGCGCGGTGCTGCTCTCCGCGCTGCGCCCGTTCCGGTTCGCGATCGGCCCGGACGGCCTGACCGTACGCCGGCCCGGCCTGCGCCGGACGATCCCGTGGACGCAGGTCGACGCGCTCGTGCTCGACCAGCCGCTGCCCCACGAGGGCCGTCCCGTCCCACCCCGCCTGCTGCTGGTGCCCGCGGCGGGCGTCACCGTCGGCCCGCCCCCGGCCGGCCGGCACCCGGTCGACGGCCGGCCGGCGGTCGAGCTGCTCGACCTCGGCCAGGTGCGCGACCGTCCGGAGGAGGTCGCGGCCGTCCTCGCCCGGTTCGCCGGGGACCGGTTCCTCGACGCCGACGGCACCCGCCGGGCCGCCTTCGCCGTGCCCGACCTCGCGCTGGGGTTGCGCGGTTACCGCACGGACGTGGTCGACCGGCTCGTCCGGCGGGGGCAGGAGGCCCTCGCCTGGGGCGGCGTACCGCAACGGCAGGCCGCCCGGGACGCGATCGAGCAGGCCCAGGCCGCCGGGCCGGTCGTGGCCCAGCGCGGTTACGACCGACGTCAGGTCGACGAGATCCTCGCCGCGCTCGGCGACGCCCTCGCCGACGACCGAACCACCGACCGGGAGCCCACCCTATGACCACCCCCCTCGACCACGGCGGCGACGCGGTGCCGCGTCGCAACTGGGCCGGCAACGTGCGGTACGTCGCGCAGCGCCACCACCGACCCACCGACGTCGACGAGCTGCGGCGCCTCGTCGCCGGCAGTCGGCGCCTCCGGGCCGTCGGCACCGGCCACTCCTTCAACCGCCTCGGCGACAGCGCCGGGGACCTGGTCAGCCTCGCCGGCCTGCCCCCGGAGGTCACCCTCGACCGAGACCGGGGGACCGTCACCGTCGCCGCCGCCCTGCGCTACGGCGACGTGGCCACCCGGCTGCACGCCGAGGGGTACGCCCTGGCCAACCTCGCCTCGCTGCCGCACATCTCGGTGGCCGGGGCGATCGCCACCGGCACCCACGGCTCGGGCGAGGGCAACGGCAACCTCGCCACCGCCGTCGCCGCGCTGGAACTGGTCACCGCCGACGGTGACCTGCTGCGGGTGGACCGCGACGCCGACGGGGACACCTTCGCCGGCATGGTCGTCTCCCTCGGCGCGCTCGGCGTGGTCACCCGGGTCACGCTCGACGTGGTGCCGACGTACGACGTCCGCCAGTACGTCCACCTCGGCCTGCCGCGCGCCGAGCTGGACGCGGCGCTCGGCTCCGCGTACAGCGTCAGCCTCTTCACCGACTGGCGCTCGCCCCGCATCGGCCAGGTGTGGCGCAAGCAGCGGGCCGACCAGCCGGCGCCACCCGCGGGCTGGCTCGGCACGACGGCGGCCGACGCCCCGCAGCACCCGGTGCCCGGGATGCCGGCGGAGAACTGCACCCCGCAGTTCGGCGAGCCCGGGCCGTGGCACGAGCGGCTGCCGCACTTCCGGCTCGGCTTCACCCCGAGCAGCGGCGACGAGCTCCAGTCGGAGTACCACCTGCCCCGGTCGGCCGCCGCCGAGGCGCTGGCCGCGCTGGACCCGATGGCCGACCGGATCGCGGCCGTGTTGCAGATCTCCGAGCTGCGCGCGGTGGCCGCGGACGGGCTGTGGCTCAGCCCGAACCACGAGCGGGACAGCCTGGCGATCCACTTCACCTGGATCGGCGACGAGGCGGCGGTCGCGCCGGTGGTGGCGGAGGTGGAGCAGCGGCTGGCGCCGTTCACGCCCCGCCCGCACTGGGGCAAGGTCTTCGGCCTGGACGCCGAGGCCGTCGCCGCCGCCTGGCCGCGCTACCGCGACTTCCGGGCCCTCCTGGACAAGCTCGACCCCGAGGGCACGTTCCGCACCGACGAACTGGACCGCCTCTTCCCCCGCTGACCCGGTCAGCGGCGGGAGAGGGCGGGCTGGTCGCGCAGGGTGTTGCGCTGGACGGCCCGGCTGATGTCGCTGGGCGAGACGATGCCGACCAGCCGGTCCTCGGTCACCACCAGGGCCCGCCCGTCGGCGCACTGGCTGAGCCGGGGGAGCAGGTCGTTGAGCTGCTCGTCCGGCTCGGCGAGCACCAGGTCGTCGGCCCGGCAGGCGACCTCACCCAGGGTCGTGCGCGGCCGGCGGTCCGCCGGGATGCCCCGCACCCGGTCGAGGGTCACCAGGCCGACCGGTCGCCCGTCCTCGGTCAGCGGCAGCGCCGAGTGCCGGTACGCGAACAGGTAGTTGTCGACGAAGTCCGCCACCGTCATCTCCGCCGACGCGGTCTGCGGCTGCGGGGTCATCACGTCGGCCACCCGCACGCCGCGCAGCGCGCTGCCCATCCGGGCCTGCCGCTCCTCCATGCTGGCGGCGCCGATGAGGAACCAGCCGATCAGGGCCAGCCACAGCCCGCCGACGCCCACCCCGGCGAGGAACTGCCAGAGGCCCAGCCCGATGAGCAGCACGCCGAGCGCCCAGCCGGCGCGGGACGCGACCACGGTCGCCTTCGTCCGGTCCCCGGTCCACCGCCACACTCCGGCGCGCAGCAGCCGTCCACCGTCCAGCGGCGCGGCGGGCAGCGCGTTGAAGACCGCCAGCAGGATGTTGATGCCGGCCAGCCACGCCAGCACACCCAGCAGCAGGCCGCGGTAGTCGACCTGGGCGAGGATGATGGCGAACGCCCCGAAGACCAGCCCGATGCAGGCGCTCACCAGCGGCCCGATCCCGGCGATGCGCAGCTCGGCGCCCGGGTCCTTCGCCTCGCCGTGCAGCTCGGCCACCCCGCCGAACAGCCACAGCGTGATCCCGCCGACCTCCAGGCCGTTGCGTTTGGCCACGATCGCGTGGGACACCTCGTGGGCCAGCAGGCCGAGGAAGAAGACCACCGCCGCGACCAGGCCGGACAGGACGTACAGGGCCCCCGGGCGGTCGGGGTAGGCGCGGGGGAACTGGTTGGCCGCCAGCCCCCACCAGATCAACGCGAAGATGACCAGGACGCTCCAGTTGACCCCGACGGGTACGCCCGCGACCCGGCCAAGCCGGAAGCTCGCCCTCATGGCTCCGTGGTACCCCCTCAGCGTCCCGCCATGCCAGCTTGCCCCGGCCGGGCTCCGGTCAGCGGCGCGGGCTCTCGCTGGCGATGGTCTCCCGACGCGGGAGCGCGGCGGCCTCCAACGCCCAGTTCAGCGCGTAGTCGGCGACCTCCTCCCAGCCCTCCTGCCCGACGGTGAAGTGCGAGCGGCCGGGAAACTCGTGGTACGCGGTCAGCGCCCGCGACTTCGTGTAGAGCGCGGCGTTGCTGCGGACCACCGTCGGCGGCACCACGTGGTCGGCGCCCCCGGCGAGCAGCAGCAGCGGCGCCCGGTCGTCCCGCCGGGTGTCCACCTGGGCGGGTGAGCGCGGGTCGAGGTTGGCGAAGGCCCCCTCGAAGAGCACCCGCCCGGCGCCGGGGACGGCGTAACGCTGCCAGGCCCGGTCGGAGTCCGCCCGGCTCATCGTGTTGCCGAACGCGTAGTGGAAGTCGTCCTGGGTGAACGGCACGGCCTTGTGCCGGTTCGCCGGGCTGCGCAGGATGCCGAAGGAGGACCGCAGGGTGCTCAGCGGCAGCTTGAGCACGCCCTTGATCTGTGCGGGATGGACGCCCACCGCGGCCGCGCCGAGCCCTCGGTCGACCAGGAGTTGGGTGATCAGCCCGCCGAACGAGTGCCCCATGATGACCGGCTGGCGGGGCATGATCCGGATCATCTGCTCGTAGTGGTCGACGATGCCGCCGATGCTCTGCTGCGCGATCGGGCTCGGGTCGTCCCGGAGCTGTTGCACGTCGGCGTCCATGCCGGGCCAGGCGGGGGTGAGCACCCGCAGCCCGCGCTGCGCGTACCGGGCGGCCCACCCCTCCCAGCTGAGCGGAGTCATCCACAGCCCGTGGATCAGGACGACGGTGTCGACGTTGCCCTTCGGTGTGCTGCTCATGGCGTCCTCCCCGGCGTCGCGTGGTGCGGCACCGGCGGTTACCCGGCTGACGTCCCGGAAATCCTGCTCGTCGGAGGTGTCCTGCCCGTGGGGAGGGGCGCCGGCCGCCCTGACAGATGTCACGGGCCGAACGTGACGGGCGCTCCGGGTGCCGGACGTGTCACCGGCGGAGCATTTCCGGCATGACCAGTACGCATCCGGCCGTCGAGCTGAGCGGCCTCACCAAGACCTTCGGCGCGGTCACCGCCGTGGACGGGCTGAGCCTGCGAGTGGAGCCCGGCGAGGTGGTCGCCTTCCTCGGACCGAACGGCGCCGGCAAGACCACCACGATCGACATGCTGCTCGGCCTGGCCCGCCCGGACGCCGGCCGGGTGCGGGTCCTCGGCGGCAGCCCGGTGGACGCGATCGCCCACGGCCGGGTGGCCGCGGTGCTCCAGACCGGCGGGCTGCTCAAGGACCTGACCGTCGGCGAGACGGTGCGGTTCACCGCCAACCTCTACCGGCACACCCGCCCCGCCGCCGAGGTGCTGGAGCGGGCCGGCATCGCCGACATCGCCGACCGGGTGGTCGGGCGCTGCTCCGGCGGCCAGCAGCAGCGGCTGCGGTTCGCGCTGGCCCTGCTGCCCGACCCGGACCTGATGGTGCTCGACGAGCCGACGACCGGCATGGACGTCGAGGGGCGCCGCGAGTTCTGGCACGCGCTGCGGCGGGACGCCCGGTCCGGCCGGACCGTCATCTTCGCCACCCACTACCTGGACGAGGCCGACGCGTACGCGGACCGGATCGTGCTGGTCCGGCAGGGCCGGATCGTCGCCGACGGCACCACCGCCGAGATCAAGAACCTGGCCGCCGGCCGGCTGGTGCGGGCCACCCTGCCCGGCGCCGACCAGGCCGTCCTCGCCGCGCTGCCCGGCGTCGACGCGGTCGAGGTGCGCGGCGACAGCGTGCTGGTCCGGACCGGCGACTCGGACGAGGTCGCCCGGCACCTGCTGACCCGGACCGCCGCCCGGGACGTCGAGATCACCTCGCGCAACCTCGAGGACGCCTTCCTCGCCCTCACCACCGACCGGACCGGAGCCTGAACGATGACCACCACCCTGCCGGCCGGCGCCGCCGCCACGACCGCCGACACCCGCCGTCCCCCCGCCCTGGGCGGCTTCTCCCCGGCCCTGCTCGGCATCGAGCTGCGTCGGGTGCTGCGCAACCGCCGCACGCTCGCGTTCACGCTGATCATGCCGGCCGTCTTCTTCCTCATCTTCGGCCTGCCGGAGCGCGGCGAGCAGCTCCCCAACGGCCGGTCGGTCATGGCGTACGTGATGGTCAGCCTCGCCGTGTACGCGGCGATGGTCGCCACCACCAGCGCGGGCGCGGCGGTCGCCACCGAGCGCGCCCTCGGTTGGAGCCGTCAGCTACGGCTGACCCCGCTGCGACCGGTCGCGTACGTCGCCACCAAGGTCGCCACCGCGATGGTCCTCGGCCTGGTCGCGGTCTGCGTGGAGTTCGCCGTCGGGGCCGCCGCCGGTGTCCGGCTCCCCGTCGACGTCTGGCTGCTCTGCGGGGTCGCGGCGTGGCTCGGCTCGCTGGTCTTCGCCGCCTTCGGCCTCTTCATCGGTTACCTGGTGCCGGCCGAGAACGTGATGCAGTTCATCGGGCCGATCCTGGCCGTGCTGGCCATGTTCGGCGGGCTCTTCGTGCCGGTCGAGGTGCTGCCCGAGGTCATCGCCGACATCGCCCGCTTCACCCCGGTCTACGGCGTCGGCGAGCTGGCCCGCGCCCCGCTGACGGGGGACGGCGTGAGCCTGGGGGCGCTCGCCAACCTGGTGGCGTGGACGGTTCTCTTCGCGGTCGCCGCGACCCGGCTGTTCCGCCGGGACACCGCCCGGGTCTGACCGGGACCGGACGTTAGCGTGGACCCGATGGACGTGGCGACGGGTCGGGCCCAGCCGGGGAGTCGCATGTGGCGGCTCACCGGCTGGTTGCTGGCCGCGGTCTGGCTCTTCTTCCTCAACGTGCCGTTCGCGACCGCGCTGCGGCAGGACGAGCCGTGGCGGCGGGCGCTCGGGCTGGGCACGCTGGTCGCCTTCGCCGTGGCGTACGTGCTGGTCTTCGAGTGGGCCCGGTCCCACCGGCAGGCCAGCCGGCCGATCCCGCGCCGCCGGGCGGTGGCCGCCGTGCTGGGGTTGCTCGCCCTCGGTGTGCTCGGCATCCCCGGCACCGACGGCGACTGGATGACGACTCTGGTCTTCGTCGCGGCGGCGGCCGTGTTCCTGCTCCCGCCGGCGTGGGCGCTGGTCGTGGTCGTGCTGGCCGCGCTCACCCCGCCGGTCGCCGGCCACCTGGTGCCGGGCTGGGCCGGGGAGAGCACGATCGTCTTCGCCGTGCTGCTCGCCTCGTTCGCCATGTTCGGGGTGTCCGCCCTGGCGCAGCGCAACGGCGAACTGCGGGCCGCGCAGCAGGAGATCGGGCGCCTGGCGGTCGCCGAGGAGCGGGCCCGCACCGCACGCGACCTGCACGACATCCTCGGCCACTCGCTCACCGTGGTGGCCATCAAGGCCGAGCTGGCCGGTCGGCTGTTGCCGGTCGACCCGGCCCGGGCGGCGGGCGAGATCGCGGACGTGGAGCGGCTGGCCCGGTCGGCGCTGGCCGACGTGCGACGGACCGTCGGGGCGTACCGCGGGGTGCGGCTGGCCGAGGAACTGGCCGGTGCCCGCTCGGCGCTGGCCGCGGCGGGCCTCGTTGCGGAGCTGCCGGACGACGTGCCGGAGCTGCCGGCGGAGCGGGACGAACTGTTCGCCTGGGCGGTGCGGGAAGGGGTGACCAACGTGGTCCGGCACAGCGGGGCACGGCGTTGCACGATCCGGGTACGCCCGGACGAGGTGGAGATCGCCGACGACGGTCGGGGCCCGACACCGGACGCGGCGGCGACGGGTCACGGTCTCACGGGCCTGCGGGAGCGGGCGGAGCGGCAGGACGCGACGGTGACCGTCGGCCGCCGCCCCGACGGGCGGGGCTTCCGGCTCCGGGTCGGCGTGCCGGGGGAGCAGCGGTGAGCGCGCCGATCCGCGTGCTGCTCGCCGACGACCAGGCTCTGGTCCGGGGCGCGCTGGCCGCGCTGCTCTCGCTGGAGGAGGACCTCACCGTGGTGGCCGAGGTCGGGCGCGGCGACGAGGTGGTGCCCGAGGCCCGGCGCAGCGCCCCGGACGTCGCCCTGCTCGACGTGGAGATGCCCGGTCTGGACGGGATCGCCGCGACCGTGGCCCTACGGGCCGCGCTGCCCAGCTGCCGGGTGCTGGTGGTCACCACGTTCGGTCGCCCGGGCTACCTGCGTCGCGCGATGGAGGCCGGCGCGAACGGGTTCGTCGTCAAGGACACCCCGGCCCGACAACTGGCCGAGTCCGTGCGCCGCGTCCACGCCGGCCTGCGGGTGGTCGACCCGACGCTGGCCGCGGAGACGCTCGCCACCGGGGCCAGTCCGCTCACCGACCGGGAGACCGCGGTGCTGCGCGCCGCCCGGGCCGGCGGCACCGTCGCCGACCTGGCGCGCGCCCTGCACCTGTCGGAGGGGACGGTACGCAACCATCTCTCCGCGGCGATCGGCAAGACCGGCGGCCGCAACCGCGCGGACGCCGTCCGGATCGCCGAGCAGAACGGTTGGCTGCTCGGCGACTGAGGCAGCCCGCGGCCGGGCTCGCTCGCGGCGGCCGGCCGGCTTCCCGGCGGCCGGGGCCGGGGCCGGTGGCGGTGGCGGTCGCCGGTGGCGGGGTCAGGCGGTCGGCGGCGGCTCGGGAAGCTCCTCGACGACCACCACGCTGCTGCCCGGCCGCACCTCGGCCAGCAGCTCCCGCTGCCCGCTCGGGGTCAGCCGGATGCAGCCGTTGGTGGTGCTCTTGCCCAGCTCGCGGTCGTGGTACCAGGTGTGCAGGCCGATGTGCGCGCCGCGCAGACCGGTCGGCACCGAGTCGGGGTCGTCGGGCACCGAGCCGAGGGCGAAGATGTCCACCCCGCCGTAGACGTCCTGCGGCGGCGGGGTCCGACCGAGGATGAACGTACGACCGAGCGGCGTCTCCTGCCCGCGCTGGCCGAGGCTGACCGGCCAGGTGCGGACCGCCGCACCCTCCCGGTACCAGGTCAGGCGGTGCAGGCGGCGCTCGACCACGATCTGGTCGCGTAGTTCGACGGTCTCGTACCCGCCCGCCGGGACCCACGCCAGCCGCCGGTTGGCCGAGGGCAGCAGCACGGCGGTCCAGCCGGTCCGACGCTCGGCGATCGGCATGGTCACCTCGACGCCGCTGATGGTCGGTGCGAGGAAGGCCAGTGGCTTGCCGCCGGGCGCGTTGTAGGCGGCGATCCGCCGGGTCGGGTGCAGCCCCTCGGTCAGCGCAACGGTGTCCATGG
Organism: Micromonospora krabiensis; assembly: GCF_900091425.1. Taxonomy (GTDB): domain Bacteria; phylum Actinomycetota; class Actinomycetes; order Mycobacteriales; family Micromonosporaceae; genus Micromonospora; species Micromonospora krabiensis. The sequence goes on from NZ_LT598496.1 coordinate 6,313,934, forward strand.
TGGCCGGGTCGGCGGGGAAGCCGCCGGGCGCCGGGTCGTACGTGACCGTCGGCAGGTTCGCCGGCGCGGGCGCGGCGGACGGGACCGGCTCGTCCGGTGTCTGATCGACGTCCGCGTCCGCGGGCGCGGCCGCGGACGCGGTGGCCACTGCTCCCTGCGGGTTCGTGGGCTCCGCGGTCGGGGTGAGGGTCAGGCCGACGAGGAACGCGGCCACCAGCAGCACCGGCACGCCCACGCCGGCGACGAGCCAGCGACGACGACCGGGAGCGATCATTCGGTCAAACGGCACGAAAATCACTCTAAGGGTGATACCCGCCCGCAGACCCCACCTTCACAAAACCCACCCCCGGCCCCGCCCTCGGGGCCTCGGACCACTCCGGCGATCAAGAGGTTCGCGTCAGTCCGGGGCCGGATGCTGACGCGAACCTCTTGATCAACACTCCAGGCGGGGGTCAGAGGCGGGCGTTGACGTGGATGGCCACGGCGTCGTGGGCAGGGACGTTGGCGGCGAACCAGCCGTTGCCGTCCACGGTGATCACCGGTCCGCTGCACGAGCCGTTGCTGAAGGTGCCGTGGATGACGTCGCAGTAGCGGCCGGCGGGCAGGCCGGTGGAGTACGACCGTCCGTTGATCGCCGCGTCCTCGTCGTTGATCGTGATGTAGCCCTTGCCGGCCCGGCTGAACGCGATGTGGTTGTTGCCGTTGTCGTACCAGTTGGCGACACCGGCGCCCTCGGTGGCGTTGCGGAAGCCGACCATGTTGGCGATGACCGGCCAGCGGTGCTCGCACTCCCAACCCGAGTAGCAGGCGGTGTTCAGCGTCTTGTTGGTCGCGTCCGAGGGTGGCCCCTGGTCACGGCCGCTGAAGGTGTAGCTGGACATGACGGTGGGGGAGCCGTACGGCCAGGCCAGCATGAACGCGTTGGCCAGCGCGTAGATGCCCCGGTCGCGGTAGGTCAGCACACCGCCGTCGCGCTGGGTGTCGTGGTTGTCCACGAAGACGGCGGCCGGTCCGCTCGGCAGGTGGCCCCAGCCCTCACCGAAGTTGCGCAGGTACGCGAGCCGCTCCGAGCGGAACACCCGCGCCAGGTCCTTGCCGTAGCGGAACTCGTGCACGTCCCCGTTGCCGGTGTACTCGCCCGGCTGGATCGGCTCGCCCGCGCCGTATATGACCTCCTGCACGATGTACGCCGACCGGGACAGCCGCGACCGCAGGGCCGCGATGTCGGCGGCCGGCATGTGCTTGCTCGCGTCCATCCGGAACCCGTCGACGCCGAGGGCGAGCAGGTCGTTGAGGTACGCGGCGAGCCGGCCGCGTACGTAGTCGGACTCGGTGCGCAGGTCGGCCAGGTTGACCAGTTCGCAGTTCTGCACCTCGTACCGGTCGTTGTAGTTGGCGATGTCGTCGTTGCCGTTGCGGCCGCAGTGGTGGAAGTCCTGGGTCTGGTAGATGCCCGGGTAGTCGTAGTGGCCGTAGGTCGACCCGGCCCAGCCGGTGCCACCCGCGTCCTGCCCGGACATGTGGTTGACGACCGCGTCGACGATCACCTTCACACCCGCCGCGTGGCAGGTGTTCACCATGGACTGGAACTGCGCGCGGGTGCCCTTGCGGGACTCGATCCGGTAGCTGACCGGCTGGTACGCGACCCACCACTGGGGCCCGCGTACGTGCTCCTGGGGCGGGGAGACCTGCACGTAGCCGTAGCCCTTCGGGCCCAGGGTGCTCTGGCACTCGGCGGCGACCGACGGCCAGTTCCACTCGAAGAGCTGGACGATGACCTTCTTGGTGCCGGCGGGGGCCGCGGCGGCCGGGGGTGCCGTCACGGCGGTCGGGGCGAGGAGGGTGGCGAGCACGGCGGCGGTGAGGACCGCCGCGCGGCATCGGCGTCGATGCATCGGGGGCTCCTGACGGGGTGGGGTGGGAGGCGTGGCACAGCGGGGGAGTCAGCCGTGCTTGCCGGGAACTTGCAGCCACGGCTGAAATTTTCCGAAAGGTTACAAGCGTATTGCAGTGACTGTCAACGCATGGACATGTGTCGCTGCCCTCCGGAGCGCCCCGACCTGCGGCGATCCCGCCTACACGCGCGGTCACCCCGCCCGGTTCGATCCGGCGGAGGAAATTTCTCCGCCGTCGGTGATCCGTCCACGCCGTCGCTCCGTACTGGAGGGGGGAGCGGGTCGGTCGGTGGTGCGCCGCCGTTGGACGATCGAGGAGCAGATGGCCCGGGCAAAGCAGAACCAGAAGGCGACGACGGTCCGGAGCAGCACCAGCAGTCGCGGAGTGCGGGCACGGTCCCGGTCCTCGATGGCCGTGCTGATCGTCTCCGCGCTCGCCGCGCTGTGGGCGGCCGTCATGCTCACCGGCGCCGGCCAGCGCGCCTACGCGTACGGCTTCTTCTTCACCGAATTCTTCGCCGGGGTCGTCACCCTGGTCTCGCTGAGCCTCACCGTGATGCTGGGACTGCTCGCCACCGACCGGCTGGTGCTGCTGATCCGGCACCGGGTGCTGCTCCAGTCCGCGCACCGGGCGACCGGCGTCCTCGGCGTCGTCGGCCTCCTGTTCCACGTCCTCACCAAGATCGCCACCGGGCGGGCGGCGAGCACGGACGCGGTCGTGCCGTTCGTGTCCGGCAGCGGGCTCTACGTGGGGCTCGGCACGGTGGCCGCTCTGCTGATGGTCAGCGTGCTCTGGACCGGCATCATCCGGGCCCGGTTCGCCGGCGTCGGTCCGAAGTGGCTCTGGCGGACACTGCACTCCACGGCGTACGTCGCCTGGCCGTTCGCCCTGCTGCACGGCCTGTACGCCGGTCGTCCCGCGAAGTCCTGGGTGATGGTCAGCTACCTGACCTGCCTGCTGCTGGTGGCGCTGGCGCTGCTGGTCCGGCTCTCGGTGACCCTCGGGCGGCGCAGCCGGGAGCAGCACCAGGCCGCGGCGATGAACCAGGCCCTCGTCGGACGCTCCACCGACGACGGGCGCGGCCGGTCCGTGCTGGCCGGGCTGGGCCGGCGCGCCGAGGCCAAGCTGGCCGCGCAGGCCGCCCGGGAGCGCCGCGAGGCCGAGTGGGCGCAGGCCACCGCCCAGTTGTCGGTGCCGGCCGGCGGTCGCCGCCACGACCCGGAGCGGTTCACCGTGCCGGTGGTGCCCGAGCCGGGCACGCTGCGTGAGCCCGTGCGGCCCGGCCGCCGCCAGCGCGACGAGGAGACGGCCGCGCCCACCCGGTCGCGTCGCCGCCGCGCGGACGAGCCGACGCCGAGCCGGTCCCGGGACCGGTCGGAGGAGGTGGAGACCACCCGGTCGCGTCGCCGCCGCGCCGAGGAGCCGGCGGTCACCCGGTCCCGCACCCCGTCGGAGGAGGTGGAGCCGAGCCGGTCGCGGCGGCGCCGGGCGGACGACGAGGTCGACGCAGCGCGGTACGCCACCACGTCCCGCCGCCGCAGCGACGAGCCGGAGGAGCCGTGGACCAGCCCGCGCCGGTGGGAGGCCGCCGAGCCCGTGTCGGCGGAACCGATCTCGGCCGGTCCCGTCTCGGCCGGCCCGGTCTCCGGCACCCCGATCTCCGTCGAGCCGCGCAGCGGCGCCGGCCGGCACAGCGCCGAGGAGGACGTGCCGGAGGAGCCGGACTACTGGCGGCCGCCGGCCCGCTACGCGCCGGAGCCGCCCCCGGTGCCGGTCGACGACACCCCGACCCTGGTCGACCTCGCGTCGCGGCGGGCCCGACGGGCGGCCGGTGAGGGCCGGTCCGGCCGGCGGAAGCGGGCCAACGCCAACGCCGACGCGGTGGACGGGGCGTACTGGGCCGGGCTGCGGGGTGAGGCGAAGTGATTCGGACGACCGTGCCACCGGTCGCGTGCGTCGGCGAGCCCCGACTGACCGCCGGTTTCGCGGAGTTCGGCCGGCTGGACCACGCCGCCCACGAGGAGGTGCACGGCCCGCTCGGTCCGATGGAGCCGGCGAGCCTGCTCCGCCTCGCCGAGGGCATCCAGCTCAAGGGCAAGGGCGGGGCCGGCTTCCCGTTCGCCCGGAAGCTGCGCGCCGTGCTGGAGTCCTGCGAGCGGCAGGACCTGAGCGCCGTCGTGGTGGTCAACGCCACCGAGGGCGAGCCGGGCAGTTGGAAGGACAAGGTGCTGCTCACCCGGGCCCCGCACCTGATCCTCGACGGCGCGGCCCTGGCCGCGTACGCGCTGGACGCGGACGAGATCGTGCTCGGCGTCGCGGACGACGGAGTGGGGCGGGAGTCGCTCATGGACGCCCTCGCCGAGCGCCGGATGCCGGTGCCGACCACCATCGTCACCGTGCCGCACCGCTTCATCTCCGGCGAGGGCGGTGCCCTGGTCAACGGGATCAACGGGCTTCCGCACATCCCGCCCGGCACCAAGAAGCGCGCCAGCGACTCCGGCGTCAGCGGGCTGCCGACCCTGCTCTCCAACGCGGAGACGTACGCCCACCTGGCCGTCGCCGCCCGGCTCGGCCCGTACGAGTACGCCGCCCTCGGCACCGACGACGAGCCCGGCACCGTGCTGCTCACGGTGACCGGCGCGGCCGGCCGACCGGCGGTCGTCGAGTGTGCCGCGGGCACCCCGCTGCGCGACATCCTCGATCTCTGCGAGGTGCCCGACGGCCCGGGCATCCTGACCGGCGGCTACCACGGCAAGTGGATCAGCGCGGAGGCGGCGGACCGGGCGGAGATCTCCCGCAAGGGGCTCGCCGCCGTCGGCGGCACGCTGGGAGCCGGGATCATCATCCCCCTCGGCGCCGACACCTGCCCGCTCGGCGAGGCCGCCCAGGTGGTGCGCTACCTCGCCGGTGAGTCCGCCGGCCAGTGCGGCCCGTGCAAGATGGGCCTGCCCGACCTGGCCCGCGCGGTGGACCTCGCGGTCGCCGGCAGTCAACCGGCCGACGTCGTGCGGGCCGCCGCGGGCGAGGTGAAGGGTCGTGGGGCGTGCAGCCACCCCGACGGTACGGCCCGGTTCGCGCTCTCCGCGATCGAGGTGTTCGCCGAGGACCTGCGCCTGCACTCGACCGGCGAGGGGTGTGGCCGGCGGGTGCGGGCCGTGATGGGGCTGCCCGGCGCGCCCGACGACAACCCGCAGAAGCTCACCCTCGACTGGTCCCGCTGCGACGGTCACGGGCTCTGCGCGCACGTGGTGCCCGACTTCATCCGGCTCGACGGCAACGGCTACCCGGCCTTCCCGCCGACCCCCGTGCCGACCTGGCTGCGCGAGGGCGCGATGAAGGCGGTCAAGGTCTGTCCGGAGTTGGCCCTGCGGCTGGCCAAGGCCGAGTAGCGGCCACGACGAGGGGAGACGCGATGTCGACCGTGGACGGCGGAGAACACGCACGCCCGGCCGGGGCACGGGGCCTGGCCGTGGTCGTCGCCCTGCTCGCCACGCTCGCGGCCGGCACCTCCTGCGCGACTGGTGAGCCGCGCGCCGACGGCGCACCGCCCCCGGAACCGGCCGTGGCGGCAGGTTCCCCGCCGGCGGCATCGTCGACGCCCGCGCGGGTGCCCGACACCCTCGCCTTCACCGGCACCACGCTGGACGGGGCGCCCTTCTCCGGGGCCGCGCTCGCCGGCCGGCCGGTGGTGCTCTGGTTCTGGGCGCCGTGGTGCGCGACCTGCGCCAGCCAGGCGTGGACGGTGGCCGAGGTGGCACCGGCCTACCGCGACCGGGTACCGATCGTGGGCGTCGCCGGCCTCGGCGAACAGCGAGCGATGAAGGACTTCGTCACCGAGTTCGAACTGGCCGGGACGCCGCAGATCGACGACCGGGCCGGCGCGCTCTGGCGGCGCTTCGAGGTGGTCGAGCAGAGCACCTTCGTGATCATCGACCGCGGCGGGAAGGTCGTCCACCAGGGCTTCCTCGACGGCGAGGCGCTCACCGCGCGGCTCGCCGAACTGGCCCGCTGATGACGCCCGGCCCACCCTGGCACCGGCCCGCGTCGGTGACGCCGCCGGGCGGGCCTGAGGCGCGCCCTCGTCAACCGGTCCGCGCGCCCCGATGACCGGCGGGCTGCTGCTCGCGCTGACCGCCGGCATGCTCGGCGCGGTCAACCCGTGCGGCTTCGCGATGCTGCCGGCGTACCTGTCGCTGCTGGTGGCCGGCCCGGCGGGCAACCGGGGCGCCGTCGGCCGCGCCCTCACCGCCGCCGCCGGGCTGACCCTCGGGTACGTGCTGGTCTTCGGCGCCTTCGGTCTGGCCGTGGCGCCACTCGCCGAGTGGTGGCGACCGCAGCTGCCCTGGATCACGGTCGTGCTCGGGCTGCTGCTGGTGGCGGCCGGCGGCTGGCTGCTCGCCGGCCGGTCGCTGCCCGCTCCCGGCCCGCTCCGCCGGGCGCCGCGGCTCACCGGGTCCTGGCCGTCCACCGTGCTGTTCGGCGCCGCGTACGCGGTCACCTCGCTGGGCTGCGCGATCGCCCCGTTCCTGGCGACCGTGGTGACGAGCCTGCGGGCCGGGTCGGCGCCGCGCGGGCTCGCGCTGTTCGGGGCGTACGCCCTCGGGATGGGCCTGGTGGTCGCGGTGGCCGCGCTCGGCGTGGCGCTGGTGCGCGACGGTCTGGTCGCCCGGCTGCGCGGCGCCGGCGCGCTGGTGCCCCGGCTGAGTGGTCTGGTGCTGACCGTCGCCGGCGGCTACGTGGCGTGGTACGGCTGGTACGAGGCCCGCCTGGCCGCCGGCCACCGCGACGCCCTGACCGACCCGGTGGTGAGCGCCGCGACGAGAGCCCAACGCGCCCTGGCCGAGGCCGTGACCGCGCTGGGCCCCACCGCGCTCCTGGCCACCCTCGCCGCCCTGCTCACCCTCGCCGCGATCGTGCGGTTCCGGCGCCGCCCCGGGCGGGTCAGGCGCCCGGGGTGAGGCGGTCGACGCCCAGCTTGTCGCGGAGCACCTCGGGCACGACGACCGAGCCGTCGGGCTGCTGGAACTGCTCCAGGATCGCCGGGAACAGCCGGCTGGTCGCCAGCGCCGAACCGTTCAGCGTGTGCACGAAGCGGGTCTGCTTGCCGCCCGGCTCCCGGTAGCGGATGGCCGCCCGGCGGGCCTGGTAGTCGCCACCCCAGGAGACCGACGAGACCTCCTTGTACTTGCCGGTGCTCGGCATCCAGACCTCGACGTCGAGGGTCTTCTTCATCGAGGCGCTGGAGTCGCCGGCCGCCAACAGGCTGGTCTGGAAGTGCAGGCCGAGCTTGCCGACCAGGCCCTCCACGTGCGAGACCATCGACTCCAGCGCGGCGTCGGCCTGCTCCGGCAGGGTGAACTGGAAGATCTCCACCTTGTTGAACTGGTGACCGCGCACCGTGCCGCGCTCGTCGGAGTGCGAGCCGGCGGCCTCGCGCCGGTAGCACGGCGTGTAGGCGAACGCCTTCAGCGGCAGCTTCGCGGTCTCCAGGATCTCGTCCTGGTAGGCGCCGAGGATCGCCGTCTCCGCGGTGGGCAGCAGGAACTGGCCGCGCGGGGCGGACTGCTTGTCCAGGTGGTAGACGTCGTCGTAGAACTTCGGGAACTGCCCGGCCGCGAAGCCGGCGCTGTCCAGCAGCAGGTGCGGCGGGAGCAGGAACTCGTAGCCCGCCTGGATGTTCTGCTCGATCAGCCAGTTGACCAGTGCCCACTCCAGCCGGGCGCCGACGCCCGTGTACATCCAGAAGCCGGAGCCGCCCAGCTTGACGCCCCGCTCGTGGTCGACCAGGCCGAGCGCCCGGCTCAACTCCACGTGGTCGCGGACCTTCTCGATGGCCGGCTGCTCGCCGAAGGTCCGGACGACCCGGTTGGCCTCCTTGCCACCGGCGACCACGTCGTCGGCGGGCAGGTTGGGCAGCTCGCTCATGGTGGTGCGCAGCCGGGACTGCACCTCGTCCAGCTCGGACTCCAGCTGGGCGAGCTGCTTGCGCTCCGCGTCGGCCGCACCGACCTGCGGCTCGACGCCGGCCCGCTTCGCCTCCGCGTACGCCCGTGCCTCCGCCTTGCGGCGCTGCCGCTCGGCGTCGATCTCCGTGATCAGGGCGCGGCGCTCCTGGTCGAGCCGCTGGATCTCGTCCAGGGCCCGGTTGACCTCGGCGGGATCCAGTCGCTTCGCCAGCGCGGTCGCCACCGCCTCGCGATCCTTCCGGATCAACTCCATGTCGAGCATGCTGCTCCGTACGCCTCCGTCCGGGGGTCTGGTGGACCCCCAGATGCTACCGCCGGCCCCGCCCACGCCCGGACGCACCGTCGATCGCCGCCCGGACCGTGGCGGGCGACCGGGGCCGGCGCCCCGGACCGCCCTCCGGTGAACCCGCTCAGAGGCGGATGGGCATCAGGATCGAGAAGGTGCCCTCGTCGGCGGGGCTGCGGACGGCCAGCGGGGCGATCGGGCCGTCCAGTTCCAGCACCAGCTGCCCGTCACCGGCGGCGTCGAGGGCGTCGAGCAGGTAGCGGCCGTCCACGCCGACCCGCACCCCGGCCGTCGACTCGTCCGGTCCGAGCAGCCGCAGGCCGTCCTCCTCGGCGCCGAGCACGGTCACCAGGTAGGTCCGACCGTCGTGCTCCCGCGCCACGGTCGGGGCGTCGGGGGCGCGCAGCGCCGTACGCAGGGCGGCGGCGTCGACCGGGATGCGGTGGGCCGGCGGCTCACCTCCGGCGCGGGGCAGCAGCCGACGGTAGTCGGGGAAGTCGTCCGGCATCGTCGCCGCGTCCAGCGGGGTGCCGTCGACGGTGACCGTCACCCGGTCGGCGGCGACCACCGCCGTCACCTCGACGGCCTCCGCGGCCGCCAACCGGAGCCGGATCGCGTCGACCGTGGCGGCGGGGAGCAGCGCCCGCACCGGGGGGCCGTCGACCGTGGCGGCGGCCCGGGCCAGCGCGAGTCGGTGCCGGTCGGTGGCGACCAGCCGTACGGCGTCGGACTCGACGTCGAGCAGGACGCCGCCGAGGACGGGCAGGTCGGGGTCGGTGCCGACGGCGAAGCGGACGGCGTCGACGGCGCGCGCCAGTTCGGCGCGGGACAGGACGAGACGGGTGGACATCGTGGGCTCCTCGGAGTCGACCAGGGTGCGGATCCGGGAGAGCTCGCGGCGGGCGTCGGCGAGACCGTCCTCCAGCCGGCGCAGGTGCGCGTCGAGCAGGCGGTGCACGACCGCCGGCCCGGACCGGACCGCGGTGGCGATCTCGGGGACCGGCATGCCGACCCGGCGCAGGCCGGCGACCAACCGGGCCGGCATGACCTGGTCGTCGGTGTACCAGCGGTAGCCCGTCACCGGGTCCACGAGGGCCGGCACCAGCACCCCGGCCGAGTCGTAGAACCGCAGGGCGCTGACCGTCAGGCCGCTGGCCCGGGCCAGCTCGCCGATGCTGCGCAACTCGCTCTCCACGATCGCCGATCCTGTGGTCTCGACCCGGTCGAGGGTCAAGCCGCCGGGGTCTCGAGCACGCGGAAGGTGATCCCGGCCCGGGTGAGCCGGTCGAACAGCGCCTCGCCCATCGCGGTCACCGGGGTGACCTGGCCGGCGGTGGGCGGAAGGTCGTCCAGCGCGAGGCAGAGGGTCGACTCGGCGAGCATCTTCGCGGTCTCGTCGTAACCGGGGTCGCCGCCGGTCACCTCGGTGTGCACCCGACGGCCGCCGCCCGATCCGACGAACCGGACCCGGAACCACGACCGGGCCCGCTGCTGGGGTGTGGGTCCCTGCCCGGAGGCGAGCCGCCCGAGCAGCCAGCGCCGGACCGGCGGCACCCGCACCAGGCCGGCCACGGCGCCGAGACCGGCCGCCCCGACGAGCACGGTCGGCAGCCGCCGCACCGCGGCGAAGTGCCGGTAGCGGAAGTCCGGCCCGTACTCGGGGCGGGCCGCCGCCGAACGCCGGACGACGTGCGGGTCGATGGTGGGCAGCGGCACCGTCCACATGCCCAGCTCGGCGGAGCGGGCGACCCGGCCGGCCACCGCGCGGACCCGCCGGTCCGCCGGCCGGGGCTCGACCGCGCGGCGCTCCCGGGCCGCGCGGCTCGCCTGCGCGGCGCGTGAGAAGGCGGTGAGCGCCGAATGGTACGTCCCGGCGGAGAAGCGCCCGCCGGCCCGGACGAAGCCGTCCACCGTGATCGGGGTGTCGGCGGGGAGCTGTCGGACGGTGAACCACGCGCCGAGGTCGTGCGGGATCGAGTCGAAGCCGCAGGCGTGCACGAGTCGCGCCCCGGTCCGGACCGCCTCGGCGTGGTGGCGCAGGTACATCAGGTCCACGAACTCGGGTTCGCCGGTGATGTCCAGGTAGTCGGTGCCGGCGCGGGCGCAGGCGGCGACCAGCGGCTCCCCGTGGTGGATGAACGGCCCGACCGTGCTGGCCACCACCCGGGTGCTCTCGGCGACGGCCCGCACCGAGTCGGCGTCGGTCACGTCGGCGGTCAACAGGGGCAGCCCGGCCAGCGCCGGGTTGACGGCGGCGAGCCGTTCGCGGACGGCGGCCAGCTTGGCCGGGTTGCGCCCGGCGAGCGCCCAGCGGAGCCCGGTGGGGGCGTGCCGCGCCAGGTAGTCGGCGGTGAGCCCGCCGGTGAAGCCGGTCGCACCGAACAGCACGATGTCGTACGTCCGCTCCTCGGCCATCCCCGGAGTCTGCCACCTGGCGGGGCGAGCGGCATCCCCTCAGTGCGCCGCACCGGCCCGGTCCACCGCCGACCGGTCCGCCCGCAGCAGCACCTCGCCGGGGGGCCACCGTCACCACCTGCCAGCGGCTCGGGTCCGGCCGCGCGGCGTGGTCCGGGCGCCGGGGTACGACCAGCGCCCGGACCACCGCCCCGGCGACCGCCGACCCGACGAGGGTGAGTACCGGTCCGGTGAGCCGTCCGAAACCTCCCACCCGTCCCTCCCGCGGCGGTCTGCGGTGTTCCGCGTACTCCGATGGTCGACCCGGCCCGGGTGAAACCGGCTCGCCCCGAAGGGGTGAACCTCCGCCCGCGGGGTAACCGGCCGCCGACCGGGGGAGGAACGGCGTCGTGGGGGTGGGGCCGGGTGACGGAGCGGCAGAGCGGGACGCGGGTGGCGGCGGCGCGGGGCACGACCGGGCCGCCGCTGCTCGCCTCCCGGCTACATCCGCCCGCCCTCCCCGAACCGGTGCTCGCCCGGCCCCGGCTGCTGAGCCGGCTGGATGCCGGCAGTGCCGGCCCGGTCACGCTGGTCCGGGCCCCCGCCGGTTGGGGCAAGACCACCCTGCTCGTCTCCTGGACGCGGCTGGTCGGCGGCAGCGCCGGCGCGGGCGCCGAGGTGCGTGGGGACGGCAGCCTCGGCCACGAGCCCGGGCCGACGCCGGCGTGGGTGTCCGTCGAGGCGGGCGACGACGGCGACCGGCTCTGGTCGTACCTGGCCGCGGCGCTGCGCGCCACCACCGACCCGGCCCTCGAACCGGTCGACGCGCCGGTGCCGGACCGGGCGCCACGCCCGGACCAGCTGGAGCTGCTGGCCGCCGCCCTGGCCGCCCGCGAACGGCCGGTGCTGCTGGTCCTCGACGACCTGCACCGGGTGACCGACCCGGCGGCGCTGAGCGGGCTGGAGTTCCTGCTCCGCCACGGGGAGCAGCGGCTGCGCCTGGTCGTCGGCGCGCGGGCGGGGCTGCCGCTGGCCGTGCACCGGCTGCGGCTGGCCGGCGAGCTGACCGAGATCGGCCCGGACGAGCTGGCGTTCACCGACGATGAGGCGGCCGACCTGCTCAGCGCGCACGGGGTGCCGCTGCCGGCCGCGGCGGTGCACCGGCTCCGGGCGCGGACCGGTGGCTGGCCGGCCGCGCTCCGCTTCGCCGCGCTCGCGCTCGACCGGCAGCCGGACCCGGCGCGCTGGGTGGGCCAGTTCGGGGGCGACCAGCCGGAGATCGCCGGCTACCTGCACGAGGAGGTGCTGGCGGCGGTCGACCCGGAGGCTCGGGAGCTGCTGCGGCGTACGGCCATCGCCGAGACGGTCTGCGCCGACCTCGCGGACGCGCTGACCGGCGGCGCCGACGCCGAGCGGGTCCTGTCCGACCTGGCCGGCGACGGCGGGCTGCTGAGCCGCGACGACAGCCGGCCACCCTGGTACCGCTGCCATCCCCTGCTGACCGACCTGCTCCGGGCGGAGCTGGCCCGGCTGCCCGCCGACGAGCTGCGTGAGCTGCACCTGCGGGCGGCCGGCTGGTACGCCGACAACGGTCGCCCGGCCGACGGGCTGCGGCACGCGCTGTCGGCGGGTGACTGGGACCGGGCGACCGAGTTGTTTGTCGCGCGGTGGCCGGAGCTGGCCCCGTACGACGGCAGCGGGACGCCGGTGCCACCGCCGGCCTCCCCACCGCCCGAGGCGATCCGCCGCGACCCCGAGTTGGCGCTCGCCTGCGCCGCGGAGCGGGCGCACGCCGGCGACGTCGCGGCCGCCGGGGGGTACCTGCGCGACGCCGCCGGGCAGGCGGGCACCCTGCCGACGCCGCGCCGGGACCGGTTCCTGCGGTTGGCGACCACGCTGGAACTCACCCTGGCCCGGTTGACCGGCGACCACACCGAGGTACGCGCGGCGGCCGCCCGCCTCGTGCGGTCGCGCAAGGCCCCGACGGCACCCGCTGCGGAAGGCGCGGCCGGTGAACCGCGTCCGGGGCCGGCGGGTGCGGCCGGCGAACCGCGACCGGCGGCGCCAGTTGTGGCCGGCGCCGGGCCTCTCGGTGGCGCCACCGACGACGCGGACCTGCGCGCGTTCGCCGGCACGGCACTGGGCCTGACCGAGCTCGCCGACGGGCAACTGCCGGCGGCCCGGTTCGCCCGCGCGTCGGCCGCGGCCCGGGAGGCCGGGCGACCGCGTACGGAGCTGGTCGCGGCGAGCCGCTCGGCGCTGCTGCACGCCCTGCGCGGGGAGCTGCGCGCGGCCGAGACGTCCGCCCGGGCGGCGCTGGCCATGCCGCCCTGCCACGGGTGGGCCTGCCGGCTCGACTGCGGCTACGCGTACCTGGCGCTGGCGGTGGTTGCCCTGCACCGGGACCAGCCCGAGGAGGTCGTGGCGAACCTGGCCCTCGCCGCACCGGCGATCGGCGGGGCGGAGCCGGACGAGCTGCCGCCGGGCGCGGAGCCGCCGAGGGCCGAGACCGCCGCCGAGGCGGTGGCCGCGCTCTGTCGTGCGCTGCTGCGACACGACCGGGGCGACCCGGCCGCCGGCCAGCGGCTGGTCGTCGAGGCCCGGAGCCGGATCGCGGACCGCCCCGCCGCGACGGAGCTGACCCACCGGCTGCTCGCCGCGGAGGCGGACCTGCGCGTCGCCCGGGGCGACCTCGACGGCGCGCGGGAGCTGCTGACCGACCGGGTACGCGACCGCGTCGAGCCCCTGGCCCCGCTGGCGGTGGCCCTGGCCCGGGCCGAGCGTCGGGCCGGGGACCCGCGGGCCGCCGCCCGGATCCTGCCGGACTGGTCGGCGCCGGAGGCGGCCGACTGGCCCCTGCCGGTACGCGTCGAGGCCGGCCTGCTCGACGCGGTCCTGGCCCGTGACGGCGGGGACGAGCGGCGCGCCGGCCGGATCCTGGAGCAGGTGCTCGACCTGGCCGGTCCGGAGGGTCTGCGGCGGGTCTTCACCCACGCCGAACCGGCCGTACGCGACCTGCTCGCCGCACATCTCGACAGCGGCACCGCCCACTGGCCGACCGTGAGCGACCTGGTGCGGGGGGCGGACGAGCCGGTGGAGCGGGGGCCCGCCGAGGCGCCGCCGGCGCTGAGCGAGCCGCTGACCGAGCGGGAGCTCACGATCCTGCGTTACCTACAGAGCATCCTGTCCAACGTGGAGATCGCCAGCGAGCTGTCACTGTCGGTCAACACGGTCAAGACCCACGTCCGCAACATCTACCGCAAGCTCGACGCGACCCGTCGCCGCGAGGCGGTACGGCGGGCGCGCGAGCTGCGGCTGATCTGACGCCGGTCCCTTCCGGGCCGCCGCCGACGGCTCCGACCTCCCGCCGCCGACGGCTCTACCTCAGGTGCCGGCGGCGGCGTCGACGGCGGCGAGCAGGTCGGGCAGCGCGTGCCCGCCGTCGTGGCGCACGTCGTTGACGAAGAGCGTCGGGGTGCCGTTGACACCGCTGCGGATACCCCCCACGAAGTCCCGCCGCACCCGGTCGGAGTGCGCCTGGCGCTCCACCTCGGCGCCGATCTCGTCCGGTGGCAGGCCGAGCTGCTCCACGCCCAGCGACAGGTGCACCGGGTCGAGTTGGTCCTGGTGCTCGTAGAGCCAGTCGTGCATCTCCCAGAACCGGCCCCGCACCCCGGCCGCCTCGGCCGCCTCGGCGGCGCTCTCCGCGTACGGGTGCACGTTGGCGATGGGAAAGTACCGGTACACGAGACGCACCGTCCCCTCCCGCTGCCGGAGCATCTCCCGCAGGTTCGGATACGCGGCACCGCAGTACTGGCACTGGAAGTCGCCGTACTCGACGATCGTGACGGGCGCGTCCACCGCGCCCCGGATGTGGTCGCTGTCGCTCACCGGTGTCCGCAGACGGGCGGTGACCTGCAATGGCGTGGTCATCGGGCCATCACCCGCCGCTCGTCGGTCAACCGCTGCAGCGCGTCCAGGATGCCGTCCACGCCCGGGTTGACGTCGTTCGGGGAGAGGTGGCTCCAGGTGACCCGTCCGTCCGGGTCGAGCACCACCAGGGCCCGCGCCGCCTCGCCCCGGGTGGTGTACGCGCCGTACGCCCGCGCCACCTCGCCCTTGGGCTCGAAGTCGGACAGCAGCGGGAAGTCGATGCCCTGGCTCGCCGCGAACGCCCGGTGCGACCAGAGGCTGTCCACCGAGATGCCCAGCACGACGGCCCCGTAGCGGTCGAGCTCCGGCATGGCGGCCTGGTACAGCGCCATCTGGTCCCCGCAGACGGGGCTCCAGTCGGCCGGGTAGAAGGCGAGCACCACCGGTCGCCCGCGGTGGTCGCCGGGGCCGGTGCGCCGCCCGTCCGGGGTGGCCGGGAGCTGGAAGTCCGGCGCCGGCCACCCCGGGCTGATCAGCCCAGTCGGATCAGTCATGACTCCCACGCTCGCGTCTGGTGGGGTGAGGCCGGCTCACCCCACCCGGGTGGTTCAGCGCAGCACCGGGGCGACCGCCAGGTGGTTCTGCACCTCCCGGATGCCCGGCGCCGACCAGGCCACCCGCTCCACCTCGGCGCGCTCGGGCATCGAGTGCACCAGGCCGGAGAGCAGCACCGTGTCGCCGTGCACGCGCACGGTGACCCGCTCGGCCTCGGTGGCCCGGCTCCGCGCCAGCGCGTCGACGATCCGTTCGGCCAGGTCGTACCCGTCGGCGCGGACGGCCGGCCGGACGGTGATGCCGTTGCTGACCCCGCGTACGCCGGTCAACCGGCTGACCACCCGCTCGGCGGCCCGGCGCTGGTACTCCCACTCCACCTCGCCGTGCATCGTCACCCAGCCGCCGGACACGGTCACCTGCAGCTGCTCCACCGGCACGAACGCGTCCCACTCCAGCGCGTGGCCCACGGCGGCGGCGACGTCCGGGTCGGCGTGCTCCGCCCCGCCGGGCAGCTGCACCGTCAGGTCGTTGGCGACGGCCCGGACGCGGGCGACCCGGTGCGCGGCGCGTTCGGCGGCCCACTTCTTCGCGTAGCTGTCCACCCGTCCGGCCAGGGTGACGACCCCCTCGGCGACGGTCACCCCGATCTCGTGCGGCCGTACGCGCGGCTCCCACGTCAGCTCGTCGAGGACATCGGACTGGATGTCCTGGTCGGTGCGGCTGGTGGTCTCGGTGGCCATCTGTCCCTCCTCCGGTCGCGACGGGCGGCTCCGGCGCGCACGCCGCCTGTACCGATCCTGTCGGCGAACGGGGTGACCGGCCCTCGTCCGGAGGGGGTGAGCCGTCGCGGGACTGGGAGCGGTCCCGGACGAGGCGGCCGGCTCCGGCGATCAGGAGTCGTCACCGGCTCGTAGGCTCAGCCGGGTCCCACCCCAAGGAGGTACGACATGGGTCCGATCAGGACGGCCTATCTCACCGCCGCGCACTCGGCCGTACGACTGTTGGGCGACCCCGCCGTCGCCGCCCGCTGGGACGCGCCCAGCGCGCTCGCCGAGTTCGGTGTCGCCGGGCTCGCGGGGCACCTCGCCTCGCAGGTCTTCCAGCTGCAGACGGTGCTCGCCGAGCCGGTCCCGGCCGGTCAGCCGGTCGGGCTACTCGACCACTACGCGCCCGCCCGCTGGATCGGCGCGAGCGTCGACGACGAGGTGAACGTGGGCATTCGCCGGGTCGGGGAGGCGACCGCGGCGGACGGGCCGGCCGCGCTGGTCGCCCGTACGGCCGCGGCGGTCGACGAACTGGCCCAGGTCCTCGCCGCCGAGCCTGCGGACCGGGTCGTGCACCTGGCCCGGGGTCCGTGGTCGCTGACCCTGGACGACTACCTGACCACCCGGCTCATGGAGATCGCGGTGCACTCGGACGACCTGGCGGTCAGCGTCGGCGTGCCCACCCCGGACCTGCCGGCCGACGTGCTCGACCCGGTGCTGTCGCTGCTGGCCCGCCTCGCCGTACGCCGGCACGGCCAGCCGGCGGTGCTGCGCGCCCTGACCCGCGCCGAACGCGCCCCGGAGGACATAACCGCCTTCTGACCCACCCCCACCCCCACCCCCCTCTCCCGCCCTCCCGCCCCCCCACCCTCCCGGCCGCCCACCCGGCCCGGCCCGATGATCAAGAGGTTCGCGTCATCGTTGATCTCCAACGTGACGCGAACCTCTTGATCATCAGGGGGGCGGAGCAGGGGCGGGTGGGGGAGCGGGAGCGGGTGGGGGAGCGGGGGAGGGCGGGGGGTGGGGTCAGTCCTGGGGGATGGGGGCGTTGGGACGGTCCACGTCGACGAACTCGATGTCGTCGACCGCGGTGTCCTCGCGGCTGCCCGCGGCGCGGGCAGCCGTGCCGGCGGCCCAGCCGATCGCGGCGCCGACCAGCGCGGCGCTGATCAGCAGCGTCCAGGGCAGGGCCGGCCGTCGACCGGCGAGCGCCTCGAACGCCAGCGTGGCGCGGCGGCGGGCCTCGTCGGCGGCGGAACCGACCAGGTCCCCGGCCTCGTCGCCCAGGCGGTGGCCGCCGCGGCGCGCCGACCGGGCGGTGTCCCGCACGCTGTCCCCGGCGGAGCCGACGACGGACACCAGGTGCTGCCACGCCTGGTCGGCGATCCGCTCGGGCCTGCTACGGCGGTCCAGCAGGTTGGTTCCGAACATCGTGATTACCTCCTCGGGTGCCGAAGTCGACGGCCACTTCGGACGTCGGCGTCTGTCCCGCACGTCACGGTCCGACCACCGGCCAGTGCCCCGAGCGTCACCGCCGCAAACCCGCCGCGGCGGCGGATGCTCTCAGTGCAGCACGACGACGGCCGGACCGCGCGCGAAGTCGTCGTCGTCATCGTCGTCATCGCCGCCGCCGAAACCGCAGGCCAGCACGAGGGCGAGCAGGGCGCCGACACCGGCCAGCGTCGCGAGTCGCTTGATCATCGATGGTCCTCTCCGTAGCGGTGAGCTTCCGCGGCCGATGGTAGGCAGCGCGGGCAACGCCGCAGGCGCGGACAGGGCCCGGACCAGGGCCGGCAGGGCGGTGAGCCGGGAGGTTCCGAGACCTGGACGTGCCCTTTCCGCCCGAGTGGCCGGCACCGGTTACCCTGGGGCGGCGACGCGTCGGTCCGACGGCTCGTTGAACGAACAGACGAAAAGAAAACTCCGGACAAGGGTGACGAATAGTGCCCTGATCCGCGAATTGCTCATCCCGAGGGGTGGCGACCGAGGCCGTTGGAGGAATACTCTCGGTCGCGGCCCGCGTACTGATGAGACGCCCGGAGAACGGGCGGGTGGAGGTGCTCGCGTGAGCCTGTCGATCGTGAAGTCGGTTCTGTCCGGTGGTGTGGTGGAGATCGCCCCGCGTGGTGAGATCGACGTCGACACCGCGTACGAGGTGCGCGAGGCGATTGCCGAGGTGCTCGCCAAGGGACGTCCGACCCGGATCGAGCTCAACATGCGGCTCGTCACCTTCATCGACTCCGTCGGCATCAGCGCGATGGTCGCCGGGTTCCAGACCGCCGAGGTGAGCGGGGTCAAGCTGGTCGTGACCGAGCCCAGCCGGTTCGTGCACCGGCAGCTCTGGGTGACCGGCCTGCTCGGCCTCTTCGGCGCGCCCGAGCCCTACTACGCGGGCGCCCCCGCGCCCGAGGTGCTTCCCGGCGCCTGACGCCCCCGCCGGTCACGCTCCGGCCGGGCCGCCCAGGTCCGCGCCGGTCCCGGCACGCTCCACCGCCGACGCCGCGCGTCCCCGGTGACCACGACCCGGACCTCCGGTCCGCGGTCGCCCACCGTCCGGGCGTTGCCAGCGCGCCGGCCGTACGCGACGATCGGGCGAGCGACGGCGGCGAGGGAGACGGCGTGCTCAGGCGGGATTCCTTCAGCTACACCGTCCAGGCGCGCTGCGCCCGAGACGACGCGGTGGCGCTGCTCAGCGACCTCGGCCGGCAGGGCGAGCTGCATCCGCTGATCGTGCGCGTGCGGCAGCTGCCACCGCGACCGGGCGCGCGGGCCAGCTACGTCATCAACGACCGGCTGGCCGCCGGGCCGGTGCGTTTCCGCACGTCCTACCGGGCGGACGTGCTGGTGATCGCCGACGACGAGATCGTCACGGTGGCCCGGCAGTGGCCGGCCACCACCGTCCGCAACCAAACCCGGCTGCGCGAGGAGCCGGGTGGGCTGGTGCGGATCGACGTCGAGATCACCCTCACCGCCCCGGCGCCGCTGTTCGGGTACGCCTTCCGGCAGGCCCGCGCGGCGCACCTGGCGTTGGCGGCCCGGCTGGGCGCGCTGCTGGACCGCGACCCCGGCCCGGCCACCGCCGACTGACGCGCCGGCGTCGGGTGGCCCAGGACGGCCACCCGACGCCCCGCGATCAGTACACCGACAGGTGCACGTGGTTGGTGTGGTCGCTGGACGGGTCTCCGCCCGCCCCGCTGTACGACTTCCACCCGCTGCTGGGCAGCCAGATCTGCCGGTACCAGATCACGTAGAGCACGGCGAGCCGGTCGGCGTTGCGGATGAAGTACGCCGCCAGGTTGTTGCCGTACGTCTTGTCGCCGCCGGTGGCGTCGCCGCCGAAGCCGTTCTTCTGGGCCGCGAAGTCGCAGGCGCGGCCCTTGGGATGCTCGCCGGAGCCGCCGCTGCGGTGACAGGAGACGTAGCGGGTGAAGCCGGCCGCCTTGGCCTGGTTGAGCGCGTGCAGCGTGCGCGGTGTGATGCAGCCGCTCGCCGGGGTGGGGTCGTTGACGCTGCACGACTCCGAGGGCCACGAGCCGTCGGAGTTGCGCGGGGCCGGCGTGGCCGTCGCCGACGAGGTGCCCCGGTTGGAGGCGTCGGCGGTGGTGGACGCGCGGTTGTTGGCGACGGTGAGGGCCCGTTCCGCCTGTTCCTTGCGCTTGGCCATCACCGCGACCTGCTTGCGCTGCTCGCGGATCTCGCCGTCGAGCGCGGTGCGGGTGCGGGTCACCTCGTCCCGGGTCTCCAGCAGGTCGCGCAGCACCCGGTCCTCGTTCGCGGCGACCGCGTCGAGGGCCGCGGCCCGGTCCATGAAGCCGTCGGGCGTGTTGCTGTTGAGCAGCGCCGACACGGCCCCGAGCCGTCCGGTGCGGTAGGCCACCCCGGCGATCTCGCCGACCTTTTGGCTGCGCTGGCCCAGCTCCGCCTCGGTCGTCCTCAGCTGGGCGGTGAGCTCACCCTGTCGCTTGACCGACCGGTCGAGGGCAGTCTTCGCGTCCAGGTAGCCCTTGCTGGCCGCTTCGAGCTGGGCGCGCAGGGCGGGCGTGCCGCCCTCCTCGTCCTGGCCCGGTGCGGCGAGCTGGCCGACCGGGGGAGCGGCGGTCGCGGCGGTGCCGGGGGTTGTCGCGACGCCCAGGGCGAGCGTCGCGACGATCAGGGCCGCCGTGCGGGCGGCGCGTCGTCGTACCGGTGCCACTACTGGCATGCACATGTCCTTCCGTCAGCCGCCGACCGGGTTAGCTGACGGGTTCGGGACGGAAGATCCCTACCGCTTGCGCGGATGCACCCCACGAACGTGGTTCCCCGGCTCGCCGCGTCGGGCGATTAGGCGACGGCCGCCGCTGGCGCCGGTGGGCGCCACCTGCCGGAGGCCGGAGCCGAGACTACCGGTGCCACCGGGGTCCGTGCAGCAGATGTGACGGAAGGTGTCGGTGTGGCTACGGAATATTCCGGCATAACACGACAATACGCATCGAGATTTAAGGTTGTGCTCATTACCACTCAACCGACCCGCAGGCCCCAGCGGCCGCACCCGGCTCGATCTGCAACGTGGCGTGCTCGATATGGAAGTCCTCGTGCAGCGCGCTCCGCGCGGCGGCCAGCACCGCCCCCACGTCGGCCCCCGGGCCCATCGTGAGGTGCGCGGAGGCCACCTCCATGCCCGAGGTGAGCGTCCAGACGTGCAGGTCGTGGACGCCGGCCACGCCGGGCACGGCGGCCAGTCGGTCGTGCACGGCGGTCACCTGCAGGTGCTTCGGCGCGGCCTGAACCAGGATGCGGACCGCCGCGCGCCCGAGTCGCCAGGTGCGCGGCAGGATGAACACGCCGATGGCCACCGCGACGACCGGGTCCGCCCACCACCAGTCGGTCACCGCGATCAGCAGTGCCGCCCCGATCACGCCGAGCGAGCCGAGCAGGTCGCCGAGCACCTCCAGATAGGCGCCCTGGAGGTTGATGCTCTCGCGCGCTCCCGGCCGCAGGAGGGCGAACGCGACCACGTTGGCCAACAGGCCCAGCACGGCGACGACGAGCATCGGCGCGGCGAGCACCTCCGGCGGGTCGCCGAAGCGGCCGACCGCCTCGACCACCACGTAGACGGCGACGCCGGAGAGCAGGACAGCGTTGGCGAGGGCGGCCAGCACCTCGAGCCGGTAGAGGCCGAAGGTGCGCTGCGGGTCGCGGTTGGCGTGCCGGGTCGCGGTGATCGCGGCGAGCGCCATGCCGATGCCGAGCACGTCGGTGAACATGTGGCCGGCGTCGGAGAGCAGGGCCAGCGAGCCGGTGCGGAACGCCGCCACCGCCTCGACCACCATGAGGCCGCTCAGCAGGCCGAACGCCGCCCAGAGTCGGCCGCGGTGCTGCTGGGCGGCGTTCGCCACCGACCCGTGGTGGTCATGACCTGCGCCCACGGACCCACCTTCCGACAATGCTCCCGACCGCTCCAATGTATGCTCACATCGCTATGTGTGCAAGTGACTGGCCGTAATCACCCATCGGTGACCGCCCCCGGGGGGATCAGCCCGTCGGGTCGACCGTGGTGAGCCGCTGGGTGGCCCGGGAGAGCGCCACGTAGAGCGTCCGCACACCCGACCCCGGGTCGGCCCGGATCTCGCTCGGCGCGACCAGCACCACCCCGTCGTACTCCATACCCTTCGCCTCCAGGCTGGTCACCACCTGGAGGCGAGGCGCGCCGAGCGTGCCGAGCCAGCCGGCGACCTCGTCGCGCCGGGCCACCGGAGTGATCACGCCGACGGTGCCCTCGACCTCGCCCAGCACCTCGGTGGCCGCCGCCACGGTGGTGTTCGCCAGCTCCGCCGCCGGCACGACGAGCTCGACCGGGTCGACCCCGGTGGAACGGACCGCGGTGGGCAGGCGCAGATCCGGGTCGACCCGGCGGATCTCGGCGGCCGCGACCGCGAAGATCTCCGCCGAGTTGCGGTAGTTGGTGGTCAGCGTGAACTCGTGCCTCTTGCGGCGGCCCAGCGCCTGGTCCCGCGCCCGAGTCAGCTCCGCCGGGTCACCCGTCCAGGCGGTCTGCGCCGGATCGCCCACCACCGTCCAGGACGCCAGCCGACCCCGCCGGCCGATCATCCGCCACTGCATCGGCGACACGTCCTGCGCCTCGTCGACCACGACGTGCGCGTACTCCCGGTAGTCCTCCGGCCGCTGCCGGGCCGCCTCGCGGGCGGCGCGCTGCCGGTCGGCGAACGTGGTCAGCTCCCGCACGCCACCGGCGAGCTGGAACGGGTCCCGCCGCGCCCGCGCCGGCCGCATCGGCTTGCCGAGCAGCGCGTCCAACTCGTCGAGGAGCGCGATGTCGGCGACGGTCAACCCCTCGGTGTCCAACGTCCGGTACGCCGCCTCCAGCAGCCGGATCTCCCGGCCGGAGAGGACGCCGCCGGCGTACCGGCGCAGGCGGTCCGGTCGGGCCAGCCAACCGAGCACGTGACGCGGGTGCAGGCGGGGCCACCAGGCCTTCAGGAACTCCCGGAACTCCGGCCGCTCGGCGATCTCGTCCTCGAAGGCGCGCTGCTCGGGCAGCCGGTCGATCCGCAGCCGGCGGGCCTGCGCCCAGAGCGCCGCGAAGACCCCGTCGAAGCCGGCCCGGCGCACCTCGTTGCGGCGGGCGCCCCGGGGCAGCGCCCGGTCCCGGATGCCGTCCAGCTCCCGGCGGTCGAGTCGGAGCA
Source organism: Micromonospora krabiensis (assembly GCF_900091425.1). Lineage (GTDB taxonomy): Bacteria > Actinomycetota > Actinomycetes > Mycobacteriales > Micromonosporaceae > Micromonospora > Micromonospora krabiensis. The sequence goes on from NZ_LT598496.1 coordinate 6,336,351, forward strand.
GCTGCCCCCGGTAGAGCAGGCGCAGCTCCGCCGGACCGTCCGGCGCGGCGTCCCGGACCGCCCGCTCCAGCACCCGGCGCATCCGCAGCGACCCCTTCACCGCCGCCACCTCCGGCGGGTCGGTGCGGGAGGAGGTCAGCCCCGGGAAGAGCGTCCCCAGCGAGCGCAGGGTGGCGGTGTCCTCACCGAGCGAGGGGAGCACCGAGGCGATGTACTCGACGAAGACCGTCGACGGCCCGACCACCAGGATGCCGCCACCGGCGTACCGGCTGCGGTCGGAGTAGAGCAGGAACGCCGCCCGGTGCAGGGCCACCGCCGTCTTGCCGGTGCCCGGCCCCCCGGCGACGATCGTCACCCCGGAGCCGGGAGAGCGGATCGCCTCGTCCTGCTCCCGTTGGATGGTGGCCACGATGTCGCGCATGCCCCGCCCGGTGGCCCGGGACAGCGTGGCGAGCAGCGCGCCGTCGCCCACCACCGCCATGTCCGGTGGGGCGGCGCCCGGGTCGAGCAGGTCGTCCTCGATGCGGGTGACCCGTTCCCCGGCCGACTGGATCATCCGACGGCGTACGACGCCCATCGGCTGTGCCGGAGTGGCCCGGTAGAAGGCCGCGGCGGCCGGGGCTCGCCAGTCCACGACCATGCTGGCCGCGTTCTCGTCCCGGATGCCGAGCCGCCCGACGTGCAGCACCTGCCGGTCGCGCAGGTCCAGCCGGCCGAAGACCAGCCCCTCGTGCTCGGCGTCCAGCGCGTGCCGCCGCTGCGCGGCGTGGAAGACCGTCGCGTCACGTTCGACCAGCGCCCCGAAGTTGCCGACCCGGGCGAGCCGGTAGCCGTCCCGCTCGGCGCGAACCGCGGACTCCCGCAGCTCGGCGAGCCGGGCGTACACCCGGTCGAGATGCCGCTGCTCGGCGGCCATCTCCTGCTCCAGGGTGGTCTGGTCGGTCAACGCGCGCTCCTGATCCCCGTCGGCGCGGGCGTCGCGGATGTCGCGGGCCGTGCGCCGGGCCAACCGAACGAGGGTACGGCCCCGGTCAGCCGCGCGACGCCCGAGGTACGTCGGGAAGGCCTGGTCAGGCCGGGGCCCGGTCGGCCGCCGGCGGCGCCCCGGGGGTGGTCCCGGCCGGCCCGCCCGGCCCGTCGGGGTCGAGCACCTGCCGGAGCACGGCGAGCAGGGCGTCGTTCACCTCGTCGGGGCGCTCCATCATCAGCATGTGCCCGGCGCCCGGACAGACGGTGAGCTCGGTCGCTGGCAGCGCGGCGGCGATCGACTCGGCGCACGGCGGCGGGGTGAGCCGATCCTTGTCGCCGACCAGCGCGACGGCCGGCAGATGAGCCAGCGCCGCCAGGGTCTCCAGCCGGTGCTGCGCCCCGATCGAGGCGCGGAACCCGCCGATCGAGCGGAGCGAGGCGCGGGCCACCGCAGAGGTGACCAGGCGGATGTCGGTGGGATCGCACCGGTCGCCGAAGAGCAGCCACCGGATGCTCGGGCGCAGCGCGCGCAGCAGCGCCCGGGGCGGTCGCCAGGCACCGCACCGGGCCAGCACCCCGGCGCCGGTGGTCTCGGCGAGCCGGATCAGTCGGGCGATCCGCGGCGACAGCCCGTAGACGGTGTGGGTGTGCCCCTCGGCGGTCGTCGAGACGAAGGCCAGGCCGGCGGCACGGGCGGCGAAGTGGTCGGGGTGCCGGTGCGCGTACTCCATGATCGTCATGCCGCCCATCGAGTGCCCGACCAGGACCACACGGCCGGTCGGGGCGACCGCGTCCAGCACCGCTGCCAGGTCGTCGCCGAGCTGGGCGAGGGTGGCCGTGGGCAGCGGCATGCAGCTGGAACGGCCGTGGCCCCGGGCGTCGTACGCCACCAGCCGCACCGACGCGCCGAGGACCTCGTCCAGGGCGGCGAGCTGTCGGTGCCAGCTGCGGCCGTCGAGCGTCCAGCCGTGCAGCAGGATCACGGTCACCCCGGCGTCCGCCGCACCGGCCACCTCGACGTGCAGGCGCACCCCGTCGGGAAGACGGACCTCCGTCTGCTCCGGCATCGTCACCTCCCCAGGTCGCCCGGACCGACCCACCGGGATACCCGGCGGTAACACCGGCTACCCGCCATGACACCACGCCAACCACGGCGGTGAGAAGATTCGCGACCCGGGCCCCCGACCGGCCGGTGCCGGCCAAGCTGGGGGCATGGGCTCGCCGCAGGCACCGCCGCCCGCGCCGGGCCGCCTCGCCGGTGGCACGCCCCGGGCCGCGCTGGCCGCGCTGTTCGCCGGCAACCGCCGGTTCGTGAGCGGTCGGCCGGTGCACGGCCACGACGTCACCGCCGCCGCGGCGAGCGCCTCCGGCGAGCAGCAGCCGTACGCCGTGCTGCTCGGCTGCATCGACTCGCGGGTGCCGTTGGAGGCGATCTTCGACCAGACCTTCGGGTCGATCTGTGTGATCCGTACCGGCGGTCACGTGCTGGACCGGGCCGTGCTCGGCTCGATCGAGTACGTCGTCGACGCGCTGGGTGTGCCGCTCGCGGTGGTGCTCGGACACGAGCGCTGCGGCGCGGTGGGAGCGGCGGTCGAGGTGGCCCGCGGCGGGAAGCGCCCGGGCGGCGCACTGGCCCATCTGGTCGACCAGATCGTCCCGGCGGTCGAGGAGGTGGGCGCCGCGGACCCCCGGGCCCATCCGCTGGCCGTCCGGCGGCACGTCCTGCGGACGGTGGCCGCGTTGCGGGCCGAGGAGCGGCTGGCCGGGCCGGTCGCCGCCGGCCGGGTGGACGTGGTCGGCGCCCTCTACGACCTCGCCTCCGGCGAGGTCCGCCTGCTCACCTGAGCGGGGGAGCGGCGGCCCCTGGAGAAAGAGAACCGCCCGTCGGGTGTCCCGACGGGCGGTTCCGAAGTGCGCGTGAAGCGGGCGGCTCAGGCCTCGAAGACGCCGGCCGCGACCAGGCGCTTCTCGGTCGCGTCCCAGCCGTCGCCGGGGTGCGCGGCGGCCAGGGTGTTGATCTCGGCCCGGATCTTCGCGGCGTGGCCCGCGGCGGCCAGCACCCGGATCTCCTCGACGAAGGCCTCGGAGTCGGTGCGCAGGTGCGCGGTCTTGCCGTTGGTCAGGTTCCGCACGTAGGCGTGCTTGCCGCCGTTGAGCGGGATCAGGTACTTGAACTCGCCCAGCACGCTGAGGGCGCCACCCTGGCCAGCCTGGCCGGCCCGGACGGACGCGCGCGCGGTCTTAGAGGTGTTGCTCGCCACGGAGGTACTCCTTGCAAGACGTACGGGAGGACGAAACGTCCGGGGGCTGTGTGCGGACCGCACCATCATGGTGAGCCCGCGAAGACGTGCGCGGCACAAAGCCGCCGGTGGAACTGTACACGACCACGATGCCTGGCTGGTCATCGCGCTGTCCTGAGAGACAACGGCGCTCACCCGGTCGGCTATTCCGACGGACTCGCCCGGTGAATTCTCCGATTCCCTGGCGCACCATCCGTCACACCAGTCATCATGTGTAACCAGGAACCACTCGGGCGTGTGAGGTCGTAGGGGAAGACGCACCTCGCTCTCCGGGAGGTCACCGTGCCAACGCGTGGCGTCGTATACGTCCACTCGACCCCGCTCGCCGTGTGCTCACACGTCGAGTGGGCGATCGCGCGCGTCCTCGCCGCGCCGGTCAACCTGCAGTGGACGGCACAGCCCGTCGACCCCGGCGCCCGCCGGGCGGAGTGCGGGTGGACCGGTCGTCCGGGAACGGGCGCCGAGCTGGCTGCTGCCCTCCGGCAGTGGCCCATGATCCGTTTTGAGGTCACGGAGGAGCCGAGTCCGGGAGCCGACGGTGAGCGCTTCATGCACGTTCCGGGGCGCGGCCTGTTCCGTGCCACGGTGGGCGCCGCCGGCGACATCCAGCTCGGGGAGGACCGCCTCCGCGCCATCCTGGCGACCGCCCGCGCACCCGAGGCGATCGCGCACGCGCTCGACAAGGCGCTCGGCACCGCGTGGGACGCCGAGCTGGAGCCCTACCGGTACGCCGGTGACGGCGCCCCGGTGACCCTGCTCACCCGGGTCGGCTGACCGCCGAGGCCCGAGCGCCACCCGGCGCCGGCCAGGTGAAGGTCAAGTTGCCCCGATACGCGGAGAACTGGTGGGATGGGCGGCGTGTCGATTCGCCCGCGTCGCGCCGGCATCGCCGTCGCCGCCCTGACCGCCCTGCTGGCCTCCGCGTGCTCGACCGGGCCGGACCCGGCCGACCCCACCCCGTCCGCGTCGACCACGGCGCCGGCGCCGACACCCAGCACGCCGTCCGCGGCCGACCCCGCCGCCCGGGCCGCCGCCCTGGTCGCCACGCTCGCCGACGAGGACCTGGTCGGCCAGGTGCTGATGCCCTACGCGTACGGCAGCGCGGCCACCACGGTCTCGCCCGGCTCGGCGGCCGGCAACCGGGCGCTCGCCGGGGTGGACACCCCCGCCGAGATGATCGCCAAGTACCGGCTCGGCGGGCTGATCCTGGTCGGCTTCAGCGCGGACGACCCGACCAAGGCCAACCAGACGACCACCAACGTCGACAACCCGAAGCAGGTCCACGAACTGACCAGCGGGCTGCGCGAGGCGGCCGGCCGGCTGCCCACCGGTGCGGCGCCGTTCCTGATCGGCACCGACCAGGAGTACGGCGTGGTGACCCGGATCACCGACGGCGTGACCGCCCTGCCCAGCGCGCTGGCCGCCGGCGCGGCCGGTGACCCGGCGCTGACCGAGGCCGCCTGGCGTGCCGCCGGTGCCGAGCTGGCCGCGATGGGGATCAACCTGGACTTCGCCCCGATCGGCGACGTCCTCGCCACCCGCAGCACGGTGATCGGCTCGCGGTCGTTCGGTGCCGACCCGAAGCGGGTCGCCGCGCAGGTGGGCGGCGCCGTACGCGGGCTCCAGGCCGCCGGGGTCGCCGCCACCGTCAAGCACTTCCCCGGGCACGGGCACAGCGCCGACGACTCGCACAAGGAGCTGCCGGCGCTCACCCAGTCCCGCGCCGCGCTGGAGGCCGGCGCGTGGCCGCCGTTCGCGGCGGGCATCGAGGCCGGGACCATGGCGGTGATGTCCGGCCACCTCGACGTACGCGCCATCGACCCGGGCACGCCGGCCACCTTCTCCCACAAGCTGCTGACCGACGTGCTCCGCAAGCAGCTCGGTTTCCAGGGCGTGGTGATCACCGACGGGATGAACATGGCGCCGGCGATGCGCTGGTCGCCCGGGGAGGCGGCGGTGCGGGCGCTGAACGCCGGCAACGACCTGATCCTCATGACCCCGAACGTCGGTCAGGCGTACGACGGGCTGCTGGCCGCGCTGCGCGACGGCTCGCTGCCCCGGGCTCGGCTCGTCGACGCGGTCACCCGGGTGCTGACGATGAAGTTCCGGCTGGCCGGCTCCTCGGCGCCGGCGATGTCCACGCTCGACGACCCGGCGCACCGGGCGGCGGCCGAGAAGCTGGCCGGCGCGGCGGTGACCGTGCTGCGTGGCTCGTGCGGCACCACGCCCGTCAAGGGCCCGGTGACCGTCTCCGCCTCCGGCGGGCGGGACCGGACGCGGGCGCTGCTGACCGACGCCCTGAAGGCGGCCGGGGTGCCGGTGGTGCCCAGCGGCGGGACCGTGGTGCACCTGGTCGGTTACGGCGACGGGGCCTCGGACCTGCGCGCCGACGCCGCGGTGACGGTCGCCATGGACACCCCGTACGTGCTGGGGGACGCGAAGTCACCGACGCTGCTGGCCACCTACTCGTCGAGCCGGTCGTCGATGACGGCGCTGGCGGCCGTGCTGGCCGGAAAGGCGCGCCCCGCCGGCCGCTCCCCGGTAACGGTGCCGCACCTGCCCGCGACCACCTGCGGCACCTGAGGCCCGACCCGTCGGCCGGCGCCCCCCGGTCAGCCGGCGGCCACGAGCCCCCGGGTGGCGAGCCGGTACGCCGGCAGCACGTCCGTCCGCTCGGTGATCAGGCCCTCGTTGACCGTGAACACCAGCGTCTGGCCGGCCGACTGGACGGCCAGCGCCCAGTGCCGCGACGGCTCCTCGGCGAGCTCGTCGGTCGCGAGCCAGGTGACCTCGGTGGCCTCGAAGGCACCGGCCCGTACCGCGCGGAATTGCTGGTCGTCGACCGTCTCCCCGCCGCCGGTGACGAACGCCTCCAGTGCGGCCCGGGGCGCGGCGGTCGGTTGGTCGGCCGTCCACACCCGCAGGAAGCCGCCGCCGGCGCGCCGGCCGTCCACCTCGCAGCGGGCGGTGGTGCCGCCGCGCTTGGTGAGCGCGTCGCCGACCAGCTCCGCCAGCTCGCCCTGGGGAACCTCGACCGGCTCCGCCGTCCAGCCCGCCGCGAGCGGGAAGCCCACCGGCAGGACGCACGGCGTCCCCGCGCCGCCCGCGGTGCCCTCGGCCGGAGCGGCGGCGATCTCGTCGTACCAGGGCTCGCCGGTCGCCCGCGGCGTCGGATCACCGGCCGCCCCGGCCGGGCTGTCGTCGTCCTCGCCGCAGCCGGAGAGCACGCCGAGGGTGAGCGCGGCCAGCACGGCGGCGCGGGTACGTCGGTCCATCGTGTCCGTTCCTGGTGATCTTCGGTCGGGCCCAGCAAACCGGTTCGGGGTACGCCGGGTCAAGCCCGCCCGACAGCGGGTCAGGGCGACCGTTCCGGCTCCGGCCGGTCCGGCCGGGGGCGCACCGGAACGGCGAGCAACCGCAGCGGTGACGCCTCCGGCGCCGGCGGTGGGTCCGCGCTGGGCACGGTCCGGGGCAGCAGTTCGGCGAGCCCGGCCCGGGTCGCCACCACGATCAGACGGTCGGTGCGGACGAGGGGACGACGGTCCGGCAGGGACCAGATCGTCTGACCGGCGCGACCGGTGCGCATCGCGATGACCCGCACCCTCCCCGGCACGGACAGGTCGGGGCAGTACCGCCCCTCCACCGCCGACCCGGCACCCACCGGAAGTTCGGCGACGAGCAGCACCCGGCGACCGACCGAGATCGTGTCGATCACCTCGCGGCCCATCATCGAGGCCGCGAAGGCCGGCGCCGCGAGGTACGACACGCTGCGGGAGCGGGTCAGGCCGAAGGTCCGCTGCACCCGCTGGGCGAAGCCGTCGTCGAAGAGCCGCAGCACGACCCGCAGGTGCGCGCCGGTCTGACCGGCGGCCGCCCGGTGCGCGGAGCGACCCACCAGGGCGGTCTCCAGATTCGTCACGTCGTCCGCGGTCAGCACCACCAGCGCACGGCACGTCTGCACCGACGCGGCACGCAGGGTCTCCGGGCTCGTCGCGTCGCCGATCAGCACCGGTATCCCGAGTTCCCGGGCGGCCGCCACGCCCCGCGCCGACTCCACCCGGTCGACGGCGACGACCGTCAGGCCGGAGGCGTGCAGCTCGTGCAGGACGCGGGTGCCGATGTTGCCGAGGCCGACCACGATCACGTGACCGGCCACGGGGTCGGTGAGGCCGCCGGCGGCCACCTTCAGCCGGGCGTGGACCAGCGCGTCGACGACCAGCGCGGTCACCGTCGGCACCAGGGCGATCCCGGCGATCGCGAGCGACACGGCCGTCACCTTCTCGACCGCGCCGGCCGCCGGGTCGGCGTCCGCGCCGCCCAGCGCGGTCAGCAGCACCAGGTAGACCGCCTCGGCGGGTGCCACGCCCCGGGCGTACGTCAGCACCGCGGCGGCCACGGCGAACAGCGCGACCGTGGCGCCCAGCGCCAACCGCAGGTTGCGACCGAAGATCAGTCCGGTGGTGCGGAGCAGGCGGGACCGTCGGCGGAGCGGCTCGGGCCGCCGCCGCCCGTACGCCCGGACGAGGACCAGTTCGGCCCCCTCCTCGTCCGCCGGCAGCGTCACCGGATCGGGGCACTCGGCGTCGGCCAGGGCGCAGACGATGTCGGCGGTCGCGTCGAGCGTGCGCCGGTTGGCCGCGCGTACCCGTTCGTCGTCGCCCAGGTCCAGCTGGGTCGGGGAGTCGTCGCCGAGCGTGGCCGCCACGAACGCCGGTGCGGCGATCTCCGAGCCGGACAGCACCGCGCAGTCGCCGAGCATGCTGGCCACGCCCGCGCCGAGCACCGGATTGAACAGGCGGACCACGAGCCGTACGTCCGGGTCCAGCTCACGCACGATCATCGCCGCGTCCACGTTGGTGACGTCGTCGGGGCCGACCAGCGCCACCGCGGCCGCCTGCCGCGCGCCGGCCCGCTCCAGCACCTCCGCCGTGAGCCGGCGGGCCACCAGGATCTCCGGTCGCCGCGCGGGTTCCCCGCTCTCCGGCTGGTACTCGGCGATGTCGGGCGCGTGGTTCTCGGTCAGCGACGGCAGCACGACCGTGACCTCGACGCCGTACCGGTCGACCAGCTCCGCCACCAGCCGCCGGGCGAGGCTGCTGTCGCCGCAGACCAGGAACCGTGGGCCGGACGGCTCCGCCGTCGGCTGCCGGGTGCCGTCGGACACCGCCGGACCGTAGCCGCTCGGTCCGACGTCGACGTGAACGGGAGGTGACGCGACGGAGGGCCCGCTCGGTGAGCGGGCCCTCCGTCGTGCCGTCGGCGTGCGGTGGTGCCGTGGACCGTCCGGGCGGCCGGTGCCGTCGCGGACGCGCCTGCCGTCGGGCGAGCCTCCGAGGGGTCTCGTCAGGCCCGCGCGAAGACGAGGGCCACGTTGTGGCCCCCGAAACCGAAGGCGTTGTTGAGTGCGGCGGGGATGTCCATGTGACGTGCCTTGTGGGCCGCCACGTCCATCGTGAGGGCCTCGTCGGGGTCCTCGAGGTTGATCGTCGGAGGAACGACCCCGTCGCGGATCGCGAGGATGGTGGCGATCGACTCCAGCGCGCCCGCCGCGCCGAGCAGGTGCCCGGTCATCGACTTCGTCGCGGACAGCACCGGGTGGTCGCCCAGCGTCTTGTGCAGCGCGCCGATCTCCAGCATGTCGCCGACCGGGGTCGACGTGGCGTGCGCGTTGACGTGGACGATGTCCCGCTTGGCGATGTCCGCGTCGGTGATCGCCCGCGAGATCGCCCGGATCGCTCCGTGGCCCTCCGCGTGCGGCTGCACGATGTCGTACGCGTCGGAGGTGATGCCGGCGCCGGCGAGCCGGGCGTAGACCCGGGCGCCCCGCGCGGCGGCGTGGTCGGCGCGTTCGAGGACGACGATGCCCGCGCCCTCGCCGAGGACGAAGCCGTCCCGGCCCTTGTCCCACGGGCGGGAGGCCCGCTCCGGCTCGTCGTTGCGGGTCGACATGGCCCGCATCGAGGCGAAGCCGGCGATGGGCAGCGGGTGGATGACGGCCTCGGTGCCGCCGGCCACGACCACGTCGGCGCGGCCGGACCGGATGATGTCCAGGCCCAGCGCGATCGCCTCCGCGCCGGTCGCGCAGGCGCTGGCCACCGAGTGGACACCGGCCTGCGCACCGAGCTCCAACCCGACCCAGGCGGCCGGGCCGTTCGGCATCAGCATCGGCACGGTGTGCGGAGAGACCCGGCGCGGCCCGGACGCCTCCAGGATGTCGTCCTGGGCGAGCAGCGTGGTCGCGCCGCCGATGCCGGAGCCGACGCTGACGGCCAGCCGCTCCTGGTCGAGGCCCGAGTCGGCCAGACCGGCGTCCGCCCACGCCTGCCGCGCCGCGACGATCGCGATCGCCTGAGAGCGGTCCAGCCGGCGCAGCTTGACGCGGTCCAGCACCTCGGAGGGCTCGACAGCCAACTGCGCGGCGATCCGTACCGGCAGTTGCGCCGCCCACTCCTGGGTGAGCGCACTCACCCCGGAGCGGCCGGCGACCATGGCCTCCCAGGTCGACGCGACGTCCCCGCCGAGCGGGGTCGTCGCGCCGAGCCCGGTGATGACGACGTCGGGACGAGTCATGGTCAGGACTGCGCCTCGATGTAGGAGACCGCGTCCCCGACGGTCTTCAGGTTCTGCACCTCGTTGTCCGGGATCTTGACGCCGAACTTCTCCTCGGCCGCCACCACGACCTCCACCATGGAGAGCGAGTCGACGTCCAGGTCGTCGGTGAAGGACTTCCCCTCGGCCACGTCGTCCGGGTTCACCCCGGCAACCTCTTCGAGGATCTCGGCGAGGCCGGCGGTGATCTCGTCACGGGTCATTGCGGTGGGTTCCTCTCATCGGGTTGATCACGTCGGCGGCCTCGCCACCGACGATCCGTCGACGCGGACGCGTCGAGGCGGGACTCAGGGGCACCGGACGACCTGACCGGCGTAGGTCAGGCCGCCACCGAAGCCGAACAGCAGCACCGGCGCCCCCGAGGGCACCTCCCGCCGCTCGACCAGCTTCGACAGGGCCAGCGGCACGCTCGCCGCGGAGGTGTTGCCGGACTCGACGATGTCCTTCGCGATGATCGCGTCGGGGATGTTCAGCCGCTTGGCGATGCCGTCGATGATCCGGGCGTTGGCCTGGTGCGGCACGAACGCGGCCAGCTCGGACGGGGCCACACCGGCCCGCTCGCAGGCCTGCAGGGCCAGCGGCGCCAGCGCCGTCGTCGCCCACCGGAAGACGGCCTGGCCCTCCTGCTGGATGTACGGGCGCCAGCCCTCGATCCGTACCGCGTCGCTCTTCTCCGGCACCGAACCCCACACGACCGGGCCGACACCGGCCGGCTCGTCCTCGGCGGCGGCGGTGACCACCGCGGCGCCCGCGCCGTCACCGAAGATGATGCAGGTCGAGCGGTCGGTCCAGTCGGTGAAGTCGGAGAGCTTCTCGGCGCCGATGACGATCGCGTTGCGCGACGCCCCGGCGCGGATGGCGTGGTCGACGGTGCCCAGCGCGTACGCGAAGCCCGAGCAGGCCGTGTTGATGTCGTACGCGCCCGGCGCGGTGATGCCGAGCTTGGCGGCGACCCGGCAGGCCACGTTGGGGCTGCGGTCGACCGAGGTGCAGGTGGCGACCACGACCAGGCCGATGTCGGCGGCGGTGAGGCCCGAGTTGGCCAGCGCCTTGCCGGCGGCGGCCGCGGCCATGTCGGCCACCGTCTCACTGTCGGCGATCCGCCGGGTGACGATGCCGACCCGGTCGCGGATCCACTCGTCGTTGGTGTCGACCATGCGGGCGAGGTCGTCGTTGGTGACCACCCGGGAGGGCTGGTAGTGCCCCAGGGCGACGATCCGGCTTCCGGCCATCAGTGCATGCCTTTCGTTCGCGACTGTGCGCTCAGAGGTGCCCGTCGAGACGGGCGAGCGGTTGGCCCGGCGCGACCGGGTCGTCGTGGTGGGCGAGCCACTCGGTGAGCACGCCGCTGTCGTGCGCGGTCACGTCGACCGGGCCCTGTCGGGTGGCGACGTGGCCGATCACCTGACCGGCGCGGAGGGTGCCGCCCTCGGTCAGGTCCCGCGCCGGCGTGAAGGTGCCGGCGGAGGGTGCCACCACGACCCGGAACGGGAGGGCCGGCTCGTGGCTCGGCGCCGCGCCGTGCCGCGCGATGAGGTCGCGCGCGGCCGGAAGGTCGTCCGGGGTGTTCAGAGTGACGATCTCGGGAGCGTCCGGACCCTTCAGCTCCCGCTTCACCAGCCCGGCCAGGGTGCCGGCCGGGGGAAGCTCGATGACGCCGGTGACGCCGAGGTCGGCCAGCGTACGCATGCAGAGGTCCCAGCGGACCGGGGCGGTGACCTGGCGGACCAGCCGCTGCACGAGGACCCGCCCGTGGTCGACGGCGGCGCCGTCGCGGTTGGACAGCAGGATCCGGGCCGGATCGGCCGGGGTGATCCCGGCGGCCACCGCCGCCAGTGCGGCCTCGGCCGGCGCCATGTACGGGGTGTGGAAGGCGCCGGCCACCTGGAGCCGGATGACCCGGGCCTTCGCGGGCGGCTCGGCGGCGAGCTTGTCGAGGGCGTCCAGCGCGCCGGCGGCGACGATCTGACCGGCGCCGTTGCGGTTGGCCGGGTGCAGCCCGTGTCGCTCGATCGCGGCGAGCACCTCGTCCGGGTCGCCGCCCAGGACGGCGGCCATCCCGGTCGGCTCCAACGCGCACGCGGCCGCCATCTCCCGGCCACGGACGCCGGCCAGGGTGATCGCGGCCTCGGCGGGGAGCACCCCGGCCAGGGCGGCCGCGCCCAACTCGCCGACGCTGTGCCCGGCGGTGACCGCCACGTCGTGCATCGGCAGGTGCTCGGCGGCGAGCAGCGCGGCGGCGACCAGCAGCGGCTGGGTACGCGCGGTGTCCTTGATCTCGTCGGCGTCGGCGGCCGTGCCGAGGTGCACCAGGTCGACCCCGGCCAGCGCCGACCACCAGCGCAGACGCGCCTCGGTGCCGGTCAGGTCGAGCCACGGAGTCAGGAAGCCGGGCTTCTGGGACCCCTGCCCGGGGGAAAGTACGGCGAGCACGTGTATGACTCTCCCGGATACGCGTGGGTAGCGCTGTGCCGCCCTCGACCAAACCGAACTAGGACGTTTGGAGAGATCCTACAAAGATCGGCGGTGGTCATCACCAGTCTGTGAGGATTTACTCACGGCTGGGCCCAATGTCTGGGTCGGGACCATCGGGACCACCGGGTCGAGGCGGCCGACGGTCAGGGCCACCTGGAGCGCGAAGGCGTCCCGTGGGGCGAGCGGCGAGAACCCGGTGACCTCGGCGATGCGCCGCAGCCGGTAGCGGACCGTGTTCGGGTGCACGAACAGCGCCCGCGCGGCGCTCTCCAGGGTGCCGCCCGCGGCGAAGAAGGCGTCCAGCGTCTCCAGCAGCTCGCCGCCGGCGCGGACCAGCACGGTGTACACGTCGTGCCGCAACCGACGCCGGGCCTCCGCGTCGCCGGCCAGGGCGCGTTCGGGCAGCAGGTCACCGGCGGGCACCGGCCGGGGCGCGGTGGGCCAGGCCGGTGCGGCCCGGAACCCGGCCAGGGCGGCGCGGGCCGACTCGGTCGCCTCGTCCAGGCTCGGCACCGCCGGGCCGACCACCACCGGTCCCTCGCCGAACGCGCTGAGCAGCTTCCCGGTGGCGGCCACCGGGTCGGCCGCGCCGCCGAGCACGACGACCAGCCGGTCGCCGTGCACGCCGCCGATCACCTCCGCCCCGATCCGGCGGGCCTGCCGGTACACGGTGTGCAGCACGGCGGAGACGTCCCCGCCCGGGGACCTTCCCACCGCCACCGCCACCGGCGGCGCGTCCGTCCAGCCCAGGGCGGCGGCCCGGCTGGCGAGCACGTCCGGTGAGTCCCCCCGCAGCAGGGCGTCGACCAGCAGCGCCTGCAGCCGGGCGTCCCAGGCGCCGCGGGACTCGGCGGCGCGGGCGTACACCCGGGCGGCGGCGAACGCGATCTCCCGGGAGAAGCGCAGGACGGCGTCGCGGAGCTGCTGCTCCTCGCCCTCGGCGGCGAGGTGGGGCACCTGTTCCTCGACGACCTCGATCGTGATCTTGATCAGAGCCACGGTCTGCTGGAGGGTGATCGACCGGGCCAGCGCCTGCGGCGCCGCGGCGAAGACCTCGTCGGACACCTCCTGGGTGCCCTCGGTGCTACCGCCGCCGGAGCGCAGCCACTGCACCAGGGACCGGACGCCGGCCTGGGCCACCAGCATGACCCAGGAGCGCTGGTCGGCGGGCAACGCCCGGAACCAGGGCAGGGTCTCGTCCATCCGGGCTACGCTGCCGGTCGCGAGCGCGCCCGCGGCCCGCTCGATCCGGCGCAGCGTCGCGCCCAGCTCCCCGTCTCCCGGCTCGTTCCCCACCGCCCCAGCCTGACATGCCCTGAGCTGCGCCTCCACGGCGGGCACCGCCGAGCCGGTCGGGCGGGCCCGCTGCCACCGGTGTCCGGGCTCCGCGCCACGACGTCCGCCGATCCGGACGACCGGCACGCGGACGGTCGTCCGGGCCCTGCACGGGCCGTCGGTGTCGGCCAGTACGGTGTCAGAGCACGTCGGCGCCACCGCCGGCGGGCGGAGCGAGCGTGAGGAGACCGGGATGGCGCAGGGGGAGGCCGAGCACGGCTGCGCCCAGGGCGAGCCCTGCCGGCCGGGCCACCACGACCAGCCGGCGGCGGCCAAGCACCGCCGTCCCGTGGGCGCGATCCCGCCCATTCCGCTGGAGCCGGTCGGTCACCGCCCGGTCGAGGCGCCCGGCGCCCGGCCCGCCGAGGCTCCCGGCCCCCGCCCCGTCGAGGAGGACGCCCCGGTGCCGCGACAGCGCAGCGGCGAGGCGGCCCCGCCGGTCGAGCCGGAGCCGGTGCGGGCGGTCTCGAGCTGCCGCAGCGACCTGCCGGGTTGGGCCGGTGCCCACCGGCACGGCGCGGTCCGCCCGCCGCAGCGTGCCGGCCGGCGCGAGCGCCCCCCGCGTCGCTGGTGCTGACCCCGGGCCGACCGCCCGCCCGGTCCCAGCCGGTGGCGCGCCGGTGCGGGGCGTTCCGTCAGCGCGTGCGGTGCCGCGTCAGCGGGTGCGGCGACGGATGAGCAGCGCGATCCCGGCGAGGCCCGTCGTGATGACCAGCATCACCGCCACGTTGAGCAGCAGCAGCCGCTGAAGCTCCCCGAGCGCCTCGTCGATGTCCTCGGCCGGGTTCAGCGAATCCTCCGGGATCACCCGCTCGCCACCGCCGATGCCGCCGCTGACCGTGTCGTACTGTCGCTCGATCGGCACCCCGGCGGTGCGCAGCGTCTCCGACATGGAGAGTCGGCCGAGGAACCAGCCGGCAGTGGTCTTGCGCGAGTCCGGCTGCTTGGCGGGCCGGTAGATGCGCGGGCCGCCGGCGGCCTTCGGGTAGAGGTCGTACGTCTGCTTCGGCGCGTCACCGGCGAGCACCACGATCGTGTACTTCGGACCGAGGTCCGCCTGCTTCGGCCCGGTGGCCGCACCCGTACGCGGAAGGAAGCTGACCTGGTCGATCAGCGCGTTCACCTGGGCCGCCTGGGTGTCGGCCCGCAGGCGCAACGGCTCGGTGAGGCCGGTGCCCGTGATGTCGACCCCCGGCGGCGGCTTCGGCGCGGCCTGCGCCGGCCCGGCGAAGCCGCTCGACAGGGCCAGTGCGAGCGCGCCCGCCAGCACGGCGGCGAGCCTCCTCACCTGTCGGACCATCGCCGCCTCCTCGCCCCGTTCGATGGATGGCTTCGCTGCGCCTGACGTGCCGGTCCTGCCGTTGGCGTCGACTCGCCGCCCGGGCGACCGCCCACCTTCAAGACTCCGCGGAATGTCATTTGGTTGCAGCACGTGGAACAGTAATTGGAACTATCTGCGATCTCGGCCCGACTAATCAGCAGCCGTTGATCAGCGGGCGGATCGTACCTTTCAGGAGGGGTTCATGGGGGGCAGGGTCGCACGTGTGGCGGGGCTCGTGCCAGGGGTGCTCGGCGTGGCGCTCGGTGTGTCGTTGCTGCTACCGGCGACGCCGGCGCTGGCGCACAACTCGCTGACCGGCAGCGATCCCCGCGACGGTGCCCGCGTGGCCGCCGCGCCGGAGCGGATCGAGTTGCGATTCCTGTCCCGGCTGGACCCGGGTACGACGAAGATCACAGTCGCCGGACCGAACAATGTGGACGCCGCCGGCGGCGCGCCGACCTTCTCCGGCAGCCGGGTCCGGGTGCCCTTCAAGCCCGGCGCGGCCGGGCTCTACATCGTCGGCTACCGGGTGGCCTCCAGCGACGGGCACCCGATCACCGGCGAGGTCCGGTTCACCCTCACCACCGGCACCCCGGCCGACCCGTCGGCCTCCCCGTCGTCCCCGGGTGGCGCGCCCGCGACGAGCGGTGGGGCCCTCGCGACGCCGACGACCAGCCCGTCGCCGGCCACCGCGGCCGCTCCGGGCACCGCCAGCCCGAGCCCGACCGCGGCGATCGTGCCGGCGTCCGACGAGCAGGGCGGCCCGAGCGGTTGGCTCTGGGCCCTCGGCGGTCTGGTGGTGCTCGCGGCCCTGGCAGCGGGTCTGCTGCTGCGCCGCCGAGCCGCCCGTCGCTGATCGCGCCTCGGCGGCGGCCGGGCCGGGTCGCGTGGACTGATCCACGACCGGCCCGGACGCCGCCGGCGCGACGTCAGACCAGGCGGACCCGAGCGGCGCGCAGCCGGGTGAGGGTGCGCTCGCGGCCGAGCACCTGCAGCGACTCGAACAGCGGCAGCCCCACGGTCCGGCCGGTGACGGCGACCCGCACGGGTGCCTGGGCCTTGCCGAGCTTGAGACCCCGCTCGGCGCCGACCGCCTCCAGGGCCGCCTTCGTGGACTCCGCGTCCCAGGAGTCCAGCGCCTCGAACGCGGCGATGGCCCCGTCGAGCAGCTCCGCCGAGCCCTCCTTCATCGCCTTGGCCCAGGCCGCCTCCTCGACCAGCGGCGTGGCCAGGAAGAGGAAGTCGACGTTCGGCACGATCTCGCTGAGCACCGCGATCCGGGTCTGGGCCAGCGGGGCGACGGCGGCGAAGACGTCCGCGTCGAACTCCTCCGGCTGCCACGGCGGAGGCGCGATGGTCCCGGTGCCGGTCAGCCACGGCTGGCAGGCGTCGACGAAGTCCTCGACCGACAGGGCCCGGATGTACTCGCCGTTGAACGCGCGCAGCTTCTTCTCGTCGAAGAACGCCGGCGAGGGGTTCACGTCCTCCAGCCGGAACTCCTGCTCGATGACCGACCACGGGACGATCTCCCGGTCGCCGGAGGGCGCCCAGCCGAGCAGCATCAGGTAGTTGCGCATCGCGTCGGCCAGGTAGCCCTCGTCCCGGTACGCCTCGAGCGCGACCTTGTCGCGGCGCTTGGAGAGCTTCTGGCGCTTCTCGTTGACGACCACCGGCACGTGCGCCCAGACCGGCGGCTTGACCCCGAGGGCGTCCCAGAGCAGCTGCTGCTTGGGCGTGTTGGGCAGGTGCTCCTCGGCCCGGATCACGTGGGTGATCCCCATGGTCATGTCGTCGACGACGTTGGCCAGCAGGAACACGGGGGAGCCGTCGCCGCGGGCGATGACGAAGTCCTCGATGAGCTTGTTCTCGAAGGTGGGCTCACCGCGGATCAGGTCGACCACAACGGTCTCGCCCTCGTCGGGCGTACGGAAGCGCAGCGCCCGCCCCTCGCCCGGGCCGAGGCCCTTGTCCCGGTGGTAGCCGTCGTAGCCGGCGTACTGGGAGCCGGTGCGGGCCTGCACGTCCTCCCGGGTGCAGTCGCAGTAGTACGCCCGGCCCGACTCGTAGAGCCGCTGGGCGGCGGCCCGGTGCTCGTGGGCGTTCTCCGACTGGAAGTGGGGGCCCTCGTAGCTGGTGCGCTCGATGCCGATCCAGTCCAGCGCGGAGAGGATGCCCTCGGTCCACTCGGGCTTGTTGCGCGCCGCGTCGGTGTCCTCGATGCGGAGCACGAACACCCCGCCCTGCTGCTTGGCGTAGATCCAGTTCTGCAGGGCCGAGCGGGCGCCGCCGACGTGGAACATACCGGTCGGGGAGGGGGCGAAGCGTACACGTACCGTCACGTCCCCAGCCTACGGCGCTGCGCGATCGGATTAGACCAGGGGTGCCGCTCAGGGCACCGAGCGGATCTTCACCACCAGGGCGCTGCCGAGCAGCGTCACTGCGGCTGTGACCGCGTAGAGCGTCGGGTATCCGCCCAGATGCACCACGATCGGCGCGGAGAGCGCCGGGCCGAGCACCTGCGGCGCGGAGTTCGCGATGTTGATCACCCCCAGGTCCTTGGCCCGGTCGGTGGCCCGGGGCAGCACCTGGGTGATCAACGCCGCGTCCACCGACAGGTAGACCCCGTAGCCGGCGCCGAGCAGCAGCGCGGCGACCACCGCCATCGGCCAGACCGGGGCGACCGCCAGCAGCGTCGCCGCCACCGCCATGATCAGGCCCGAGGTGATCACGAAGACCTTGCGCCGCCCGGAGCGGTCGGAGAGCCGACCCGCGACCACCGCCGTGAGCATCATGCCCAGCGTGTAGAGCAGGATCAGCACCAGCAGGGCGCCCTCCGGGTCGGGCACCCGGACGCCGTCGGTGAGGAAGTACAGCAGGTAGAGCGTGCCGAGCGCGTTGCCCGTCTGCACCAGGAACCGGGTGAACCAGGCCCACGCGAAGTCGGGGTGCCGGCGCGGGCTGATCCACATCGACGTCAGCAGCGCGCGGAGCCGGAACACCGGCCGGTGCGCCCGGGGGAGCGGGTCGTCGCCGGTGAGCAGCGCGAACGGCAGCGCAAGGACCAGCACGGCGAGCGCGATCGTGCGGTAGCCGGCCGCGTTGCCGGTGACCACGGCGGTGACCAGCACCGCGCCGAGGACCAGCCCGAGGGCCTGCGGAATGCCCACCCAGCCGGAGACGCCACCGCGCTGCGCGACCGGCACCCGGTCGGGGATGGCGGCGGTCAGGCTGGCCAGCATCGCGTTGAAGCAGACCTGGGCGGCGACCCAGAGCAGGGTCACCCCGAGCACGGTGCGCTGCTCGGCGAGCAGCACCAGGGCCAGCGCGCCCAACAGTGCCCCGCCCGCGGTCCAGACGTGCCGGCGGCCGAACTCCCGCCCGGCCAGCCGCAGGCAGGTGCGGTCGGACAGCGCGCCCGCGAGCGGGTTGGCGAGCACCGCGGCGAGCGCTCCGACGCCGGTGACGACGGCCAGCATCGCCTCCTTGTCGCCCGGCGCGATCCGTTCGATCTGCTGTGGCAGCAGCACCTGGATGGGGGTGAAGAAGGCCATCCACACGCCGAGGTTGGCCGAGAAGATCAACGCGATCCAGCCCCGCCGGACCGGCGCCGTCGGCTCGGCCAGCGCCGCCGGCAGCGACGTCGGTGTCGGGTCGACCGTGGTCACCGCGCCGGCCCCCGGCGCGCGGCCGCGATGACGTCCCGCAGCCAGGCGTACGAGGACTTCGGGGTGCGGGCCTGGCTGGCGTAGTCGACGTGGACCAGGCCGAAGCGTTTCGTGAAACCCTCGGCCCACTCCCAGTTGTCGAGCAGCGACCAGACGAAGTAGCCGCGTACGTCGACGCCGTCGTCCAGGGCCGCGCGGACCGCCCGCAGGTGCCCGTCGAGGTACGCGATCCGGTCGGGGTCGTGCACCCGCCCGTCCGGGCCGGGCGCGTCGTCGTACGCGCAGCCGCTCTCGGTGATCTCGATGGGCGGCAGCGCGTCGCCGTAGCTGCGGTGGAGCCAGCCGAGCAGCTCGTGCAGCCCGTCCGGGGCCACCGGCCAGTCGAACGCGGTGCGCGGATAGCCGTCGAGGGGCACCAGGTCGAACGGCAGGGGAGAGTCGTCCGCCGGGGCCCGTACGCCGGTCGGGTTGTAGTAGTTGACCCCCAGCACGTCGATCGGGGCGGCGATGGCCGCCAGGTCGCCGTCGTGGACGAGGGACGGGTCGGTGACCGTGCCGTCCGGGTAGCCCCGGCCGAGCAGCGGATCGGTGAAGAGGCGGTTGTGCAGCGCCTCGTACGCGACGCCGGCGGCCCGGTCGGCGTCGGTGTCGCCGAGCACCCGCACCGGCGAGTAGTTGTTGGCGACGGCGACCGGGCTCGTGGTGCGGGTGCGCAGCGCGGCGACCGCGAGCCCGTGCCCGAGCAGTTGGTGGTGGGCGACCGGGAAGGCGTCGAAGAGGAGCATCCGGCCGGGGGCGTGCACGCCCATGCCGTAGCCGAGGCTCATGTGGATGAACGGCTCGTTCAGGGTGATCCAGAGCCGGACCCGGTCCCCCAGTCGGGCCGCGACCAGATCGGCGTACGCGGCGAACCGGTGGGCGGTGTCCCGTGCGAGCCAGCCGCCGGAGTCCTCCAGGGGCTGCGGCAGGTCCCAGTGGTACAGGGTCGCCACCGGGTCGATCCCGTGCGCGAGCAGGTCGTCGACCAGTCGGTCGTAGAAGTCCAACCCCGCGGCGTTGACCGGCCCGCTGCCGCTCGGCTGTACCCGGGGCCAGGCGACCGAGAACCGGTACGCGTCGACGCCCAACCCGGACAGCAGCGCGACGTCCGCGCGGTGGCGGTGGTAGTGGTCGCAGGCCACGTCACCGGTGCTGCCGTCGACGACGCGTCCGGGGGAGTGGGCGAACGTGTCCCAGATGGACGGTCCGCGGCCGTCCGCGTCGACCGCACCCTCGATCTGGTACGCGGAGGTGGAGACGCCCCAGCGGAATCCGGCGGGGAACTGCGGCATCGGTGCGGTCATGCGCCCTCCCGGTCAACATGAAACGTGCTCGGGACTCTAGGACGCCGTCGGCGAATGCGCCATAGGCCGCGATGACTCGGTGCGCAATGGTTTTCGGCGTGTCTTTTTCCGAACCCGTCCAGGTACGTCCGAATTTGCGCATAGAGTGCCGATATTGTGGGATGTCCTCACTGGAGGAAGACGGAAATGATCCTCGTGGAACGCAGTGCGCACGTGGCGGCGCCGGTGGAAGCGGTCTGGGACGTGGTGCAGCGGGCTGAGCAGTTGCCGGCCTGGCTCGCCGGAGTCCGCGCGGCCGAGGTGCTCTCGGGGGAGGGCTTCGGACGGCGGCAACGGGTCCAGGCCGGGCGTGGCGCGGCGCATGAGGCTGAAGTGATCGCCTACCAGGAGCCGACCCTCATCGGGTGGCGCGAACGTGCCAAGGGTGCCGGCGCCCGGGCCGAGGCGCGTACCGAGATCTACGTGCAACTCACTCCCGACGAGGAGGAGGGCGGCACCGTCGTGCGGCTGATCGTCGTGCGCTGGCCGGCCGGTCCGGTCAAGGCCGCCCTGCTCCGGCTCGGTCTGCGCCGGGTCGGCGCCGACCTGGAGGACTCGTTGGCCCGGCTGACCGACCTGGCCGCCGTCGGCTGACCGGACCCGTCCCCGGCGTCGCCCGCGATGGCGGTGGCCCGGCGTCCCCGCCAGGGACCCCGGGCCACCGCCCTACCCGCGCTCGCCCGCCCCGGCCCCGCACCCGACCCCATGCCCCGTCGATCATGCAGTTGTGGTGGTGGACAAACGCCCCTCATCGGGGCGCATCCGGCACCACAAGTCCATGATCGGCGGCGGGGTCCACGGGTCGGGTTGTGGGCACTCCGGATGTGCGAAGGGCCCGTGCCGGTGGCACGGGCCCTTCGTTCGTGACGCGGTCTAGCTGTCGCCGCCGGTCTCGCCGACCGGGGCCGCGTGGACGTCGTCGATCGCGTACTTCTTCGCCGCCTCGGCCGGCACGGTGGCCGGCACCGCGCCGCGGAGCGCGAGCTGCCGCAGCGTCGCGACCACGATCGACTCGGCGTCGACGTGGAAGTGCCGGCGCAGGGCGTGCCGGGTGTCCGACATGCCGAAGCCGTCGGTGCCCAGCGAAGTGTAGTCACCGGGTACCCAGCGGGCGATCAGGTCCGGTACCGCCCGCATGAAGTCGCTGACCGCGACCTTCGGCCCGTCGGCGTCGGCCAGCTTCCGCTGGATGTACGGCACCCGCTGCTCGGCGCCCGGGTTGAGCAGGTTGTGCTCCTCGCACTCCACCGCGTCGCGGCGCAGTTCGGTCCACGAGGTCACCGACCAGACGTCGGCGGCCACCCCCCAGTCCTGGGCGAGCAGCTGCTGCGCCTTGAGCGCCCACTGCATCCCGGTGCCGGAGGCGAGGACGTTCGCCTTCGGCGCGTCCCCGTCGACCTGCGGGGCCGGGGAGTAGCGGTAGATGCCCTTGAGGATGCCCTCGACGTCCACGCCCTCCGGCTCGGCCGGCTGGAAGATCGGCTCGTTGTAGACGGTGAGGTAGTAGAAGATGTTCTCCTGCGCCTCGCCGTACATCCGGTGCAGGCCGTTCTCCATGATGTGCGCGATCTCGAAGGAGAACGCCGGGTCGTACGCGACCACCGCCGGGTTGGTGGCGGCGATCAGCAGCGAGTGACCGTCCTCGTGCTGGAGGCCCTCGCCGTTGAGCGTGGTCCGCCCCGCGGTCGCGCCGAGCAGGAAGCCCCGCGCCATCTGGTCGGCGGCCGCCCACAGCCCGTCCGCGGTCCGCTGGAACCCGAACATCGAGTAGAAGATGTACATCGGGATCATCGGCTCGTCGTGCGTGGCGTACGACGTGCCCGCGGCGGTGAACGAGGCGACCGAGCCGGCCTCGTTGATGCCCTCGTGCAGGATCTGCCCGGTCGTCGACTCCTTGTAGGACAGGAACAGCTCCCGGTCCACCGAGGTGTAGCGCTGGCCGTGCGGCGAGTAGATCTTCGCGGTCGGGAAGATCGAGTCCAGGCCGAAGGTGCGCGCCTCGTCCGGGATGATCGGCACCCAGCGCTTGCCGAACTCCTTGTCCTTCATGATGTCCTTGAGCAGGCGGACGAAGGCCATCGTGGTGGCCACCTTCTGCTTGCCCGAGCCGCGCTTCACGTCGGCGAACCGCTCCGGCCCCGGGATGACCAGCTTCTTCGAGCTGACCCGCCGCGACGGCAGGTAGCCACCGAGCTGCTCGCGCCGCTCCCGCAGGTACTGCATCTCGTCGGACTTGTCGTCCGGCCGGTAGTACGGCGGCAGGTAGGGGTTCTCCTCCAGCGCCGAGTCCGGGATGTCCAGGTAGAGCCGGTCGCGGAAGGTCTTCAGGTCCTCCAGCGTCAGCTTCTTCATCTGGTGGGTGGCGTTGCGGCCCTCGAAGTGCGAGCCGAGCGTCCAGCCCTTGATCGTCTTGGCGAGGATGACCGTCGGCTGCCCGGTGTGCTCGGTGGCCGCCTTGTAGGCCGCGTAGAGCTTCCGGTAGTCGTGGCCACCGCGCTTGAGGTTCCAGATCTCGTCGTCGCTCAGGTGCTCGACCATCTTGCGGGTGCGCGGGTCGCGCCCGAAGAAGTGCTCGCGGACGTACGCCCCGGACTCCGCCTTGTAGGTCTGGTAGTCGCCGTCCGGCGTGGTGTTCATGAGGTTCACCAGCGCGCCGTCGGTGTCCGCCGCCAGCAGCGGGTCCCACTCGCGGCCCCAGACCACCTTGATCACGTTCCAGCCGGCGCCCCGGAAGAAGGCCTCCAGCTCCTGCATGACCTTGCCGTTGCCCCGCACGGGGCCGTCCAGCCGCTGCAGGTTGCAGTTGATCACGAAGGTGAGGTTGTCGAGCTCCTCGCGGGCGGCCACGCCGATCGCGCCGAGGGTCTCCGGCTCGTCCATCTCGCCGTCACCGAGGAACGCCCAGACGTGCTGGTCGGACGTGTCCTTGATGCCGCGGTGGTGCAGGTACCGGTTGAACCGCGCCTGGTAGATCGCGTTCAGGCCGCCCAGGCCCATCGAGACCGTGGGGAACTCCCAGAAGTCCGGCATCAGCCGCGGGTGCGGGTACGACGGCAGGGCGCCACCGGGGTGCGACAGCTCCTGGCGGAACCCGTCGAGCTGGTCCTCGCTGAGCCGGCCCTCCAGGAACGCGCGCGCGTACATGCCGGGGGACGCGTGACCCTGGTAGAAGATGTGGTCGCCGCCGCCCGGGTGGTTCTTGCCCCGGAAGAAGTGGTTGAAGCCCACCTCGTAGAGCGACGCGGAGCTGGCGAAGGTGGAGATGTGCCCGCCGACGCCGATCTCCGGGCGCTGCGCCCGGTGCACCAGCATCGCGGCGTTCCACCGGATGTACGCCCGGATCCGCCGCTCGACGTGCTCGTCACCCGGGAACCAGGGCTCCCGCTCCGGCGCGATCGTGTTGATGTAGTCCGTGGTGGTCAGGGACGGCACCCCGACCTGGCGCTCGCGGGCCCGCTCCAGCAGGCGCAGCATCACGTAACGGGCGCGCTTGGTTCCGCGCTCGTCGATGACCCCGTCGAGCGACTCGACCCATTCGCTGGTTTCTTCTGGGTCGATGTCCGGAAGCTGGCTCGGCAGGCCGGCGGTGATCACCGGGCGCTTGCGTTCCGTAGCCACAGGCGGTCCCTCGGTTGTGTGTGGGATAGGTCTCTAGCGCCATCCTGCCCCCTCGTGGCACCCGGCGTCACGTCTAGGTCCCTCCGACGCGACGCTGAACACAGGTACCCACCAGTAACTTTGTGCCACCGTCCGCCCGGCCCCGCCGGCTTGTCCGATCTCCCTACCCTGCCGGCATGAGATGGCCATCGAGGTTGCTCGCCGTGACGATGACGGTCGTGGGTCTGGTCGGCGCGGTGGCCGGCACGATCGCCGCCTGGTTCCGGACTCCCGCCGCGCTGATGATCACCGCGCTGGGCGCGATCCTCGCCGTGCTCGGCGTCGGCCTGCTGCGCGACCTCCGACGACCCCGGCCCGCCGCGCGCCGACGCGACATCACGGCGGGCGGCCTCCTCCCGCTCTACCCGACGGGCGACGTCGGTGGGGACTCCGGCGGTGGCTGGTCGGGTGGCGGTGACTCAGGTGGCGGTGGCTCGTAGGGCCGGACCGCGGCGGGGTCCGTGCCGGCGACCTCGACGACCGCCACGCCGCGCTGCGGCAGAATGCGACGTATGCGCAGTGATGTGATCACCGTCCAGACCGGCCCCCGGGCAACCGTGCGGGACATCACCGCCGAGGCCCAGGGCTTCGTCTCCGGACAGGGGGACGGGCTGCTGCACGTCTTCGTGCCGCACGCCACCGCCGGGCTGGCGATCATCGAGACCGGCTCCGGCTCCGACGACGACCTGCTCAACGCCCTGGGTGACCTGCTCCCCGCCGACGACCGGTGGCGTCACCGGCACGGCTCGCCCGGCCACGGGCGGGACCACGTGCTTCCGGCCTTCCTCCCGCCGTACGCGACCCTGCCCGTGCTCGCCGGCCGCCTCGCGCTCGGCACCTGGCAGTCGCTCTGCCTGGTCGACACCAACGGCGACAACGTCACCCGCCAGGTCCGCCTCTCCTTCCTGCCCGGCTGAGCCCGCCCGCCGTGCCCCCGCTCCGCCCCGCCGTCGCACTCGTTCCGGGAAAGAGTGCTCATCCCGCCCGCTGATGAGCACTACTTCCGGGAACGAGTGCTCCGGAGCCGACTGAGTCGCTGGTGCCGGACTGGGCGCGGGTGGCCCCCGTCGGTAATGCTGTCCGACGTGACCACCCCGCACGATCTCGACGACCGGGTCCGGGAGACGCTCGCCGCGCTGGCCGCCCCACCGCGGCGGCGTGACCCGGCCGAACCGGTCTCCGACGGCGCGACGCTGACCGGCGCGCAGGCCCTCGACCTCTTCGACGCCCAGGTCACCAGCCGGCAGCTCGACCTGGCCGGCCGCTGGCTGCGGAGCTTCGGCGAGGGCTTCTACACGATCGGCTCCGCCGGTCACGAGGGCAACGCCGCCGTCGCCGCCGCGCTGCGCCCCACCGACCCGGCCCTGCTGCACTACCGCTCCGGAGCGTTCTACTGCGTCCGGGCCGCCCAGGCCGCCGAAGGCTCCGGGGCCGACGGGCCGCCCGGCGCAACCGGGATGACCGCCCAGGACGGGTCCGTCCCGGCCGACAACTCCGACCCGACCGGCCCGGCCCGCCGTCCCGACCCGGTCGCCCAGGTCGAGGACTCCCCCGCGACCGCCTCGGCCGGCGGTGCCGGCGCCTCCGTCGACGGGGCGGCGAGCGACGGCGCCGACGACGCGCGGGCCGAGCGGCCCGACGGGATCAGGACAGCTGGCTCGCCCGCCGGAGCTACCGAGGGGTCGGGGACCACCGACCGGGACGCCACCGCAGACCCGGCCGCCGGGCCCGACGCGGGCCGGGCCGACCGGCCCTGGGCGTACGCCGTGGCCGCCCGCGACGTGCTGCGCGGCATGGTCGCCTCGGCCGAGGAGCCGGTCGCGGGCGGGCGGCACAAGGTCTTCGGCCACCCCGACCTCGCCGTGGTGCCGACCACCTCCACGATCGCCTCCCATCTGCCCCGCGCCGTCGGGATGGGGCTGGCCGTCGAGCGGCTGCGCCGCCGGGAGACCCGCCGGGCCGGCGGTGGGGTCCGGATCGGCAGCGGCGGCGGCGCGGCACACGCCCCGTGGCCGGCGGACGCGATCGTCGTCTGCTCGTTCGGCGACGCCTCGGTCAACCACGCGAGCGCGACGGCCGCCCTCAACACCGCCGGCTGGTACGACCACACCGGCCTGCGTATCCCGGTGCTCTTCGTGTGCGAGGACAACGGGCTCGGCATCAGCGTCCGCTCGCCGCAGGGTTGGGTGGAGACGACACTGCGGTCCCGGCCGGGGATCCGCTACTTCGCCGCCGACGGCGGCGACCTGTTCGAGGCGTACGCGGTGGCGACCGAGGCGGCCGAGTGGGTGCGCCGGCACCGGCGTCCCGCCGTGCTGCACCTGCGCACCGTACGGCTGATGGGACACGCCGGCGCGGACGCGGAGACCGCGTACCGCAGCCCGGCGGAGCTCGCCGCGGACCTGGACCGGGACCCCCTCGCCAGGACCGCCCGGAGCCTGGTGGAGGCGGGCGTGGCCAGTGGCGAGGAGCTGCTGGCCCGGTACGACGACATCGGCTGGCAGGTCCGGCGGGTGGCCGAGGAGGTCATCGGCGAGCCGAAGCTCGCCGACGCGGCCGAGGTGGTCGCCCCGCTGGCGCCCCGGCGCCCGGCCCGGGTCTCCCGGGCGATCGGCGACGCGGCGGCCCGCGCCGGCGGCCCCGGTGCCGCCGCCCGGGCCGAGGCGTTCGGCGGCAAGCCCCCGGAGCTGACCGGCCCGCTGACCCTCGCGCAGAGCATCAACGCGGCGCTCGCCGACGGGATGCTCGACCACCCGCAGATGGCGGTCTTCGGGGAGGACGTGGCCGCGAAGGGAGGGGTGTACGGCGTCACGAAGGGCCTGCGCGACCGGTTCGGGCCGGCCCGGGTCTTCGACACCCTGCTCGACGAGACGTCGGTGCTCGGGCTGGGGTTGGGCGCCGGGCTGGCCGGGATGCTGCCGGTGCCCGAGATCCAGTACCTGGCGTACCTGCACAACGCCGAGGACCAGCTCCGCGGCGAGGCGGCGACGATGCAGTTCTTCTCCCGGGGGGCCTTCCGCAACCCGATGGTGGTGCGCGTCGCCGGGCTCGCCTACCAGGAGGGCTTCGGCGGGCACTTCCACAACGACAACTCCGTGGCCGTACTCCGGGATGTGCCGGGCCTGGTCATCGCGGTGCCGGCGCGGCCGGACGACGCCGCGCCCATGCTGCGGACCTGCCTGGCCAGTGCGGCGGTGGACGGCAGCGTCTGCGTGTTCCTGGAGCCGATCGCGCTCTACCACACCCGGGACCTGTACGGCGACGGCGACGGCGAGTGGCTCGCCGGCTACGCCGAGCCGGGTGCGTGGGTGAGCGGCCACGTGCCGATCGGCCGCGCCCGCGTGTACGGGGTGGGCTCGGCCGAGGACCTCACCATCATCACCTTCGGTAACGGCGTACGGATGTCGCTGCGCGCGGCGGCCACGCTCGCGGGCGAGGGGGTCGGCACCCGCGTGGTGGACCTCCGGTGGCTCGCCCCGCTGCCGGTCGCGGACATCATCCGGGAGGCGTCGGCGACCGGCCGGGTGCTGGTGGTGGACGAGACGCGCCGGTCCGGCGGGGTCGGGGAGGGGGTGATCGCCGCCCTGGTCGATGCCGGATATGTCGGGGCGGCGCGGCGGGTAGCCGGAGTTGACTCGTTTGTACCATTAGGTCCGGCAGCGCGTCAGGTTCTGGTCTCGGAGGAAGCCATTACCGAGGGTGCCCGC
The DNA here is from genome assembly GCF_900091425.1 of Micromonospora krabiensis. Taxonomy (GTDB): domain Bacteria; phylum Actinomycetota; class Actinomycetes; order Mycobacteriales; family Micromonosporaceae; genus Micromonospora; species Micromonospora krabiensis. The sequence goes on from NZ_LT598496.1 coordinate 6,363,771, forward strand.
ACGCTCCTGGCACGGTAAATTCCGTTCCACCCGGTGCGCCACTTGCGCGGGGAGCCACAACTGTGTGGACTTTGCCTGACGGCGTCGACCAGACGCCGCGAGCAGGGACGAGATGAGGAGGCACGCGACAGTGAGCGCGACCGCTGGTCAGGCCGCCGACGGGGTACGCAGCCTGGCGGACCGGTTCGGTATCGAGCCGGGGATGGTCGTCATGGAGATGGGGTACGACGACGACGTCGACCAGGATCTCCGGGACGCCCTCACCGACCGCTGTGGAGACCTCGTCGACGAGGACACCGACGAGGTCGTCGACGCGGTGCTGGTCTGGTACCGCGACGGCGACGGTGATCTCTTCGAGATCCTCGTCGACGCCCTCGGCCCGCTGGCCGACAACGGGGTCGTGTGGCTGCTGACGCCGAAGGCGGGGCGGGACGGGCACGTGGAGCCCAGCGAGATCGCCGAGTCCGCTCCCACCGCCGGCCTCCAGCAGACCTCGACGATCAACGCCGGCCGCGACTGGAGCGGGGCCCGCCTGGTCCTGCGCCGCGGGGCCAAGGCCAAGAAGTAGCCGCCCGACGGGCCACCGCCCACCGCGGCGGCCCAGGTCACCCGGCGGGGACGCCGCCGGGTCCGGGCAGGCTCGTGCCGTCCCATCGCAGGCGAGGAGTCCCGCATGCCCATCGAGGTCGGCGCGCAGGCGCCGGACTTCGCCCTCAAGGACCAGAACAACCAGGAGGTACGCCTCTCCGACTTCCGGGGCAGGCGCACCGTGCTGCTGGTCTTCTACCCGCTCGCCTTCACCGGCACCTGCCAGGGCGAGCTGACCGAGATCCGGGACAACCTCGACGACTACGTCAACGACGACGTCCAGGTGCTCACCGTCAGCGTCGACTCGATCTTCAGCCACAAGGTGTGGGCCGAGCGGGAGGGCTACCGGTTCCCGATGCTCGCCGACTTCTGGCCGCACGGCGCGGTCGCCCAGGCGTACGGGGTCTTCAACGAGACCGCCGGTGTCGCCAACCGGGGCACCTTCGTGATCGACAAGGCCGGCGTGGTCCGCTTCGCCGAGATGAACCTGCCGGGGGAGCGCCGCGACCAGCAGGGCTGGCGCAAGGCGCTGGCCGAGGCCGCCGGCTGACGATCCCACCGGCGACGCCATGCGACCGGGCCGGCGGCGAACAGGTAAGCTTGCCAGCCACCGGCCCGCCGTACGGGCGTTCCGGGCGCGTAGCTCAGTGGGAGAGCACTCGCCTTACAAGCGAGGGGTCGCAGGTTCGAAACCTGCCGCGCCCACCCTCGATCACCAGCCGAAACCGCCCCAGGAAGATCACTTCCCGGGGCGGTGGCAGCGGTGGCGGTCACGGGAGCCGTCCGACGAGATCGCGGCGCGCGACCTGCCAGAGCTTCTCGAACTCCTCGGCCGAGATCTCCTCCATCGCCGGCTCGACGTCTCTGCCAGGCTGGGGGAGCGGTGCCTCCGGCACGATTCCGTACCGTCTCTCGTAACGCCCCAACGCCCTTGTGTCGCCGGCGTCTCGCGCTGCCAAGACCTCCGCGAGTGACGCCGCTGCCAGGATCGCCCCATCCGCGCCGCGCATCTCGACGTGTCGTACCGCCCATCCGTCGGCGTCCAACTCGTCGTAGTTCCAGCGATCCTCGTCGAGGTGGTACCAACGGACGTAGGTGAGCACGTCGCCATTATGTGGTGACGTGATCGACTCCGGTTCCTGGAAGTCGGGGTGTTCGCGTCGGGCGATGAACCCGACATCCAGGAAGTCGCGAAGCCGCCGGAAGCGACGTAGATGGTCGTGACCATATGAGCGGCGATTCCGGTGGGGCGCCGGGAATCGACCGCGGGCCGGGCGCTGCTGCTGAGAGTTACGCGCGCCCGACGGCTCCGCGGGTCGGCGACCGGCCGCACCGTGCCCGGGCGACCGACCGGCCCCTCATCAGGTCAGGAATCGAGAAGCACGGGGGGTGCCGAGGGGCCTAGCGTTGCTCTCACCGAACCGGGCACGCACCGGCCAGAGCACGAAAGGCGACCCAGACATGGCTACCAAGAGTCCCACCACCGGGTCCGACGGTTTCAGCGCCGAGGAGCGCGCCGCGATGAAGGCGCGCGCCGCCGAGCTGCGCGCCGAGGGCAAGAAGGGCGCCAAGAAGGCCGACGACCTTCAGGCGCTCCTCGACAGCATCGCGAAGATGACGCCGGAGGACCGGGCCCTCGCCGAGCGCGTGCACCTGACGGTGACCGCCGCCGCTCCGCAGCTGTCGCCGAAGACCTGGTACGGGATGCCCGCGTACGCGAACGCGGACGGCAAGATCGTCGTCGCCTTCAAGAACTCGGGCAAGTTCAACTCCCGCTACTCGACCCTGGAGTTCCAGGACGCGGCCCACCTCGACGAGGGGGAGCTGTGGCCCGTGTCGTACGCGCTCACGACGTGGAGCCCGGAGGTCGAGAAGAAGGTCACGGAGCTGATGGAGGCCGCGGTCGCCTGACGGTCGTCACCCGGAGCGGCCCTGGTCCGGGCCGCCCCGGGGATGATGACGCCCTCCACGTCGTCCGCGACGAGCCGCATCGCGTCGCCGACCGTCGGGCCGAAGGCGCCAGGCGTACCACGTCACGGGCCAGCCGCGCACCAGCGGCGGCGGCGGCGGCCCGTCGCCGCCGACGACCGCGTGCACGCGTACGTCCCGGCCTGGACGTACCGACCCGTGAAGGTGCCGGTGCATCCGGCCAGGTTCGGCGGCTGCGGGACGGAGCCGGGCCCTTCGGGGTCGGCGCCCCCGCGTGACGACGCGCTCCTGACGGTTCCCTTCCCCCACACCTGGCCCCTGGCGTCGAGGGGCCGCTACGACTGGTGCTGTGCGGTGACCGACCGGGTCCGGGGAGTACCGGGGACTTCCTCCGACGCAGGCTACTTCGTGACGAGCTTGCGCAGCGCCGCGAGGAGCGCCTTGTCGCTGACCTCGGCGTAGATCTTCCGTTCGCCGAAGAGCATGACGACGTACGGGCAGGCCCGGTCGTCGCCGGGCATGGCCTTGTCCAGCAGCGTGCGGCCGGTCGCCACCTCGTACACGCGCAGCCGCCACCCGGCCCGTACCAGCGGCAGCGTGTCCGGCTTCGGGTCGTCGAACCTGCACTGTCGGATCGTGGAGCCGGCGCTGACCCGGTCGAGGCACGCCACCATCTGCACCTTGCCGGGCTCCTGCGCCGCCCAGGTCCGCTCCACCCGGTCGGAGAGGCCCTCCGAGTAGTAGTAGCCGCTGTCCTGGTGACGCAGGCCCGAGCCGTCGTCGACGAGCACCACCACCGGGTGCGGCGCCTTGCCGGCGCGCTTCGGCGACTGCGGGTAGTAGACGTTGTCGTCGCACATCCGGTTGAGGTCGCGGACCTCGGTGGGACCGTACGCGCTGGCCTCCGGGCCCAGCGTCGGCTCCGCGCTCGGCCCGGGGTCGGTGGTCGGGGAGGCGGACGGCCGGTCCGCCGCGCTCAGGCCACCGCCGGTCGTCGGTGACGACGCGGCCCGGTCGTTCGGGCCGGACGCGGTGTGCGTCGTCTTACGCAGCAGGACGAGGCCGCCGGCCAGGCCGAAGCACGCCATCACCAGCACCAGGCAGGCCGTCCCGGCCGCGATGAGGACGGTGTGGTTGCGGTGCGCCGGCGGCGGCGGCGTCTGCCAGCCGCCCGGTGGTGGCGGGCCGAGCGGCGTGGCGGCCGGGCCGGACGGTGGTGCCTCTCCCGTGGGCGGCTGGGCCGTCGTGGGGGTGGCCTCCGGCGGCGTCGGACCGGCGGTCAGCGGTGCCCAGCCGCCGTCGGCGGGCGGCGCGGAGACCGGATCCGGAGACGGGGCCGGATCAGGAGTCGTGGATGTCGACGCGGCGTCCCGGGTCGGCTCGTGGTCCGATGTGGGGTCCGTGCCAGGGGCCGCCCCGGTGCCGGTCATGCCGTGTCCTCTTTCGATCAAGGGGAGCGTGACAGTACCAAAACGGGCGCGGAGCGCGTGCCCTCGTCCCGCCAGCCGGTGCCGGCGCGAGATGCGACGGGTCAGCGGGGCGGGGACGGGTCAGCGCGGCGGGCCGGCCAGGATCCGCTCCCGCGCCGCGGCCACCCCGCCGCGCCACCAGCCCATCGCCTCGATCCACCAGGTGAGGCCGGCGGCGGCGTACGGCGCGATGACGTCCGGCGCGTCCTGCGGCGTCGTCGCTCCCTCGAGGACCACGTCGAAGCCGTCCAGCGATCCGCGCTCGGCGCCGACGAAGCCGACCACGTCGGCGAAGTCCTCGACCGGCACGGGCACGCCCTGACCAGCGTTCGTGAACGTCGCCACGAACCCGTCCCAGCGGGCGGACCGGCGGAAGCCGGGACGGTTGGGCCACCGGCCGGCGCACCAGACCGGGACGCGGGGTCGCTGAACCGGCGCGGGCAGCATCCGCACCGGGTGCCCGGCCGGGGTGGTCACCACCTCACCCGACCAGAGCGCGGCGAGCTGCGCGAGGGAGTCGTCCAGACGCCGGCCCCGGGCGCGCAGGTCGGGGTCCTCGCCGAAAGCGGCGTACTCGGCGTCCATCGAGCCGATCCCCGCGCCGAAGACGAGTCGGCCGCCGGAGAGCGTGTCCAGGGCGGCCGTCTCCCGGGCCACGGTCTGCACCCGCCGGCGCGGCAGCGCCGTCACGAGCACACCGAGCCGGATCCGCGACGTCAGGGCCGCCACCGCCGACGCGACGACGACGGTGTTCACCACCGGCCAGTCGTCGTGGTAGAGCAGGTGGTCCCAGAGGAAGACGCCGTCCCACCCCCGCTCCTCGGCCGCGACGGCCAGCTCGACCAGCGTCCGGGCGTCGGCGAAGGGCCCGACGTTGGGAAGACCGACCGCGTACCGGGGCATCCGGCCACCATAGTCGGACGGTCGGACCCCGGCGACCCGGCGCGACTCAGCCGGTCACGAGCGAGCGCGCGGCGGACGCGATGTGGTCGGCGTCGATACCGGCCCAGGCGAGCAGTTCCTTGGCGGAGCCGGAGCCGGGCATGCCGCGTACCGCGAGGTGCACCATCGACGGTGCCACCCGGCCGTCGGCGACGAGGCTGTCCTTCACCGCCGAGCCGAGGCCGCCCTCCGGGTGGTGGTCCTCCGCCACCACGATCCGGCCGCCGGTCGCCGCCACGGCGGCGGCGAGCGTCGCGTCGTCGATGGGCTTGACCGAGTAGCAGTCGATGACGCGGGCGCGGATCCCCTCGTCGGCCAGCATGTCGGCGGCGGCGAGGCAGGCGTGCAGGGTGACGCCCGCGCCGACGAGGGTCACCGCGTCCTCGTCGGACGAGCTGAGCACCTTCGACCCGCCGACCGGGAACGCCTCCCCGTCCGGGTACAGCACCGGGTACTTGCCCCGCGTGGTCCGCAGGTAGCTGATGCCGGGCAGGACGGCCATCGCCTCGGTGAGCGCGACCGTGCTGGTGGCGTCACTCGGGTAGAGCACCGTCGAGCCCTGCACCGCGCGCATCATCGCGAGGTCCTCCAGGCCCATCTGCGACGGGCCGTCCGGTCCGATCTCGACGCCCGCGTGGGAGCCGACCAGACACAGGTCGGCACCGGAGACGGCACCCATCCGGATGAAGTCGTACGCCCGGGTCAGGAACGCCGCGAAGGTGGACGCGAACGGGCGGTAGCCGCGCGCCGCGAGGCCGGTCGCGGCGGCCACCATCTGTTGCTCGGCGATGAACATCTCGAAGTAGCGCCCGGGGTGGGCGCGGGCGAACTCGACCGCGTACGTCGAGTTGCTCACCTCGCCGTCCAGCGCGACGACGCGCGGATTGCGGGCGCCCAGCGCGACGAGCGCGTCGCCGTACGCCTTGCGGGTCGGCACCGGCTCGCCCACGTCGTAGCGGGCCGGGGTCGACGGCCCGGTCGGTTCGGTGGTGACCGGGCGGGCCGCCGGGTCCGCGGTGGGGCTGGCGCCGTCGGTGCCGGTGGCGACCGGTCGTGGGCCGCGGACCGTGAGGTTGCGGACGCCGCCGAGTTCGCGCACCGCCCGCTCGGCCATGTCCGGCGGGAACGGCTTGCCGTGCCAGTCGTTGCTGTCCTCCACCTCGGAGAACCCGCGCCCCTTCACCGTGCGCGCGAGGATCACCGTCGGCCGGTCGTCCGGCGGGTTCCCGGCGGCGGTCAGAGCCTCGTCCACGGCGGTCAGGTCGTGCCCGTCGACAACCAGGGCGCGGGCGCCGAACGCCTCGGCCCGCCGGGCGTACGCGTCGACGTCCCAGCCGAGATCGGTCGGGCCGCGCTGGCCGAGCCGGTTGACGTCGACCAGCACGGTCAGGTTGGACAGCCGGTAGTAGGCCGCCTTGTCCAGCGCCTCCCAGATCGACCCCTCGGCCATCTCGCTGTCGCCGCACAACACCCAGACGCGGTACGGCTGCCGGTCCAGGTAGCGGCCGGCGAGGGCGATCCCGACACCGTCGGGCAGGCCCTGACCCAGCGAGCCGGTGGCGACGTCCACCCACGGCAGCGCGGGCGTGGGGTGGCCCTGGAGGCGCTGCCCGAACCGGCGGTACCCGTTCATCAGCTCGTCGTCGGAGACCACGCCGACGGCCTTGAACAGCGAGTACAGCAGCGGCGAGGCGTGCCCCTTCGACAGGACGAGATGGTCGTTGGCCGCCGACCCGGGGTCGTCCCAGTCGTAGCGCAGGTGGCGCGTGACGAGCACCGCGAACAGGTCGGCCGCCGACATGCTGGACGTCGGATGTCCGGACCCGGCACTCGTGCTGGATCGGACCGAATCCACCCGGAGCTGCGCCGCAACGTCGGCGACGGTGTCGAGGCCGATCGTCGCGGCCGGTGCGGTGAGGGTCACGATGCCTCCTGGGACGGCGCGGCTGCTGCCGCCGCGCTTACCCCCGACGCCGCCGATCAGGCGTTCGTGGCGCCGACCGTCACCCACCACCCGCCCGGCGTGCCCGCCGGACCCGCCGGTCGTCGAGCCACAGCGCCAGCCGCTCCCGGCCGAGGAACACCGCCACGCCCGCCACCAGCAGGGCCGTGAGGACGGTCCAGTACCAGAACCGCCCGCCGACACCCCCCGGCGGGTGCGCCTGCCGGGTACGCCCCGACGCGATCACCTGGTCGGCCACGTCGACGGCGAGCACCTGCTCGGGCGCGGTCATCAGGGTGCGCGGCTCGGCGGCGCCCGGGTCCAGCGCCAGCACCCGCACCGCGCGCACGTTCCCGTACGCGACGCGCTGGTCCAGGTCGAGTGGCTCGTCGAACCGGGTCGGCGCGAGCGGCTCCGGCCGGAAGGCCACCACCACCGCCGACCCGCCCGGCCCCCAACCGAGCAGCTGGATGGCGGTCACCCCGGTCACGGCGGGCAGCGTCGGTCCACCCGTCTCCCGACCCGTGCCCGGGTCGACCCGGCGCAGGCTCCACGTGGTGGTGCCCGTGCGTCGGGTCGCGACCGTGAGCCTGCCGTCGGCGGTCCACGCGCCCTTGCCGGCCAGCCACGACTCGTCCGGCAGCGGGAACATCGTCGTCGGCCCGCCGCTCGGGGTGGTCACCGCGACGCTGCGTCCCACCTGGTACGCGAGCCGGCTCCCGTCCGGGGCGAAGGCGACCGGCCACCCGGCGACGGGCCCGCTCGGCAACTCGGCCAGCCGGACCGGCGCGCTCCCGTCGAGCGGGACGGCCGACAACACGTGCCGGTAGTCGGCCCGGTCCGGGCCGGTCGGCACACTGTCCCGGACCACGAGGCGGGTGCCGTCCGGCGACCACGCCGCGGGGACCGTGTCGACGCTGCCCGACGCGGCCGCGGCGAACTGCCGGACGCGTCGGGTCACCAGGTCGATCACGTCGATCCGGGGACGTTCCGGGCTTCCGGACGGCCGGGCCACGTAGCGGCCGTCGGGGGAGAGGATCACCTTCTCGCCGACCGGCGCCTCGTACCCCATCGAGATCTTCCGGTAGTCGTCGGAGCCGGCGGAGACGATCCCGATGCCGCCGTCCTCGTCCCAGCCCTGCAACCGCCCGGCCTGGCCGCTGAAGATGACCGACGCGGGCCCGAACGCCGGCCGGTCGGTGGCGTGCAGGGTGCCGAGCGGGGGCAGGCCGATCCGGTCCGGCAGCGCCGCCGGCGCGCCCGTGGCCGGGGTCGCGTCGGGGCCGCCCGGCACCGGCAGGGTGGCACCGGCGAGCACGACGAGGACCAGCGCCGCCAGCGCCGCGGCGGTGCGCCGGCGGCGGGACCGGCGGGCGGTGGACAGAGCGCGCTCGTACACCGGGTAGGTGGGGGCGGCGTCGGCGGTGGAGCGCAGCGCCTCGCGCAGCCGGGCGGTCATCGCGGGCTCCTCTCCGGGGTGCCGTCGACGAGGTCGGGGGCGATCAGCCGCAGCCGGCGCAGCGCGTCGTGGCCGTGCCGTTTGACCGTGCCGACCGAACAGCCGAGCACCTCGGCGACCCGCGCCTCGGTCAGGTCCTCGTAGAAGCGCAGCACGATCACCGCCCGCTGTCGTGGGGTGAGCTGTTGCAGGGCCGCGGTCAGGGCCATCCGCAGGGCCGTCGAGTCGGTGTGGTCGGCGGCGACCCGGTCGGTGGGCTCGGCCTCCAGCCGCTCGGCGACCCGGCGGCGCCGCCACCAGGAGACCTGCTGGTGGTACATGACCCGGCGGACGTACGCCTCGGGGTCACCGCCACGGATCCGCCGCCAGTGCCGGTAGGTCCGGGCCAGGGCGGCCTGCAACAGGTCCTCGGCGAGCTGGTGGTCGCCGGTGAGCAGGTAGGCGGTCCGGGACAGGGCCGGCGTGCGGTGCACCACGAAGTCGTGGAACGTCTCGGGCATGCCCACCTCCTCGCCACTACAGACGCCACCCACCGCACGGATGGTTGGGGCCCGGGCGCGGCGGGACCCCGCCTGCCGCGCCCGGTGCTCCGTCAGCTGGTGAACCCGCCGTCCACGTTGACCACCGCACCCGTCACGTACGCGGCGTCCGGCGTGGCGAGGTGTGCGACGGTCGCCGCGATGTCGGCGGGGCGAGCGTAGCGACCGAGGGCGGTGAAACCGGCGATGGCTGCCGCGTTCGGGCCGTCGGCCGGGTTCGTGTCGGTGTCCGTCGGACCCGGGTTGACCAGGTTGACCGTGATGCCGCGCGGACCCAGCTCCCGGGCCAGGCCGCGGGTCAGCCCGGCCAGCGCCGTCTTGCTCATCGAGTAGAGCGAGAGCCCGGGGAACACCGCCCGTTCGCCGACGTTGCTGCCGATGCTGATGATCCGGCCGCCGTCGCCCAGGTGCCGGGCCGCCGCCCGCGCGGCCACGTACGGTGCCCGGACGTTGACCGCCAGCGTCCGCTCCAGCTCGTCCGTGCCCAACTGGTCGACGGCGCCGACCAGAAACACGCCGGCGTTGTTGACCAGGATGTCCAGCCGGCCCAGCTCGGCGGCCGTCCGGTCGACCGCCTCCTGGACGGCTGCCGGGTCGGCGCTGTCCGCCTGGATCGCGAGAGCCCGTCGGCCCAGCGCCTCGACGCGCCGCACCACGGTGGCGGCCTGGTCCGCGCTCTGTCGGTAGGTCAGCGCGACGTCGGCGCCGTCCTGCGCGAGGCGCAGCGCGATGCCCGCCCCGATGCCCCGGGCGCCACCGGTGACCAGGGCGACCTTGCCAGTAAGTGTCGTCATGCGACGATCATGAAACCCGGCACGTCCCCGGTCTGGCGGCGATCGGACCCCGCGTTGCCCACCGAGCGCCAGGTCCGATTCCCGCGGGCCGGGTCAGCGGAGGCGGCTGGCCAGCCAGGGGAGCAGGGCGTCGGCCTGGGCCTGCTGGAACGCCCGGACGGTGGGGATGTTGGCCGGGGCCGGCCGCCGGGCCGCGTCGGCGAAGTAGCCGGCCAGGCCGGCGTACACGCCGGTGAGCGCGGCCGGGTCGACGTCGGCGGTGAGCGGCAGCTCGCGCAGCAGGGCCTCGGTGTCGTGGCCGCCGTGCAGGCGCACGTTGACCAGCAGCAGCGCGGTGTCCAGCCAGGCCGGTCCCCGGCAGGCCCACGGCCAGTCCACCACGTGTACCCCGCCCGTGGCGTCGACCAGCAGGTTGTCGGCCCGGATGTCGACGTGGCAGAGCGTGTCCCCGGCCAGCGCGCCGAGCCCCTGGTCGGCGGCGGCGCGCAGCGCGTCGAGGTGGTCGCGGACCCACGGGTCCAGCCGGGCGGGCGGGTCGGCGGCGATCCGGTGCCAGCCGGCGAAGTCGTACGCGAGCCGCTCGGCGGCGGTTGGTGCGTGTGGCACCGGGCACGGGGTGAGCAGCGCCGCCATCGCCTCCAGCGTGGACAGCACGGCGAACAGCTCGTCGGCGAGCCACGGGGTGGCCGGGTGCCGGCCGTCCACGTCGGTGAAGACCAGCGCCACCCAGTCCCCGTCGTCGTGGCAGCCGAGCAGCCGGGGTGTCGGCGCCGCCTCCGGCAGGGCGGCGGCGACGCGCGCCTCGGCGCGGTGCAGCCGGGGGCTGTCCGGGTTCTGCGCCGGGCTGACCGCCTTCACGAACGCCCGCCGCCCGGAGGCGGTGCGGACGCGGTCGGCCGAGCCGGGGGAGTAACCGCCCGGCTGGGACACCGCCCCCACCACCCGGTCACCGAGGATCTCCTGCACCCCGGCCCGGACCTGCACGGGAAGCTCCGCCCAGTGGACCCGGCTCCTGGTCACGTCCGTCACGCAACCACCGTGCGCGCCTCCGCCGCGCTGATCAAGGGGTTTACGTCGCGGATAGCCTCGAAGCCGACGCGGACCTCCTGATCACCGGGATGGGACGGCGAGCGCCGGAAGGGCGGTGTGGGGATGGGACTGGTGCTCGATCCGATGACGGCGGACGAGTGGGCGCGACTGCGGGGGCCGCTGGAGGAGTCGTACGCCGAGGAGGTGGCCCGCCACCGGGGTTACCCGCCCGACGCGGCCCGGGACCTGGCCGCCACCCAGATCGCCGGGCTGCTGCCCGACGGCGTCGCCACCGCCGGGGTGCTGCTGCGGGTGGCCCGCGTCGACGACGTCCAGGTCGGCTGGATCTGGGTGACGTTGCCCGGCCCGGGTGAGGCCAGCCCCGGCCGGGCCTGGATCCACAACATCGAGGTGGACCCGGCGCACCGGGGACGCGGGCACGCGCGGCGGATGATCCAGCTCATGGAGGCCGAACTCGCCGCCCGCGGGGTGCCCGAGCTCGGCCTGAACGTCTTCGGGTCCAACACGGTCGCCATCGGCCTCTACGAGAGCCTCGGCTTCCGGGTGGCCGCGCAGCAGATGGTCAAGCCGCTGCCCCGGCCCGAGCCGGCGCCGTGACCGCCGGCTGACCTGCCAGGACTGTTCCTCCCTCCAGCGGGAAAACGCGCCCCGACGCACCTGGGAGGGAGCGACGGATGACGCATGGCGCCGGACTGACGATCGGTGTGCTGGGCTCGTACGGCGGTCGGAACCTCGGCGACGAGGCGATCCTCACCGGGCTCCTGACCGACCTGCGCCAGCAGGAGCCGAACGCCCGGATCATCGTCTTCTCCCGGAACCCCGCCCACACCCGGGTCGCCCACCCGGACGTGGAGGCGGTGCCCTGGGAAGGGGTGAGCCGGACCGACTCGGCCCTGGTGCTGGCCCAGCTGGACCTGCTGATCCTGGGCGGCGGCGGCATCCTCTACGACCGGGAGGCCCGCCGCTACCTGCGGGTCGTCCGGGTCGCGCAGGAGCGCGGCCTGCCCCTGATCACGTACGCGGTGGGCGTCGGGCCGCTCAGCGACGGGGTCGACACCGGCATGGTCCGGGAGACCCTTGCCGGGGCGACCCAGTTGACCGTCCGCGACCAGGAGTCCCGGATGGTGTTGGAGGAGGCCGGGCTGGTCAACCCGATCACCGTGACCGCCGACCCGGCGTTCCTGCTGGAGGCGGCGGAGTTCCCGGCCGACCTGCTGCGCGAGGAGGGCGTGCCGGCCGGCAAGCGCCTCGTCGGGATGAGTGTCCGGGAGCCGGGCCGGGCCGCGGAGCGGCTGGACGTGGACGGCTACCACCGGCTGCTGGCCCAGATCGGCGACTTCCTGGTGCACCGGATCGACGCGTACGTGCTGTTCGTGCCGATGGAACGCGACGACATCCGGCACTCGCACGGGGTGCTGTCGCACATGATCGCCGCCGAGCGGGGCCGCATCCTGCACGGCAAGTACTCGCCCCAGCAGGTGCTCGGCCTGATGCGCCACTTCGACCTGGCCGTCGGCATGCGGCTGCACTTCCTGATCTTCGCCGCGATGGTGAACACGCCGTTCCTGCCGCTCCCGTACGCGGGAAAGGTCTTCGACCTGGCCCAGCGGCTCGGCGTGCCGGCCCTCCGCGGCGTGGAGCGGGAGGTGGAGGGTCCGCTGCTCGCGGAGGTCGACCGGCTGTGGGACGAGCGGGAGCAGCGCGCCGCGGCCACCGCCCGCCGGGTCGCCGAGGTGTGCGACCAGGCCCGGGGCACCTCCCAGGTCACCGGGGCAGTGCTTGACAGCATCCGGTCCCGCGGGCTCACCCGCGCCTGACCGCCGGCCGCCGCGGGCGGGCCGGACCGCGCCGCGCGGGGCAGCGCCGGACCGCCGGGCCGGGTGGCGCGCCGGTCGGGCCGCTCAGACGGCCGGGCCGCGCCAGCAGTAGCGCCAGTCGGAGCCACCGTCGGCGACCGACTCCAACTCGTAGATCTGCGCCTCGGCCAGCCCCTGCGGGCCGAGGTGGTGGTGGGTCAGCGGCGGTCGCCCGTTGCTGTCCAGCTCGACGGTCACCGTCTGACCGTCGGCCACGCCACCCACCAGAGGGATCTCTACCGTTGAGGCCATGCGCTCATCCTGCCGGTAACGGAGGGGCCGCGCAGCGGATAGCGGGGCAGCGCGCACCGCGACGGCTGGCTAACGTGCCGTCATGGCGGAGATGACGATCGACCCCACGCTCGGCCCCGTGCTCGCGCGCACCGGCGACGAACGGGCCGTCCTCGAATCCTTCCTCGACTTCCACCGCAGCGTGGTGCTGCGCAAGCTGCGCGGGCTCTCCGACGCCGACGCGACCCGCCGGCTGGTGCCGTCGGCGACGACGCTCGCCGGCCTGGTGAAGCACCTCACCATGGTCGAGCGCAACTGGTTCCCGTGCCTGCTCGCCCCCGGCCCCGACGACGTCTACCTGACCTCCGAGGAGGACGCCCTCGCCAGCTTCACCGTCACCGAGGAGGACACCGTCGACGGGGTCGCGGCCGCCTACGAGCGGGCCTGCGAGCGCTCCCGCGCGGTCGCCGGCCGCTTCGACCTCGACCACGTGGTGCCGCACCCGCAGCTCGGCGAGGTCTCCCTGCGCTGGATCCTCACGCACCTGATCGAGGAGACCGCCCGGCACGCCGGGCACGCCGACATCCTCCGCGAGTTGACCGACGGGCAGACCGGGGCGATCTGAGCGCGCGGGCCGGCGGGCCCTTGTCACCGGGTGGGGAGCAGACCCGGCGGATACTCCATGCCGTCGTGGGTGCAGGCCGCCGCGGCCACCCGCGCCGCGTACGCCGCGGCCTCGTCGAGCGGAGCGCCGCCGAGCCGCCCGGCGACGAGCCCCGCCGCGAAGGCGTCCCCGGCGCCGTTGGTGTCGACGACCGGGCCGGGCGGTGCGGCGGCCGGCACCCGGGTGGGCGCGCCGGCGCCCAGGTGCAGGTCGGCGCCGGCCGCGCCCCGGGTCACCACGACCGTGCGTGGCGCCAGGCCGGCCGCCACGGTGGCCGCCCGGTCGCCGAGCCGGACCCCGCTCACGAAGACCAGGTCGGCCGCCGCCGCGAACGGTCGGTGGTAGGGGTTCTCCCCGTCCCAGTCGTGCAGGTCGGTGCTGAGGACGGCCCCGGCGCCGAGCCCGTCCCGCACGGCGGGCAGCAGTCCGGTCGTCCAATCCATGATCGACAGGTGGACGTGCGCCGCGTCCCGGACCAGCCCGGTCAGCTCGGCCGGTGTCACCGGCGGCGGCCCCGACCAGGGGCGCGGGTCGTAGAGGGACATCCGGCGGCCGGTCGGGTCGACCAGGTTCACCGAGCGGCGGGTGCCGGCCGGGGCGTCGACCAGCACCGCGTGCAGGCCCGCCCGGGCGAGCGCCGCCCGTACGACGTCCCCGGCCGGGTCCGCGCCGAGCACGTCCACGACGGCGACCCGCAGCCCGAGCGCGTGCGCGGCGAGCGCCACCCCGGCGCCGGTGTTGCCGATCCGCAGCTCCACCGGGTCGACGGTCAGGCTGTCGGCGAGGGGCAGTGGCAGCGCGGGCACCCGGACGCGCACGTCCACCCCGAGCCCGCCGATCACCAGGAGGTCGAACATGGCGCCGACGGTAGCCGCCTCCGCCCGCCTATCCTTGGCCCGGGCGTCGGGAGGGGGAGCGTGTGCTGGTCGTCCACGGGTTGTGGCTGCCCGGCGACGGGGAACTCGCCGTCTGGGCCGAGGACAGCACCCCGCCGGCCGAGGCGCCGCGTCGTCCGGGCCGGGCGCCGCGTGAGCGTCCGCACCCCTTCGCCGCCGACCATCCCGCCCTCGCCGCCGCGCTCGCCGAGGCCGCGGAGCCGACCGGGCTGGGCTCCGCGCCGCTCACCCTGCCGACCCGTGGCGGCGTGCCGCTCGACTCACCGGAGCTGATCCGGACCGACGTCGCACCTGCGGCCCGTGGCCGGGTCACCCTCGCCGGGTGGCGGGTCCCCGTCCTGCGGTACGCCCCGGGCGCCGCGTTGTCGCTGCTCCGCGCCCTGGACGACCTGCCGGCGGCGCCCGGCGCGACCCTGCGGCACCTCGCCGAGCTGGCCGACTTCGCGGTCGACCTGGTGACCCGGGGTCGCGTCCTGCCCGGCGTCACCGACGCGCCCGCACCGGTTGCGTCAGCGGCTGGTCCGGCCGACGGGGTGTCGGCCCGCGCCGTGTGGCGGCCCGTGCTCACCGGCACGGACGCCGCCTGGGCCCGGTCCCTCGCCCTCGCCCTGCCGCCGGCCGCGCGGGCCGCCGACCCCGAGGCCTCCGCCGGTGAGCTGGTCGCGGACGCGCTGGACGCGCTCACCGACGCGGCGGCCCGCGCCGCCCTGGAGCGGACCGCGCTGGCCCGGGGCGTGCGACCCGGCGGCGCGGTGCCCGCGTGGCTCGCCGCGCTCACCGGGCCCCGACCCGACTTCACCGCCGACCCGGCCGCCCTGGCCACCCTCCGCGCCGAACTGGACGCCTGGCAGCGCGACGCGGCCGGCGGCGCGGTCCGGGCCAGCTTCCGGCTGGTCGAACCGGCCGCCGACGAGATCAGCGAGCCGGTCGTGGTGACCGTCCCCGCCCCGCCCGCGCCGGCCCGCTCGGCGCCGGCCGGAGTCGGGGGCGGGGCCGGGCGGTGGCGGCTGGAGTTCGGCCTCCAGGCGGCCGACGAGCCGAGCCTGCACGTCGACGCGGGGCAGGTGTGGCGTGACCCGGCGGCGGTCGCCGCGCTCGCCGGGCGCGCGGCGAGCCCGCAGGAGACGCTCCTCGCCGAGCTGGGGCGGGCCAGCCGACTCTGGCCCGACCTCGACCCGGCGCTGCGCACCGCCGCCCCCGAGGCCCTGGACCTGGACGTCGAGGGGGCGCACCGGTTCCTCCGCGAGGGTGCGCCGGTGCTGCACGCCGCCGGGTTCGGCGTGCTGCTGCCGTCGTGGTGGCAGCGGCCCTCCTCCCGGCTCGGCGCCCGGCTACGGGCGCGCGGCCGGACCGCGCCCGGCACGGTGGCCGTCAACGGCGGCGGCGTCGGCCTGGACGCGCTGGTGGACTACCGCTGGGAGGTGGCGCTCGGCGACCAGCCGCTCTCCGCCGACGAGCTGGCGGAGCTGGCCGCGCTGAAGACCCCGCTGGTGCGGCTGCGGGGCCGCTGGGTCGAGCTGGACCCGAAGCGGCTCGCCGCCGGACTGCGGCTGCTCCGCTCGGCCGGTGAGCTGACCGTCGCCGACCTGCTGCGGCTCGGGCTCACCGCCACCGACGACGACGGTGCCGCGCTGCCGGTGCTGGAGGTGAGCGCCGACGGTGCGCTGGGCGACCTGCTCGCCGGCGCGGTGGAGCGGCGGCTCACCCCGCTGGACCCGCCGCCGGCGTTCCACGGCACGCTGCGCCCGTACCAGCGGCGAGGGCTGGCGTGGCTGGCGTTCCTCCAGTCGCTGGGCCTCGGCGGGGTGCTCGCCGACGACATGGGGCTGGGCAAGACGGTGCAGCTGCTCGCGCTGCTCGCCGGTGACCCGCCGCAGGCCGGGCCGACCCTGCTGGTGTGTCCGATGTCGCTGGTCGGGAACTGGCAGCGCGAGGCGGCCCGGTTCACGCCCGGGTTGCGCGTACACGTGCATCACGGGGCCGAGCGGGCGCGGGGGGCGGCCTTCACCGCGGCCGTGCACGACGCGGACCTCGTCCTCACCACCTACTCGGTGGCGGCCCGGGACGCGGTGGCGCTGGCCGGCATCGACTGGCACCGCGTGGTCGTGGACGAGGCGCAGGCCATCAAGAACGCCTCCACGCGGCAGGCCGAGGCGGTCCGGGCGCTGCCCGCCCGGCAGCGGGTGGCGGTGACCGGTACGCCGGTGGAGAACCGCCTCGCCGACCTCTGGTCGATCATGCAGTTCGCCAATCCGGGGCTGCTCGGCCCGGCGGCGACCTTCAAGAAGCGCTTCGCCGAGCCGATCGAGCGGCACGGCGACGCCGAGGTCGCCGAGCGGCTGCGCCGCATCACCGGCCCGTTCGTGCTGCGCCGGCTCAAGACCGACTCGTCGATCATCTCCGACCTGCCCGAGAAGCTGGAGATGGAGGTGGTCTGCAACCTCACCGCGGAGCAGGCGTCGCTCTACCGGGCGGTGGTCGACGACATGCTGGCGAAGATCGAATCGAGCGAGGGCATCGAGCGGCGCGGGCTGGTGCTGGCCACCATGACCCGGCTTAAGCAGGTCTGCAACCACCCGGCGCAGCTGCTGCGCGACGGCTCCGCCCTGGACGGCCGCTCCGGCAAGCTCGCCCGGTTGGAGGAGATCCTGGAGGAGGTGCTCGCGGCGGGGGAGAAGGCGCTGCTCTTCAGCCAGTACGCGGAGTTCGGCGCGATGCTGCGCGGTCACCTCTCCGCGCGGTTCGGGCGGGAGGTGCTCTTCCTGCACGGCGGTGTCGGCAAGGCCGACCGGGACGCCATGGTGACCCGGTTCCAGTCCCCGGACGGCCCGCCGATCTTCGTGCTGTCGCTCAAGGCCGGCGGCACCGGGCTGACCCTGACCGCGGCCAACCACGTCGTGCACGTCGACCGGTGGTGGAACCCGGCGGTCGAGGATCAGGCCACCGACCGGGCGTTCCGGATCGGCCAGCGCCGGCGGGTGCAGGTCCGCAAGTTCGTCTGCGCCGGCACGGTGGAGGAGAAGGTCGCCGCGCTGATCGCCGACAAGCGCAGCCTCGCCGCCAGCGTGGTGGGCACCGGCGAGCAGTGGGTGACCGAGCTGTCCACCGCCCAGCTGCGCGAGCTGTTCGCGCTGGAGTCCGGGGCGGTGGTCGAGTGACCGAGGGCAGCGGCGACGTGAGCACGACGCCGACCGGACGCTTCGCCGACTACGGGCGCCCCCGCCGCGTCGACGGCGGTCTGAAGGCGCGCAGCACCCGGGGTGCCATCGGCCGGTCCTGGTGGTCGCGGCGCTTCCTGGAGGTGCTGGAGTCGTTCGCGCTGGGCACCCGGCTCACCCGGGGCCGCTCGTACGCGCGGGCCGGCCAGGTGCTCAGCCTCACCGTCGCCCCCGGCGCGGTGACCGCGGTGGTGCAGGGATCCCGGCCGAGGCCGTACGACGTCCACATCGGACTGACCGCCTTCCCGGCCGCCACGTGGCAGCGGATCGAGGCGGAGCTGGCGGCGCAGGCGTTCTTCAGCGCCCGGCTGCTCGCCGGTGACCTTCCGGCCGAGCTGGAGGACCTGTTCGCCGGTGCGGGCGCGCCGCTCTTTCCGGCCGGCGTCGACGAGCTGACCCAGCGGTGCAGCTGCCCCGACTTCGCGGTCCCGTGCAAACACCTCGCGGCCACGTTCTACCTGCTCGCCGAGGCGTTCGACGCCGACCCCTTCGAGCTGCTGCACTGGCGTGGGCGCAACCGCGCCGACCTGCTCGACCGGCTGCGCGCCCTGCGGGCCGAGACCACCGGCGTCGCCGCACCGGAACCGTCCGACACGGACGGTCTCGACGGCTCGGACGACACGGTCGCCGAGGCCGCCCCACCCGTCGGTGCCACCCGGGCCCTGGCCGGCCTGCCGGCGGCAACGCTGGCCGACGCGGCCGACCGGTTCTGGCTGCCACCGGTGCCGCTGCCGGACCGGCCACCGAGCCTGGCCACCGGTCCGGACCTGCTGCTGCGGCAACTCGGCCCGCCGGCCCCCGCCATCGGCGGGCCGGGGCTGGTGGAACGACTGCGCCGGGCGTACCGGGCGTTCGGCCGCTGAGGCCGTCCGTCCGGACCGGTCGCGCGCTCCCGGCGCTCACCAGAGTCGGCCCTCGGGCCCTCGGGCCGTGGGGCCGATCGCCGGCTCGTCGGCCGCGCCGCGGGCGGCCCGCGGTCAGGCCCGACGGTCGGGCCGCGGGCGGCCCGCGGTCACGGCGTTCATAGCCAGCGACGGCGGAAACGCCACATGAGTACCGCGTTGGCCACCAGTACGACGGCGCAGATCGCGCCGGCCAGCCGTCCCGCGAGCACGGTCATCGCCGGCAGTGAGGCCCACAGCAGGATGGTCAACAGCATCAGGTAGCGGCCGCGCCGACCCTTCGCCCGGTTGTCCAACCGGGCGAAGAACGCCGGGTCGCTCTCCCGGAGCTGGCGGGTGATCTGTTCGAACCTGCGCTGATCCTCTTTGCTGAGCATGGCGGTGCCTTCCCCTCACGCGTTCAGCGGTTCGGCGGCTTACCCGCTTCGACGGCGGCTCACGCCGCCCGCCGCTGGTCCTATTCCCGCTCCGCCGCCCCCGACGCGGGCGACGGGCGGGGGATTCGGGGGCGTACCCCGCGTGAGGCCCCGCGGGGACCCCCGGGGGGACCCCGGAAGGCGTCTCAGCACCGGCTTATCCGGACCTTAAGTTTGCCTGTGCCCAGGGAACGGGGCCGGCGGCGTCGCGAGCGGCGAAAACGTCACATCGTCGTCGTTCCGGCACACGTACCACCTGCTCCGGGCGGTCGTAACCGGATGCTCGTCCGGCTGGACCTCGCACCGCGCGCTGAGGTCTGTCTTAAGTGCCCTTCCGAGGCCGTTCGGCGCGTCTTGTCGGCACCACACCCCTTGGTTACGTTCCCGGGGCAACCCCCTCAGGCATCAGCCGCCGTCACTGCCGCCCCTGCCCGGCCGCAGCGTGCCGGCGCTTCAGCAGAAATCGGAATGGGTACATGGCCGACCAGAACGTGCCGCCACGTCGACCGCGGGACGACCGCGGCTGGGACGGGCGTCAGCACCCCACCCCCGGCGGGTACCACGAGCCGACCCCGTCCGCCCCGTACGGGTACGTCTCACCCGAGGCGCCGCACGGCGGATACCCGGCGCAGCCCGATTCCCGGGCGTATCCGGGCTCGGCGCCGCGTGGACCCCAGTGGGTGGGCCCCGACGGCCTCGACCGACCGGCCCCCGTCGTCAGCGGACTGCCCGAGCTGGACGGTGACGACGAGCCCGCCCGCCCCGTGGGCCGCCGGCGCGCCCTGGTGACGCTCGGCGGCACGGCCGCCGTCGTCGCCGGCGGCGCCGCGCTGGCGATGACCCCGCAGGTACGCGGACTCTTCGGCGACGACGCCGCGGCCGGTGACGCCACCGGCACCACGGTCACCGACGGCACCGCCGCCCGCCCGAGCGGTCAGCAGCCGAGCACCGTACGCACCTACACCGAGCAGAACGAGAGCTACATGGGCTCCCGGGCCGGCGAGGCGCTCAAGAAGAACGCGCCCTCGGGCGGCCGTTCCTTCTCCGGGCCCGCCGCGGCGGCCGCCGAGACCAAGGTGACGGTGAAGACCGTCCTCGCCAAGGATCCGGTGCTGCACCTGGCCCGGCGCGCCACCTTCGGCCCGACGCCCGAGGTGGTCGCCGACATCAGGCGGATGGGCATCGACGCCTGGATCCGGGCCCAGCTGGAGCCCGAGAAGATCGCGCCGAGCCGGGCCGAGCTGAAGCTCGCCGAGCTGCCCAGCCTCAAGCTCTCCGTGCCGCAGCTGCGCGACCAGCGGGACCAGCTCAACGAGCGGGGCGCGCAGCCGGAGCGGGAGATGGTCGACGCCACGCTGGCCCGGCAGATCTGGTCGAAGCGGCAGCTCTTCGAGGTGATGGTCGACTTCTGGAACGACTTCCTGCACGTCGCCGCGGACTTCGACGGCGGGGAGGTCTACCGCAACTCCTTCGACGTCGACGTCATCCGGACTCACGCGCTGGGCAGCTACCCGCAGATGCTGGTCGCGGCGAACAAGCACCCGGCGCTGCTGCTGTACCTCAACCAGAACGACTCGCGCGCCGACGCGGTCAACGAGAACCTGGCCCGGGAGAACCTGGAGCTGTACTCGGTCGGCGTCGACGGCGGCTACACCGAGAAGGACGTCCGCCAGGCCGCCCTGCTGCAGACCGGGCGCGGCGTCAACGACGGCAAGTACGTCTTCCGCGCCGACCGGCACTACGTCGGCAAGGTGAAGATCCTCGGATTCACCCACGCCAACAACTCGCAGGACCCGAAGAAGGCCGACGCGGCGATCGACGCGTACATCACCTACATCGCGCTGCACCCGTCGACCGCCCGGTACGTGGCGCAGAGCCTCGCGACCCGGTTCGTCTCGGACACCCCGCCGAAGTCCCTGGTGGACCGGCTGGCCAAGACCTACACCGCGAACAAGGGCATGATCCGGCCGGTGCTCATGACGCTGTTCAGCTCCTCGGAGTTCTGGGCCGCCGTCGGGCAGAAGGTCCGCCGACCCATGGAGTACCTGGTGGCGACGTACCGGACCCTGGGCGTCTCGCCGGAGGCGTCGCCGAAGCACGACAACGGCGACAACAAGCGGACCCCCTTCGCCCGCGGGCTGCGGCAGATCCACGACAAGCTGCGCGAGCTGGGCCAGTTCCCGATGGGCCAGCCCACCCCCGACGGCTACCCGGACGTGTACGTCGCCTGGACGTCGGCCGGCGCGATGGTCAACGGCTGGAACGAGGCGGGCGAGCTGGTCGCCGGCAACCGCACCCAGTTCACGTACGCGAAGCCGGAGAAGCTGGTCGCCAAGCCGCCGGCCACCGCAGGGGCGTACGTGGACGCGCTCGCCCAGCGGCTCGTGCAGCAGAAGCTGAGCGCGCGGGAGAAGGCGTTGATCCTCGGCGTGGCCGACCTGCCGGCGACCGCCAAGGTGGACGCCACGTTCAACGGGGCCATCACCGCCGTCGCGCGGGCGATCCTCGCATCCCCCCAGCACCACATCCGGTGAGGCACCCGATGGAGAAGACTGTGCACAGCTACCCCCTGCACCCCGACTGCCCGGACCTGCGGCGGCTGGCCGACAACCCCGCGGACGCGCTGCTGCGGGCGGAGGCCGACATCGTGGCCGCCGAGAACGCCGCCGAGGCCGACCGCTACCGCCGCCTGGAGGAGTTGGAGGAGGCGCAGCAGGACGGGCGGGGAGTCACCCGGCGTACCTTCGTCGCCGGGGCGGCCGCCACGGCCACCGCCCTCGCCACCGCCCAGTTCGTCACCACCTCGGCGTCCTTCGCCGCCACGAAGACCGGCACCCTGATCCACGTCTTCCTCTACGGCGGCCTGGACGGGCTGAGCCTGGTCGCGCCGGCCGACGACCCGGTGCTCACGAAGGCCCGGCCCGACCTGCTGCTCGGCGAGGACTCCCTGGCCCTCGGCCGCGGGTTCAAGCTGACCAGCGCGTTCAAGCCGCTGGAGCAGTGGCTCAAGGCCGGGCAGCTCGGGTTCATCCCGGCCGTCTCCGACGAGCGGCTGTCCCGCAGCCACTTCCAGGCCGCCGACGCCTGCAACCTTGGCGGGCTGCCGAACGAGACCGGCGGGCGGGGCTGGCTGGACAGCCTCGTCGACGCGCTCGGCAAGGGCACCGCGTTCCGCAGCGTCGGCATCGGCAGCACCCTGCCCCGGTCGCTGGTCGGCAACAACGGCGCGCTGTCGCTGAACAGCGTCGGGTCGCTGCGGCTCAACGGCGGTGACCGCTACCGGGCCGCCACCGAGAAGGCCATCCGGGGACTCTTCACCGGCATCAACCACCCGGTCGAGGAGGCCGTGCAGACCGGCCTGGGCGCGCTGGCCACCGCGCAGAGCCTCGCCGCGAAGCCGTACCAGCCGGCCGAGGGCGTCACGTACGAGGGCGTCGGCTACGCCTTCCAGCAGCTCGCCCAGCTCATCAAGGGCGGGGCCAACGTACGCGTCGCGACCGTCGGCATGGGCGGCTACGACACCCACGAGAACCAGGGCACCCGCTCCGGCGGCCAACTCCACCGGCGACTGAACGAACTGGCCAAGGCGATGGCCGCGTTCTTCACCGACCTCGGGCCGCAGGCCGCCGACGTGACCATCATGGTCTCCAGCGAGTTCGGTCGGCGGGTCGCCTCCAACAGCGGCGGCACCGACCACGGCCACGGTGGCGTCATCACCCTGCTCTCCGGGCGCAAGCTGGCCGGCTCGCTGCTCGGCACCTGGAACGGATTGAACGACCTGGACTCCGGCGACGTACCCGAATACAACAACATGTTCAACGTCTACGGAGCCGTCGCGCAGGGCCGCTTCGGGCTCACCAACGCGGAGGTGGACAAGATCTTCCCCCGGCAGAAGTACACCCCGATGAAGCTGTACGCGTGACGTACCAGGACACGTACGCGGCCGGCCGCCACACCGGGACCTACCCCCGGTCTGGCGGCCGGCCGTCCCCTCCGCCACCTCCGCCGGCGGCGCCGCGACGCGGCCCCGGCGGCCGCCGCACGCTGTCCGTCCTCTTCTGGGCGGGCCTGGTCGCCGCCGTGCTGCCCTGGTGGCTGGACACCCCGGCCGGCTCGTTCGCCACCACCGCCGACGTCCTCACCGCGGCCGGGCGGATCACCGGACTGGTCGCCGGCTACCTGCTGCTCGTGCAGGTGCTGATGATGAGCCGACTCGGCGCGCTGGAACGGTGGGTGGGCGGCGAGCGGATCTCCCGCCTCCACCGGGACCTGGGCGCCACGCTGCTCGTCGCGGTGCTCGCCCACGCCGCCCTCATCGTGGTCGCCTACGCCGACGTCGAGGGCAACTCCGTACCCGGCCAGGTCGGGGTGCTGCTGCGCGACTACGAGGACATGGTCTCCGCGTTCGCCGCCGCCGGCATCCTGGTGACGGTCGGGTTCACCGGCGTACGGGCGATCCGCACCATGCTGCCGTACGAGCTCTGGTACCACCTGCACCTGACCGCGTACGCGGCCCTGCTGCTCGGCTTCGCCCACCAGTTCAGCAACGGCGCCCAGCTCTTCCAGCCCGGCCCGGTACGCACCGGTTGGATCGCCGCGTACCTGCTGGTGCTCGCCGCCCTGGTGTGGGGCCGCCTGGTGGCCCCGCTGCGGTTCAACCTGCGGCACCGGCTGCGGGTCGCCGACGTGGTCGCCGAGACGCCCGACACCATCTCGATCTACCTGACCGGCCGGCGGCTCAACCAGGCGGACCTGCTCGGTGGGCAGTACTTCCGCTGGCGGTTCCTCACCCGGGGCTGCTGGTGGCAGTCGCACCCGTTCTCGCTGTCCGCCGCCGGCAACGGCCGCTGGCTGCGGCTCACCGTCAAAGTGGTCGGCGGGCACACCGCCGACCTGCGCGACCTCGACCCCGGCACGCTGGTCTGGGCCGAGGGACCGTCGGGCACGTTCACGGCCGCACATCGCACCCGGGAGCGGGCGCTGCTGATCGCCGGGGGCAGCGGCATCGCCCCGTTGCGGGCGATGCTGGAGGAGCTGCCGCCGGGCGCCGCGCTCATCTACCGGGCCCGTACCCCCGCCGACGTGCTGCTGCACCACGAGCTGGACTGGCTCGCCCAGGCCCGGCGGACCTCGATCTGGTACGTGATCGGTCGCCGGGACGACGCCGGCCCCCGGCAGGTGATGAGCCCGGACGGGCTGCGCCACCTGGTGCCCGACCTGACCCGCCGGGACGTCTACCTGTGCGGGCCGCCCGGGCTGGTCGAGGAGTCGGTGCGCGCCCTGCGCCGCGCCGGCGTGCCGCGCCGCCAGATCCACCTGGCCACGTTCGAGCTGTAGCCGTTCGGAGAGAGGCACCACCACATGCGTCGCGCGCTCCTCGCGATCACCGGCCTGGCCGCCAGCACCACCGCGCTGGTCGTGCTCAAGGGCCCACCGGGCGCCACCCAGACCGCCCAGGCCGTACCGCCCGGTCCGGCGTCCCCGAGCCCCGGGGAACCCGCCGCGCCGGACGTCGCCCCGGCACCGGCGGCGTCCGGCGCCCCCGCCTCTCCGCGCCCCGGTCGCAGCGCCACCCCCAGCCGCATTCCGGGGACCCGCGACGGCGGCACCAGCACCCGACCGACCACCGCGGCGCCGAGACGCACCACCGCCGCTCCCCGGACCACGAGCGCCACCCGCACGGTCACCGGGCCGGTGGTGACCAACGAGTAC
This sequence comes from Micromonospora krabiensis, assembly GCF_900091425.1. GTDB lineage: Bacteria > Actinomycetota > Actinomycetes > Mycobacteriales > Micromonosporaceae > Micromonospora > Micromonospora krabiensis. The sequence goes on from NZ_LT598496.1 coordinate 6,388,378, forward strand.
GGCAACGTCCAGGTGCAGATCACCGTCTCCGGCACCCGCATCACGAAAGCGGTCGCCCTGGAGCTGCCCGACGGCGGCCAGTCGACGCAACGCAGCGAACGGGTCGACGCCGCCTACAGCGGCACGTCCGGCCAGGTGGTGCAGCGGCAGAGCGCCGACCTGGACACCGTCTCCGGCGCCACCGCCACCAGCGCGGCGTACCAACGGTCGCTGCAGGCCGCGATCGACCAGGCCCGCTGACGTGACGGCGCCGCTGACCCGGCCCGGCCTCCGCCGGGTCGAGCAGATCATGGGTACGGCCATCAGCCTCGACCTCGCCGACGACCTGCCCGCCGCGACCCTGGACCGGTTGGCCGACGACGTCTTCGACTGGATGCGCGAGGTGGACGCCCGGTTCAGCACGTACCGGGCCGACAGCGAGGTGCGCCGGTTCGTCCGGGGCGAGCTGCTGCTCTCCGAGGCGTCCACGGACCTGCGGGCGGTGTTGGCGACCTGCGCCGAGCTGTGGGGGACCACCGACGGCTTCTTCGACGCGTACGCGACCGGCGAACTCGACCCCTCCGGCTATGTGAAGGGCTGGGCGGCCCAGGTCGCCTCGGACCGGTTGGTGGCCGCCGGTGCCGGCAACCACTGCGTCAACGCCGGCGGGGACGTCCGCGCCCGGGGCCACTCGGCGGCCGGGCGGCCGTGGCGGATCGGTGTGCGGCACCCGTGGGACCCGATGGCGACCTGCCTGGTGCTGACCGGCACCGACCTGGCCGTCGCCACGTCGGGTGTCTACGAGCGGGGTCCCCACGTCCTCGACCCGCGACGGGGCGCCCCGGCGGTCGGGCTGCGCTCCGTCACCGTGGTCGGCCCGGACCTCGGGCTGGCCGACGCGTACGCGACCGCCGCGGTGGCCATGGGCGTGGCCGGCATCGGCTGGCTGGACCGCTTACCCGGCCACACCCACGCGATCGTGACCGACGACGGCCGGCTCCTGCACTCCACCACCCTCCCCGTAACGCCCTGACCCCGCGCCCCCGCCCGCCCCGCCCCGTTCCTATCCGCGATCTTGCACTTTCGGCCCGCGGGCCGCCCGGAATGTCAGGTGTGCCGGGGCGCGAACTGCAAGATCGCGGGGTGGTCGGCGCGGTGGTCGGCGGGGTGGGAGGTGGGAGGGTCAGGGTGGTTGTGGGGTCAGCGGATGGGGCGGTGGGTGCTGGCCGGGCGGGTGCCCGTCGGTCTCGGTCGGCCCGGGCGGGAGCCCGCGGGACGCGTGCCGGCCCAGCGGCGCCGTGGACGGTAGCGGTACGGCGGCTCGGTGCCGCCGGTCTGCGGTGCGGTGTCGTCGGTGGACATCATTTCCCCGCTCCCGGGGCGCGTTCGCCCCGTCGTTCTGCTCAACGAGGAGGGGCGCCCCGGCGACGCTGCCGGCGGGTCGCCCGGTTGGGGGACGTTCCCCGAGCGCCGAGGCGGCCGGTGGTGCGCGAGGGCAGCGCCGCACGGAAAGTGTGTGCCGGCTCGTGAGGGAGGCAGCAACCTCCGGGAAAGTGTGGTGTCGGCGGGTCGGGGACGCCGCTACTTCTCGGAGATTGTGGTGTCGACCAGTCCGTCAGGCCACCGCTGCGCCGGACGGCGACGGCGATCAGCGGCCTCGGCGGGGGAGCGGCAGATGGCCGGGGAGCAGGTCGGAGGTGAGCGTGACACCGGTGGCCCGCAGTGCGTCGATCAGGGTGTTCTGCACCAGGTAGGAGTCGGGCAGCTGCCACCGGGCCTGTTCGGGGGCCACCGCCCAGCGGACGAGGCCCTCGGGCAGCCGGGTGGGCGGCGCGGGGATCCACGAGCCGGGCCCGTGCCGGACGACGTGGAAGCAGTGTTCCAGCTCGGGCCGTAGCGGGTCGCCGGGGCGGACCAGGAACATCCAGCGTCCGGTCGGGGTCGCCAGCACGGGTCCGCGTACGCCGGTGCCGGCGGGGTGGGTCTGCACCGCGTCCAGCACCCGTCGGCCGAGGTGGGCGGCCACCTCCAGGACGTCAAACGCGCGGCCGGTGGGCAGCAGCACGCCGTGTGGTCGGGTGCGCCACCAGGTGGCGACGCGGGCCGGGTCGGTGGTGGCGGCGTGCTCCCAGTCCTCCAGGGCGGGATGGCAGCCGACGGTGGGGCAGCCGGCGCGACCACAGACGAAGCGGCTGCGGGCGAGGCACGCGCCCGGGGTCACCTCCCAGCCGTGCGCCGCGTAGCGCACCGCGACCCGGCGCAGCCGGACCCGTTCCAGTGGTGACAGTTGCGCGACCCGCGGGCCGACATTCCCCCACATGTGTGCCATCTCCCCTCGTCGGGCCCGGCGGCCACCGGGTCTTACGTCGAGCACCGTCACTGCCGTAACCCGCGATCGTTGAGTTGACGAACGGCTGATGCAACTTGCACGAAAACTATGAGGACTGGCTGTACGGCTGACGCACTGGCTGTGCGACCAGCGAAAACCTGAGACGTACCGCGCGCCGCAACCGCGAGGAAGTCATCCGGTCATCGCCTGGGCCTCGAACAGGGGAGGGATGGGGAGATGGACGAGCTACCCATAGGTCGGCGGGTCGCCTACTGGCGGGGACGGCGCAAGATGTCGCAGCAGGTCTTCGCGGACCGGCTGGGCAAGTCGAAGAGCTGGGTGGACAAGGTCGAGCGCGGTGTGCGCCGGCTGGACAAGTTCTCGGTGCTCTACGAGATCGCCGACATCCTCCAGGTCGACGTGCAGCTGTTGCTCGGCAAGGACCCGGAGCGGCGTACCGACGCGATGAACTGCATCGACCAGGTCGAGGTCGAGGAGATCCGGGCGGCCCTGGAGCGGTACGACTCGATGAGCGCGTACTTCCACGCCGCGCCGCAGCCGCCACCGCTGGCCGACATGCGCAAGGCCGTCAACCACGCCTGGCTCACCTACCAGTACGGCCGCTACGGGATGCTGACGCGGGCCCTGCCGAAGCTGCTGCGCGACGCCCAGGCCGCCGACGCCGGCTACGGCGGGGACGACGCCCGGGAGGCCGCCCACCTGCTCGGGCAGGTCTACCAGATCGCGTCGTCGGTGCTGCGCAAGCTCGGTGAGTGCGAGCTGGCCTGGCTGGCCGCCGACCGCTCGATGGCGGTCGCCCAGCGGGCCGACGATCCGCTGCTGGCCGGCATCGCCACCACCCGGGTCTGCAACGCGCTCGTCGCGATGGGGCGGGCGCGTCCGGCACTGGAGCTCAACGTCACGATCGCCAACCGGCTCGCCCCCGGGGGCGGCAACGACGCGTCCCCGGCCCGGCTGTCCGTCTACGGCATGCTGCTGCTCCAGGGCGCGATGGCCGCCGCGCGGATCGGCGACACGGCCACCGTTGACGACCTGATCAGCGGCGCCCAGGAGGCGGCCACCCTGCTGGGCGGTGACCAGAACCACTACTGGACCTCGTTCGGGCTTACCAACCTCGAACTGCACCGGGCCGCGGCGGCGGTCGAGCTGGGCGACGGCGGCCGGGCGGTGGAGGTGCACCGGCTCAAGATCCAGGAGCCGGCGTTCAACGCGCTGCTGCCCGAGCGCCGGGCGCACCACCTGCTCGACGTCGCGCGCGGCTACGCCCAGATCGGCGATGTCGCCAACGCCGGCGAGATGCTGCTGCTCGGTGACCGGCTGGCGCCCTCGGAGATCCGGTGCCGGCCGATCGCGCACGAGGTGATGTCGGATGTCCTTCGTCGCACACGTGGTGCGCCGCCTTCGCCGATTGCGGAGTTGGCTGAGCACATGGGAGTAGGGGTATGAGCGCGGAGCCGGCCTGATGACCGGCCCGCAGTCCAGCAACGGGCGCCGCGAGGTGCTCTACGTCATCGCCTGCGGCTCGCCGCTGGCCCGTCACGTCGGTCGGCTCGTCGACCTGGCCCAGCAGGACGGCTGGGACGTGTGCGTGGTCACCACGCCGGACGGCGCGAAGTTCGTCGACGCGCCGGCGCTGGCCCGCCAGACCGGTCACCCGGTGCGAACGCACTACAAGCAGCCGAGCGACCCGGACCTGTTGCCGCCGGCCGACGCCATGATCGTCTGCCCGGCCACGGTCAACACGGTCAACAAGTGGGCCGCCGGGATCACCGACACACTCGCCCTGGGGCTTCTCGTGGAGGCCCAGGGCCTGGGCGTCCCGATCGCGGCGGTGCCGTTCACCAACGCCGCGATGGCCGCCCACCCGGCGTTCCGGGCCGGCCTCGCCCGGCTCGACGAGTGGGGGGTGACGGTCCTGTTCGGCGACGACGTCTTCCCGCTGCACGCGCCCGGCACCGGTGAGCGTCACCTGCACGCCTTCCCGTGGGGAATCGGCCTGAGCGTGCTCCGCCGCCCGGTCTGCCCGCTGGTCTGAGCCCACCGCCCGTCCCGGTCCGGGCCGCGTCGCTCCGGCGCGGTCCGGCGGGGGAGGCCGCCCCGCACCGCGTACGCCGGTAAGCTGGCCCGCCGTGAGCACAACCGGATCCGGGCCGACGGTGACCGACGTGGTCGCCGAGCTGGAACGGCGCTACCCGCCGGCCTGGGCCGAGGACTGGGACCGGGTCGGTCTGGTGCTCGGTGAGCTCTCCGCCCCGGTACGTCGGGTTCTGTGCGTGGTCGACGTGGTGCCGGAGACGGTCGCCGAGGCGCTCGCCGCCGGCGTGGACATGATCGTCGCCCACCATCCGCTGCTGCTGCGCGGCGTGTCCTCGGTCGCCCCGACCACGTACAAGGGGCGGATCGTCCACCAGTTGATCCGGGCCGGGGTGGCGCTCTACGTGGCGCACACCAACGCCGACGTGGCCGCCCCCGGCGTCTCCGACGCCCTCGCCGCCCGGTTCGGGCTGACGGGGCTGCGCCCGCTGCACCCGCCGGCGCCGGGTTCACCAGCCCACGGGCCCGGGCGGGGCATCGGCCGTGTCGGCGAGCTGCCCCGGCCGATGACCCTCGCCGAGCTGGCCCGGCACGCCGCCGCTGTGCTGCCCGCCACGTCCTGGGGCGTTCGCGCAGCCGGCGACCCGGGGCGTACGGTGCGTAGGCTCGCGGTCAGCGGCGGTTCGGGCGACGCCTTCCTGGCCGACGCGACCGCCGCCGGGGTGGACGCGTATCTCACCGCCGACCTGCGGCATCACCCCGCCGGCGAGCACCTCGCCGCCGACGGGCCCGCCCTGCTCGACGCCGCCCACTGGGCGACCGAGCGACCCTGGTTGGACGACCTGGCCGCGCTCCTACGGGAGGCGCTGGGCGTCGAGACCCTGGTGTCCGACCTGGACACCGACCCGTGGACCGTACACGCCGCCACACCCGCGGTGGACGACAAGGAGCCCCGACCGTGAAGGCTGACCCGCAGGTCCAGCGCCGCCTGCTCGACCTCCAGGCGATCGACACCGCCCTCGCCCAGCTCGCCCACCGCCGTCGCTCCCTGCCCGAGCGCGCCGAGCTGGAGGCTCTGGCCCGCGAGCTGTCCGCGCTGGAGGACGAGCGGGTCCGCGCCCAGGTGGCGGTGGACGACCTGGACCGGGACATCGCCCGGATGGAAAAGGACGTCGAGCAGGTCCGGGCCCGCAAGGAGAAGGACGAGGCCCGGCTCGCCGCCGGCACCGGCCCCGCCCGCGAGCTGGAGGCGCTCCAGCACGAGCTGGCGTCGCTGAACCGGCGGCAGAGTGACCTGGAGGACGCCGAGCTGGAGCTGATGGAGCAGCGGGAGACCGCGCAGGGCGTGCTCGACGGCGTGGAGCAGCGGCTGGCCGAGACCCGGGACAAGCGTGCCGCCACCGAGCAGCGCCGCGACGACAGCCTCGCCGAGATCGCCAAGGAGGAGGAGTTCAAGCGGACGTCGCGTCAGCCGCTCGCCGCCGACCTCCCGTCCGACCTGGTGACGCTCTACGACCGGATCCGGGAGGACACCGGGCTCGGCGCCGCGCTGCTCACGGCGGGCCGCTGCGGCGGCTGCCGACTGGAGCTCTCCGGCGCCGACCTGGCCCGCATCCGCAAGGCGGCCCCGGACGACGTGGTCCGCTGCGAGGACTGCCGGCGGATCATGGTCCGGACCAACGAGTCGGGCCTGTAGACCGATGGCGCCACGGGTGGTCCTCGTCGAGGCCGACGGCGGGTCGCGGGGCAACCCCGGCCCGGCCGGCTACGGCGCGGTGGTCCGCGACCCGGACAGCGGCGAGGTGCTCGCCGAGCGGTTCGAGTCGATCGGAGTGACCACCAACAACGTGGCCGAGTACCGGGGCCTGATCGCCGGCCTGGAGGCCGCCGCGGAGCTGGGTGCCGCCGAGGTCGACGTCCGGATGGACTCGAAGCTGGTCGTCGAGCAGATGTGCGGCCGCTGGCAGATCAAGAACGCCGGTCTGCGTCCGCTCGCCGCGCGGGCCGCCGACCTGGTGACACGGTTCGACGCGGTCCGGTTCGGGTGGATCCCCCGGGAGCGGAACCGGCACGCGGACGCGCTCGCGAACGCCGCGATGGACGGGGCCGCCTCCGCACCGGCCGCGCCGGTGGTCGACGCCCCCCGGATCGTGGAGCCGCCGCGCGGGATCGGCGCCGATCCGGCGGACCGGGGCGCCGCGCGGGAGGTCGCCGACCGGGCCGCCACGGCGCGGGACACCGGCGGCGACGCGACGACCACGCCCGCCTCGTGGGAGCCCCGGCCCAGCTTCGCCGCCACCCGGCTGATCCTGGTGCGGCACGGCGAGACCGAGTACACCGAGCAGGGCCGCTACTCGGGCCGCGGCGACGTCGCGCTCTCCGCCCGCGGCCGGGAGCAGGTCAGGGCCACGGCCTCCCGGGTCGCCGCGCTCGCGCCGGGCGCCGTCGCCGTGGTCAGCTCACCACTCTCCCGCTGTACGCGGACCGCGGAGGCGATCGCCGCCGCCCTCGGTGGCGTGCCGGTGCGCCGCGACGAGGACCTCATCGAGTGCGACTTCGGCGCGTGGGAGGGACGGACCTTCGCCGAGGTGCGCGAGGGCTGGCCGGGCGAGTTGGACGCCTGGCTGGCCTCGACCCGCGTGGCCCCGCCGGAGGGGGAGTCGTTCGCCGCGGTCGCCGAGCGGGCGGGCCGTGCGGTGGCGTCGCTGCGGGAGGCGTACGCCCGGGAGACAGTCGTGGTGGTCTCGCACGTCTCGCCGATCAAGCTCGTGCTGCGCGACGCCCTCGCGGCGGACGACGCCTTCCTGCACCGGCTCTACCTGGACGCCGCCGGCATCTCGGTGGTGGACCTGTGGCCGGACGGCGGGGTGGCCGTCCGCTCGGTCAACGAGACGGCCCACCTGGCCGACATCGGCTGACGTCAACCCTTTCGACGGGTGGTGACCGCCACTGTGGACGATCTGGGATTGCGTTGACAGTGTGGTGAGCGTCGATCGAGGATCAGTCTCGTGCGAAGCGTTCACCTGACGAAGCGGGGTCACATCGACCTCCTGCGCGTCGCCAGCGCCGCCTGTCGACGCTCCCTCTGACGCCGGGTCCCTCCCTCCTCGCACGCTGCTGGCGTAACCCCGATTCCGCAGGTCTCCGGCCCTGCGACGCGTCCGCCTGCGCGCACTCCTCCTCGTGACAGGAGATGTGTCCTTGTTCGTCCGTAGAACGACTGCCCGGCTCACCGCGACCGCGGTGGCCGCGACGGTGCTCTCGACGGCGGCGCTGACCGCGCCGGCCGCCGCGTCGGCCCTGCCGACGGTGCCGCCGACCGCCCCCGACCTGTCCGACATCCGCGGCTTCCCCCAGCGCAGCGTCCTGTCGGTCTGGCCGGACAATCCGGCGGACGCCTCCATCCCGATCGGCGTCATCCCCTATGACGACATCGCGCCGAAGCTGAACGCCCTCCAGGCCGCCGGTGACCGGGTCTCGGCCCGGGTGGCCGGCAGATCCGCCGGTGGCTACGACCTGTACGCGGTCACGGTGACGGCACCGGAGACCCGCGCGCAGGCCCGGCAGCAGGAGATCTGGAAGCGCGAGATCGAGGACGATCCGGTCCGCGCGCAGCGGGACCGAGCGCTGCTCGCCGGCTACAAGACCCCGCTGTTCGTCAACGCCAACATCCACGGCAACGAGTGGGAGGGCACCGACGCGGCCCTGCGGGTGATCGAGCAACTGGCCACCGACACCAGCGCCGAGACGGCCCAGCTGCTGACCCGCAACCGGCTGGTCTTCAACATCACGTCCAATCCGGACGGCCGGGTGGCCGGCACCCGGGCCAACGCCGCCGGCTACGACCTGAACCGTGACCTGACGATCGTGTCGCAGCCGGAGACCAACCTGATCCGCGAGCTGATCGTCGACACCAAGCCGATCATCACGCTGGACCTGCACGGCTACGTCAGCCCGACGCTGCTGCACCCGAGCACCCCGCCGCACAACGTGAACAACGAGTACGACCTGTACATCAAGCACGGCCTGCCGAACGCGCTGGCGATCGAGGCGGGGCTGCGTGACCTCGGCTATCCCGAGACGCAGCGGGCCCGCATCCCGTTCCGCGACGACGAGCCCGGGGTGTGGGACGACTTCCCGCCGATCTACGTGCCGTCGTTCGCGATGCTCCAGAGCAGCATCCCGTACACCATCGAGGCGCCACTGAACCCGCGCGGCGGCAACCTCACGCCGGAGGAGCGCGTACGCCGGTCCGGCATCAACACCGACGTGCACGAGGTGGCCATCCGGACGTCGCTGCGGTACATCCAGGAGCACCGCGCCGAGGTGCTGCACGACCAGGCCGAGGTCTACCGGCGCGGCTGGGCCGGTGAGCCACTGCGGGACATCCCCGACGGCTACGTGCCGGGCTGGGGCCCGGAGGACGACTACCGCACCACGTTCCCCCGGGCGTACGTCATCCCCACCGGCACCGGGCAGCGGTCCGAGCCGGCCGCGGCGCGCCTGGTGGACCTGCTGATCGGCAGCGGCGGCCGGGTGTGGCGGGCGACGAAGTCGTTCACCGCCGACGGCCGGCGCTACGACGCCGGCTCGTACGTGGTCGACCTGCACCAGCCCAAGCGGGGCCTGGTCAACTCGCTGCTGGAGCCGGGCGTCGACATCACCGAGCGGGTGGACGACCTGTACGCCGGGCCGGCCGCCTGGAGCCAGGGACTGACCTGGGGCGCCACCGTGGACACGCTCTGGGACGAGCTGCCCCAGGTGCGGCTGGAGCGGACGTACGACGGGCGGGCCGACGGTGACCTGCCACCCGGTAACGGCGACCTGCGCCTCGACCCGCGCGACGCCGCCGACCTGCTGACGGTCAACTCGCTGTTGGCCAAGGGCGTCGCGGTCCACCGCCTCGCCGACGGGTCGGTGGTCGTTCCCGGCACGCCGACCAACCGCCGGCTGGCCCGAGCCGAGGTCCGCGCCAACGGGGTGACCTTCGAGCGCGCGCCGGCCCGGTGGCGCGGGGTCCGGCTGGACCGGGTCGTCGTCGGCTACCTCGGCACGGCGGAGGAGCGGGACACCCTGGCCGACCTCGGCTTCGAGGCCCGGGCCCTGACCGCCGCCACGCTCAGCACGACGCTGACCGCCGAGGTGGACGTGCTCCTCGTGGCGGGCGCCGTCACCCTCGCGAACCTGACGCCGGAGAACCGGGCCGCCCTGGACGCCTTCCTGGCCCGTGGCGGCGGCGTGGTCGGCCTGGGTACGCCCGGTGCCGGGTTCAGCAACGCGGCCGGGCTGCTGTCGGTGACCGCCACGGCGGGCCCGAGCCTGGCCAGCGGGGTGGCCAACGTGGTCAACGCCGGCGGACCGGTCAGCACCAGCGCGGCGGCCCAGGCGTTCATCAGCCAGCCGGTCTGGTTCACGAACCTGGGTGCCGGCGTCGCCGTCGAGCAGTCGTACGCGGCGGACCCGCTGCTGTCCGGCTGGTGGGCGGTCGACGGGGCCGGTGGGCAGGGCGCGGCGGCCGGCCAGGCCAGCATCGTCCGGGGTGTGTCCGCCGGCGGCAGCGGTGTCGTGCTGTTCGGCACCGACCCGACGTTCCGCCTGCACCCGAAGGGTCTCCAGGCGCAGCTCGGCCGCGCTCTGCTGTGGACGGCCGAGCGGTGACCGCGCGGCGCTGACCGACCGGCGGTGAGCCGATGACGGGCCCGGGTGCGACACGCGCCCGGGCCCGTCGCCGTGCCGGGGTGGGGTCGAAGGGCGCGTCCGGCTCACCGTTCGGCGCAGCTCGTCGGCCGTTCGGCGCAGCGGCCCGGAACGATCCGGCGTGACGGCGCTCACATGGTCGTAGCCTCCGGCCGTCACAACGCGCGTTTCCCCATCCCGGAGGTGTGTCACATGGCTGCACCCGAACCGGAGACGCCACCCACGGCGTCGTCCAGGGCGAAGGACCACAGCCCCTGGAACTGGTTGCTCTTCATTCCGATCGTGGTGCCGCTGGTCCCGGCCTTCTTCAACGCGGACTCGCCCCGCCTGTTCGGCTTCCCGCGTTTCTACTGGCTCCAACTGGCCTTCATCATCCTCGGCGTCACCACCACGACCGTGGTGTACCAGCTGACGAAGAAGCGGGGTGACCGCTGATGTGGCGCGACCACCTCACCGAGATCATCGTCTTCAGCCTGCTCTTCCTGCTGGTCAGCGCGATGGGTTTCGTGGCCGCTCGCTGGCGCGCCCCGAAGGACATGGCCCACCTGGACGAGTGGGGGCTGGGCGGACGCAGCTTCGGCGGCTGGATCACCTGGTTCCTCGTCGGCGGTGACCTCTACACCGCGTACACCTTCGTGGCGGTGCCGGCGCTGATGTTCGGCGCGGGCGCGGCCGGCTTCTTCGCCGTGCCGTACACCATCGTCATCTACCCGCTGGTGTTCCTGGTGCTGGTGCGGCTCTGGTCGGTCTCGCACCGGCACGGCTTCGTCACCCCGGCGGACTTCGTCCGCAAGCGGTTCGACTCGCCGGTGCTGGCACTGCTCATCGCGATCACCGGCATCGTCGCCACCATGCCGTACATCGCGCTGCAGCTCGTCGGCATCGAGGCGGTCCTCAAGACCATGGGGGTGACCGGCGACAGCACCCTCGCCCGGCACCTGCCGATCATCGTGGCGTTCGCGATCCTGGCCGCCTACACCTACCAGTCGGGGCTGCGGGCGCCGGCGCTGATCGCGTTCGTCAAGGACTCGCTCATCTACGTCGTGATCCTGGTGGCGGTCTTCTACCTGCCCTACAAGCTGGGCGGCTGGGGCGAGATCTTCGACGCGGCGGACGCCAAGTTCGACGCCACCCCCAACCCGAACGACGGCATCCTGCTCAACGCCAACAACCAGCTCCAGTACGTCACCCTGGCGTTCGGCTCGGCGCTGGCGCTGTTCCTCTACCCGCACAGCCTCACCGGCGTGCTGGCCAGCAAGAACCGGGACGTCATCAAGCGGAACATGTCCGCGCTGCCCGCGTACAGCCTGCTGCTCGGCCTGATCGCGCTGCTCGGGTTCATGGCCATCGCCGCCGGGGTGACGCCGCTGCCGGGGTCGAAGGAGGGCACGGTCGACAGCAACACCGTCGTGCCGGTGCTGTTCGACCAGCAGTTCCCGGACTGGTTCGCCGGCGTCGCGTACGCGGCCATCGGCATCGGCGCGCTCGTGCCCGCCGCCATCATGTCGATCGCGGCGGCGAACCTGTTCACCCGCAACATCTACAAGGAGTACCTGCGGCGCGACGCCACCCCGGCCCAGGAGGCGAACGTCTCGAAGATCACTTCGCTGGTGGTCAAGGTCGGGGCGGTGGCCTGCATCGTCTTCCTCGATCCGCAGTTCTCCATCGACCTTCAGCTGATCGGCGGCGTGATCATCCTCCAGACGCTGCCGGCGGTCGCCCTGGGCCTCTACACCCGTTGGTTCCACCGGGGCGCGCTCATCGCGGGCTGGGTGGCCGGCATGGGGCTCGGCATGTGGATGCTCTACCAGGTCGCCAGCCCGACCCGGAAGCACTTCGGCGGCTCGGCCTTCCCGCTGGAGAAGTTCGGCTTCGACACCCCGAAGACGATCTACGTGGGGATCGTGGCCGTGCTGGTCAACCTGGCCGTCGCGGCGCTGCTGACGCTGGTGCTGCGCGCCGGCAAGGTGAACGACGGCGTCGACGGCACCGAGCCGGACGACTACTTCGCCGACGAGGGCGACCCCCGGGTCACCCCGGGCACCGAGAGCGACGCCGACCCGGCGCGCGAGCCGGTCGCCTGAGGTCACCGCGCCCTCCCCGGTTGATCAACGGGTGACAGTCACCCGCCGCCCCTGTGGACCGATGCGCCGTGGTCCATCAGGGGCGGCGGTGTTTCTGTGGGGCGCGGCTGCGGTCGGCCCGCTGACCTGATTCCCTCGAGGGCAAAGGTCAGCAGTTGTTCCGCCCTGGCCGCGCCCACCGGTTGTGCCGCGAGTGAGATGCCGTTGGCGAGGATCATCAGGTCGCCCATGGTGATGTCGGGCCGCACCGAACCCTCGTCGACGGCGCGACGTAGCAGTGGTTCACCGGCGGCGACAAGCATCGCCCCGCAGGTGTCGTTCTCCTCGGCGGGCTCGTTCAGGAGCGAATCCGCGAGGCCGCGGGTTGTCGTGGCGTACGCGGTGACCTCGTGCAGCCAGGTCGTCAGCGCGTCGAGGGCGTCCGGCGCGCTGAGCAGGTCTCCGGCGCGCGTCGCCAGGTTACGGACACAGCCGCGGAAGACCGCCTGAAGCAGCGACCACCGGGTGGGGAAGCGCCGGTGCAGGGTCGCCGATCCCACCCCGGCGGATCGGGCGATCTCCTCCAGCGAGGCGTACGCGCCGTCGCGGGCGACCGCCTCGGAGGCCGCCTTGACGATCAGGTCGTAGTTGCGCCGCGCGTCTGCTCTCATAGTCCGCCTTGTGAAAGTGGGGTGACCCCCCATATCGTAGCCGACGAGAAGTGGGGGCTAACCCCACTTGTTTCTCGGGAGGCATCATGGCTGTTCTCGTCATCGGCGCGACGGGCAAGCAGGGCGGGGCCACGGCCCGGGCGCTGCTCGACCGTGGCGTCCCGGTCCGCGCCCTGGTTCGGGACCCCGGCACCGAGAGCGCGCGGGCTCTGCGGTATCGGGGCGCCGAACTGGTCACCGGCGACCTGGACGACGTGGAGTCGCTGCTCGCCGCGGCGGACGGGATGGACGGCGTCTTCTCCATCCCGTACCCCGACGTGACGGACATGCGGGGCGACGCCGAGGTGACCCGCGGCCGCAACGTCGTCGAGGCGGCGCGCCGGGCTGGCGTGTCGCACGTCGTGCACAGCAGCGTCTCGGGTGCCGGCGACTTCCACCGCAACCAGCCCGGCTGGGCCGAGGGCCGGTGGGACAGGCACTACTGGGAGAGCAAGGCGGCCATCGACGAGATGGTGCGCTCCGGTGGCTTCGCGCACTGGACCGTGCTCAAGCCCTCGACCTTCATGGAGAACCTCGTCGGCTGGTCCTACCTCTTCGGCGACTGGTCCAGCGGCACGATCATCACCGGCTTCGCCGCCGACACCCGACTTCCGTGGGTCGCCGTCGATGACATCGGCGAAGCCGCGGCGATTGCGTTCACCGAGCCGGGGAAGCTCGACGGCCTTGACGTAGAACTCGCCGGCGACCTGCTCACCATGACCGAGGTCGCGGCCGTCCTGAATGAGGTCACCGGCCGGGCGATCACCGCGCCCGTGCTCACCCCGCAGCAGGCGGTCGAGCGCGGCCTGCTGCCCGCCATGGTCAACACGGTCGAGCGGATCAACGAGAACGGAAGCCCCGCCCGCCCGGAGCTGACCCGCGCCCTCGGCCTGCCCACCACCGACTTCCGCACCTGGGCGCGACGAACGTTCTCCTGAGACCTGGGCCCGGTGGGCTCGCCGGGCTCGCCTGGGCCCCGGGGTCACCGGGGTCACCGGGGTCACCGGGGTCACCGGGGTCACCGCCACGATCGTGCTCGATCATTGTTGCAGTGGTGTCGGGCGGCGTAGCAGGCCACAACAGCCAGGATGTTGCGTGATCTTGGCGGTGGGAGGCTTCTCGGCCGGGTGGTCAGCGGCGGCGGTTGCGGGAGACCAGGGCCTGGTTGAGGCGGCCCAGCAGCGCCGCCAGTGTGGCGCGGTCCTCGGGGCTCCAGTCGGCGAGCATGTCACCGTAGAGCCGCGTGCGGGCGCTCTGCACGGCGGCCATCCGTTGCAGGCCGGCCGGGGTGGGGGAGATGACGGTGCCCCGGCCGTCCGTGGGGTCGGGGGCGCGGACGATGAGGCCGTCGCGCTGGAGCGCGGACACCTGCCGGGTCACTGTCGAGCCGTCCAGGTTGAGCTGGGCGGCGAGCGCGGAGACGTTCTGCGGGCCGGCGCTGTCCAGGTGCCGCAGGATCACGTACGCGGCCCGGTCGAGCACCCGGTGCTCGGCGGTGCCGGTGGCCCGCCGGGTGGCCTCGCCGAAGCGCATCAGCAGGGCCACCTCGGTCTCGATGCGGCCGAGGGTGCGCTCGTGGTCATCGCTCATAGCTGTATGATACAGAATAAATACCTGTACGATACAGCTAAATGGGGAGTCGGAGTGGATCGTCGTTCCGAGCCGAACCGCAGTGCCATCTACGCCACCACCCTGGTGGCCTTCCTCGCCATCGCGGGCATCGCCGTGGTCGACCCGATCCTGCCTGCCATCGGCGAGGCGATCGGGGTCACCGCCTGGCAGGTCGAGCTGCTGTTCACCGCGTACATCGCGGTGATGGCCGTCGGCATGATCCCGGCGACCCTCGCGAGCGGCCGCTTCGGGTTCAAGCCGGTGCTGGTCACCGGTGTGTCCGTGGTGGGGCTGGCCGCCATCCTCGCGTCGTTCAGCGACAACATCGTCCAGCTCAGCGTCCTGCGCGGTGTCTGGGGCCTCGGCAACGCGATGTTCTTCGCCACCGCCATGGTGGTGCTGGTCAACCTGGCCGTCGACCGCGAGTGGGCGGTCGGGCTCTTCGAGACCGCGCTCGGTCTGGGCTTCGCGGTCGGCCCGCTCATCGGTGGCCTGCTCGGCCAGGCGACCTGGCGGCTGCCCTTCTTCGTCTGCGGCGTCTTCATGGTGCTCGCCCTCGCGGTGGCCGCTCGCAAGCTGCGGGAGCCGGCCAACCGGCAGGCCCCGGTACGCGTCGGGCAGATCTTCGGCACCTACCGCCGGCCCGCCTTCGTCGCGCTCTGCGTGGTGACCGCGGCGTACAACTTCGTCTTCTTCGTCGTCCTCGGCTACACACCGCTCTTCCTGCACCTGGACGTCGTGCCGCTGGGCTTGGCGTTCAC
Organism: Micromonospora krabiensis; assembly: GCF_900091425.1. Lineage (GTDB taxonomy): Bacteria > Actinomycetota > Actinomycetes > Mycobacteriales > Micromonosporaceae > Micromonospora > Micromonospora krabiensis. The sequence goes on from NZ_LT598496.1 coordinate 6,403,583, forward strand.
CGGCTGGGGCCTCGGCCTGGCCGCCGGCATCCTGGTGATCGGTCACCGGCTCGCGCACCGGATCGGCGCGGTCCAGACCGTCGGCGTCGCCATCGCCGGGCTGCTGGTCTGCATGGTCCTCTTCGCCACCTCCACCGGCACCGTCGAGGCGCTGGTCGTGCTGGTCGCCTCCGGGCTCTGCATGGGCCTGGCCAACGCCAACCTCACCGACCTGGCGCTCGGCCTCGGCTCCCGCGACCGCCGCGTCGCCACCGGCGCGTTCAACCTGGTCCGCTGGGGTGCCGCCGCCCCGGCCCCGATCATCGCCGGCAAGCTCGCCGAGCACTCGCTGGCGCTGCCCTTCTGGGTCGGCTTCGCGGTGCTCGCGGTCGGCGTGCTGGTGTACCTCGCCTCCGCGCACCTGATGGCCGCCGGCTACGGCGAACGTGTGCTGTGGTCCCGCTGGAACCGCGCCGCCGCCGGTGCCGAACACGCGTCGGAGGAGCCGGTCGGCGAGGCGTACTGAACGGCGGTGGGGCGGCGTCGGGTGGTGGTCGCCGTCGGGGTCGGGTGCCGGTTGCCGTCAGCCGAGGGCGCGCCAGAGCAGGTAGAGGCCGATGACCGTGCCGAAGACGACGATCAGCGTCTTGAGCACCACGGGCGGCAACCGGCGGACCAGCCGGGCGCCCACGTACCCGCCGAGCAGTGTCGCGGGCGCCACCACCGCCACGGCCGCCCAGTTCACCGGCCCGAACAGGGAGAACACCACCACCGTGGTCAGCCCCACCACCGCCGACAGCAGGTTCTTGACCGCGGTCACCCGGGCCAGCGTCGCGTCCAGGACGAGCGCCAGACCGGCGACCAGCATCACCCCGAGCGCCGCGCCGAAGTAGCCGCCGTACACCGCGCCGAGCGCGACCATGGCCTGCACCGTCACCGTGCGGCGGCGCGGCGGGAGGTCGCGGGGGTGGCCGACGAGGCGGCGCAGCGGGTCCTGGAAGGCCAGCACCGCCGTGGCCCCGAGCACCAGGAACGGTACGGCCACCTCGAAGGCGCGCGCCGGTGTGGCGAGCAGCAGCAGCGCCCCGCCGATCGTGCCGAGCACCGTGGTCGGCACCAGCGCGGCCAGCGACCGGCCCCGGGGCAGGTCCATCCGGCTCCCGGCGACGCTGGCCGCGTACCCCGGGAAGACCGCCACCGAGTTGCTGACGTTGGCCGCGACGGGCGGGAGCCCGACGGCGATCATCGCCGGGAAGGTGATCAGCGATCCACCGCCGGCCACCGCGTTGACCGTGCCGGCGGCGAGGCCGGCGGCGAGCAGCAGCACGGCGTGGGTGAGATCCATGATCCCCGCAGGCTAGTACGCACCCGATCGACGCGCTCGGTCGGTCACCGCGCCGATGTACCGCCGCCCCAGGCGGCGCTCCCTCGGTGGCTCTCGTCGGCGGCTGTCGCGCAGGGCGACCCGGCGGGCTCGTGCCGGGCAGCGCGATCTTGCGGCGGGCGGGCCGGCAATAGGCGGCGGCCCGCCGTCGTTAGGATGAGTGCGCGACGGACGAGTCGACCGGGCGGTCGCGTCGGCGGGCTCCGGCCCGCCGCCGAGGAACGTCCGGACTCCACAGGGCAGGGTGGTTGTTAACGGCAACCCGGGGTGACCCGCGGGACAGTGCCACAGAAAACAGACCGCCGACCCCATCGGGGACGGTAAGGGTGAAACGGTGGGGTAAGAGCCCACCAGCACCCCGGGTGACCGGGGTGGCTCGGTAAACCCCACCCGGAGCAAGGCCAAGAAAGGGTTGTCGACCGGAAGGACGACGGCCCGCGCAGACGCTCGAGGACGGCCCGTCCGATGTCTGCGGGTAGGCCGCTGGAGCCTGCCGGCGACGGCAGGCCGAGATGGATGGCCGCCGCCGGCGCGAGCCTATGGGCGCGCGCCGCGCACAGAATCCGGCGTACAGGTCGACTCGTCCGTCGCCCACCAGGTCGCAGCCTCGATCAGCCACTCGACACTGGTGCTACACGCCCACGCCGACAGCAGCCACAACGAGCACCTCAACGTCATATTCGAAGACGTCCGCGCCGTGAAGCTCTGCCCGTCCTACGACCCGTTGATTCTCCAACCCGCAGAACACGACACCCGCGCCAACATCCTTGCCTTCGCCCGGATACCCGAACGCCACCTGGCCCGGTACCTCTGCCTCACTCTGCCCACCACAGACACTGAACCGGGCTTCATCGCCTGCGCACAGGTCACCGTCCTGGCCAACACCGTCACCGACCCCGGCGACGCGTACACCTGGAACGCGTACTCCCGGCTACTGCATCAGCTCAGAGAACCAACTCCCACGTAAGCGACAGCACGCTGGGAAGCGCCGGGGCGCCTGGCCCCTGGGTCTGCTCGGCTCCGCCTGGAACTCATGGTGTTTGCGGGCCGCGTTGGTCCAGTACCTGCGCGCCGATCACCAGCTTCACTGGCGCCAATCGGTTTGTTATGCAAACCTATCTGCATGACTACAGATTCGGTGCCGGCCGGCGGAGATCCCCGGCGGCTGTTGGCTGAGGCGCGCGACCTCGCGCGCCGGGTCCGTCTCGCCCAGCGGGTGACATGGTTGCCGCTGCTGGTGCTGTCCCTGGTCACCTTCGGTGCGATTCCCGTCTACCGGTTCGGCCACCAGGTCGTCAGTGACTGCCGGCCGGTGGCGGACGGTCAGGTGTGCAGGGTCGAGTTCCAGGCCGTGGGGTTCTACTGGCTGGGGGCGATGGTGGCGGCCTACGTGGTGATCGCCGCCGGCTACCTGCGGGTGGCCCGGGCCCGGGGAGTGGGCGCACGCGTCTGGCCGTACGTGCTCACCGGCGTCGCGCTCGTCGTGCTCTTCTCCGTCGTCCCGCCGGAGTGGATCTTCCGCGACCCGTCGGTGTACGGCAACCACCCGTCTGCCGCCTCGCTGTTCCTGACCCGGCTGCTCGATCCGACGGGCCTGGTCGGGTTGGCCCTGCTGATGCTGGCCTGGCTGGAGCGGCACGTCGCGCTGTTGCTGTTCACCCTCGGCTACCTGGCGGTGGTGCTGGTGCCGGTCAACGCCTGGGGCGGCCACTGGGGTGACACTCCCCGGCTGGTCGTCAGCGGCGGTCTGCTGCTGCTGGGCGGCGGCGGTTTCGCGCTGGCGCAACGGCTGCGGCGGTCCCGGTGACCGACCCCGCCGGCACCCCGGTGCCGGAAGAAGCCGAGTCGCAGCATCCGGTCACCGGCCTCGACGACGTGGTGCACCAGCGGGTGCGGCTGGGCATCCTGACCATCGTGCACGAGGCCCGCCGGGTGGAGTTCGGCTACCTGCGTACCCAGTTGCGGCTGACCGCCGGCAACCTCTCCCAGCACATCGGGGTGCTGGAGGCGGCCGGGCTGGTGCAGGTGGAGAAGGGTTACGCCGGCAAGCGCGGCCGAACCTGGATCACCCTCACCGCAGCGGGCCACGCCGCTCTCGCCGACGAGATGGCACGGCTGAAGGTGCTGATCGCCCGGGTCGAGACCGCCGGCGGTCAGTAACGACCGCCGGCCGGCCGGGAAGTGGCCAGGGCGTCCGGTGGCGCACCCCACAGCTAATGATTCTTGGGACCCGCCTAAAGGGGTTAGGCTGGATCCTATGGTTCCCTTGACCGAGTCCGCCATCCGCGCCTCCTTCGTCAACTGCACGAAGGGCGAGGCGAAGCGGCTGGCGGTCCCACCGGATCTCATCGACCGCCCCTGGACCGACCTCGACTTCTTCGGGTGGCGGGACCTGTCCGGCGCCGACCGGGCCTACCTGGTCGCCGACCCCGGCACCGGCCCGGTCGGGGTGGCGCTGCGGGTGGCGACCGGGTCCGGCCGCGCCCGGCGGAGCATGTGCTCGCTCTGCCTGACCACCCACACCGGCGACGGCGTCGCGCTGATGACCGCCCGCAAGGCCGGACCGGCCGGGCGACAGGGCGACTCGGTGGGTCTCTACCTCTGCGTCGACCTGGCCTGCTCGCTCTACCTGCGGCGGAGGAAGGACGCCGGGCGGCACCTCGACGAGACCATCACGCTGGCGGAGAAGATCGAGCGCACCACGACCAACCTCACCGGCTTTCTGGGCAGGGTCCTCGGCTGACCCGGTGCCCGCCCGCCGGCCGTACCGGCCCCAGACGGGACGCGCCCGCCATCCGAAACGGATGGCGGGCGCGCGAGGCATTCCACGACGGCCGCCCGGGCCGTCGGGCTCACCTCACTCCGGGTACGACGGTCCGGGCTCGGTGCGCAGCATCCGCTTCAGCATCCGGTTCGCCGCCCGCATGTCGTCGCTGATCAGCTGCGTACGCACGGTGCCCTTGCCGGTCAGCTTGCCGCCCACCTCGTAGACGGTCGTCTCGCCGGGCAGCGGCACGGCCTGGCAGCCGGTGTACTGCTCGTCGGGCAGCCGGCCGTCCAGCAGGTACGCGTAGACCGGGTCGTCCACGCACGGCGTGTAGTACGGGAAGACGCCGTGGCTGCCCTCGTTGTCGACGCTGATCATCGACGCGCCGGGCAGCTTGCGGGACGCGGCGAGCGCACCCTCGTACGCCGTGGCGACGTCCAGCTCGCTCTGCAGCATCAGCACCTTCGGGAAGGTCTTCCGGTCCGGCTTCGGCATCTTGTTCGCCGTCGGCCAGTACGCGCAGGCCGGCGGGTTCTGCAGGAACGGGGCGACCAGCGGCGCGTCCCGGGTCAGCCGTCGGCTGAACGCGTTCCAGTAGGCGACGCTGTCGTTCCACTGCCCGTCCTGGCAGCGGATCACCTCGAAGACGTAGTCGATGTCGTACGTGTACTCGGCGGTGCCCTGGGTCGGCGCCACCCGGTCCCGCTGGGTCTTCAGCGCCACCTCGGCGGCGGCCCGCGACTGCTGGATGTACGCCCGGTTGGCGGCGTCGATCCCCGGCGCGGCCAGCATCTTCTCGGTGGCGGCGGCGAGGATCTGCTCCGGCGTCCAGCCGTTCCACTCCTCGTAGTACTCGATGACCGCGTTCACCGCCGCGGCGGCCGTCGGGTAGTTCGTGGTGTCGTACAACGCGCCGAGGATGAAGTAGCCGAACATGAACGGACCCATGCCGACGCGGGTGCCGCCGGCCCGCTCGAACATCTCGCGGATCGCCATCGGGTCGGTGCCCCGGCCGTACAGGTCGGCGTGCCGCGCCATGTACGGCAGCAGCTGCTCCTGGAACGCCCGGTCCCGGGTGAACGGCTGCAGGTCCCAGGTCTCCTGGAGGGTCGACGAGCCGACCGCGGCGACCGAGTCGAGCACCATCCGGCCGGTGCGGCTCGGGAACGTGGCCGCGTACCAGGTGCCGAGCCAGGTGCCGTACGAGTAGCCGAGGTAGTTCAGCTTCCGCTCACCCAGCAGCACCCGGATGAAGTCCATGTCGTAGGTGGTCTGCTCGGTGGTGATGTACTTCGTCAGCTCGGTGGCGCGGCAGCCGGCCACGTTGGCGCGGGTGATCAGGTCGTTCGTGACGTCCTCGTCGGTGTAGGTCACCGTGCACAGCAGCGGGGTGCTCTGGCCGACGCCGCGCGGGTCGAAGCCGATCACGTCGTAGTGCGCGGCGAGCTCGGGTGCGGAGAGCGCCACGTACGGCGCGAGCGACAGCCCGCTGCCGCCCGGACCGCCGGGGTTCACCAGCAGGACGCCCTTGCGGTCGCTGCCGGTGGCGGTGGTACGGCTGACGCGTACCTGGATCGTCTTGCCGTCGGCCGGGTTGTGCCAGTCGCGCGGCACGGTGACCGTCGCGCAGGCCAGCCGCAGCTGGGCCTCCTGCTCGGGGGCGACCTCGGGCAGCCCACACGGCTCCCAGCGCGGCTGCTGACCGGCGAGCGCCGCGGCCAGGACCGCGGTGTCGGGCTCGGCCGCCTGGGCCGCGGCGGCGGGTACGGCGCTGCCGGCGGTCAGGACGGTGGCGACGAGGGCGGTGGCGAGTGTGGCGGTCGCCCGGCGTACCCGGGCGGAGCGGCGCGAGCCGATCGAGGGGTGAGGCATCCTCGGGTCCTCTCCGTTGTTGATCGATACGGCTACACCCTGACGGAGTTGTGTTTCGCCGCTCGCGTCTCCCGTTGACGAAGACCGGACATGGCAGGATCCGGCCAGGCCAGCCGACCCGGTCACAACCAGCCGCGTCGGCTGGCCTGCACACCGAGCTGGAACCGGCTGCGCGCCCCCAGCAGCTCCTGGAGCCGGCTGACCCGGCGGTGCACGGTGCGTTTGCTGACACCGAGGTCGCGGGCGATCGCCTCGTCGGTGAGACCGGCGGTGAGCAGCGCGAGCAGCCGCTGGGTGGCGACCGTCGGCTCGGCGTCGGGCTCCGCGGCGTCGGTGGTGGGGTGGATCGGCGCGCCGAGCCGCCAGAAGACCTCGAAGAGGTCGCTGAGCCCGTCCAGCAGCCGGGACCGGTGCACCAGCACCGCGTCGGCGTCGTCGCCACCACCGCGCGGCAGGATGATGAGGCCACGGTCGGCGTCGGTCAGCATCATCTTCAGCGGCAGCTCGGGGAAGACCCGGGCCCGCTCGCCGGCCCCGACCGCGGCGCGCACCGCCGCCAGCATCGCCTCGTCGTGCAGCAGCTCGCCCTCGTACACGCAGCGGTAGCGCAGACCCCGCCGGAGCCCGTCGTACTGCACCTCCTCCGGCACCCGCGCGGTGTCGCGAAGGTACGGTCCGCGTTCCAGCCCGCGTACCTCCGTGCGGGCTTCGACCTGCAACTGGCGGAACAGCTCGCGGGCGGCGTGCTTGCCCTCGATGACCTCGACGAACGCGGTGCCCGTGCCGTGCACGGCGGTGTACAGGCCGGTGAGCGTCTCGGCGACGGCACGGGCCCGGGCCGCCTCCACCTCCCGCTGCGCGGCCCAGCTCTCCAGCGCGGCGCGCGGCGGCCGTACGTGCAGCACGCCGCCTTCGTCGCGGTGCACCACCCCGCAGCCGACCAGCCCGGCGAGGGCCGCGCGGGCCGCTGGCGGCGCGACGGCAAGGAACTCCCGCTCCGGTACGGGTGCCATCTTCAGCAGGTCACGGTAGACGTCCTCGACACCCGGCACGACTGGGAGCGCTTCCGGCTCTGGTTCGGACGCGCTGCCGAAGGCTTCGGGCGGCATGGCGAGGATCGTACCGACCGGCCTCGTCGCCAGGTGTTGCGGCGGTGCCGGTCCGGTTCCGCAGTCGTCGCACCCCGCACCTCCTCGCCCGATGTCGGCGGCCACGCCGACGACGCGGGTCCGGGTTGGTCAGGGTCAGCCGACCCCATCGCCACGCCGCCGGTCGTCCGGCGCGGCCCCGAACTCCGCCGCCGGGGCGGCGACGTCGCTCCGCGCCGTGTCGCCGACGGTGGCGGCCTCCGACCGCGCCGCCGCGACGATCCGCTCCGCCTCGCGTCTGGCCTCCTCGACGACCGCCTCGGCCTGCTCCTCCGCTGTCCGGAGGATCTGCTCGACCCGCGGACCCAGGTGGGCGAAGGTGGGTCGTTCGGCGGGTGGCCGCTGCGGATCGGCGAGGGGTTCGGCCGCCGCCCCCGCGCCGAGGAGCACGAGCGCGAGGCCGACCAGGCACGTGGCGACCGCCCACGGGGTGGCGGCCGTGCCGAGGCCCCAGCCGACCTCGATGCCGATGCCTCCGCCGAACACCGACAACCCCAGCATCCGGACACCTCTGCGCATCGCTCCTCCTCCGTGGCCGGCGGTCTGGGCTACGCGGTTTCACTGTGCACGCGCGGTCAAGCCCGGGCCGCCGGGCCGGACGGGCCGCGGCTGCGCGGGCTAACCTTCGCGAATGCATCGAAGCCGTGTCTACGCCCTGCTGATCGACGCCCCCCGCGACGAGGCGGACCAGTCGACCTCCTTCTGGTCGGCGGCGCTCGGCGTCCCCGCCCGGACGTACGACCCGGAGCCGCAGTTCACCAACCTGCACGACGCGCTGCCCGGACTGGTCCTCGCCGTCCAGGCCGTGGACGACACGCCCCGGTTCCACCTCGACATCGAGACCGACGACGTCGAGGCGGAGACCGCGCGGCTCGTCGGCCTCGGCGCCACCGAGGTGACGCGGTGGCAGGAGTGCCGGATTCTGCGCGCGCCCGGCGGGCACCTGCTCTGCGTGCTGCCGGTGGAGTCCGCACCCGAGGTCTTCGACGCCGAGGCGAAGACCTGGTCGTGACCCGACAATCACGGGCACCGCATGTCGGGTCCGGGCCTCCCCGCGCGGCCTAGCGTCGTCGTCGACAGGGAAGGAGACCGGGGTGCTGGAACGGCTCAACCAGGCGATGGCGTACGTCGAGGAGCGTCTCGACCAGCGAATCGACGTGGCCGAGCTGGCGCGGATCGCGATGACGTCGGAGTACCACTTCCGGCGGCTCTTCTCCGCGCTGGCGGGACTGCCGTTGTCGGAGTACGTCCGCCGTCGGCGGCTCACCGTGGCGGCGGCCGAGGTGCTCGCCGGCGAGGAGACGCTCCTCGACATCGCCGTCCGCTACGGCTACGGCTCCGCCGAGGCGTTCGCCCGGGCGTTCCAGGCGATGCACGGTGTCGGGCCGGGTGAGGCCCGGCGGACCGGCGCCGCGCTGCGCGCCCAGCCCCGGATGTCCTTCCGACTCACCGTCGAAGGGAGCAGCAGCATGCGATACCGAATCGTGCAGAAGGACGGGTTCCGGCTGGTGGGCCGCAAGGCGCGGGTGCCGCTCGTCCACGAGGGCATGAACCCGGCGATCGTCTCGTTCATCAAGGGCCTCGGTCGGGAGACCATCGCCCGGATCGAGGCGCTCTCCGACCAGGAACCGGCCGGCATCGTCAACGTCAGCGACAACCTCATCGGCGACCGGGCCGAGGGCAGCGAACTGGACTACTGGCACGCGGTGGTCACCGGCGCGGACGCGCCGGAGGACTTGGACGCGATCGACGTGCCGGCCGGAAGCTGGGCGGTCTTCGAGGCCTCCGGGGCCTTCCCGTCGGCCGTGCAGTACCTGTGGCGGGACGTCTTCACGCAGTGGTTCCCGTCCAACCCGTACCAGAGCCGACCCGGGCCGCAGATCTCCCGGACGGTGCTCTCCGCGGACGGGACCGAGGCGGAGTCCGAGCTGTGGGTGCCGGTCGAGCGGATCCCCGCCTGACAGGGCACCGGGCGTACGGCCGGGTCGTCTAGCGCGGCCCGGTCGTGTCGTCCCAGACCGCGCCCGCCGGCAGGTACCAGGTGCCCTCCGCGTCGTCGAGGGCGTGCGCGATGACCAGCCGGGCGTGCGTGTCGAGGTCCGGCAACCGGTCGGGCGGGAACCACTCCACCGCCTCGGACTCGTCGTCGTTGACCCGGGCCGTGCCGCCGAGCAGACGGCAGTGGAAGCCGAGATTCAGGTACTCGCAGCGGTCGCCGTTGGGGTAGCTGTGCGGATGCGAGACGACGCTGGCGAGGCGGATCGGCTCCACGTCGAGCCCGGTCTCCTCCCACACCTCCCGGACCACGGCCGTCGCCGGCTGCTCGCCGGGCTCGACGAAACCGCTGACCACCGACCAGCGACCGTCGTCGGACCGCTTGCCCAGCAGCAGCTCGCCCGCGTCGTTGCGGACCACCGCGCTGACGCTCGGCAGCCAGAGCAGGTCGTGGCCGACGTGCTTACGCATGCGAAGGATGTAGTCCGGTACGCCCATGCCGCGACCCTAACCGTCGAGCCTCGCGCCGCCTCAATCCGACCAGCTGAGATCCCGCCGCACCCGCTCGTACTCCCGGGCCATCTCGGCGTCGATGCGCGCGGACCGCTCCTCGGTGAGCACCACCGCCGGGTCGTGCCGCGGCCCCTCCACCAGCATCCGGTGGCGAAGGCCCGCCGGCGGGTGGGAGGCGAACAGCGAGGTGTCGTCGCGTACCGACAGCTGACGCAGCAGTGGCAGGTCGTCGGCTGCCGCGTCATGGGCCTCGGCCACCGCGGCACGCCACCGCTGCGGGCCGTGCCCGGCCCGCGCCTCGCGACGTACGGCGAGCGCGACCGATTCGGCCCGGAGGGCGATGTCCAGCAGTCGGGTCGCCGCGTCGGTGCCGGCGGCCCGCGCGGACATCTCGTCGGCCCGGTACTCGGCGCGCTGCGCGTCCCGCTGCGCCACCGCGAGCAACACCAGGTGTACGCCGAAGAGAAGGCGGGACAGCGTCCACTGGAACACCTTCGCCAACGCAGAGCCCGCCATCTCGAGCAGGCCGCCACCCCGGACCGTGTCCACCGGCCGGACCAGGTCGGCGGCCGACCCGAGCGTGGTGAACGCCGGTTGGGTGAGCAGCATCCGACGGGGGTCGCCGTTGCCGAAGTGGCCCAGTTCGTGACCGAGCAGGGCGACGCGTTCCTGCGCGTCGAGCGAGCCCCACCACGGCAGCCCGAGGCAGAGCACCCGCCGGCGGCGCACGCCCACCGCGCCCGCGTACGCGTTCAGGTCGGCGTCGACGCCGATGACGTCCGGTGCGGGTGTTCCGACGGCCGCCGCCACCTCGTCGACCAGCCCGAACAACTCCGGTGCCCGATCCCGGGTGAGCACCTCGAGGTCCGGATCGATCCGTCCGAACCGGGGACGCAGCGCGACGGCGAGCCCGATCAGCGCGACACCCGGCACGGCGGCGAGCGACGGGAACCCGAACGCCACGGTCAGCCAGACACCGGTCGCGGCCATCGCCAGCACACCGGCGGTCAGCACCACGGAGGCGACCGCGACGGCCACCGCGGCCCCGCTCCACCGGTCGCTGCCGAGCGCGCGTCCGACGAGTCCGGTGAACTGGCCGCGGGTGAGCCGGTACGCGACGCGGTGCGTCCACCGGTCGACCCACACCCAGCCGAACTCGGGCGCGCGGCGCTGTCGGTCGAACGTGTCGAGGTTCCACTCGCAGGCCGCGCACCAGGGAGGGGCGTCGAAGACTGTGACCGTGGCCGCACCACAGGTCGGGCAGGCGGCCGTGTCCGTCGTCGTGATCACGAAGGGATCCTGCCCATCGCCGCCGTACGCCGGAACTAGCCGTTCGGTCGAGGGCCGGCCCGATCCCGCCGAGGGCCCAGCCGTGGCCGTCGGGCCAACGGTCCTGCCCTTTTTGCCGGAATTCGGCCCGGGGCGCCGCTAGCAGATCTACTGTGGAGACCAGCGGCGACTTGCGGTGTTCAGGTGGCGGCCCGGCGGTACGCGGTGCACAGTGATCCCATGAGCGACAGCGGACGTGGTGGGCACTTCTACTGGTGCACCCGACACCACCGGGTCGAGACCGACGACAACGTGTGCCCGGCGAAGCACGTCCTCGGCCCGTACGCCTCGGCAGCCGACGCGGAGAACGCACTGCAGCGGGTGCAGGAGCGTAACGAAGCGTGGGACGCCGAGGACGCCCGCTGGGCCGGGGAGGACAGGTAGACGGCGCGGGAGGCCCGTGCCGAGGTACTCCGTGCTCCGCGAGGAGACACGCGAGAGCACGTCCCCGAGGAGGGAACCGAGATGGCCGAGACATCGAAGGCCACCACGCGCCCGGCCGCCAAACGTACGACCGCGAAGAAGACCGCCGCGGCGGAGCGGAACACGGCCGCGAGCCGTACCACGCCCGCTCGGCGGGCCGCCGCCGGCAAGACCGCGTCGGCGCCGGCCAAGAAGGCGGCCGGCGGGGCGGGGCGCGCCCCGGCGAAGAAGACCACCGCCGCGAAGGCTCCCGCCAAGAAGGCGGCGACGAAGACCACCGCCGCCGCCCGCAAGACGGCGTCGACGGCGAAGAAGGCGCCCGCCAAGTCGTCGACCGCCGCGAAGAAGGCCGGCACGACCGCCAAGAAGACGACCGCGGCGGCGAAGCGCACCACCACCTCGGCGGCGAAGAAGACGACCGCGGCGGCGCGGAAGACCACGGGCGCGGCGACGAAGACCACCGGCGCGGCGAAGAAGACCGCCACGAGCGCCGCGCGGAAGACCACCGGTGCGGCGAAGAAGACCACCGGCGCCGCGAAGAAGACCACGGGCGCGGCGAAGAAGACGGCGGCGAAGACGGCTCCCGCCAGCAAGACCACGGCGAAGAAGGCACCGGCCACGAAGACCACGGCCAAGAAGGCGCCCGCCAAGAAGACCACGGCCCGGAGCACCGCGGTGAAGAAGACGACGGCGAAGAAGGCCCCCGCCAAGCGGGTGTCCGCCGCCACCCGCCCGACCGGCGCGGCCCGCACGACCACCACGGCCCGGACGACCGCCAGCAAGAAGGCGGCGGCCCGCACGTCGCTCGCCGGCACCGGCACCGCCCGGAAGGCGGCGGCCACGAAGGCGCCGGCCCGCGGGACGGGCGCCCGCACCGCCCGGTAGGCGCCGGACCGGCGCCCGTCGTCCGGGGGAGGCGGATCACCAGCCCCACTGTCAGGATGGACGCGTGGTCATCCGACGCGTCCTCGCGCCCCGCATCGACTTCGCCGCGCTCCGCCGTGAGCTGGGGCTACCCGAGGGATTTCCGCCCGCCGCCCAGCACGAGGCGGACGCGGCGGCCGACCGGCCGCCGCGTCCGGCGGTGGACCACACCGACGTCCCGTTCGTCACCGTGGACCCCGCCGGCTCGCGGGACCTCGACCAGGCGATGCACCTCAGCCGCCGCCCGGGCGGCGGCTACCGGGTGCGGTACGCGATCGCGGACGTCGCCGCCCACGTACGCCCCGGCGGCGCGCTCGACGAGGAGACCTGGCGGCGCGGACAGACCATCTACCTGCCCGACGGCAACGTGCCACTGCACCCGGAGACCCTCAGCGAGGGCACGGCGAGCCTCCTTCCCGACGTCGACCGCGCGGCGGTGGTCTGGACCATCGACCTGGACGCCGACGCCGGCACCGTCGCGGTGACGCTGGAGCGTGCCCTGGTGCGCAGCCGGGCCAAGCTGGACTACGCCGGCGCGCAGGCCGACGCCGACACCGGACGACTGCCCGAGCCGATCGCCCTGCTGCCCGAGATCGGCGCCCGGCTCGTCGCCCGGGGCCTGCGCCGAGGCGCGATCAACCTGCCGCTGCCCGAGCAGGACGTCGAGGCGGACGGTGACGGCTGGCGACTGGTGCTGCGCGGGCCGGTGCCGCTGGAGGAGTACAACGCGCAGATCTCCCTGCTCACCGGCATGGCTGCCGCCGACATCATGCTCGCCGGGCGGATCGGGTTGGTGCGGACCATGCCGGCGCCGAAACCGGAGGCCGTGCAACGGCTGCGCGCCGCCGCCGCACCGCTGGGCGTGGACTGGCCGGACGGCGCCGGTCCCGGCGAGGTGATCGCCGCGCTCGATCCCGCGCAGCCTCGGGCCGCCGCGTTCATCGACCAGGCGGCCGAACTGATGCGCGGGGCCGCGTACACCGCCTTCGACGGCGCGCCGCCCGAGCAGCCGGAGCACGGCGGGGTCGCGGCCGCGTACGCCCATGTCACGGCGCCGCTGCGGCGACTGGCCGACCGGTACGCGACGGAGGCCTGCCTGGCCCTGCACGACGGCCGGCCGGTGCCGGACTGGGTGCGCGACGCGCTGCCCCGGCTGCCGGAGGTCATGGCCGCCACCGACCGGACGGCGTCCGCGGCGACCCGCGGCGCCGTCGAACTCACCGAGGCGGTGCTGCTCGCCGACCGTGTGGGGGAGACCTTCGACGCGGCGGTGCTGGACGTCGACGCGCCGCCGAACGGGCGGTCCCGCCCCCGCCCGCCGGGCGGCACGGTGGCCGTCGACGCCCCACCGGTGCGCGCCCGCTGCCTCGGCGACCTGCCCCTCGGCGAGCGTGTCCGGGTACGCCTGGTCACGGCCGACCCGGCCGCGCGGACGGTGCTCTTCGAACGGGCCTGAGCGCCGCAGCGGGGATTGTCACAGTGCTCGACGCTGATGGCCGGCCGTCGGATTTGCGAGGATGAGCCCATGGCATACGACGCGAGCACGCTGCCCGACGTTTCCGGGCTGACCGTCGGCATCATCGGCGGCACCGGTGACCAGGGCCGGGGCCTCGCCTACCGATTCGCCCGGGCCGGCCTGAGCGTGCGGATCGGCTCCCGCTCCGCCGAGCGGGCCGCCCAGTCGGCCGAGGAGATCGCCGCCCTGCCCGGCGTGCCCGCCGGGGGCACCGTCACCGGCGCGAGCAACGACGAGGTGGCCCGCACCAGCGACGTCGTCATCATCGCCGTGCCGTGGGACGGCCACGCGGAGATCGTCGCCGCGCTCGCCGAACCGCTCGCCGGCAAGATCGTCGTCGACTGCGTCAACCCGCTGGGCTTCGACAAGCAGGGTCCGTACGCCCTGGACGTCCCGGAGGGCAGCGCCGTGCAGCAGGCGGCCGGTCTGCTCCCCGACTCCCGGGTCTGCGCCGCGTTCAACCACGTGAGCGCGCCGCTGCTGGCCGACCCCACGATCGACCGGATCGACCTGGACGTGTTGATCTGCACCGAGGACCGCGAACTCGTGGGCGTGGTCGCCGCGCTCGCCGCGCAGATCCCCGGCATGCGCGGCATCTACGCCGGACGGCTGCGCAACGCCCACCAGATCGAGGCGTTCACCGCGAACCTCATCGCCATCAACAAGCGCTACAAGGCGCACGCCGGCATCCGCGTCACCGACCTCTGACGACCCGAGCCCTGCCGGTGAGCGGAGCGTGGCTGGCCGGCGGCACCCGCCACGGCTCACGGCTGGCTGCCGCTGCTGGGCATCGCGCCGACGACGGCCCGGACAACCCGCAGCGCGCGGGCCGGCTACTGCGCCGCAGACCGGACCGGAGCGGCGACCCGGGGCCGGCGGTGGTCAGTCGACTGTCGTCGCGTCAGTGCGCTGGCGCGAGATCCGCGTACGTGCACCCGCTCGCCGGGCTCTCGCTGGAGGCGATGACCGCGTCGAGTCGGTCCCTCGCCGTGACGAGTTCGGAGATCCGCTGGTCGATGCGGTCCCGCTCGGCGCGGAGCAGGGCCCGGGACTCCGGGGTGTTGACCTTCGCGTCGACGCAGGGCAGCAGGTCCAGGATCGTCCTGCTGGACAGGCCGGCGGCGTACAGCGTCTGGATCAGGTGCACCCGTTCGGCGGCGTCGTCCGGGTAGTGGCGTTGCCCGCCGCTGCTGCGTGCCGAGGTCAGCAGGTGCTGCTCCTCGTAGTAGCGCAGGGCCCGCACCGACACACCGGTCCTCGCGGCCAGTTCACCGATCCGCATGCGCATCCTCTCCCCGGGTGACCTCGACCACAGCACTTGTCTCTCACGTCAGCGTCAGGTTTTAGCGTAGCTCGCGAACGGCCCATTCCCTGCCCGGCTGGAGGAGAGACATGAAGATCAATGGTTCGGTCGCGCTGGTCACCGGCGCCAACCGTGGCATCGGCCGACACTTCACGCAGCAACTGCTCGAACGCGGCGCGGCGAAGGTCTACGCGACGGCCCGGCACCCGGAGCGGATCGACATCCCCGGCGTCGAGACGCTCCGGCTCGACATCACCGACCCGGAGCAGGTCGCCGCCGCGGCGGCGGCCGCCTCCGACGTCACCCTGCTGGTCAACAACGCCGGGATCAGCACCGGGACCAACCTGGTCACCGGCGACCTGGCCACGGTCCGGCTGGAGATGGACACCCACTTCTACGGGACGCTCAGCATGGTCCGGGCCTTCGCCCCGGTGCTCGCCCGCAACGGCGGCGGCGCCATCCTCAACGTGCTGTCCGCGTTGTCGTGGTTCGCATTCGACGGGGCGAACGCCTACGGCGCCGCGAAGGCGGCGGCCTGGAGCCTCACCAATGGTGTCCGGCTCGAACTGGCCAAGCAGGGCACCCTGGTGACCGGCCTGCATCTGGGCAGCGTCGACACCGACATGATGGCCGACTACGACGGCGAGAAGGGCGACCCCGCCGACGTCGTCCGCGCCGCCCTCGACGGCATCGAAGCCGACAAACTGGAGGTCGTCGCCGACGAATGGAGCGCCCACGTCAAGGCGTCGCTGGCCGCCGACCCCAGCGCGTTCTACACCGACCTCGGCCGCGGCTGACCGCCGGCCGCCGGACATCGTCGCGGCTCGAACGCCCGGGCCGTGACCGGCCGGGCGTGGTCGAGCCCGTTCAGGCCGTCTCCGGCCAGGCCCGCGTGGGCGGGCCCAGGCGAACCAGGGCCGGGTCGGGCTCGGGTGGGCGGGGTCCCCAATCGGCGTGCGTTGCGGACCCCGCCCATCCGGTCAGAAGGTGTGTTCGGCGGCGGGGAAGTCACCGCCACGGACCTCGTCGGCGAATCGGCGGGTGGCGTCAGTCAGGGTGCCGGCCAGGTCGGCGTAGCGCTTCACGAAGCGCGGGGTCTTGCCGCTGCGCAGGCCCGCCATGTCCTGCCAGACGAGGACCTGGGCGTCGGTGTCGGGGCCGGCGCCGATGCCCACGGTGGGGATCTGCAGGTCGTTGGTGATCCGCTTGGCGACCTCGCCGGGCACCATCTCCAGCACCACGGCGAAGGCACCGGCCTCCGCGACCGCCCGGGCGTCGGCGATGACCTCCTCGGCGGCGTCACCGCGCCCCTGCACCCGGTAGCCGCCGATGGCGTGCTCGCTCTGCGGGGTGAAGCCGATGTGGGCCATCACCGGGATGCCGGCGCCGGTGATCGCCGCGATCTGCGCCGCGCAGCGCCGTCCGCCCTCCAGCTTCACGGCGTGGCAGCCGCCCTCCTTCATGAACCGTACGGCGGTGCGCAGGGCCTGGGTCGGCCCCTCCTCGTACGAGCCGAAGGGCAGGTCACCCACGATCAGCGCCTGGCGGGTGGCGCGGACCACCGCGCGTACCAGCGGAAGCAGCTCCTCGGCGGTCACCGGGACGGTCGTCTCGTAGCCGAAGACGTTGTTGGCCGCGGAGTCGCCGACCAGCAGCACCGGGATGCCCGCCTGGTCGAAGATCGACGCCGTGTACTGGTCGTACGAGGTGAGCATCGGCCAGCGTTCGCCACGCTCCTTGGCGGCGATCAGGTCGCGGGTGCGGACCCGTCGCGTCGCCGGCCCGCCGTAGAGGGCGGTCACCTCGGCCGGGGTGGACTCCACCATGACTCTCTCCTTCCTCGAGGCCGCCTGCGCGGTCCCCGGGTTCCACCGCGATCGTCGCACCGGACGACCGGGCGGCGGCAGGGAGCAGTGCGGGATTTCACTCCCGCCCGGCCCGCCCCGGGTACGCGCCACGGCACCCGGGGACGTCGGGAAGTCCCGCCGCCGACCGGCGGAGAGGTCAGCCGTCCTCGCGCCAGCGGTTGGTGATCGGCAGCCGCCGGTCCCGACCGAAAGCCTTGATCGAGATCTTCGTGCCCGGGGCGGACTGGCGGCGCTTGTACTCGGCGGTATCCACCATCCGCAGCACCTTGTCGACCACCGCCGGATCGTGGCCCGCCTCGACCAGGCCGTCGCGGCCGAGGTCGCCGTCCACGTAGCCGATGAGGATCGGGTCGAGCACGTCGTAGTCGGGGAGGGTGTCGCTGTCGAGCTGCCCCGGGCTGAGCTCGGCGCTCGGCGGCTTGCCGATGGAGTTCTCCGGGATCGGGGCGGTCTCGCCGCGCCGCTCGGCGTCCACGTTGCGCCACTTCGCCAGCCGCCAGATCAGCGTCTTCCACACGTCCTTGACCGGGTTGAAGCCGCCGACCGAGTCACCGTAGAGCGTCGAGTAACCCACCGCCAACTCGCTCTTGTTGCCGGTGGTCAGCACCAGGTGGCCCTCCTGGTTCGACAGCGCCATGAGGATCACCCCGCGGACGCGCGCCTGCAGGTTCTCCACGGTCACCCCGGACAGCGACATGTTGGCCAGGAACGTGTCGACCATTGGCTGGATGGGCTCGATGCGGTAGTCCAGCCCGGTGCGCTTGGCGAGCTCGGCCGCGTCCTCCCGGGAGTGCTCGGAGGAGTGCTGGCTGGGCAGGGACACGCCGACGACCCGGTCCGGCCCGAGCGCGTCCACGGCCAGCGCGGCCACCACGGCGGAGTCGATGCCGCCGGAGAGGCCCAGCACCACGGACGGGAAGCGGTTCTTGTTGACGTAGTCGCGCAGGCCCAGCACCAGCGCCTGCCAGACCTCGGCCTCGTCGGCCACCGGCTCGATCATCCCGCCGACCGCCGCCGGGCCGGCCGGCGCCGGCAGGCTCTCGCTGACCGTCGCGCGGGCCACCCGCATCCCGTCGACGATCGCGGTGTCGTCGCCGGGGCGCTCGCCCGCCGCGGGCAGCGCCACGTCGTGGACCAGCAGGTGCTCCACGAACTGCGGCGCCCGGGTCAGCAGCTCGCCGTCCGCGCCCACGATCATCGAGTCGCCCTCGAAGACCAGCTCGTCCTGGCCGCCGATCATGTTGACGTACGCGATGGCGGCGCCCGCCTCCGCGGCGCGGCGGCGGACCAGCGGCAGCCGGATGTCGTCCTTGTTCAACTCGTACGGCGAGCCGTTGATGTTGACGACCAGCCCGACCCCCGCGTGCCGGGCGGCGGCGAACGGCCCGCCGGCCTGCCACAGGTCCTCGCAGATCGTCAGCGCCACGTCGACGCCGCCGATCCGCACGACGGTGAGCACGTCGCCCGGCACGAAGTAGCGGTCCTCGTCGAAGACGCCGTAGTTGGGCAGGTGGTGCTTGAAGTAGGTGGCGGCGACGGTGCCCCGGTGCAGCAGGGCCGCCGCGTTGCGTGCCCCGTGGCCCGGCTCGGCGTCGGAGCTGATCTGCGGCGGTCCGTCGGCGTCGAGGTAGCCGACGACCACCGGCAGGTCGCCCAGCCCGTCCGCCGCGAGGTCGGCGGCGAGCCGTTCCAGCGCCGCCCGCGACGCGGCCACGAAGGACCGGCGGAAGACCAGATCCTCGACCGGGTACCCGGTCAGCATCATCTCCGGGAACGCGACGAGGTGGGCGCCGGCGTCGGCGGCCCGGCGGGTCCACGTGCGGACCAGCTGCGCGTTGCCGGCGAGGTCGCCGACGGTCGGGTTGACCTGGGACAGGGCGATACGCAGGGTGGGCATGTTCTCATCTTGCCGCAGCGTCCCGGATGCGACACGGTGGGCGGGGGAGACCCCGGCCACCCGGCACCGCCCGCTGCCCGCCCGCCTCGCTGCCCGCGCCACGGAGGGCGGGACACCGCAGGACGGCCCCCCGGCGGTCGCGTAACGTCGGCGTAACCAGGCCCGTGGAGACTGGTCGGTCAGGCCGCTCCGGCCCGACCGGCCGCGGGGAAATGTGTCACGAGGGGTGGAAGTGGACCGTCAGCAGGAGTTCGTCCTCCGCACGCTGGAAGAGCGGGACATCCGGTTCGTCCGGCTGTGGTTCACGGACGTGCTCGGCACGCTCAAGAGCGTCTCCGTGGCGCCGGCCGAGTTGGAGGCCGCGTTCGAGGAGGGCATCGGCTTCGACGGCTCGGCGATCGAGGGCTTCGCGCGGATCTTCGAGTCGGACATGGTCGCCATGCCGGACCCGACCACCTTCCAGGTCTTCCCGTTCGAGGGCGGGGTCAGCGGCGAGAGCGCCCGGATGTTCTGCGACATCCTGCTTCCCGACGGCAGCCCGTCCTGGGCCGACCCGCGGCACGTGCTGCGCCGTGCGCTGTCGAAGGCCGCCGACAAGGGCTTCACCTTCTACACCCACCCCGAGATCGAGTTCTTCCTGCTGGAGAACGGCCCGATGGACGGCTCGCTGCCGATCCCGGTCGACACCGGCGGCTACTTCGAGCACACCACGCACGCGGTGGCGCGGGACTTCCGGCGCCAGGCGGTGTTGGCGCTGGAGCGGATCGGCATCTCGGTGGAGTTCAGCCACCACGAGGTCGCGCCCGGGCAGCAGGAGATCGACCTGCGCTACGCGGACGCCCTCACCACCGCCGACAACATCATGACCTTCCGGCACGTGGTCAAGGAGGTGGCCCTCTCCACCGGTGTGCAGGCCACCTTCATGCCGAAGCCCTTCACCGACCAGCCGGGTAGCGGGATGCACACCCACCTCTCGCTGTTCGAGGGGGAGCGCAACGCGTTCCACGACGGCGGCGACCCGATGAAGCTCTCCAAGGTCGCCCGGTCCTTCATCGCCGGCCTGCTGACCCACGCCCGCGAGTACACGGCGGTCACCAACCAGTGGGTCAACTCGTACAAGCGGCTCTTCCCGCAGCACCTGCCGGACCGCATCACGGAGAGCCCGGCGTACGTCTGCTGGGGTCACCTCAACCGGTCGGCTCTGGTCCGGGTGCCCGCGTACGGCAAGCCGAACTCGGCCCGGGTCGAGGTCCGCTCGCTGGACTCGGCGACCAACCCGTACCTCGCCTTCGCGGTGCTGCTCGGCGCCGGCCTGAAGGGCATCGAGGAGGGCTACGAGCTGCCGCCGGGCGCCGAGGACGACGTCTGGTCGCTGACCAGCGCGGAACGGCGCGCCATGGGCTACGAGGCGCTGCCCGAGAACCTCGCCGAGGCGATCGACGTGATGGCCGAGTCCGAGCTGGTCGCCGAGGTGCTCGGCGAGCACGTCTTCGACTTCTTCCTGCGCAACAAGCGCGCCGAGTGGGAGCAGTACCGCCGCGAGGTCACCCCGTACGAGCGGCAGCGCTACCTGTCCCTCTAAGGGTTCGTCCCGCCGGCGGCCCCACGCGGGGCTGCCGGCGGTGGCGCACTGCCGCTATCGTCTCGATCACCGCGCCGGCACCCCCGCCGGGCGGAGGAGGTCGGGAGGCAGTCGGTGCTGGAGGATCTGCTCAGCGGGGCCTGGCAGAGCATCGTGTTCGGAGTCGTCGGGGTCGCCCTGCTGGCCGCCGGGTTCGTGCTGGTCGACCTGCTCACACCCGGCAAGCTGCGAGAGCTGATCTGGGTGCAGCGCAACCGCAACGCGGGCCTGCTGCTCGCCGCCAACCAGCTCGGCGTCGCGGCGATCGTGTTCACCGCGATCCTGACCAGCTACAGCGACTTCGCCAAGGGGCTCGCCTCCACGGTGCTCTTCGGGCTGCTCGGGCTGGGGATCATGGCGTTGGCGTTCTTCGTCCTCGACCTGCTCACGCCGGGCCGGCTGGGCGAGATCATCTGCACCGACGAGCCGCACCCGGCGGCCCGGGTCAGCGCCGCCACCCACTTCGGCGCCGCGCTGATCGTCTGCGCCAGCATCGCCTGAGCGGTTCCGTCGTACCCCGGACGTAGGTTGCGGGGTGTGAACCGGACGGATCGCCTCTACGCCCTGGTCGAGGAGTTGCGGGCGGTCTCGCCGCGGCCGCGCAGCGCCCGGTGGCTGGCCGACCGCTTCGAGGTCAGCAGCCGCACCATCGAACGTGACATCGGGGCGTTGCAGCAGACCGGTGTGCCGATCTGGGCGGAGCCGGGCCGCACCGGCGGCTACGTGCTCGACCGCGCCCGCACGCTGCCGCCGGTCAACCTCACCGCCGGCGAGGCGGTCGCGATGGCGTTGGCCCTGCACCGGCTGCGCGGCACACCGTTCGCCGTCGCGGCCGGCACCGCGCTGCGCAAACTCGTCGCCGTCATGCCGCCGGCCGACGTCGCGGAGGCGCACCGGCTGGCCGGCCGGGTGCACCTCATCGGCGACGGGCCGGTGACACCCGTCCCGGCCTCCGTCGCCGACGCGGTCGCCGCGCGGCGCGTCCTGCGCATCGCGTACGCGGACCGCGACGGCGCCGACTCGACGCGCGACGTGGAGCCGCTGGGCTACCTCGGCAACTCCCGCCACTGGTACCTGCTGGCCTGGTGTCGGCTGCGCGGCGGCGTCCGCGCCTTCCGCACCGACCGGATCCGGACCGTGACCCCGTTGGCCGAGCGGGTGCCCGAGCGAGACTTGGCCGTCGACGAGCTCGACATCCCACGGGAGCGGGTCCACCGGCTCAGCCTCGTCTGAGCACGACGGCCCGGCCAGCCGGCGCCGCTCCTGCCGTGCGGGCCGCGGGGCAGGAGCGAGATCGGGGGAGGTGACGTCCGGTCCGGCCGCGTCGGGGCAGCGCCCCGGCCGCCCGAACGGGCATCCTGGAGGCTCCGACGCGAGGGGAGCGCCCGTGCCCGACGCACTCGGCTACGCCGACGCCGTACGCCTCCTGGGCGGTGAGCAGAGCCGCCTCGTCGACCGGTTCGACAAGCTGACCACCGGCGCACTGCTGGTCGCCGCCGTGCCGGTGCCGGCGCTGCTCGGCATCTTCGACGCCCGGGCGGAGTTCGTCCGGCTCGGCCACGAGCTCGTGCGCGGAGCGTCCGAGAAGCGGTCCGGGCTGTCACGCTACGGGCGGACGCAGCGCCTGGCGGCGGCGCACGCGGTCATCGCGGTGACCGCCTTCTTCGAGCAGCTGGGCGAGCTGGACCTGCCCTTCGACGTCGGCGGGCTGAAGATCGGCCGGTCCGAGCAGCTGGGCATGGCCGGTGCCCGGCCGGCGGACGATCTCACGGCCGCCCTGTTCTCGACGGGCGCCCCGGTTCCGGGCCCGCACCTGCCCTATCCCGAGCTGCGGTCGGCCCTCGTCGGATACTACGAGACGCTGGTGACGACCTTCCTCTCGTTCCTGCGCGGGCTGGCGATCGCCGACACGCTGTACGACCGCCGGTGGCGCGCGACCGAGCAGGCGCTGGCCCGGCTTCCGCTCTCGGCCGCCGACCGGCACCGCGACCTGCTCACCCGCCTCGCCGCCGACTTTCCCGAGGTGTCGCTCTGGCTCCAGCTGGACGCGCACGAGGCGACCCGGCAGGAGGTCCACCGGCTGTCCCTCGGGCTAGCCGAGATGCGTCGTACGCTGCGCGACCTCTCCACCGGGCGGGCGCCGGACGCGCGGCGCCAGGCCCTCGGGGCCGCCTACGCCGCCGAGCTGCGCCGGCCGGTCATCCCCTCCGGGGACGTGCCGGCGGGCCTCAGCGTGCCGACCCTCGGCGAGGCGTACGTGCCGCCGCTGTGCCGGATCGCGGAGCTGGGGCCGGACGCGCGGCCCAGCGAGGAGCGCTGGTGGGCGCATCGACCGGTTCGTGACGACCTGTGGCAGTCCCTGGTCGTCCACCTCACCTCGTCCGGCGCCACCCGGGCGCCGCTGCTGGTGCTCGGCCAACCGGGGTCGGGCAAGTCGGTGCTGACCCGGGTCCTCGCGGCCCAACTGCCGGCGGCGGACTTCCTCGTGGTCCGGGTGACGCTCCGCGACGTCTACGCCGCCGGTGACCTTCAGGACCAGATCGAGCAGGCGGTCCGCAACGACACGGGGGAGCGGCTCGACTGGCCGACGCTGTCCCGCTCGGCGGGCGACGCGTTGCCGGTCGTCGTGCTCGACGGGTTCGACGAGCTGCTCCAGGCGACCGGGGTCAGCCAGACCGACTACCTGCGGCGGGTGGCCGCGTTCCAGCACCGCGAGGCCGACCAGAGCCGCCCCGTGGCCGTGCTGGTGACCAGCCGCACGAGCGTGGCCGACCGGGCCCAACCGCCGCCGGGCACCATCGCCATCCGGCTGGAGCCCTTCGACGAGGCGCGGGTCGGGGCCTGGGTGGAGACCTGGAACCGGGTCAACCGGGCCGCCTTCCGGGCACCCGGCGCCCGCCCGCTGGACCGGGAGATCGTGCTGTCGCACCGCGAGCTGGCCGAGCAGCCGCTGCTGCTGTTGATGCTCGCGCTCTACGACGCCGAGGGCGGTGACCTGCGGGAGGCCGGTGAGCTGCGCCGCGGTGACCTCTACGAGCGGCTGTTGCGGCGCTTCGCCCGCCGGGAGGTGGTCAAGCAGCGCGACGGCCTGCCCGAGCCGGAGCTGGACCGGGCCGTCGAGGAGGAGCTCCGCCGGCTCGCCGTGGTGGCGTTCGCGATGTTCAACCGGGGCGTCCAGTGGGTCACCACCACCGAACTGGACGGTGACCTCGCGGCGTTGCCCCTGGCCGGGGCGCCGGCCCGCGAGCGGTCGGGGCTCCGGACGCCGCTTGCGCCCGCCGAGGTGGTGCTGGGCCGGTTCTTCTTCATCCACCGCTCCCGCGCCTCGTCCGACGAGCGTCGGCGCGAGACGTACGAGTTCCTGCACGCCACGTTCGGCGAGTACCTGGTGGCCCGGCTGACCGTGCAGGTAGTGGACGACCTGGTCGCCCGCGACGCCGCCGCCAGCCTGTCGTGGGGCGGCGGGCCGCTCGACGACGATCTGCTGCACGCGCTGCTCTCGTACGCGGTGTTGAGCACCCGGTCCACCGTGCTCGCGTTCCTCGGCGAGTGGCTGGCGGGGCGGGCCGTCGAGCAGCGCGACGCCTGGTTCGACCTCCTGCTGCGACTGTTCCGGGAGGTCCCCTACGCCGCGGGGGCGCGCCGGTTCGACGACTACCGTCCGCGGCGGCTGCGGGTGCCCGCCCGGTACGCCGCGTACGGCGCCAACCTGCTGCTGCTCGTCCTGGCCGCGGGGGGCATGGTGACCAGCCGGCAGCTGTTCCCCGAGGCGGCCGACCCGGTGGCCGAGTGGCGGGCGCAGGTGGGGCTCTGGCGTGCCCAGCTCGACCCGGAGGAGTGGAAGAGTCTCAGTGACCTGCTGGCGCTGGAGCGACTCGGTGCGGGCGGCGCGCGGGACATCCGGCTGTGGACGCACTACCGGCTCGGGGCTCCACCGGAGACCGACGTGCCGTGGCTGCTGGGACTTCCGCCCGGCCGCCCGGGCAGCGGCTGGGGCCTGTCGGGCGACACTCTGGCCCGTCTGCGGCGGAACGCCCACCTGACCTGCGACGTGGACTCCGGCGTCGTGGTGCACGCCGTCGAGCCGCTGTTCGACAAGCTGGCGAGCGCGCTCGGCGTCTTCTCCACCGGTACGGGTGCGCCCGCCTCGGCGGCTCGGGCGCTGGTGGACGCCTGGCTGCTGCCCCTGCGGGCGGCGACGGAGCGGGAACGACGCGAGGTTTACCTGCGCTGTGCGCGGCTGGTGACCGACGTGTCCGGGGTGGTGCCGGAGTGGGACCGTGCGGCGTTCCTGCGGCTGCTGTTCGACCGCCTGGCCGCCGACCGGACGGCGTCGCCCGAACTGGTGGCCGAGGTGCTGTCC
Organism: Micromonospora krabiensis; assembly: GCF_900091425.1. Lineage (GTDB taxonomy): Bacteria > Actinomycetota > Actinomycetes > Mycobacteriales > Micromonosporaceae > Micromonospora > Micromonospora krabiensis. The sequence goes on from NZ_LT598496.1 coordinate 6,428,485, forward strand.
GCGTGCCAGGTCGAGCTGCTCAAGGAGCCGGCGACGAGATTCGCGCTGATGCGCTGTGCGCAGCGGGCGTTGGGCGCGAACGAGGTGACGGATCTGCGGCTCGCCCAGATCGTCAACCCGCTGATGCGCGACAACGCCGGCCAGTTCGACGTTCCGTTGGACGACGTGACCGCCTCCGTGCTGGCGCGGCTGCACGAGCGGGGGCTGGCGGAGCCGTTCCTCACCCCCGGACTGCTGGCCGGCTTCGAAGACCGCTACGGGAGGCAGCACCCCGACCTGGTGCGGCGGCTCGGCCCGCTGGTGCGCGATTTTGTGGGACAGCCCGGGAAACGCCGACAGGACGGTGTCGCCGACGCCGTCGAGGCTGGTTCCTGACGGCGCCGGTCGACCGGCCGGCGCGTGGAACGGGAGGCCGTCACATGACCATCAGCAATGCCGTCACCTGGTTCGAGATCGGCGCCGAGCGGCCGGACGAGGCGCAGCGGTTCTACGGTGACCTGTTCGGCTGGACGTTCACCGAGGCGGGCGCCGGCGGGGTGTCGTACCGGACGACCGAGGGTGGCGCCGGCCAGGGGATCGGCGGGGCGATCCGCGGCACGGGCGAGGGCGGCCCGCGCTACGCGACCTTCTTCGTGGAGGTGCCCGACGTCGCCGAGACCATCCGGCGTGCCGAGGCGGCCGGCGGAAAGGTGCACGTGCCGGCGAAGACCAACGCCGCCGGGCTCACCTTCGCCCACCTGCTCGACCCGGCCGGCAACCACATCGGCGTCTTCTCGCCCCCGCCGGCCGCCTGATCGACTCCACGGGGGCGACGTGACGGGGTACGGCGGAGTCCGACCCCGGCACGTGGCCCCACCGGGGTTGACCATGCGGCGGCCCCGCCCGCGGTAGGGCGGGGCCGCCGGCGGCTCACTTGCCGGTCGTACCGTCCGGGGCGCCGTGGCCGCCCCAGCCGCCGCGGTGGCCGGGTCCGCCGAACCCGCCGGGGAAGACACCGGCCTCGACGGCCTTGGTGATCGCGTCGGCCTGCTCCTGGGTGAGCTTGCCGTCCTTGACCGCCTGGTCCAGCCGCTCCTTGAGCTTCGCCTGCCGGTCCTCGGCGGACGGGCGCGCCGGCCGGTCGCCCTGTCGGTCGGCCTTGTGCTGCTCGCGCACCTTCTCCAGGGCGGCGGTCACCTTGTCGGTGGGGACGCCCAGCTCCTTCGCGAGCGCCTCGGCGAACTCCGACTGGCGGTCGGCCCTCTTCTGCTGCTGACCGCTGTCGGCGCTGGCGCTCGGCGTCGGCGTGCCCCCGTCGGCCGCGAACGCCATCGTCGGCGCCGCGATCCCGACGCCCAGCACACCCGCCGTGGCCAGGCCGGCCAACAGGTGCTTCTTCCTGATCGTGCGGGACATGCTTCCTCCAGCTCGTGGGTTGGTGGTGCGGTGACATCACCGACGGTGACGAGTCAGGCTGGGCGGGACCCGTGGCGAAGCTGTCAGCGAGCTGGAAATCCAACCGTCGGACCGGACAAACCGGTTGCTCGGGCGCAGCGGGACGGGCAGGGTTGACCGTCGGCCGGGCCGGACGGGCCGCGTACGCCGGTGGCCGCCGGCACGACCCGTGACCGTCGACGGAGAGAGGCAGGCAGCGTGACTCACCCTCGGATCCGGGAGATCCCGGTGGCCGAGAGCGGCGCCGGGCCGTACGGCATCGCGGTCGGGCCCGACGGCGCGCTCTGGCTGACGCTGGTCCACGCCGGCGGCATCGCCCGCGTCGGCGCGGACGGCGACGTGCGGACCTGGTCGCTGGACGCGCCGGACAGCCGACCCCTGATCATCACGCCCGGGCCGGACGGCGCGCTGTGGTTCAGCCGCTCCGGTGACGACCGGCTCGGCCGGATCGCCACCGACGGCGGGCTCAGCGCCGTCACGCTTCCGGCCGGCACCGGCCCGTGCGGCGTCGTCACCGGTGCCGACGGTGCCCTCTGGTACGCCGGGATGAACTCCGACACGGTCGGCCGGGTCACGCCCGACGGCGCGGTGACAACGTTCCCGCTGCCGATGACCGGGGCGTTCGCCTCGATGCTCGCCGCCGGCCCGGACGCGGTGTGGTGCACCCTCAACCAGGCGAACGCGATCGCCCGGGTCGGGACGGACGGCAGCGTCGACGTGCGGCCGGTGCCAACCGAGCGCGCCGCGCCGGTCGGCATCACCGTCGCGGCCGACGGGGCCGTCTGGTTCGTGGAGATCGGTGCCGGTCAGCTCGGTCGGATCGCTCCGGACGGTCGGATCGACGAGTTCCCGCTGCCGGACCGCGCCGCCCGGCCGCACGCGATCGTCGCCGACCCCGCCGGCGGGGTCTGGTACACCGAGTGGGGCGCCAACCGGATCGGCCACGCCGACGCCGCCGGGTCGATCACCACGTTCGACCTGCCGACCGCGGGCTCCGAGCCGCACGGCCTCACGCTTGCCGCCGACGGCACGCTCTGGGCCGCCCTGGAGACCGGCCACGTGGCCCGCCTAACCCCCTAACCCCGACCCCCTCCGGCCTTACTCGTTGATCAAGAGGTTCGCGTCACGATCCGCCGCGATCCTGACGCGAACATCTTGATCAACGGGCAGGGGAGGGGGTCGGGGACGGGGAGGGGGACGGGGATGGGGATGGGGAGGGGGTGGGGCGGACGGCGGGCGCCACGGTTAGCGTTCCGGTCTCGGTGTCGAGGGTCGCCTCGGTGCCGACGGGCACGGTGAGCTGGCCGACGCCGTGCCCCACCGGCAGGCCGCCGAGCACCGGCACGCCCAGGTCGCCGAGGCGTTCGGTGAGCACGTCGGCGACGGTCACCGGCCAGCCGTCCGCGCAGTCGGTGAACTGCCCGACGGCCACCCCGGCGAGGCCGTCCAGCGCGCCGGCCCGACGCAGCTGGGTGAGCATCCGGTCCACCTTGTACGGAGGCTCCTGCACGTCCTCGATCAGCAGCACCGCCCCGGTCAGGTCCGGCATGTCCGGGGTGCCGAGCGTGGCGGCGATCAGGCAGAGGTTGCCGCCGAGGAGTGGACCGGTGGCGCGGCCCGGTACGCGGACGGCGAAGGTCTCCTCCTCGGGGACCGCGGCGA